>NZ_SPMY01000038.1 GCF_012939955.1 Candidatus Accumulibacter phosphatis
GCGCAGCGGCCTCCGCCTGCGCCAGCCCCGCCTCATTCAGGCCAACGTCGATATTCCCCTGAATTCGCTTTTCCGCGTTCCAGGATGTTTCGCCATGACGGACAAGGCAGATGCGGGTCGCTTCCATAAGATATTCATTCACGAGCAGAGTTGGCGACCGCCATCGGCCGAGGGACGATCCGGCCGTCGCCAGCGTGCAGCCTCGCTCAGCCAGATTCGCAAGAAGCAGATTCTAAGCCATTTGCAAGGACCGCTCCGCACCTCGCTAGAAATCAAAAGCCCCCCGCCCACCCGCCGCCTGCTCCCCTCCCCCCTCGCGGGGGAGGGGTTGGGGGAGAGGAGGAGCGGCGACACAGTTGCCGTGCTGTCCTTAAATCTGTACGCCGCGCCCCAGCGTTGATCGTCGTCACTGGCTGGGAAATCGCCTGCCCCGCTACCCTTCGGCTCGCACCGTTTAATCACCTGCGAGCGGCTTCCGGACTTACGACTTCGGCATTTGTGCGCTACCATCTGCTGAAAGAGAAAGTACCGCTTAAGGCGCGGGACATCTCTCCGGAAGGTTCCGGATGCTATCTGGCGCGGGAGCTTTAAAATACGCATGACAGTCAAAGTGCCCGTGCCACCTCTGAATATTCAGAACGGCTTCGGCCGGCTGCTGCTTTGGTTCGGCCCGCTCAAAGCCAAACATACCGCCATCCGTAAAGCCATCCGTAAAGCCAACACTGTTCTGCGGTCGGCCACCTTGGCACGTGCCTTCCCCACGCCGAGCTGATCATGCAGTTCGTCAAGCACGGCCCCCACGTTCCCGAGCAGCTGTTGCAGGCGCACGAGAAAGGCCGTGTGGTGTTCTTCTGTGGCGCTGGAATTTCCTATCCGGCGGGGTTGCCAGGTTTTCGTGGTCTGGTCGACGAAATCTATGCCGACTTGGGAACGCAGCGCAATGCCGTTGAGGAACAGGCTTACTCTAGGCAGCAATACGATGCCACGCTGGATTTGCTTGAACGGCGAACTCCTGGGCAGCGACGCGCGGTGCGAACGGCGCTGATGAAAGTCCTGCAGCCGAAGCTGCGACGCAAGGGAGCGATGGACAACCATCGCTCCCTGATCCAGCTTGCACGCGACCGCGACAACGCACTCCGCCTCGTTACCACCAACTTCGACCGCATTTTCGAGGGGCTCATCGCGCGCGCGCAGCCAGTCATTCCGGCGTATCCAGCACCCTTGCTGCCGATCCCAAAAGACAGTCGCTGGAACGGAATCGTCTATTTGCACGGGCTCCTCCCCAAGACTCCGGACGAGAACGCACTGAATCGCCTGGTGCTGACCAGTGGCGATTTTGGTCTGGCCTACCTGACCGAGCGCTGGGCCGCTCGTTTCGTCAGCGAGCTGTTCCGCAACTACGTCGTGTGCTTCGTCGGTTACAGCATCAATGACTCGGTACCGCGCTACATGATGGATGCGCTCGCGGCAGACCGCATGCTTGGTGAGGTGACACCCGACGCCTATGCATTTGCCGACTACGACGGCGCTCAGGCGGGCCAGGAAGACCAGCAAAAGATCGAGTGGAAAGCCAAAGGCGTCACGCCGATTCTCTACGAAGTGCTATCGGGCGGCACTGACCATTCAGCCCTGCATCGCACTCTGAGGGCATGGGCCGACACCTATCGCGACGGTGTGCTCGGCAAGGAGCGTATCGTCGTTGAGTACGCGATGACGCGGCCGCAGGCCAGCACGCGGCAAGATGATTTCGTCGGACGAATGCTCTGGGCGCTGTCCGATGAATCCGGCCAGCCTGCCAGACGCTTCGCCGACTTCGATCCGGCGCCGTCACTGGATTGGCTGGAAGCGCTGAGTGAGGAGCGCTACCGGCACGCGGACCTTGACCGCTTCGGCGTGGCACCTCAGCCAACGCGTGACGACAAACTGACCTTTAACTTGATGTGCCGCCCGGCGCCCTACACGCATGCGTCAAGGATGACCCTGGTCGATGGGAGCGGTTTCGCTAGCCATTGCGATAAGGTCATGATGCAGTTGGGGCGATGGTTGACCCGCCATTTGGACGATCCGGCGCTGGCATTGTGGGTTGCCAGGCACGGCGGGCAACTGAACGGCCATTTCGCTTCGGCACTCGACGATCGTTTGAGCGAACTGGCCAGGCTTGAGCGCGACGAGAATGTCGAGGAACTCCAACGTATCCTGACCAATGCGCCGAAGGCCGTCCCAAGCCCGATGATGCGAACCCTTTGGCGCCTTCTCCTCTCCGGACGCGCGAAGTCCCCAGGGGACCACTTCGACCTGCAGCGCTGGCAGAAGCGCTTAGCTCATGACGGACTCACGCTCAGCTTGCGCCTGGACTTGCGAGAAATGCTGGCACCGCGGATAGCGCTGCGTCAGCCCTTCCTTTGGGGTGAACCGCCTGCGCCTGCGGGCCGACCGGAGCGGGTAAGAGATCTGGTCGACTGGGAAATTGTTTTAGCCACCAAGCATGTTCACGCATCGCTAAAACGTCTGGCGCACTCGCCAGCCTGGCGAGCAGCACTGCCGCAGCTACTGGCAGACGTTCAAGGTCTGCTGCGTGACGCGCTGGACCTGATGCGCGAAATGGGTGACGCGAACGACCGGCGTGATCGATCCTTTGCCGGCCAGCCCTCGATTAGCCCGCACGCGCAGAACAGGGGTTTCCGTGGTTGGGTGTCGCTGATCGAGATCCTGCGCGATGCCTGGCTTGAGACACTGGAAAGCGATCCCGCCCGTGCCCACCGCGTGGCGGCAGATTGGTGGGAACAACCCTACCCAGCCTTTAAGCGCCTGGCTCTGTTTGCCGCGACTCATGACGGCGTGGCCACCGACGGCGAGTGGGTAGAGTGGCTACTGAAAGACGACGCTTGCTGGTTATGGTCCGCGGAGACATACCGCGAAACGATGCGCCTGCTGGTGTTGCGAGGCGCCGAGCTAGAGGCGCAGCCACTCGGCCGCCTGCAAGCAGGCATTTTGGCGGGACCGCCCGGCGCGGTGGTGGGCAGCGACTCTGATTCGTCGCGGCTGTTACTGAATGGAAAGGTATGGCTACGCTTGGCCAAGCTGGCATTCGGTGGCTGCGTCCTCTATGGCGACGCAAAGACGCGACTTGAAGCCTTGACGTTGGATCACCCGGATTGGCAGCTTGCAAAAAATGAAAGTGACGAGTTCTCGTTCTGGATGAGTGGCACGGGAGATCCCGGCGACGAAGATCGGCGTCAATTCGAAAGGCTGCCACGCCAGCGGCGCCACTTAGTGAAGTGTCTGCGGCTTCCACCGTCATCAAACAGCTGGCACGAGGACGACTGGAGCGAGATCTGCCGAGACAAGCTTTCGACCGCAGCGTGCGCTTTGTGCGCTCTCGCACATGAGGATACATGGCCTGCCAAGCGCTGGCGTGACGCGCTAGAAGCCTGGAGCGAGGGCAAGCTGCTGCGCCGTTCCTGGCGGTACCTGGCAGCTACTCTGCAACGCATGCCCGACGACACACTGCTCGTCGTCGGCCAAGCCGGAACTAGGTGGTTAAAGGCGGTGGCAAAGATCCTTGACCGGGACGAAGCGGTCTTCCTCGCGCTCTGTCACCGCTTTCTGGCGATGGATCACGAGGACGATGAGACCACAGAGGAACTTGTCACGCGAGCCGTCAATCACCCAGTGGGCCACATCACTCAAGCCTTGCTTGCTTACTGCTTCAGTCGTCAACCCGAGGATGGACAGCGTTTGCCAAACGGTCTGGCACAGCTATTCGACATGCTCTGCGATCCTGAGGTGGCTCAGTATCGTCACGCCCGCGTTCTGCTCGCAGCTAACGTGATCGCGCTATTCCGGGTGGACCAGGACTGGACGACAAGGTGCCTGCTACCCCTGTTCAACTGGCAGCGATCGGTGATCGAAGCGCGCGCGACTTGGGAAGGCTTCCTTTGGTCGCCACGCTTGTACCGGCCACTGCTTGCCGCCTTAAAGAATGACTTTCTCGATACCGCCCTTCATTACCGCGAGTTCGGTGAGTATGGTCGCGCGTATGCGGACCTCCTCACCTATGCCGCACTAGACTTTGCAGACGTTTTCTCCACGGACGAACTGCGCCAAGCTACGGCCGATTTGCCGCAGGAGGGCTTGGAGGAGGCCGCACAGGCGCTCGTGAACGCTCTCGAAGGCGCTGGCGACCAGCGCGAAAGCCATTGGAACAATCGTATCAAACCCTATTGGCATAGGATCTGGCCAAAGTTTCTTGAACTCGCCTCCGAGCACATTGCGGAGCGACTCGCATGCCTCGCCATAGCTTCCGATGCCGCCTTTCCTGTAGCGCTGCAGACCCTGCATGAGTGGTTGATGCCGTTGGAGTACCCGGACTATGTCGTTGACCCTCTGCACGAGTCAGGCCTGTGCGGCCAACACCCGCAAGCTTCCCTGCAGCTTCTCGATACGATCATCGCCGACCAAGCTTGGGCACCAGGTGGGCTTCACCATTGCCTGGATACGATAGCGAAAGCCTGGCCAGAGGCCAGCGACGACTCCCGCTATCAACGGCTGATGGCGTTTACGCGGCGTCACGGGCAGCAATGAGACCGGTGTGAGGGAGCCTCCCCGTGTGCAATAGCAACACCAATCGTAAGGACCTGCCCTCGTGAAAAGCGCGCTATTCGTCGACTTTGACAACGTTTACTCCGGGCTGAGAAAGCTCGACCAAGCCATCGCCGACCGCTTTGCGCACCAGCCGCTGAAATGGATGAACTGGGTCGTCGAGGCTCTGGAATTGCCCGACCACTCCCCTGTCAATGCGCGCCGCCGCGTCCTCGTGCGACGCTGTTACCTCAATCCGCAGGCGTATCAACGCTTCCGACCCTCCTTCAACCTGGCCGGCTTCCAGATCATCGACTGTCCCGCCCTGACGAGCGAGGGAAAGACAAGCACGGACATCCACATGGTGCTCGACATCGTCGATCTGTTGCAGCACGAGGTCCACTACGACGAGTTCATCGTGTTTTCAGCGGACGCTGACTTCACCCCGGTGCTGCGCAAGCTCCGCCGCTGGGACCGGCGCACGACGGTGTTGGCGATCGGATTTCCTTCGGCAGCCTACCGGGCGTCGGCCGACCTGCTCATTGATCAGGACAATTTCGTTCGCCATGCGCTCGGTTTCAAGGACGACGACGAATCTCCATCGCCTGAACTTCCGGCTGCGCCCGCGACCCGCACGGTCGACGACCGTGCGCTCGCTGCTGCTGCACGCATCCTCGTCGAGCAAACCGTTACGGAATCGCCGATGCCGGTCGCTATGGCCAAGCTTGCCGCAAAGATTCTCTCCACCGTCGACGGGATGGACGCCTCAACATGGGCTGGCCACGGCAGCTTTCGGGCTCTGCTCGCGTCGTGGAATCTAACGCCACTGATGATCACCACCGCCGGCGGTGGCACCATCTACGACCCACGTCGCCACACCGCGCCTTCGCTCACAACAGCGGTGCCGAAGGCTTCCATCGATACCGAGCTGACGCGTATTACTCGACTCATCGAGGAAGAGGTCGCCAAATCGGAAATGCCGGTCCCATGCAGCCGAATCGCCAGCCTAATCACCACCCAGAACGGCGCCATCGCGGCAGACTGGAATGGCAAGAGCTCGTTCAGAAAATTTCTGGAAACGCTCCACCTCGGCGTCCTTCGAGTCGACTGGAGCGCAGGAGGCGGCTGCATATTCGACTCTCGCCGACGAATCAGTGCGCCGGCGATGAGTAGCACGTCCCTCAACGCCAGCGCTCAGAATTGGGGGTGCGACCAGGAGCTGCTGCCGATCGCCACGCAGGTTCATGAAGTGTCCGGGATACCGCTGCTGCCGCCTGTCGTCTACCAGACGCTCTTCAGAAACATCGCCCAGGATGTGGCCGAGCAGCCCTTCGACTTGAAAGAGACTGGCAAGCGAGTGCGCGATCAAATTCGTGAGGTTGGCCATGGCGTTAGCCGATTCGATGTGAACTGGATTTTGCGCGGGCTCCTGTTGCATGGACACGTCTTTGGGCGAGGTGAGGACGATGCCCACTCGCTGGCCCGAATGACCGCAAACAACGTCCAGTCCTTGTGCCTGCGAGAGCAGATGTTTCTCGACGCGAGAACCGACGCCGCAATTACACGGTGGCTGGAAGGTCAGTAGCAAGCTTGCGTGGTGGCGCGGCCGAAAAGCTACGCAGTGAAGTCGGACAATGACGTCATTCCGTCCATAGCGCGCTCAAAGCCAAATCAAGCACACACTGATCGGCCTCGAATTCATCGCCGTGCAGGATGTCGTTGCCACGAGCATTGGCCGGCCTTCCTTTGAGGGTTTAGGTCTTTTCGTGTGGAGGCGCCCCGGGTGAGGCAGATGCCTCTCCGAGCCCTTCGGGCGCCCCCACCCCTGGCCCCGCTCCCGAGGGCCTTGGCGAACTTCCATCTCGGCGCGGGTAATCCTATCCGGCCGAGGCTGGAGAGTCACTACGCGCAGAAGATTTTTGGAACCGGGCGTAGCGCGAACGGGCGTATTGACTGGAAAATGCCATGTAACGGGCGCGCAAGGAGCTACAGGAGCGGGAGGCGACTGCTTGAGCGGCGACTATTCCGCGTTGATCTCTTCCCAGGCGCGAACGTGCTCTGGCTCCAGCAGGTGCCGTATCTGGGCAACGGCAGATCGCAGGCGAGCGAGGATGGACAGGGGGACTCGTCGCCATGCCTCCTCGATGGCCCCGGGATGCTTTTCCCCAAGCACGGCAAGAAGGACCGCGGCCTGGAAAAGGTCCTTTTCCGACTGGCTCCCCCGATTTGTGCGCAGCTGGGACACCATCAGCTTGTGCAGGGCAAAGCGCTCGGGCAAGGGCACGCGCACCATGCAGCAGCCTTCCCTCGCCATCAACAGACTCATTTGTGAATCGGCCAGAAGATAACCCAGGTAGGGCAAAGCCGTGGCGTGAGCTTGCAGTTCAGGCACCGCTACCACCTGAAAATCTTCCCCGGCGGACGGTACCAGCAGATCCACATGGAAACGGCTTCTGCCCCTTTCCTTAAACGAGGTGGACGGCTGCCGAGCATCCAGCTGCGGTACTTCGATGAAGGGAATCCCGGTGGACTGCAGCATCTCCAGGAAACTGGCTTCTGGAAGTGCGGGAAAGGCCAGTTTCTCCCGCCGGGCAATGTCTATGTCTTCCGTGGCATAGGGAGTACCAGCCACACCGAGCTGGTTCAGGAGCAGGCCGTAGGCATGCGAGCCGATGAGTACCCCTCCCGCCTGAAATACGCCGTGGTTGTACAGGCTGGCCAGGGTCGCGTAGGTCTTGGCATTGACCAGTGCAAAGCCTTCCCGCCCCAGAAGCCGCAGTGAGATCGTGGCGGCTTTGGTGTCGGTGATGGCCAGCCGCAGAGCCTGGGCCAGCGAATCTGCTGCGGAGCTTCCAACGGGGCCAGCGAGGTAACGCTCCCGCTTCTTGCCGTCGCCGTCGTAGAACTGGTGGGCGTAAAAGCGAAACCCATCAGCATTGCTACGCTCCAGTACGCTCCCGGCCGTGCCGACAAACACCCTGGACTGCGCGCGGGCGTGATTTTCCAAATCGGCGAAAAGCAGAGCCAGGGCGGGTAGATGGGTGCGGTACAGTGTGGGCATGGGAGGTTTGCCGAGTATCCGTCAACGCATAAGAGTAGTGGGTACAGAAAACGCCCGTCAAGTGATCGCGCGTTGCACCAGTTGGCGTATGTGCCGAACGCCCAGCGCTGCAACGACGACCACGATCGGAATCGCGATCCCGGTGACGATTTCCGGATTGACCGGCGCGCCTGCCGCCTTGACGGCCTTGGCCGCATAACCGACCAGGCCGACCACGTAGTAGCTGACCGCGGCCACCGACAATCCTTCCACCGTTTCCTGCAGACGCAACTGCAGTTTTGCGCGGTGCGCAGCGGTGCTGAGCAGCGCCTGGTTCTGCCGCTGCAAGGCGATGTCGACACGCGTACGCAACATTTCGCTGGCGCGACTGATCCGTTCCGAGAGGCTGTCCTGGAGCCTGGCCACTGTTTCGCAGGTGCTCATCGCCGGCCGCAGGCGGCGTTCGACAAACTCGCCGATGGGTTGCACGCCTTCCACACGCACTTCCCGCAGTTCGGCAAGGCGGCGTTCGACCAGGTCCTGGTAGGCACGTGCCGCGCAAATCCGGCCCAGGGTGGACGAAATGGTGCCCTCGACGACCGCGGCAAGCCGCGTCAGCCGGTCAAGGAGGGCGGGCTCGTCCTCACTTCTGACCTCAACCATCTCGTTGAGCAGCGCCGAGAGCTGGCGGTCAGCATCGGCCAGCACCGGCAAGGTGGCCCTGGCCACCGGGAGGGTGAGCAGAGCACGCATCAGATAGGTTTCCACTTCCAGCAAGCGCTGCACCATTCGTCCCGCCTGGCGCGGGGTGAGGCTGATGTCGTCGATCAGGAAGCGGCTGAAGCCGTCTGCGTGGATGCGGAAGTCGGCGCGCACGCTGGCGACGCCGTCGCCGACGCGGCCGCCGACGAGTGGGTTGCCGTCAAACAGGCTGGCCAGTTCCTCGCTGTCCGGCGTTGCCGCCGGTGCCTTGCGCAGCGCGACGTGCGCTGCCACCAGCACCTGCCCCGGCAGCTGGTCGAGCCAGGCCCGGGGGACGCTGGCTATTACCGGCTGGGCGAAGGGCTCGCCGGACTCGCCCTGGCGAAAGAAAGTGTAGCTGCTGCACTCGGCGCGCCGCTCCCACTTGAGTCGGAAAGTGCCCAGATCGACCTTGAAGTGATTAACTTCCGGTGCCGGCGCAGTGACGCCGTAGCGCGTGCATAGCTCGACGATGCTTTCGTACTCGGCTTGCCTGTTCTCTGGGTCGGTGGCCAGAGCGAGATACGAGGCCTGTTCGGGGATGCTCAGCGCTTCCGGGGGGCGGGCATGCAGCTCATAGTTGAGCGCAAAGCGCAGCGGGTGATTGTCGGGTTTCGTCACATGAGTCCTTTGTTTGTTCGTGGCGGGATGCATGGCGGATTTACACCAGTGCTCACTCTAACGTCTGGCGACGGCGTTCGTTGACCTTACCATGTTGCGACGCAGCAAAAAAGTGATGGCAGTCAGCGTGGTTTCTGCAGCAGCCTGTGGTGGGATTTGCGGAATGCGGTTGCTGCGGGCGCACATGCAATGCCCGCGCGCTGAGCAGTTGCTCGCCGAGCTTGTCAATCCGCGCCGCCTTGTCTTTGCTGCAGCGCAACTTTTACAAGTGTCGGCAATTGCCTATAGTGATCAGTCAGTCGCAGCGGGAAGAGAGGACTGCGGCGTCGTTCAGCAGAATCTCATTGATCTGTTCATGGAGGAGACGTCATGCAGAAATCCTTGCACATCGACCCGGGCAAATGCACCGGTTGCCTGCAGTGTGAAATGGCCTGCTCGTATGAGCACACCGGGGCTTTCAACCCGTCGCGGTCATTGATCAAGGTTTTCGATTTTCACCACGAAGGTCGCAAGGTTCCCTACACCTGCACCCAGTGCGCCGAAGCCTGGTGTCTCAACGCCTGTCCGGTCGAGGCGATCAAGATCGACGTCACGACCGGCGCCAAAGTGGTGCTGGACGCGGTCTGTGTCGGCTGCAAGGTGTGCACCATTGCCTGTCCATTCGGCACGATCAATTACAGCCACGAAACCGGCAAGGTCCAGAAGTGCGACCTCTGCGGCGGCGACCCGGCCTGCGCCGAAGCCTGTCCGACGGACGCCATCACCTATATCGACAGTGACTGGACCGGCCTCGAGCGGATGCGCAAGTGGGCGCAGAAGACCGATAGTGCGGCACGGGTTTGAGGAGAGACGACCATGGCATGGACTCGCAAGATTCTTCGCATCAACCTCACCCAGGGCAGCTGTGTCAGCGAAGCGCTGAACATGGAGTGGGCGGCGCAGTACCTCGGCCAACGTGGGCTGGCCAGCAAGTATCTGGTCAGTGAAATCGACCCCAAGGTCGATCCGCTGGCACCCGAAAACAAGATCATCTACGCCACCGGTCCGCTGACCGGAACCATGGCCTCGACCGGCGGCCGCTATTCGGTGGTCACCAAGGGACCCTTGACCGGGGTCATTGCCTGTTCGAACTCGGGCGGCTTCTTCGGGGCCGAGCTGAAGTTCGCCGGCTGGGACATGATCATCGTCGAAGGCAGGTCGCCGACGCCGGTCTATCTGCACATCGAGAACGATCTGGCCGAGCTGCTGCCGGCGGACGATCTCTGGGGAACGACCGTCTGGTCGACCGAGGCGACCCTCAAGAAGCGTCACCAGGATCCCCTGCTACGCGTTTCGAGCATCGGTCGTGCAGGCGAAAACCAGGTTCTCTTCGCGGCCATCGTCAACGATTTGCATCGCGCCGCCGGTCGCTCCGGCGTCGGTGCGGTGATGGGCTCGAAGAATCTCAAGGCGATTGCCGTGCGTGGCACGCGTGGTGTTGGCAACATCGCCGATGCCAAGGCGTTCATGGCGGCAACGACCGCCGGCAAGAAAGTGCTCGCCGAGAACGCGGTCACCGGCCAGGGCCTGCCGACCTACGGTACGCAGGTGCTGATGAACGTGATCAACGAAATGGGCGCCTTGCCGACGCGCAACCATCGTGACGTCGAGTTCGAAGGCGCACGCAAGATCTCCGCCGAAGCGATGCACGAGAAACGCGCCAGCGATGGCCGCGCGCATCTGGTCACCAATCAGGCGTGTTTTGGCTGCACCATCGCCTGTGGGCGGATTTCGCGTATCGACGAAAGCCATTTTTCCGTGGAAACCAGGCCCGAGTACTGGGGCGCCAACGGCGGTCTCGAGTACGAAGCCGCCTGGGCGCTCGGTAGCGCCAACGGCGTCGATGATCTCGAAGCGCTGCAATTCGCCAACCTGCTGTGCAACGAAGACGGCATGGACCCGATTTCCTTCGGGGCCACCGTCGGCGCGGTCATGGAGCTTTACGACCTGGGCATCCTGAGCAAGGAAGAAATCGGCCTCGAGGTGCCTTTCGGCTCCGCCGAAGCGCTGTGCAAACTGGCTGAAATGACGGCGCGTGGCGAAGGCTTCGGCAAAATCCTCGGGCAGGGGTCGAAGCGGGTGTGTGCCAGGTACGGCAAGCCCGAGCTGTCGATGACCGTCAAGGGGCAGGAGTTCCCGGCCTACGACGGACGCGCCTTGCAGGGCATGGGGCTGGCCTACGCGACCTCGAACCGCGGCGCCTGCCATCTGCGCGGCTATATGGTTTCCAGCGAAGTGTTCGGCATCCCGGTCAAGACCGACCCCAGGGAAACCGCCGGCAAGCCGGAAATGCTGAAGGCGTTCCAGGATGCGACCGCGGTCGTCGATTCGAGTGGCCTGTGCGTGTTCACCACCTTCGCGTGGACCATGAACGACATCCAGCCGCAGATTCAGGCGGCCTGTGAAGGTGATTGGTCGCAGGATTCGCTGTTGCAGATGGGCGAGCGCATCTGGAATCTCGAACGCGACTTCAATCTCGCTGCGGGAATCACCGGCAAGGACGATACCCTGCCGCCACGGCTGCTCAATGAACCGTGCAAGACCGGTGGTTCGAAAGGCATGGTCGCCGAAATCGGCAAGATGCTTCCCGAGTACTACAGCCTGCGCGGCTGGACCGCCGAGGGCGTGCCGACGGCGGCCACCCGCTCGCGCCTGGGTCTGTGAAGTGATCAGGCACCTGATCATCGGCAACGGCCCGGCCGGGGTCGTTGCCGCCGAGACGCTGCGTCGTGCCGATGCGCAGGCCGAAATCACCCTGATCGGCGACGAAGCGGAACCGCCCTACTCGCGGATGGCGATTCCCTACCTGCTGAGCGGCAAGATTGGCGAGCCCGGCACCTATCTGCGCAAGGATGCCGATCACTTCGAGCGCTTGCGCATCCAGTTGCTGCACGGGCGCGTTGCCGGACTCGACGCCGGGCAGCAGACGGTCACCCTGAGCGACGGCAGCACGCTTGCCTGGGACAAGCTGTTGATCGCCACCGGCGCGCATCCACTACGCCCGCCGATCCCCGGCATCGACCTGCCGCAGGTGCTGTCGTGCTGGACCCTGGCCGATGCGCGCCGCATTGCCGCGGCGGTTGCCCCGGGGGCGCGCGTTCTGCAGATGGGCGCCGGTTTCATCGGCTGCATCATCCTGGAGTCGCTGGCCGCGCGCGGCCCGCAACTGACGGTCGTCGAAATGGGCGAGCGCATGGTGCCGCGCATGATGGACGAGGTGGCCGGGGCGATGATTCGTCGCTGGTGCGCGGGAAAAGGTGTGCTGGTTAAAACCGGCCGGCGGGTGGTTTCCATCGAGCCGGCGGGCGAAGCCTTGCGAGTCACGCTCGACGATGGTGAATGTGTCGAGGTTGACGCGCTGATCAATGCCACCGGCGTCAAGCCGAACGTCGATTTCCTCGCCGGCAGCGGGGTCGCCGTCGATATCGGCATCCTTGTCGATGATTCGATGCAGACCAGTGTCGCCGGCATTTATGCCGCCGGCGATGTCGCCGAAGCGGTCGAGTTCGGCACCGGTCGCCGCGTCGTCAATGCCATTCAGCCCGACGCCGTCGAGCAGGCGCGCATCGCCGCCCTGAACATGGCCGGCCAGTCGGCAGCCCTGCCCGGCACCTTCGTGTTCAACGTCCTCGACACCATGGGCCTGATCTCCGCTTCCTTCGGGCAATGGCAGGAGTTTCCCGGTTGCAGCTCGGCGCAGTTGCTCGACGAAGCCGAGTACCGCTACCTGCGGCTGGTCTTCGACGGCGAGCAACTGGTCGGCGCCAACAGCATTGGTCACAGCGAGAACATCGGTGTCCTGCGCGGCCTGATTCAGGGGCGGGTTCGCCTTGGCGAATGGAAAGCGCGTTTGCTGGCCAACCCGCTGCTGCTCAGTGAAGCCTACCTCGCCAAGGGTTTGGCGGCGACGCAGTAATGCCCATTGCCATACCCACGCCCATACCCACCCCCATGCCGATCACCCTCAAGCTGTACGCTTTTCTTTCGGATTACCTGCCCGCGGACGCGCGGCGCACAAACGCGGTCGCCATCGATGTTCCCGAGCAGACCACCGTCGCTGCGCTGATCGCCACCTGGGCGCTGCCGCCGCGTCTGGTGCATCTGGTGCTTCTCAATGGCGAGTTCATTCCCCCGCCAGCGCGTGCTGAGCGCGCGCTGATCGCCGGCGATGTGCTGGCCATCTGGCCGCCGATCGCCGGCGGTTAGGCCTCGGGAGCGTTGGTGCTGCAATTCGCCATGACCCTGGCGCTGCCCGAGTTCAAGCGCCAGCTACAACCGCTGCTACCTGACTGGCGGGTGCAGCAGCCGGCCGACGGCTGTTGGCATCTGCAACAGGGCGAGCGCAGCGTCGACATCCGCTGCCGTCCTCTGCCGGCCCTGCAGGTCGGCATCCTGCGCTTGCCGCGTCTCGATGTGGCGATCGAATTCTCGGGAGGCAGTGCCGAACAGCGGGCCGCTTTCATCGACGACTTTCAGCGCCATTTCCGACGTGGCGGCGGCTGATGTGATAGCATTCTTCGTGGCGGGTCTCCCCGCATCGCAGGATGGTCAACCTGGTCAGGTCCGGAAGGAAGCAGCCACAGCCGTCTTATGTGAGTGCCGGGGGTAAGGCTCGCCACCTTCATTTCTGCCTGCCGCTTGTTCTGCCGCGTCTTTCGTTGCTGCTTCCGCCGGCGCTTCTGCAGCTTTTTCGGCTTCTTCCGCCTTTCCAGCTTCCGCAAGCTTCCGCTCATGCCCCCGTTTCTGCAGGTCGCAAATCGTCAGCTTCTGTCCATTGCTGCTGCCGGAGTCGTCAGTGCCATCTGCTAGAATCCGCTCATGAGTTACCAAGTCCTGGCGCGCAAATGGCGCCCACGAAGCTTTGCCAGCCTGGTTGGCCAGGAGCACGTGGTGCGGGCGCTGACGCACGCGCTGACCTCCCAGCGCTTGCACCACGCGTATCTTTTTACCGGTACCCGTGGCGTCGGCAAGACGACGCTGGCCAGGATCCTGGCCAAGGCCCTCAATTGTGAAACTGGCGTCAGCGCCACGCCCTGCGGCATCTGTTCGGCGTGCCAGGAAATCGACAGCGGGCGTTTTGTCGATCTGCTCGAAGTGGACGCGGCGACAAACACCAAGGTCGACGAGATGCGCGAGCTGCTCGAGAATGCGGTGTACGCGCCGACCCGTGGCCGCTTCAAGGTCTATGTCATCGACGAAGTGCACATGCTCTCGAATTCGGCGTTCAATGCCATGCTGAAGACGCTCGAAGAGCCGCCGGAGCACGTCAAGTTCATCCTGGCGACTACCGATCCCCAGAAAATTCCGGTGACCGTTCTGTCGCGCTGCCTGCAGTTCAACCTCAAGCAGATGACGCAGCCGCTGATTGCCGGCCACCTCAAGCAGGTTCTCGAAGCCGAGTCGATCAGCGCCGAAGCCGGAGCGCTGCAGTTGCTGGCCCGCTCGGCCGCAGGCAGTATGCGTGACGCGCTGTCGCTGCTCGATCAGGCGATCGCGCATGGTTCCGGCAAGGTCGAGGAGGTGCAGGTGCGCGAGATGCTCGGTGCCGTTGATCTCGATCACCTGTTGTCGATTGTCGACGCCTTGCTGGCCGGCGATGCCGCGGCGATGTTGCGGGTGGCCGACGAGATGGCAGCCCGCAGCCTGTCCTTCGACGCCGCCCTTCAGGAAATGGCCGCCCTGTTCACTCGCCTGCAGATCGCCCAGCTGGCACCGCAAGCGATTGCCGAGGACTTGCCCGAGCGTCTGCGCCTCGAGGAGCTGGCGGCCGCTCTCGACCCCGAGTTCGTGCAGCTTGCCTACCAGATTGCCATCCATGGTCGCCGCGAACTGCCTCTGGCGCCCGACGAGCAGGCCGGTTTTGTCATGACCCTGTTGCGCCTGCACGCTTTCCGCCCGGCCTTGGCCAGTGACGATTCCCCTGCTCACCCGCGCGCGAGCGCGAACGCGGCGACCATCGCTGAGCGTTCGCCAGCGAGCCCCTCGCCGGCGTCGGTATCGCGCGCCGTGCCACCCGCTGCGTCGCCCGCCTTGTCGTCCAGCGCCGCTGCGGTCGCCCGACCAGCCCCGGCGGCAGCAAGCGAAGCGCGGGCGGTCGTTGTGCCGGCTGCACCGATCGCAAAAGCTGCCGTGGCAGCCGTGCTGTCTCCGCCACTCACGTCAGCAGCCACCGGCGACTGGCACGAAATCCTGGCTACACTCAACGTCGGCGGGATGGCCCGCGAACTGGCCCAGCACTGTGAACTGCGCGAATTGCAGGCGGGGCGAATCGCCCTTCGTCTCGCCCCAGCACATCGCCACCTGCTCATGAAGCCCGCACAGGACAAGCTGCAGCAGTTACTGGCCGAGCGTTTTTGGCGGTCCCTTGCAGTTGGCGATCGAACTTGAAGCCACGACTGGCGAGACGCCGGCGGCGAGCGTGCAGCGCGATCGTCGTCAGCGCCAGGATCGCGCAATCGCGGCGGTGGAGCAGGACGGCTTTGTCCGCGAGGTGATCGAGATGTTCGACGCCACCCTGATCGAATCTTCCATAAAACCCGTTTAAACCCCCTACCCCAGAGCGAGGCAACAAAGATGATGAAAGGCGGAATCGCCGGCCTGATGAAACAGGCTCAGCAGATGCAGGAGAACATGAAAAAGGCGCAGGACGAGCTGGCCCAGCTTGAAGTCGAAGGCCAGTCCGGCGCCGGCATGGTCAAGATCTTGATGACCTGCAACCACAATGTCCGTCGGGTGAGCATCGATCCGTCGGTGATGGACGACAAGGAAATGCTCGAAGACCTGGTTGCGGCCGCGCTCAACGACGGCGTACGGCGCGCCGAGGAGCTCTCTCAGGAGCGCATGTCCGGCTTCTCGGCAGGGCTCAATCTGCCGCCCGGGATGAAACTGCCTTTCTGATGAACGCTCCGTCGAGTCTCGAAGCGCTGATCGAGGCTTTGCGTTGTTTGCCAGGCGTTGGTCCGAAGTCGGCGCAACGCATGGCCTACCACCTGTTGCAGAACGAGCGAGCCGGTGCCGGGCGCCTGGCCGATGCGCTGCAGCGGGCGCTTGGCGCCCTGCGCCACTGTCAGCGCTGTAACACGCTCACCGAGTCCGAAATTTGTGTCCGCTGCCTGTCGAGCAAGCGCGATGCCAGCCAGCTCTGTGTCGTCGAAACGCCGATCGACATGAACATGATGGAGCAGACGCACGCCTATGCGGGGCTGTACTACGTGCTCATGGGGCGCGTTTCGCCGCTCGACGGCATCGGCCCTGGCGAACTGCACCTCGAACGCCTGCTGGCGCGCGCCAGCGATGGCGTGGTGCGCGAAGTGATCATCGCCACCAATTTCACCAACGAAGGCGAAGCGACCGCCCACTACCTCTCGGAAATGCTCAAAAGCCGCGGCGTCAGCGTTTCGCGCATCGCGCGCGGGGTGCCGGTGGGCGGCGAACTCGAATACGTCGATGCGGGAACGCTGGCGCAGGCCCTGCGCGAGCGCCGCCCGCTTGTCTCGTAGGCGGCCGGGCGGCTCTGTCGCCGCCGGCTTGCGATCGTCCGTGCCAAGCCCGCTAGGTGCGTCGCGGCGAGGAACTCCGCACTGCGTCCGTCCAGCTCCCTCCTGCCGGCAGCGGAAGCGACGTGCTGACTCGAGAGGAAGGCGACGACCATGTCGGCGTCGCGATTGATATAGAATCCCTGCCCGTGAAGGCCGACGGCTGCGTACTCGCCTTGCTGTTCGTCGAGTATTCACCACATGTTCTTGTACGCGAGCCAGGCAGAGCCCTTATACCGTTCGTTGTGCTTCCTTTTCTCCTGGTCTTTGGCGATCCTGGACATGGTGCCGTTGCCGTCGACAACTCGATGAGGGCGCTGCCGCTGAGACATTGGTCGATCTGCTCGATCGTGCGAAGCTGTGCTTCGTTCATGTTGATCACCATCTTCAGGATGATCAACCCGTTTCGCCCTTCGCCAACATCTTCTTTCAGGCTCATGTTTGAGTGGAAACACGCCGCCTGTTCAGGCTCATACCACTTTGGACAAGGCTGCAAATTTTCTCTGCATCGACTTTAGCGTATAATGCCGCGGTTTAGTTCGTACCAACTTTCCATTACGTGCTAGGGATCAGCGCTATGAGCAATGAGAGCAAAGTGGACTGCGGAAGGCGGCGACTAGTCGTCGCGACCGCTGCCGTTGGCGGGGCGGGGGCGCTGGTCGCGCTAGTACCGTTCCTGTCCAGCATGCTGCCATCCGAGCGGGCCAAGGCAGCCGGTGCGCCGGTCGAAGTCGATGTCGGCAACCTCGAACTCGGTCAGATGATGACCGTCGAGTGGCGAGGCAAACCGGTGTGGATCATCAACCGCAACAAGCCGATGCTCGAGACGCTACCCGCGCTCAACGACCAGATGGCCGACCCCAAGTCCGAAAAGGACATGCAGCCAGAGTATTGCAAGAACGAAACTCGCTCGATAAAGCCCGAGTACATGGTCGTCGTCGGCATCTGTACTCACCTCGGTTGCTCGCCTTCGGCAAAATTCAAGCATGGTCCCGCAGATGGCATGGCTGCCGACTGGGTCGGCGGTTTCCTGTGTCCCTGCCACGGTTCCCACTTCGACTTTGCCGGCCGCGTCTACAAGAGCCAGCCGGCACCAACCAACCTTGAGGTGCCTCCGCACATGTATTTGTCGGACACGCGCATCCTCATTGGCGAACACAAGAAGGGAGCCTAAGCGATGGCATCGAATACCAATTTCGAGAAGTACAAGTCGGATGGTTCCCTGCAGGGCAATCTGCTGGAGTGGTTTGACGCCCGCTTCCCGGCGACGTCGATGTGGCGCGGCCACCTCTCCGAGTACTACGCACCGAAAAACTTCAACTTCTGGTACTTCTTCGGTTCGCTGGCGATGCTGGTGCTGGTCATTCAGATCGTTACCGGCATCTTCCTGGTCATGCACTACAAGCCGGACGCCTCGCTCAACGCCGATGGTATTCCGGTGGCTTTCGCCAGCGTCGAATACATCATGCGCGATGTGCCCTGGGGGTGGTTGGTCCGCTACATGCACTCGACCGGGGCCTCGGCCTTCTTCCTGGTTGTTTACCTGCACATGTTTCGTGGCATGCTCTACGGTTCCTATCGGCAGCCGCGCGAGCTGATCTGGGTCTTTGGCACGCTGCTCTTTCTGTGCCTGATGGCCGAAGCCTTCATGGGCTACCTGCTGCCCTGGGGGCAAATGTCCTTTTGGGGCGCACAGGTGATCGTCAACCTGTTCTCAGCCATCCCGCTGGTCGGCGAGCCCCTGTCGATCTGGATTCGCGGCGATTTCGTCGTCGGCGATGCCACGCTCAACCGCTTCTTCTCCTTCCACGTCATTGCCGTGCCCTTGGTCCTTCTCGGCCTCGTTGCCGCGCACATCCTGGCGCTGCATGAAGTCGGTTCGAACAACCCGGACGGCGTCGAAATCAAGAAGCGCACGACCCCCGAAGGCATTCCGCTCGACGGCATCCCCTTTCACCCCTACTACTCGGTGAAGGATATCGTCGGCGTGGTGGTCTTCCTGATGGTCTTCTCGATCATCGTTTTCTTCGCTCCCGAAGGCGGCGGCTACTTCCTCGAGTACAACAACTTCCTCCCCGCCGATCCGCTGAAGACGCCGGCGCACATCGCCCCGGTCTGGTACTTCACGCCTTACTACTCGCTCCTGCGGGCGATGGTTTGGCCGCTTTTCGGCATCGACGCCAAGTTCTGGGGTGTCGTGGCGATGGGTGGCGGTGTCGTGATCCTGGCTTTCCTGCCGTGGCTGGACCGTAGCCCGGTCAAGTCGATCCGTTATCGTGGTCCGATCTTCAAGACCCTGCTGACGATCTTCGTGATCTCCTTTTTCATCCTTGGCTTCCTTGGCACGAAAGCACCGTCCTACGCTTTCTTCGGCGTCATTCCCGGTGCTCCGGTGGCGCAGATTCTCAGCCTGTACTACTTCCTCTTCTTTTTGACCATGCCGTGGTGGTCGAAGATCGACAAGTACAAGCCGGAACCTGATCGCGTGACGATGTAAAGGAAAGCACAAAATGAAAAAAATTGCTCACTGCATTGCTCGTCGCTCCGGCCATTGCCTTTGCCAGCGGCGCCGCTCTTCATCTTGAAAAGGCACCGGAAGTGCAGCGCGACAATGCCGCCCTGCAAAGCGGCGCCAGGACCTTCGTCAACTACTGTATGAACTGCCACGGCTTGAGCTTCGTCCGCTACAACCGCCTGACCGAGATCGGCCTTTCCGAGCAGGAGATCAAGGATCACCTCTTGTTTACGGCTGACAAGATCGGCGAGAAGATGCGCGTTGCCGCCCGCCCTGCCGAGCAGAAAATCTGGTTCGGAGCGACGCCGCCCGATCTGTCTCTGGTCGCCCGTGCGCGTGCTTCCGAGGACGGTAGCGGTGCCGACTGGTTGTACACCTATCTGCGCTCGTTCTACCGCGACGAAAAGCGGCCGACCGGTTGGAACAACCTGGTTTTCGAGAACGTTGGCATGCCGCACGCTCTTTGGCAGTTGCAGGGGATACAGGTTCTGAACAGCGATCACCATCTCGAACTGGCCACTCCCGGCACGCAAACGCCCGCCGAGTACGACAAGACCGTTGGCGATCTGGTCGGCTTCCTGGTCTGGGCGGCGGAGCCGGATGCCGGCTTCCGCAAGCAACTCGGTGCCGGTGTCCTGGCCTATCTCCTGGTTCTCTTCGGCTTCGCCTACAAGATGAAGAAGAATTACTGGAAAGACATCAAGTAACTGAAGCATAACGCCGCGTTTCGGGCTACGGCATCGCCGGCGAGGGCGCGACAAGCGCTCGCTCCCGCCGCGGTGCCGATTCGTTTTTGAGGGTATTGATCATGATGAATCTCTATTCGGGAAGCACCTGCCCGTTCAGTCACCGTTGCCGTATTGTGCTCTACGAAAAAGGCATGGATTTCCAGGTGATTGATGTCGATCTCTTCGCCAAAGCCGAAGAGATTGCCATCATCAACCCCTACGGCCGTGTGCCGGTCCTTGTCGAGCGGGACCTCATCCTCTACGAGCCGAACATCATCAACGAGTACATCGATGAGCGCTTCCCACATCCGCAGTTGATGCCCGCCGATCCCATCATGCGGGCGCGGGCGCGGCAACTGCTGATCACCATGGAGCGCGAAGTTTTCGCTTATATCGAGCCTCTCGAGAAAAATGGCAAGACAGCCGACCGCGCTCGCCAGCAGATCCGTGACCGTCTCACCGAGATGTCGCCGGTATTCGTCAAGCAGAAGCACATGCTCGGCGAAGAGTTCTCGATGCTCGACGTGGCCATCGCGCCGCTGCTCTGGCGGCTCGACCACTACGGCATCGAACTCTCGAAGACCGCCTTGCCGCTTTTGAAGTACGGCGAGCGCATTTTCAGCCGTCAGGGCTTCATCGACGCGCTTACGCCCTCCGAAAAAGCGATGCGCAAGTAGCGCGCAGCACAGGCTGCACAGGGCGTCGCCGTTCGCCGGTGGCGTCCGCCGCCGCCCTGCCGATTGTCGATCACTTTGCATGGGAACGAACTTGGATCTGCCGTCGACCAAACCCTATCTGATTCGCGCCATCCACCAATGGTGCACCGACAACGGCTTCACCCCCTACCTCGCGGTGAGCGTAGACGCGCGCACGCGCGTGCCGATGGAACATGTTCGCGATGGCCAGATCGTCCTCAATCTCGACTACGAAGCGACCGGACGCCTCGAGATCGGCAACGACGTCATCACCTTTCAGGCCCGCTTCGGCGGCGTCGCACGCGACCTGCTGGTGCCGATCGGCAACGTTGCCGCCATCTACGCCCGTGAAAACGGTGGCGGCATGGCCTTCGAGCCGGAGCCCGCAGGGGCGGTCGCTGAAGCGGAAGGCAGCACCCCTGTTCCCGGCCAGGATGGCGAGCCCGAGCCGCCGAAGATTCCGCCACCTGCCGGTCGGCCGAAGCTGCAGCGCGTCAAGTAGGCGCCATTTCCACTACTGTTCTCGGCGCCAGGTTGGTGATTGACGCTGATTGATGCAGGCTCATACGCTCGCGAAGCTTGCTTTGGGTCGCGTATCCAGCGACAAGCCATGCGACAGCCGGTCGCCACAATGGATTGCGACCGGGCTCTGGTTTGGCCTGGCTGGCCCCCTGGGCTTTCCTGTCGGCCGACCAGATTTCCAACGCCATTGGCAACAGCATCACCATGGATCAGCCGCGGACGTTCGGTGTGCCCCTGCTGCTTTCGTTGGTGAAGCAACAAGCAGATCGCTTGCCCCCAGAACGCAGCACTACCCTGGCCAGGGCAAGGCTCCTGGATAGCATGGCCTTGCCATCTCCTGCGCCGACTGCACACAGAATCCGTCTGCCGAAAAGCCTTCCACAAGAGCCGTGGAAAGCGGCGCAGCGCCATCGGGCCAGATTACGCAAACGCACCACCTGTACTAATACTGGCGGCTGCCGGTGCCACAGCACCTGCTCACTCGCGGCATGGGGGCGGCGCATAGCGATGTAACAACGAGCGCCTACTGAGGCGGCATGCGATAGAATTCAACACTATTAATAGTCCGGTTATCGCCAACGATCAGGAGACAAGCATGCCCGACCTCTACACCACTATCAGGGCTGCTGTCATCGACGCCGCCGGGATCAGCGTCAATGCGACAAGGCGGCCGACGGCCGCGTGTCGACGGTCGAAGGTCACATCTTGCCCTTCGGGGTGAGCTTCGTTGAAGGGACCTCATGGCGCGCAGCTGCTCCACTGTTGCCGCCGTCGGATCTCGCCCTTCGGGGCTGGCTTCTCCAGTTAGCCGCCAAGGGCCGGGGCAGAACGTCTGGCCACGTCATTGCGCGATTGACGGCTCGGGTCGCCTCGGCACCATCGACGGCCACGCACCCAAGCCGGCAGGAAACGTCACCCCGCAAGGCCTGCGCCAATCAGGCACCGAGCCGGCCCAGCGTCGGGTTTTTCTTTGGCGGGATAGATTCGGAATGCTCGAATCCGCCTGCTATGCGCCTACTTTTCTGCAGACGACAAAAAGCCCGGCCTTGTGATCCGGGCTAACTACTTGTTTTTAATGGTGCCTCCGGTCGGAATCGAACCAACACCTGATGATTACAAATCAACTGCACGACCTTCATGCTACGGAGGCGGGTAATTCTGTCGAGGCGCTGATTATAGCCGAATCGCAATCCTGGGGTAGCCACGGAAGCGCCTGCACGCGGGCTGACTGGGGTCGACGTGCTGGCCCGATGGCTTGCCGGCCGATGGCCCGCGCAGCCAGGGAGGGCTCCTGCTCGTCGTCGCCAGGTGTTTGATCTATCGTGACTTCCGCTGTGCGGCATGCTTTCTCCCCGGTGGGCACGCTGTTAGAATGCCGCGATCCGTATGTCTTGTTGATGGAAGCTCATGCCAACTCTCACGAATCCGTCAGAAATTGCCCGCGAAGCCTTTCGCCTGTTGGCTAGCAGGCGCATGTCGCCGTCACCCGAGAACTATCAGGCGCTCTACCATGAGATTGCGGGTATTTCAGCCGCCGCCGCGACGCCGTTTCCGGAGCGTGAGCTGAAGGCTCTGCTCAATGCGCTACCAAGAGAAAAGCCGGCGCAGCAGCGCTTGCTGAAGCGTTTCGAGCAGGCCTTCAAGGGCAAGACCTGGGAGGAACTCAAGCGCGGCCTGGGCGAGCTTTTCGCGCAGCTTGGCAAGGAACAGGATCTACCCTGGAGTGAGCTGTTCGGCGACTTTCTGCGGCAGTGGGAGGGCAAGCAGGCGGGCCTTACCGTCGCCCGCAAGCGCGAGGCATTCGAGCGCCTGCTGGCCGGCGCCGCTGGCAACAGCGAGCTGCTTTTCACACGTCTGCAGAGCTTGCTCCGCTCGTGGTCGCTGAATGCGCCGATGGCTGACGAAATCCCCCTCGTCGAGGACGAGAAAGCGACGCCTGCGCTGGTGGCCAAGTCGTCGTCGTCGCCGGCGGACCTTGCTGCGGCTAAGAAAGCGCTGCAGAGCAGTGATCTGGCTGCCCAGTTGTCGGCCGAACTGAGCGAAATCTTCGCATACACGCTAGCGGTGCTCGTTCCCTCACTGCTGCAGGACGAGCCGGAGTTGGTGGCCGACGCGACAGCCCTGGCGCACAAGCTGCGCACGGCCACCTCGCGTGCAGCGATGGAGGGCTTTCAGGCAGGCATCAAGCGTTTTGCTTTCCGCCTTGAGCTGCTCGCCGAAGATCGCGTCGAGCTGCGCGCTGGTCTGCTCAATCTGCTGCAGTTGCTGATCGAGAACGTCGGCGAGCTGGTCGTCGAGGACCGTTGGCTTGCTGGACAGATCGCGATCGTTAGGGAAATTGTTGCCGGCCCGTTGAGCCTGCGCTCGATCGGTGACGCCGAGAATCGGCTCAGGGAAGTGATTTTCAAGCAGGGGCAGTTGAAGCACAGCCTCAACGAAGCGCGCGAAAACCTTAAGCAGATGCTGGCCGGTTTCGTCGATCACCTGGCCGAGTTTGCCGATTCGACTTCGGAGTATCACGACAAGATCGAAATCTGCGCTGACCGCATCAGCGCGGCCGAAGACATCTCCGAGCTGGAAGACGTACTCGCGGAAGTGATTCGCGAGACGAAAATCATCCAGCTTAACGCTCAGCGCTCGCGTGATGAGCTGCGGAGTGCCAAACAGAGTGTCGACGAAGCCGAGCAGCGTATCGGCGAATTGCAGGTCGAACTCGACAAAGCCAGCACCCTGGTTCGTCACGACCAGCTCACCGGGGCGCTCAACCGCCGCGGTCTTGAAGAAGCTTTCGAGAAGGAGACGGCGCGCGCGCAGCGCCGCCAATCGACCCTCTGCGTCGCCTTGCTCGACATCGACAACTTCAAGAAGCTCAACGACACACTCGGGCACGACGCCGGTGATGCAGCGCTGATCCATTTGACCACGGTCATTCGCGAGACCATTCGGCCGCAGGACACGGTGGCTCGTTTTGGCGGCGAGGAGTTCATCATCCTGCTGCCGGACACGCAGCTCGAGGACGCGCAGACGGCGCTGGTTCGCCTGCAACGTGAGCTCACCCGGCGCATCTTCCTGCACGACAACAACCGACAGCTGATCACCTTCAGCGCTGGCCTCAGCGAGTTGCGCGCCGGTGATACCCAGGCTTCGGTCAGCAAACGTGCCGACGAGGCGATGTTCGCGGCCAAGCAGGCCGGCAAGAATCGGGTCGTGATCGGCTGACCGGCGGCCCGTTGCCGGGCTGCCGTCAGCAAAGACCCGGCCTTAGGCTTGCGCGCAGCCCCGGTCGGGCACGGCACCAGCGGTGCTGGCCAGGACCCTGAGCACTTCCCCGGCGGCCAGCAGGCCAAAGGTGGCGGTGACGCAGACCGATGAACCGTAGCCGGCACAGCTCAGGCCACTGAGCACCGGCGCTTGATCACAGGTCGTGGCGGCTTCCGGATAGCGTAGCGCTTCGCTCGAGAAGACCGCCGCGATGCCAAACTTCTTCTTTGCCTCCCTGGTGAACGCGTAGTCCTTGCGCAATAGCGCGCGCAGCCTGGCGAGCAAGGGATCCTGGATGGTCAAAGCCAGGTCGGCGATCTGGATTCGTGTCGGGTCAATCTGGCCGCCGGCACCACCGGCGGTGATCAGCGGCAGCGCGCAACGTCGGGCATAGGCGATCATCGCCGCCTTGGTGCGCACCTGGTCGATGGCGTCGATCAGACAATCAAAGGGGCCAGCGAGGAGCGTATCGACGTTTTCCGGGGTTACGAAATCCTCGACTTCCTTGACCACGCAGGCCGGATTGATGGCCTGGATGCGCTGTGCCATGGCGCTGACCTTGGCCTTGCCGAACTCGCCGTCGAGGGCGTGCACCTGGCGGTTGACGTTGGATTCGGCGACCATGTCCAGATCAATCAGCGTGATCCTGCCGATTGCCGAGCGTGCCAGTGCTTCGGCAGCCCAGGAACCGACGCCGCCGACGCCGACGACGGCGATATGCGCGCGCTGAAAGCGCTGCAGCGCGGCCGTCCCGTACAAGCGGGCGATACCCGCGAAGCGACGCTCCAGGTCGGCTGTTGCTAAATCAGTCATCGGCTTTCAGCGGCACGTCGTATCACCTGGTTGAAGGGCTCGATCCATTCCGGCGCAAACTGCTGGTCGCAGGCGTTGACTTCGGCGATGGCCCGCAACAGCGAACGCTTGCGGCCGCGCTCGGTGTGCTTCAACATCACCGCCTCGAAGGCATCGACAATGGCCAGGACCTTGGCACCAGGGCAGATTTGTTCCCCCGTAAGCGCGCCCGGGTAACCCTTGCCGAAGGGCGTTTCATGGTGTTGGGCGACCATCGCGGCGGCGGCCGCCCAGCTCTCCATGCGCGACAGCAGGCCGGCGGCATACTCGGGGTGTGCGCGCATGATGCGTTGCTCTGCGGGGGTCAGTGCGCTGGCCCTGAGCCACACCGATTCGGGAAGAAACATCATCCCGACGTCGTGCATGTAGATGGCGGCTTCCAGCTGCACCGGGTCAATCGGATTGCCGGCCATTTGATTGGTTTCCAGCGCCAGGCGCAGGATGCGCATGGTACGGCCGGCGAAACGCGGCGAGCGCATTTCGAACTGATTGGCCAGCGTCAGGAAGAAAAGCAGGTCGTCGGCCGTTTGTGATCGGGAAGCGTCGCCCGGCTTGCGTTGCGCTGCGGGGGCCTTGACCGCAACCGTGACTGGGCGCTTGCCGGTAACCGCTTCGATGAGGTCGGCGACACAGGCGTCCAGTTCCGATGGCGTTGCCGCGGCCAGCTTTTCCAAGCCCTCGATCAGGAGTTGCAGCTGCAGTCCAGCGAGTGTTTGCTCCGAGGATAGCCGTTCAACTGCCAGTTCCAGGCGGTCGATGGTCAATAGTGTGGCTTCGGCAATGGCATTGGTGAACGGTAGATCACCGTTTCGTACCCGCACCAGAACCGATTCCATCGGGTGAACGATGGCCACTGCCACTTCTACCCTGCACAGTGCTGCGTCGCCTTTTATGTTGTGCAGAGTGCGGAACAGGTTGCCAACGACCGCGTGTTCGGTGGGATGGTTCTTGAGGCGAGCGACATCGCGTTCGATCGTCGGCGTGTATTCCCACAGGATGTCGATGAACTCCTGCAGGGCTTCCCGGTCGGTAACGACCGGCTCACTGAGCGATGATGCATGCATTGTTCGTGTTCCTTGCCCTAGTTTTTTCCCATCTTACCGGATCGCACACCGAGCGGGCGAGGGTATCCATTAGTTTGATATGGCTTCGCGGCCCTGCTCCGGCTGCCAGGAACGAATATGCCAAAAAGCTACCCCCCTGGCGCCCGGTGGAGACCTGGCAAAATGCGCGAAAATGGCCCTTTTCGTGGCTTGCTGGGCTAAACTGCGGTTTTTTTTCGTTCACAAGGATCTCACATGCCCATCGTCACCACCCCCAGCGGCCTGCAGTTCGAGGACATCATTGCCGGCAGTGGCCCTGTTGCGTGTTCCGGCCAGCACGTTATCGTGCATTACACGGGCTGGCTTGCCGACGGTACGAAGTTCGACTCGAGCGTCGATCGCAACGAGCCCTTCCGTTTTCCGCTCGACGGAAAACATGTGATTGCCGGTTGGGACGAAGGCGTCCCGGGGATGTGCGTAGGTGGCGTTCGTCGGCTCACCATCCCTGCCGATCTAGCTTACGGGGCACGCGGTGCCGGCAACCTGATTCCGCCGCACGCCAAGATCGTTTTCGAAATCGAGTTGCTGGACATCGCCTGATTGATGGCCGATCGGCCACGCAAGACCCCCAGCGGAGCACCGGGCACTCGGGCGGCGGCAAGTCGCCGCGGCGGCGGTTCGAGTAAACCGCCAGCGGCAGCCGCGGAGGCGTCGCGCGCGCCAGCAGCGGCCGACGTCAAGGCGCCGCCAAAAGTGCGCCGGATTCCGGCGCGCTTGCCATCGGCTGTAGCGTCGAACGGGGCGGCACTGCCGGCCCGCATTCCGGCGCCAGCGAAGCCTGCCGCGGTAGCGAGCAGCGCTCCCCAGACGGGTGTCCGGATCTCCAAGCTGATGGCCGAGCGTGGTCTCTGTTCGCGCCGCAACGCCGACGACTATATCGTGCGCGGCTGGGTGTTCGTCGATGGCCGTCGGGTCAGCGAACTCGGCACTCGCGCTGATCCGGCGGCGGTAATCGTTCTCGACAAGGAGGCGCAGGCGCAGCAGCAAAGCCGAATGACGATCCTGCTGCACAAGCCGATGGGCTATGTTTCCGGGCAGCCGGAGCCCGGCTTCACGCCAGCGGTTACCCTGGTTCAACCCGAAAATCAGCGCTGCACGCCGGACACGCCAGTATTCCATCCTTCATGCTTGAAGGGCCTGGCACCGGCCGGCCGCCTGGATATCGATTCGACCGGCTTGCTGGTGCTGACTCAGGATGGGCGCGTGGCGCGCCAGCTGATCGGTCAGGAGAGCTGCATCGACAAGGAGTATCTGGTTCGTGTCGAAGGTCAGCTTGACGACAAAGGCCTGGCGCTGTTGAATCACGGCCTCAGCCTTGACGACCGCCAGCTGAAGCCGGCCAAGGTCGAATGGCTGAACGATGATCAGCTGCGCTTCGTGCTCCGCGAGGGGCGAAAACGCCAGATCCGGCGCATGTGCGAGCTCGTCGGCCTGCGTGTCTGCGGCCTCAAGCGAGTCCGCATCGGTGCGGTCCGACTGGCTGACTTGCCGCTTGGGCAATGGCGCTTCCTGCGGCCGGACGAGGCATTTTGATGCCCCTAATACCCGGCGAGCGGCTTCTCATTCAGCGGACGCTGCTGTCACCCCCGGCAATTGCCGCGATTCACTCTGTATGCCTGTTTAGCACGGAGCAAAAGCCATGTTCGATCTTTTCAAATCAGCACCGTTCCGCGATCCACAGCTTGGCGAGCTCTTGCGCTCCCGCGGCCATTGGCGCGGATCGATCAGCCTCGGCAGCGATGAAAACGTCCCGCTGGCGATCTCCGGCACGCGCAGCGAGCCCGACGCGCCGGCCTTGCAGGCGGCACGCGAAGTCGCCACGCAGTTTGCCGGTTGGCGGCCAAGCATCGAACAGGCGCTATTGGAGCATTACGGCCCGTATGCGGAGTCCCTGGCCAGGGGTGAGCTGAGCGAAGCCGGCGCCGCATTTCCCAAGCTGGTGGACGCCAGTGAAGTCTGGGGGGCGGTGATCGCTGGTGTCCGTGTCGCTTGCTTTTGTGGATGGAAAAGTGAGCACCGAATTGGCCTACACGACGCTCTGGGATGAAGAGCACACCGTTGGCGCCTGTTTTCAGGACGGCGAGTTCATCGAGCTTTGTGGCAGTGTCGTGCCGGTCTGAGCGCAGGGTCCTCCACAGGCGGACTGTCGAAGGCCTTCGGCCCGGCATTCAGCATTCAGAGAAAAACCGGCTCGGGCAAGAGCTCGACGGCGAAGCGTTCGCGGACATCCGCCTGCACGGCTTGCGCCAACGCCATCACCTCGGCGCCGCACGCCGCGCCGCGATTGACCAGTACCAGCGCCTGCTTCTCGTACATCCCGACGCGGCCCAGATCCCGACCTTTCCAGCCGCTGCGCTCGATCAACCAGCCGGCGGCCAGTTTGATGCGGCCGTCGGGCTGCGGATAGCGCGGCAGACCCGGATGTGCAATCGCCAATTGTTCGGCGAGCGAGGCGCCGACCACCGGGTTGTGGAAGAAGCTGCCGGCGTTCGGCAGCGTTGCCGGGTCGGGCAGCTTGCGGCTGCGGACGCGGATCACCGCCTCGGCGATTTGCCAGGCAGTGGCCTGGCTGTCCGCTTGGCCCTGCGGGTGGCCGTTCGGATGGCTGTCCGGCCGAGTGTTCGGCGAGTCGTTCGCGTCGCTGCTCCGCTGCCCTTCGAGTTCGGTGGCGAGATCGCTGTAGCCGAGTAGTGGCTGCCAGGCTTTCGGCAGGCGGAAGGTCACCCGCGTGATCACCCGTTGCCCATCCAGATGCCAGCCTTCCTGCTTGAAGACGCTGTCACGGTAGGCGAAACGGCAGTCGGCGTGAGCGAGTCGCAGCGTTCTGCCGGTCTGCATGTCGATGGCTTCGAGGGCATGCAGGCGCTCGCCGACTTCCAGTCCGTAGGCGCCGATGTTCTGGATCGGCGCGGCGCCGACCGTGCCCGGAATCAGCGCCAGATTTTCGAGCCCGGGCCAGCCCTGCGCCAGTGTCCACAGCACCAGTTGATGCCAATTTTCGCCGGCACCGGCACGGACGTACCAGGCGTCGTCGTCTTCACCGATCAGCTCGCGACCGCGAATCGCCATTTGCAGCAGCAGGCCATCGAAGTCGCCGGTGAGTACCAGATTGCTGCCGGCGCCGAGAACGAAGCGACGCCATCGGTGGTTGCCGGCAAGCATTGCCAGTTGCGTGCTGGTGTGGATTTCCGCGTGCAAGGCAGCCCGGCCCGGCAAGCGCAGCGTCGTGCGCATGCCAAGGTCGACGTCACGTGCGACGAAGTCGGGCAGCCTGGTGCGCTCATCGCTGCCCCCTCCCGCTCGTCGCCTAGAGCAGAGGTGCCAGCCAGCGTTGGGCTTCGCTGACGCTGAAGCCGGCGCGCTCGGCCCAGTCTTCGAGCTGGTCACGGGCAATCTTGCTGACCGCGAAGTAGCGCGCCTGCGGGTGCGCCAGATAGAAGCCGGCAACTGCCGCCGCTGGCGTCATCGCGAAATTCTCGGTCAAGCCCATGCCGGTGTTGGCGGGCGCGTCGAGCAGCGCGAAGAGGGCGCGCTTGGCAGTATGGTCGGGGCAGGCCGGGTAGCCGGGAGCCGGCCGGGTGCCGCGATAGTCCTCGCGGATCAGTGCCGCGCAGTCCAGTGTCTCGTCGCTGGCGTAGCCCCAGTAATCGCGGCGCACCTGCGCGTGCAAGTACTCGGCACAGGCTTCGGCGAGGCGGTCGGCGAGCGCTTTCAGGAGGATCGCGCGGTAGTCGTCGTGGGCGGCGGCAAACTCGGCGAGCTTGGCTTCGATACCAAAGCCGGCGCCGACGGCAAAGGCGCCCAGCCAGTCCGGCGTACCCCGCGCAGCGACAAAATCGCTCAGACAGTAGTGCGGCTTGCCCGCGGGGCGCTCCTGTTGCTGGCGAAGGTTGTGCCAGCTCATCAAGCGTTCGTTACGCGCTTCGTCGGCATAAATCTCGATGTCGTCGCCGACGGCGTTGGCCGGGAAGAGCCCGAAGACAGCGTTGGCGCTCAGCCATTTTTCCTCGATGATCGTCTGCAGCATCTTCTGTGCGTCGGCATAGACTTCGCGCGCCGTCTCGCCGACCAGCGCGTCATCGAGAATTTTCGGAAAGCTGCCGGCCAGATCCCAGGTCTGGAAAAACGGTCCCCAGTCGATGAACTCGGCCAGCGTCGCCAGGTCGATGTCGCGCAGGACGTGCAGGCCGGGCTTATTCGGTGCGACAGGTTTGTAGGCCGCCTCGGCGTCATCCGAAAAACGGTTGTCGCGCGCTGCGGCAAGGGTCACCAGCTGGATGCCCTTCTTGTTCGCGTGCTGCGCGCGCAGCTTTTCGTAGTCGGCAGCGACTTCGGCCTTGTAGCTGGTGGCGCGGTCGATCGACAGCAGTTGGGTGACGACGCCGACGGCGCGCGAGGCGTCAGGGACGTAGATCACCGGTCCGCTGTAGTTCGGCGCGATCTTGATCGCCGTATGCGCGCGGCTGGTCGTCGCGCCGCCGATCAGCAGCGGCACGGCAGGGCCGCCATCAACGCCGTCGGCAAAGCCCAGGCGCTGCATTTCGCTGGCGACGTGACTCATCTCCTCGAGCGACGGAGTGATCAGGCCCGACAGGCCGACTGCCTGTGCGCCGTGTTCGCGGGCGGCGTGCAGGATCTTGTCGCAGGAGACCATCACCCCGAGGTCGACAACGTCGTAGCCATTGCAGCCGAGGACGACGCCGACGATATTCTTGCCGATGTCGTGCACGTCGCCCTTGACCGTGGCGACGACGATCTTGCCTTTGCTGCTGACCCCGGTGCGCAGCTTCTCGGCTTCGATATAGGGAATCAGGTGGGCGACTGCCTGCTTCATCACCCGTGCCGATTTGACCACCTGCGGCAGGAACATCTTGCCGGCGCCGAAGAGGTCGCCGACGACGTTCATGCCGTTCATCAAGGGCCCCTCGATGACCGACAGCGGTGGTTTCCCGGCGGCTTCCAGCGCCGCGCGACACTCTTCGGTGTCGCCCACCACGAAGTTGTTGATGCCCTTGACCAGCGCATGCGTCAGGCGCTCCTCGACCGGCAGCTCGCGCCAGCTCAAATCGGGACCGCTGTCTCTGGCCTTGCCCTCCTTTACCGTCAGCGCAAACTCGACCAGCGCTTCGCCGGCCTCGGGGCTGCGGTTGAGCACCACGTCTTCGACCTTGTCGCGCAGCACCGGGTCGAGGTCATCGTAGACCCCGAGCATGCCGGCATTGACGATGCCCATCGACAGGCCGGCCTTGACCGCGTGATACAGGAAGACGGTGTGGATCGCTTCGCGCACCGCGTCGTTGCCGCGGAACGAGAAGGAGACGTTGGAAACGCCACCCGAGAGCTGCGCACCCGGCAGCGTGGCGCGAATCCACTTGCAGGCCTCGATGAAGTCGACGGCGTAGTTGTTGTGCTCTTCGATGCCGGTGGCGATGGCGAAAATGTTCGGGTCGAAGATGATGTCCTCGGGCGGGAAGCCTGCCTGCTCGGTGAGCAGCTGGTAGGCACGGGCGCAGATTTCGGTCTTGCGCGCGTAGGTGTCGGCCTGTCCGCTTTCGTCGAAAGCCATCACCACCACCGCCGCGCCGTAGCGCCGCGCCAGCCGCGCCTGGCGCAGGAATTCGGCCTCCCCCTCCTTCATCGAGATCGAGTTGACGATGCCCTTGCCCTGGATGCATTTGAGGCCGGCTTCGATGACTTCCCACTTCGACGAGTCGATCATGATCGGCACGCGCGAGATGTCCGGCTCGCTGGCAATAAGCTTCAGGAAGCGCTCCATCGCCGCCTTCGAGTCGAGCATTGCCTCGTCCATGTTGATGTCGATCACTTGCGCGCCGTTCTCGACCTGCTGGCGGGCGACCGCCAGGGCGTCGTCGAAACGGCCTTCGAGAATCATCCGCGCGAAGGCTTTCGAGCCGGTGACATTGGTGCGCTCGCCGACATTGACGAACAGCGAGTCCTTGCCGACGTTGAAGGGCTCGAGGCCCGAGAGCCGCAGCTTCTGCTCGACTTGCGGCAGGCGCCGCGGCCTGACCCCGGCGACGCCCTTGCTGAGCGCGGCGATGTGTTCGGGTGAGGTGCCGCAGCAGCCGCCGACGATGTTTACAAAACCCTGCCTGGCCCAGTCGGAAACTTCCGCGGCGAGCTGCTCCGGCGTCTCGTCGTAACCGCCAAAAGCGTTCGGCAGGCCGGCGTTGGGGTAGGCCGAAACAAAACAATCGCAAATCCGCGACAACTCTTCGACGTACTGGCGCAATTCGGCGGCGCCGAGCGCGCAGTTGAGGCCGAAGCTCAGCGGCCGAATGTGGCTCAGCGAGTTCCAGAACGCTTCCGCGGTCTGCCCGGAAAGCGTCCGCCCGGAGGCGTCGGTGATGGTTCCCGAGATCATCACCGGCCAACGCCGTCCCACCTGTTCGAAGTACTGCTCGACCGCAAAGAGCGCGGCTTTGGCGTTCAGCGTGTCGAACACGGTTTCGACCAGGATCAGGTCGACGCCGCCTTCGCACAGTCCGCGCACGGCTTCGCTGTAGGTGGCGACGAGTTCGTCGAAGCTGGTGTTGCGGTAACCCGGATCGTTGACGTCGGGTGAGATTGACGCCGTGCGCGAGGTCGGTCCGAGGCCGCCGGCGACGAAGCGCGGCCGGCTCGGGTCGCGCGCGGTGAACTCGTCGCACACCGCGCGCGCCAGTTGGGCGCCGGCGACGTTCAGCTCGTGCACGATCGCTTCGAGGTGGTAGTCGGCCTGCGAGACGCTGGTCGAATTGAAGGTGTTGGTTTCGATAATGTCCGCGCCAGCCGACAAGTACTCGGCGTGAATCGAGCGGATCAGATCGGGCTGGGTCAGCACCAGGAGGTCGTTGTTGCCTTTCAGGTCGTGGGGATGCGCGGCGAAGCGGCTACCGCGGTAATCCGCCTCCTGCAGCCGATGACGCTGGATCATCGTGCCCATGGCGCCGTCGAGAACGAGAATTTTCCTTTCGAGGCAGGCTTTGAGTTCGGCGGTACGGTCCGGCTGCATGGCTATCCCTTGTGTACGGTTGCGGCGCTACAAAACAAAAAACCCGTCGGCGAAAAGCTCAACGGGTCTTGGTGCGGGCCTCGCTTCAATGTGAAAGTCGCGTACGCGAATCGCCAATCGCGAATCACGAATCTCCCTTCTCCCACCGTACGAGAAGAGCCCGGGGAAGAGGGGCGATTATGACTTTCATGAGTTGGGGTCTCTCGACAGGTCATGACCGGTAGCGGGATTTTTAACGCGCCCGCAATTTTTAACGCGCCCGCAATCTGTTTACGTCAAATCGGCGAAAACCCGGCATGCTGACGCGGGCAGGAGGCGAATCTACCCGCCAGGGAAATGCTTGTCAAGGCGGCAGCTTTTTCACGGCGATGTCGATGCACCTCTACTTCGACGCCGACCTGACGGCGTTTCGCACCACCTTCCGCATGGACGGCCAATCGCAGATGCAGAACCCGATCGCCCCGGCCAAGGGAGGCCAACACGCTCTCGCCCTGCATCCAACTCACCGCGCGCTGAGCGAGTCGCGAACCCTCTCGGGGCCGTCGTGCCCGCCGTGGTTCTCGATTCCCTTCTCCCCCCTCTGTTTTCCGCAGGAGACGTCCATGCAGACCAACACCAAGGGCAGCGAAACACTGTCGATTCTCGCCACCATCGACCCCGCCTGCCAGGCCGCCGGTACTGTCACCGCCGCCTGGGGGTCGGTCGCCAACTTCCATGCGTTTCTGGCGGTGGTCGAGACCGGCGTCCTTGGCGCTGCTGCGACGCTGGACAAGATCCAGCAGGCGGCGATCAAGCTGAGGCTCGCGAACCTCGACAGCAACAACGGCTTCGCCTTCCTGCGTTTGTCGCTGACCGTCGAGCTTGCCGCCAGCATCGTCGCCGGCAAGCTCATCGGTGTGCATCCGCGCCACGCCACGGCGGCGGTCTGCTGAATCCGTTTTAGTGAACGAAAAAGGTCAGGTTTCGTGAGCGCCGAGGCATTGGGTCTCATTTGCGCCGGTGTGTTGTGGGGCCGCCACGCGTGTCGGGATTTTTTACACATCCGGAACGTCCGGCTGACCATACTTCATCAGGTCATTGTTTACATGATAAAAGCACTATCTGGCACGATTTTTGCATATTGAGTTGCGGCTATCCGTGGAAAGATATTGACCAATTCATCACAAATCCGTCGCAGCCGTTCAATCCAAACTTGCTAGGAGAATAATCATGCTGAAAGAACTTCTCGGGGCTGCCCATAAACTGGCTGCTATAGCGGCTATAGCAGCCTCCCTTTCGTCGCCCGCGAATGCCGGTTTGCTATTGTTTGACAACCTTGCCGGTAACCCGTCCGAGCCTTCCGAAGGGTTCGACGAGACGCGCTCTGCAAACTCCGGCATTCTCGCGCGCATCGATGTTGGCGCAGCACCGGTCAGCATCGACCAGTTCGGCGTCTTCGGGCAACTGCAAAATGCTGGCGATCTGAACTTCGCAATCTTTTCGCTAGGCGGAACACGACTCTATCAATCTGGGCTTCAAGCGACGAGCGCCGGAGGTGAATTACAGTGGTACGACTCGCCACTATTCTCCTTGGCGCTGACTGCAAACACCACCTACTACTTCGGTGTAATATCCGACGAAGAGTTCACCTATCACTGGCTGTACCCCGGTACGACGGTGACGCAAAACGGCCTGACCAGCCTGGGCGGTGGCCTGGCCGGTAACAACGGCAACTTTATCGACGCCAGCGATCCGATCTTGAGTGACACTTGCTGCTTTGTACAACAAGGGACGCGGATCTACGGAGATGATGCTAAGGTGCCGGAACCCGCCATGCTTGCACTTCTTGGCCTGGGCCTTGTCGGAATCAGGGTGTCGCGGCGCAAGCACTGAACAATTCTGTGCCTGGGCAATCCCCGCGCCAGCGGGGTTTGTTTTTTCTTGCGCGACTTTCACATTAACGGTCATGACTTTCATCATCCGGGGTATCTCGACTGTCATGATCGTTGGTAAGCCCATTCCCGTGGAACCGGGCGCACCGGCGCCCTTTGACGTCGAATATCAACGCAATGGCGTTCGCGACCTGATGATGATATCCAAGCCAGCACGCGGCTGGCGCGAGGTGTTGATCACCGAACGCCGAACCAAGATCGATTTTGCGCACGCCATGAAGCACTTGGTTGCCCCCTTTCCCGTGGCGAAAAGCATTCGCGTGGTGCTCGATAACCTGAACACCCACAAACCGGCTTCACTCTATGACGTGTTCCCGGCAGACGAGGCCCGGGCTATCGCCAAGAAACTCGCTTTCCAGATCACTGCTGTTATGCGTGCGGGGTGTCGTCAGGCAGCCGTGCCCAGCTCGTGATGCTGTGCCCTGCGCTGCCCGGCTCCGAGCACGCAAGCGCGCAGTGAAACGGAAAACAGGAGGCAGCAGCCCATGGCAACCCACCGTGAAAGCCGCGCTATTGCGCTCGCCGCCGAGTACCTGTTCGATGTCGTCGCCGATGTCGAAAGCTATCCCCAGTTCGTGCCGCTGATCGCCGATGCGAAGATCGTTCGCCGCGAAGAAGCGGCCTACGAAACCGAGCAGAGCCTGGCGCTCGGGCTACTGTTGCATCGCTTCCGCACGCGCACCGAGCTCGATCGCCCGCACAAGATCAGCATACGTTCCAACGACCGCTCGTTCGCGCACTTCGACATCCGCTGGGCCTTCACGCCGTTCGGCGATGATCGCTGCCACGTCGACTTTGCGCTTGACTGCGAGACACGTTCGTTTCTGCTGATGCCGGTGATTCAGCTGCTGGTCATGCCGATGGCTGCCGGCATGGTCAGCGCCTTCGAAGCGCGTGCGCGTGCGCAGGCTGCGAAAAGCGGCGGTGCTGCCAGCCCGGACGGGTAAAATGCAAGGCTTCTCGAATCAAGGACCGCCCCGTGAGCCAGGAGCCCAGCAGTAGTGCGGCGAGCACCTCAGCAGTCGCCAGCAGCAACTTTATCCGTAACCTCATCGAAGCCGATCTCGCCGCCGGCAAGCATGCGGCGCGCAGATGGTCGGGCCAGCCCGGGCCGGCCGCACAGCAACTTGCCGGTGCGCTCGACGCGGCGAAAATCCGCACGCGCTTTCCGCCGGAGCCGAACGGCTATTTGCACTTTGGCCACGCCAAGTCGATCTGCCTGAACTTCGGGCTGGCGCAGGACTACGGTGGTCGCTGCCACCTGCGCTTCGACGACACCAACCCGGAGAAGGAAGAGCAGGAATACGTCGATTCGATCGTCGATGCCGTGCATTGGCTCGGCTTTTCCTGGCAAGGTCCGCTCGCCGAAGAGTCGACAGACAGCGAGTGCAATCTCTATTTTGCGTCCAACTACTTCGACTGGATGGTCGAGTTTGCCGAATACCTGATCAGCAGCGGCCACGCCTACGTCGATAGCCAGAGCGCCGAGGAGATGCGTGCCAGCCGCGGGACGCTCACCGAGGCGGGTGCCAATTCGCCGTTTCGCCAGCGTAGCGTCGCGGCAAGCATGGACCTCTTCAAACGCATGCAGCAGGGCGAGTTTCCGGACGGCGCGCACATCCTGCGGGCGCGCATCGACATGGCCGCCGGCAACATCAATCTGCGTGATCCGGCGATCTACCGTATCCGCCACGCCAGCCACCACAACACCGGCGACCGCTGGTGCGTCTATCCGATGTACACCTATGCGCACCCGATCGAAGACGCCCTCGAGAACATCAGCCACTCGATCTGTACCCTCGAATTTGCCGACCAGCGCCCTTTCTACGACTGGCTGCTCGAGCGGCTGGCCGAAGGCGGCCTGTTGCAGCGGCCGCTACCGCAGCAGATCGAGTTCTCGCGACTGAACCTCACTTACATCGTCCTCTCGAAGCGCATGCTGATCCAGCTGGTCGAGGAAAAGCACGTGAGCGGCTGGGACGACCCGCGTCTGCCGACGCTGGTCGGCGCGCGCCGCCGTGGCTACCCGGCGGCAGGGTTTCGCCTCTTTGCCGAGCGTGTCGGCGTCTCGAAATCGGACTCGCTGATCGAGTACTCGTTGCTCGAAGACTGCATGCGCGAAATCCTCAACGATGCCGCCGAACGCCGCGTCGCGGTACTCGATCCGCTCAAGCTGATCATCGACAACTACCCGATCGGCGAAAGCGAGGAGTGCTTTGCGCCCAACCATCCGTTGAAGCCGGAAGCCGGCAAGCGCGCCATGCCCTTTGGCCGTGAGCTGTGGATCGAACGCGAAGACTTCATGGTGCAACCAAGCAAGGGCTACCATCGCCTCTATCCCGGCAATATGGCCCGTCTGCGTTATGGCTATGTCGTCAAGTGCACCGCTTTCGACCTTGACGACAGCGGTGCCGTGAGCGCCGTTCATTGCGAATACTTCGCCGATTCGAAGAGCGGTACGCCCGGTGCCGACGACTACAAGGTCAAGGGTAACCTGCACTGGATCTCGGTTGCCGAGGCCTGCCCTGCCGAAGTGCGCCTCTACGACCGGCTGTTCTCCGTCCCCTCACCTGGCGCCCGGCGCGAAGGCGACCCGGAGGGCGTCGAACGCGATTTCCGCGACGACATCAATCCCGACAGCATGCGCGTCATCCAGGCCTGGCTCGAGCCCTCGCTGAAGGCGGTCGAGGCGGAAGAATGCTTCCAGTTCGAACGGCATGGCTACTTCGTCGCCGATCGCGTCGATTCGCAGCCCGGCGCGCCGGTCTTCAATCGCACGGTGACGCTCCGGGATTCGTGGTCGGTGAAGGGCGGCGCGCGCAAGTGAAGCGCTGACCGCAGCCTAGAGCAACTCCAGCACCTTCTCCGGCGGCCTGCCGAGAACCGCCCGCTCGCCGCGTACGGCGATCGGGCGTTCGATCAGGATCGGGTGTGTGGCCAGGGCATCCAGCCACTCGTCGTCGCTCAGCGAACGTCCGGCGTAGTTTTCCTTGAAAACGGCTTCGCTGCGGCGCACGAGATCCGCCGCTTTCATGCCCAGCATCGCCAGCAGCGCACGCAGTTCTTCGCGGGTCGGTGGCGTCTTGAGGTAGTCGACGATCTCCGCTTCGACGCCTTTCTCGGCGATCAATTGGCAGGCGGCGCGGCTTTTCGAGCAGCGCTGGTTGTGATAAATGCGCAGGGGAATGTTGCTCATCGTTGGTCCTTGTAGAAAGAAGAAGTTGGGAAGGGATAGGATCGGGTAGCCGCAGCGCAGTTCGTTGCCGCCAGCGAGCCGTGTCGCCTCATTCGGCGCGCAGCGCGTCCACGGCGTTCAGCCGTGCCGCACGCCGGGCCGGCAGCACCCCGGCCAACAGGCCGATGAGCACGGCGATGAGTTCGGCCAGGGCGACGAAGCTGAGCGGCGTGTGCACCGGTAGGGCCGGCACCAGCAGGTGGATCAACTGCGCGAGCCCGAAGCCGAGCAGCAGGCCCAGCAATCCGCCGAGTGCCGAGAGGGCGACCGCTTCGCCGAGAAAGAGCCCGAGAATGGTCCGCCGCGGCGCGCCGAGGGCGACCAGCAGGCCGATTTCGCCCGTCCGTTCGGTGACCGCGATGGTCATGATGGTGACGATGCCGACGCCGCCGACGAGCAGCGAGATGCTGCCCAGCGCACCGACGGCCATGGTCAGCACGTCGAGGATGTTCGACAGGGTGCGCAGCATGTCTTCCTGGGTGGTGATCGTGAAATCCTCGCGGCCGTGGCGCGCCGTCAGCGTCGCCTTGACGCGCGCGCTGACGCCGGCGGCGCGCACGCCTTCCTCGTACGACAGATCGATCTTCATGATCCCGTCGCGGTTGTACAACTCCAGCGCCCGCGCGGTCGGAATGTAGGCGGCGTCGTCGAGATCGATACCCAGGAACTGACCCTTGGCTTCGAGGACGCCGATGACGCGAAACTGCATGCCACCGGCGCTGACGCGGGCACCAAGCGGGTTGGCGCTACCGAACAACTCCTCCTTGAGGCGTGCGCCCAGGACCATGAAGGCGCGCGCACTGTCGGCGTCCTCGGCGGGCAGAAACTGACCGCTGCGCACCTTGATGCTGAACACCTTGAGCATGTCGGGGCTGACGCCATTGACCGTCGTGCGCCGCAGGCGGCCATTGGCATTGACTTCGGTGTTGCCCCAGACGGTCGCCGTCATGCCGGTGATGTGTGGCAGGCGGGCCAGGGCGCGTGCGTCGTCGAGGGTCAGCGGCCGCACCGAGGTCGGAATGCCGCTCGGCGCGTGCCCGGCGGTCTTCGTCCGGCCCGGCGCGACGCTGATCACATTGGTGCCGAACTGGGTGAATTCGGCAAGCACGAAGCGATGGATGCCTTCGCCGATCGAGGTCAGCAGGATCACCGCCGCGACGCCGACGGCAATGCCCAGCAGGGTCAGGAAGCTGCGCAGGCGGTGCGCGGTGATCGCGCGCAGGGCGAGGTGCAGGGAGTCGCGGGGGCGGATCATTTTTCTGGAAAAGACAGCCGGTGGGTTTTTTGAATCGCTTCGCGCCATTCATCGGCGAGGCGTGCCTGAGCGGCAAACTCCGGCCAGCGCTGCACGGCCGCCTGCACTTTCGCGATGATTGTCGCTGCGCGGCCCTGTTTCATCAGCGCCGCCTTCGCGCAGGCCTTGAAATCCGCCAGCGTGAAGCCGTCCCGTTTCCCATTCAGCGTCATCTGGTGCGTGGCCGTCCAGGAACCCGACGGATTGTAGCTGTAGGTGAGGTCGAAGGCCGGGGCGAGCGACCACGCGCCCTCCTTGTTCATCAGGAAGGCGATGTTCTTCACATGGTCGTCCTGATTGCGCGCCACGATGTTGAACACCATCCGCCGGAACTGCTCCTCCACCGCGGCCATCGGCAGTTGCAATTGGCGGATGATCAGCAGCGCCTGCTCGTAGGCGTAGGCTCCCGCCTGATTGAAATCGAAATGCGCTAGCGCACCCAGCGACTGCATGTGCAGCTTCTCCCCGCCAGGCAAGCGATCGAAGCGGCGGGTCATGAAGTGCCGCCGCCCGTCTTCCTCCAGCAGCCGGCAGGCGCTCATCGTGATGCCCGCCGCCTTGGCCATCAGGTGATAGGCAAACTCGATGGTCCCGTATCCCTGCGGGTCTTCCAGCTCCTTGTCCCTGTTGCCGGAAACACCGTCGAACTTCAGCAGCCAGTATTCGAAACCCTCGCCGGCCGCGATTTGCCCCGAACGCACTTCGTTGCTGGCCGGGTTCCAGGCGATCACCGCCTTGGCCCGGGCTCCGCCGGCGGATGTGCCGACGCTCAGTATGGCGCGCAGCGCCTTCTCTCTACCCGTGTCGTGGAAATGTCCCTGGAGATCGTTTCGGTGCGTCAACACCTCGCCGGCCAGTCGCACCAACGCGTCGATTTCAATTTTCGTCGTCTTGCGCTCGCTCGGCCCCAGCACCGGAGCAAACTCCAGCGCACCCATGCCGCGCTTGCCGGTGTAGCAAAGGCGCTCGACGGCGTTGAAGCTGTCTGGCGTGCGGCCCTGCGTGGCCAGCCAGGCATCGATCAAGGCGTTTCCGAAGCGGTCCGGCAGCGAGTCCGCGAGCAGCCCCGGCAGACCGTGGAAGGTCTCGCGCGGCAGCGCCGGGAATTGATGCACCCGCTCGCTCAAGGGCATGCTCAGCGGCGAAATCTCGATCCCGCTGCGCGCGAACTCCGTGTCGTATTGAAACGTGGCCACCTCCCGCCTTTCCGCGAGCGAGACGGCACCGATCGTGCGGCCCCAGAGCTGGACTTTGGCGATCATGTCGGCTCACCCCAGGTCCACTTCTTCTTCTCTCCGGGTTCCGCTTTCCCGCCCGAGGCCCGTTGCCGCGTCCGGCCTTGCTGCCGCAACTGTGCCATCGGGCCGGGCTCCGGCTCCGGCAGCAGAGTCTCGAAGCGCTCCAGCAAACCGAGCACCCGGCATATCCTCAGAAAACCCGAAAGCCGCGTCGCCACCTCGCCCGACTCCAGACGTTCGACCGTCCGCTTGGCCACCCCCGCCTGCTCGGCCAGGGCCGCCTGCGTGAGCCTGCGCTCGATACGGGCAGCCGCGAGACGCCCGCCAAGTTCCTCCAGAATGGCTTGATCGGTCAGGTTGTTGGAAATCTTCATAATGCGTCACATGTGGCGAATAATACGATTCTAGGACATTTAATCGTCGCATGTGACGATTAAACACCATTTTCCGTCATATGGTCGCATCGAGCTTGTAGAACCGCATTACGTAGTTTTTCCCGTCTGCGGCAGTAGTAAAGGATTCCTTTACTACTGAATCCTTGACCAACTCACCCTCGGCGAAGGCGTTCTTTAATGTGAAAGTCTAATGTGAAAGTCGCGTATGCGACTCACGAAACTCCCTTCTCCCGTTGCGGGAGAAGGGGCAGGGGAAGGAGGGGGGGCGGTCCTGACTTTCATGATCAGGGGTGTCTCGACATGTCATGACCGTTAGGCGCTGCCCGATGTTCTGGTGAGAAGATGGAGCTGGATTGCTCCGTCGGCTGCGCCTCCTCGCAAAGACGTGCGAGCTGGTGAGGCGCTTGCCATTCCCGCTTCCCGACGAGACTTTCGGCGCGCCCTTCCGGGACTCAACGCCTGGACAGCGACAGCACCGGATCGAGCCGCGCGGCCTGGCTGGCGGGCAGGACGCCGAAGAGCACGCCGGTGACGAGTGCCGTGCCGAGCGCGGCGAGGACGGCCCAGTCCGGTGGGAAGGCGGGGTACACCGGGTACAGCTGGCGGATGAGCGCCGCGCCCGCCTGCCCCAACACGAAACCAAGGACGGCGCCGGCGACCGAGAGCATCGCCGCTTCGGTCAGGAAGGCATTGCGGATCGTCGCGCCGGTGGCGCCGAGCGCCTTGAGCAGGCCGATCTCGGCGCTGCGCTGGGCGACGGAGACGAGCATCACGTTCATCACCAGGATGCCGGCGACGGCCAGGCTGATCGCCGCGATGCCGGCGACGGCGAGGGTCATCGTGCCGAGCAGGCGGTCGAAGGTGGCGAGCACGGCGTCCTGGGTGATGATCGTCACGTCCTCTTCGCCGTCGTGGCGCTGCTTGATGATCTCGGTGACCTGCACCTTGGCCGGTTCGATGGCTTCGCGACTGCTCGCTTCGACGAGAATCCGGAACAGGGTGTTGCTGTTGAACATCGCCTGCGCCAGCGCCACCGGCACGATGACCAGTTCGTCGGTGTTCATCCCCAGCCCCTGGCCGCTGGAGGCGAGGACGCCAACGATGCGAAAACGGCGGTCGCCGACGCGTACCAGTTGCCCGAGCGCCGACTCGTGGCCGAACATTTCGTCGCGCACCTTGGCGCCAATGACTGCTTCGGAGACGCCACGACGCCAGTCGCCGGTCGGCAGGAAGCGCCCCTGCGCCAGCGTCAGGCGGCGCACGTCGATGAACTCGGCTGTGGTGCCGACGACCATCACTTCGCGGAGTTTGCCGGCAAAACTGATTTCCGAAGTGCCGACGGCGAGCGGTGCGGCGCGGTGCACGGCGTTGGCGCGCAACAGCGCCTGCGCGTCGTCGATAGTCAGGTCGCGCGGCGTGCTGGTGACGGCGTTGCCGGGGTTGAAGCCGCCGGTCTGCGAGCGTCCGGGCAGGACGATGACCAGGTTGCTGCCGATCGACGAGAATTCATTGAGTACGTAGCGGCGGGCGCCGTCGCCGAGCGCGGTGAGGACGACGACCGCCGCGACGCCGATGGCCATTGCCAGCACCAGCAGGAAAGTGCGCAGGGGATTGCCGGTCGCCGCGTCGCGGGCGAAGCGGATCAGGTCGGGAGTGCGCACGTGCTGGTGTCTGCTTCAGGGCGTGCGCTGTCATGTTGCAGGGCGCCGTCTTCCATCAGCAACTGACGCCGGGCGCGGGCGCCCAGGGCGCCGTCGTGGGTGACCACGATCAGCGTCACGCCCTGGCCGTTGAGCGTTTCGAGCAGGCGCATGACTTCCTCGCCGGTGGCTCGATCGAGGTTGCCGGTCGGCTCGTCGGCGAGAATCACCGCCGGCTGCATGATCGTTGCGCGGGCGATGGCCACGCGCTGGCGCTGTCCGCCCGAGAGCTGGTCCGGGCGGTGGTCGGCGCGGTTTTCGAGGCCGTAGTCGCGCAGGGTCCGCGCCACGCGCTCGGCGCGTTGGGTGGGCGCGACGCCGGCGAGAATCATCGGCAGGGCGACGTTCTCGGCGGCGGTCAGGCGTGGCACCAGGTGGAAGCTCTGGAAGACGAAACCGATGCGCTCGCTGCGTACCCGCGCCTGCTCTTCCGCCGAGAGGGTGGTAACGTCGCGGCCCTCCAGATGATAGGTGCCGGCGTTGGGCCGGTCGAGCAGGCCGAGGAGGTTGAGCAGCGTTGATTTTCCCGAGCCCGACGGGCCCATGACGGCGACGTACTCGCCGGCGGTGATGCTCAGGTCAAGGCAGCGCAGCGCGTGCACCTCGCTGTCACCGAGCTGAAAAAACGCGCTCGATGCCGGCCAGTTCGATCAGTGCCACACTCATCGCTTAATGTGAAAGTCGCGCAAGCGACTCACGAAACTCCCTTCTCCCTTGCGGGAGAAGGGGCAGGGGGAAGAGGGGAAACGGTCATGACTTTCATGATTTGGGGTGTCTTCCACGTTGTCATGACCCGTTTAATGGTGAAAAGTCGCGCAAGCGACTCAACGAAAACTCC
>NZ_SPMY01000039.1 GCF_012939955.1 Candidatus Accumulibacter phosphatis
GTCAAGCGTGAAGACGTCGAGCGCGGTCAGGTGCTGGCCAAGCCCGGTTCGATCAAGCCGCACACCCACTTCTCGGGTGAGGTGTATGTCTTGTCGAAAGAAGAGGGTGGTCGTCACACGCCGTTCTTCAATAACTATCGCCCGCAGTTCTACTTCCGCACGACGGATGTGACCGGTGCCATCTCGATGCCTGAAGGTGTTGAAATGGTGATGCCTGGTGACAACATCCAGATGACGGTCAAGCTGATTGCGCCGATCGCCATGGAAGAAGGCCTGCGCTTCGCTATTCGCGAAGGTGGCCGTACCGTCGGTGCCGGCGTGGTTGCAAAAATCATCGAGTAGGTTCAAGAAAGACGGGGGTCGCTGCATTGTGGGCGCCCCTAGTCTCTGCCGCAGGGGCATAGCTCAACTGGCAGAGCGTCGGTCTCCAAAACCGAAGGTTGGGGGTTCGATTCCCTCTGCCCCTGCCAATAAGTAATCAAAGAAGTAAGCAAAGCGGACCACATGGCCGATAAGTTAAAGTTTGCGTTGGCGGTATTGCTGCTCGTCGCCGGTATCGCTGGCTTCTACCTGCTCGCCGAGCAGGCGATGATCCTGCGTGTTCTTGCTGTCTTGGGCGGAGCGGCGCTGGCCGTCGCCGTCGCCTGGCAGACCGAGCCGGGGCGTCAGTTTTTCGGCTTTGCCAAGGATGCGACCACCGAAGCGAAAAAGGTAGTCTGGCCGTCGCGCAAGGAAACCGTCCAGACCACCGGTCTGGTGTTCGCGTTTGTAGTGGTGATGGCGGTCTTTCTCTGGTTGACCGACAAGGGTCTGGAGTGGGTTCTCTACGATCTGGTTCTTGGCTGGAGACAATCATGAGTATGCGTTGGTACGTCGTGCACGCCTATTCAGGCTTCGAGAAGAGTGTGCAGCGCGCGCTGCTCGAGCGCATTCAGCGGCAGGAGATGGAGTATGCCTTCGGCCAGATTCTGGTGCCGGTCGAGGAGGTTGTCGAGCTCAAGATGGGTCAGAAGAGCATTTCCGAGCGAAAATTTTTCCCCGGCTATGTGCTGGTCGAAATGGAAATGAATGACGACTCCTGGCACCTCGTCAAGAGTACGCCAAAGGTCACCGGTTTTGTCGGAGGCACGGCCAACAAGCCGACGCCGATCTCCCAGAAGGAGGTCGACAAGATCATGCAGCAGATCCAGGAGGGCGTTGAGAAGCCGCGTCCGAAAGTCCTTTTCGAACCGGGCGAGATTGTCCGCGTCAAGGACGGTCCTTTTACCGATTTTCATGGTGCGGTCGAGCAGGTGAACTACGAGAAAAAATCGTCTGCGTGTGTCGGTGACCATCTTCGGTCGCCCGACGCCGGTCGAGTTGGAGTTCGCTCAAGTCGAGAAAGCCTAATCCAGAAAGTGGGTTGCGGTGCGTGGCAGTCGTGGCGCACCGCAGTAGTGCGGCTCCCGGGCCGCGTTTGTCGTTTGGGGAGCGCCGTCACGAGCGCGTTTGAACCCGTCTAAAGGAGATTCCTAGCGTGGCAAAAAAAAATCACAGGTTACATCAAATTGCAGGTACCTGCGGGCAAGGCGAATCCGTCGCCCCCGATCGGTCCGGCGCTCGGCCAGCGTGGCCTGAATATCATGGAGTTCTGCAAGGCATTTAACGCCCAGACGCAGGGCATGGAGCCGGGTCTGCCGATTCCAGTGGTGATCACCGCCTTCGCCGACAAGAGCTTCACCTTCATCATGAAGACGCCGCCGGCGACCGTTTTGATCAAGAAGGCCATTGGCCTCCAGAAGGGTAGCCCGAAGCCGCTGACGAACAAGGTCGGCACGCTGACCCGTGCGCAGTGCGAAGCTATTGCGACACAGAAAATGCCCGACCTGACGGCGGCTGACATGGATGCAGCAGTTCGTACGATCGCCGGCAGTGCCCGCGCGATGGGCGTTACCGTGGAGGGGTTTTGAGATGGCGAAGCTAAGCAAGCGTCAAAAAGTTTTTACGGGCAAGGTCGATCGCACAAACAGCCTGGCAGTCGGTGAGGCGCTGAAACTGGCCAAGGAATTTGCTACAGCCAAGTTCGACGAGTCGATTGATGTCGCCGTCTGTCTGGGTGTCGATCCTCGCAAGTCGGATCAGATCGTTCGCGGTTCGGTCGTTTTGCCGGCCGGTACGGGTAAGACGATCCGCGTTGCCGTCTTCGCCCAGGGTGAGAAGGCTGCGGCGGCTCTCGAGGCGGGCGCAGACATCGTCGGTTTCGAAGATTTGGCCGCCGAGATCAAGGCCGGGGTGATGAACTTTGATCGCGTGATTGCCACGCCGGATGCGATGCGCGTCGTTGGTCAGCTGGGTCAGATTCTCGGGCCGCGCGGGCTGATGCCAAACCCGAAAGTCGGGACGGTGACCATGGATGTGGCGACCGCGGTCAGGAATGCCAAGGCCGGGCAGGTACAGTATCGCACCGACAAGTCCGGGATCATCCACAGCACCATCGGGCGTGCATCTTTTGACGTTGACCGCTTGTTGGTCAACCTGAAGGCGCTGATCGATGCGCTGATCAAGGCCAAGCCGGCAAGCTCCAGGGGGCAGTATCTGCTGCGCATTGCCGTCTCCAGCACCATGGGGCCCGGGGTTCGCGTCGATGCGTCCACCCTGTAGGTAGAGAATAGGGGATAGCAATAATCGTAGTGCCGCAGTAGGCCACGTCGTGACCTGCTGCGGCCAGAAACTTTGTTGGGCCGTTTGCGGTGCCTGCCTTGCTGGTGCCGTTGATGGATCGTCAAAGACCGCAGGTGCCGAAGGTTTTTGCCAGAGGTTTAAGTGTGCAAGCAGCCTGCAGAGATGGTGTGCCCAGAAAAGGATTTCGCAGCGAACGGCTCTGGCCGTCGCTGCAAGCCCTGATCCAAGGTCGCCGTGGGTGCGGCGCATCCTGATGGATGTGCCGTCTGTTGACTTGATAGGAGGAAGGGCCTGTGGGTCTTAATCTTGATGAAAAGAAAGCTGTCGTGGCCGAAGTTTCGGCCAAGGTGGCTGGCGCACAGACGATAGTCGTGGCCGAGTACACCGGCTTGCAGGTGGCTCATCTGACGCGTTTGCGTGCACAGGCACGTGCTGCCGGTGTTTATCTGCGCGTACTGAAAAACACTCTGGTGCGTCGGGCAGTGCAGGGTAGCCCATTCGCCGAGTTGTCCGGGCAGCTGACGGGGCCGCTGATTTACAGCATCTCGGAGGATCCGGTCGCCGCGGCCAAAGTGCTGTACGACTTCGCAAAGACCAATGACAAGCTGGTCGTGAAAGCTGGCAGCTACGCTGGCGAGCTTCTCGACGTCGCTGGGGTGCAAAGACTCGCTGCAATTCCGAGTCGCGAGGAATTGCTCGCCCAGTTGCTGGGCGTGATGCAGGCGCCCGTGACTGGCTTTGCCTGCGCACTCGCCGCCTTGGCCAAACAACGTGAAGAGCCGGAGGCGGAGGCGGTCGCCTGACCGCAGACCGCAGACCGCACTGTCAGCTTTTACAAATATTCAGATTTTGGAGTTTATTGATTATGGCGATTAGCAAAGAAGACATCCTGGAAGCCGTTGGTGCAATGACGGTAATGGACCTGAACGACCTGGTGAAGGCGTTTGAAGAGAAGTTTGGCGTCTCGGCCGCCTCCATGGCCGTCGCTGCACCTGGCGCAGCTGCGGCGGTGGTTGAGGAGCAGACCGAGTTTACGGTCATGCTCATGGCTAGCGGCGAGAAGAAGGTAGAGACCATCAAGGTCGTCCGTGCGGCAACCGGTCTCGGCCTCAAGGAGGCCAAGGACCTCGTTGATGGCGCACCGAAGGCGGTCAAGGAAGGCATCTCCAAAGCCGACGCCGCCGCTCTTGTCAAGCTTCTTGAGGATGCGGGAGCGAAGGTCGAGGTCAAGTAATTCCGACCGAGCGCTTGGGCTGGCAGCCTTTCGGCTGTCAGCCCTTTTGTGCTTTTCCGGAAACGGCTTTGCGTCGTGGACGCACTGCTGTGCAGCGTGCAAACGCAATAATGAGTAGTGCAAACCGGTCGACTACGCAAGTAATCGTCGCTGTGCTAATCATATTGCTTTTGTCCGTTGCGGACTGGCGGGTCTTGCGACTTTCGCCGGTGCGCACTAGAGGTTTTGCCGTCTGAGTTCGGAGCGACCATGAACTACTCCTACACCGAGAATAAGCGTATCCGCAAGAGCTTCGCCAAGCGCGCCAGCGTGCTTGAAGTGCCGTACTTGCTGGCTACCCAGTTGGAGTCTTTTTCTGCTTTCCTGCAGAAGACGACACCCGTAGCACAACGCAAGAACCAGGGTTTGCAGGCTGCGTTTTCCTCTATTTTCCCGATTGTCAGCCATAGCGGGAATGCGCGTCTGGAGTTCGTCAGCTTTGCGCTTTCGGAGCCGGCGTTCGACGTCAAGGAGTGCCACCAGCGTGGCCTGACTTTCGCCTCGGCCCTGCGCGCTAAGGTTCGCCTGGTCATTCTCGACCGCGAGACTCCCGACACGATCAAGGAAGTCAAGGAGCAGGAAGTCTACATGGGTGAAATTCCCTTGATGACCTCCACGGGCTCCTTCGTCATCAACGGCACCGAGCGCGTGATCGTCTCGCAGCTGCACCGTTCGCCGGGGGTCTTCTTCGAGCACGACCGGGGCAAGACACACAGTTCGGGGAAGCTGCTCTTTTCGGCGCGGGTCATTCCTTATCGCGGCTCATGGCTCGATTTCGAGTTCGACCCCAAGGACCTCCTCTTCTTCCGCGTCGACCGGCGGCGCAAGATGCCGGTTACCACCTTGCTGAAGGCCATCGGACTGTCGCCGCAGATGATTCTGCGCGAGTTCTTCGACTTCGACACTTTCATTCTCGGCAAGAGCGTCATCGAATTCGCGCTGGTTCCCGAGCGCTTGCGCGGTGAGGTCGCACGCTTCGACTTCAACGATCCCTCAGGGACGCTGATTATCGCCAAAGACAAGCGCATTACTGCCAAGCACATCCGCGAACTCGATGCTGCCGGAATCAAGCAGGTTGCCGTTCCGGATGACTTCCTGATCGGACGCGTCGTCGCCGAGGATGTCATCGACCAGAGTAGCGGCGAGATTCTGGCGACTGCCAACGACGAGATCACCGAGTCCCTGCTGGCGAAACTCGTCGAGTCCGGTGTCGAGTCGCTGCATACCCTGTATATCAACGACCTCGATCGCGGCGGTTTCATTTCGCAGACCCTGCGCGTTGACGATACGCAATCCAGGCAGGCCGCTCGTGTGGCCATCTACCGCATGATGCGTCCCGGCGAACCGCCAACGGAAGAAGCGGTTGAAATCCTTTTCAACGGCTTGTTCTACTCGGACGACCGTTACGACCTGTCAGCCGTCGGACGCATGAAGTTCAACCGCCGAGTGGCCCGCAAAGATGTCGTCGAATACAAGATCATGCTCAAGCATGTACCTTCCAAGCGCGAGGGCCTGGTCACTCTGCTCAAGGAGGCGATCGGTGAAACGGCACCAGGCATCGCGCTTCTTGGTGAGTTGAACCACGGGCCGCGAGCGGTCGCCGAAAACATGACCGAAGCCGATGCGCGGGCATTGTTCGAGCAGCTGAAAGCCGCGGGTGCCAGTGGCGAAGCACGCGAGCAGTTGACTCTGTCGCCACGGGACATCGTTGAGGTCATCAAGCTGCTGGTCGAGTTGCGCAATGGTCGCGGCGAAGTGGATGACATCGACCATCTCGGCAATCGCCGTGTTCGCTCGGTCGGTGAGTTGGCCGAGAATCAATTCCGGGCTGGCCTGGTCCGTGTCGAGCGCGCGGTCAAGGAACGTTTGTCGCAGGCTGAGTCGGACAATCTGATGCCGCACGATCTGATCAACGCCAAACCGATCAGTGCTGCAGTGCGGGAGTTTTTCGGTTCCAGCCAGCTTTCGCAATTCATGGATCAGACCAATCCGCTGTCCGAGATTACCCATAAGCGCCGTGTTTCGGCCCTGGGCCCGGGCGGCCTGACACGCGAGCGTGCGGGCTTCGAAGTGCGCGACGTGCATCCCACGCATTACGGCCGCGTCTGTCCGATCGAAACGCCGGAAGGTCCGAACATCGGCCTGATCAATTCGCTGGCGCTGTATGCGCGGACCAACGAGTACGGCTTTCTCGAAACACCCTACCGCACAGTGGTCAACGGCCGGGTGACCGATCAGATCGAGTACCTCTCGGCGATCGAAGAAGGTGCGTATGTCATCGCTCAGGCCAACTCCGAGCTTGGTGAGGCAGGCGTGCTCAGCGACGATCTGGTCACCTGTCGCGAGAAAGGTGAAACGATTCTTGCCGAACCGGCGCGTGTGCAGTACATGGACGTTGCGCCAAGCCAGATCGTTTCGGTCGCCGCTTCGCTGATTCCCTTCCTCGAGCACGACGACGCCAACCGCGCCTTGATGGGCGCCAACATGCAGCGCCAGGCGGTGCCTTGTCTGCGTCCGGAAAAGCCGTTGGTCGGTACCGGCATCGAGCGCACGGTCGCTGTGGACTCGGGTACTGCCGTGCAGGCGCTGCGCGGCGGGGGTGGTCGATTATGTCGATGCCTCGCGGGTTGTGGTGCGCGTCAACGACAACGAGACCGGGCCGGGCGAAGTGGGTGTCGATATCTACAACCTGGTGAAATATATCCGTTCCAACCAGAACACAAACATCAACCAACGGCCGCTGGTGCGCGTCGGTGACGTGATCGCCAGGGGCGACGTGGTCGCCGATGGGGCGTCGACCGACAAGGGTGAACTGGCGCTCGGTCAGAATATGCTGGTCGCCTTTATGCCGTGGAACGGCTACAACTTCGAGGACTCCATCCTGATCTCGGAGCGGGTCGTTGCCGAGGATCGTTTTACTTCGATCCACATCGAGGAACTGACGGTCGTGGCGCGGGACACCAAGTTGGGCCCCGAGGAAATTACCCGCGACATCGCGTCGCTCGGGGAGTCGCAACTGGCGCGCCTCGACGAATCGGGGATCGTCTACATCGGCGCCGAGGTCGAGGCCGGCGACGTGCTGGTCGGTAAAGTGACGCCGAAAGGCGAGACGCAGCTGACCCCCGAAGAGAAGTTGTTGCGGGCGATTTTTGGTGAAAAAGCGTCCGACGTCAAAGACACTTCGCTGCGTGTTCAGTCGGGAATCGCCGGCACGGTAATCGATGTGCAGGTGTTTACTCGCGAGGGTATCGAGCGCGACAAGCGTGCGCAGTCGATCATCGACGATCATCTGCGCAGCTACAAGCTGGACCTCGCCGATCAGCTGCGCATCGTTGAGCGCGACGCCTTCGCCCGCGTCGCACGGATGATCATTGGCAAACCGGCCAATGGTGGGCCGAAGCGCTTGGCCAAAGGGGCGGCGGTCACCCAGGAGTACCTCGACGGGATCGAGCCGCATCACTGGTTCGACATCCGCATGGCCGACGAAGAAATCGCGCATCAGCTGGAATCCCTCCGCGATGGCCTTGAGCAGACGCGCAAAGGTTTCGACGTCGCTTTCGAAGAGAAGCGCAAGAAGCTCACCCAGGGCGACGAGCTGCCGCCCGGCGTGCAGAAAATGGTCAAGGTCTACGTCGCCGTCAAGCGGCGTCTGCAGGCGGGCGACAAGATGGCCGGCCGGCACGGCAACAAGGGCGTTGTTTCACGCATCGTTCCGGTCGAAGACATGCCGTATATGGCCGATGGCCACCCGGTCGATATCGTGCTCAACCCGCTCGGCGTCCCATCGCGGATGAACGTTGGACAGATTCTCGAGGTCCACCTGGGGCTGGCTGCCAAAGGCCTGGGTTTCAGAATTGGCGAAATGCTTCGCCGCCAGGCGACGGCAACCGAGGTTCGCGGCTTCCTCGATCAGATCTACAACAGTACGGGCAAGTCCGAGGATCTCGATCAACTGAGCGACGGTGAGATTGTCGAAATGGCCGGCAACCTGGAAAAGGGCGTGCCTTTCGCGACGCCGGTTTTCGATGGCGCCAAGGAATCCGAGATCAAGGGCATGCTGGCGCTCGCCGGAATGCCCGAATCAGGGCAGATGACCTTGTATGACGGCCGCACGGGTGAGCGTTTCGAGCGCCAGGTGACGGTTGGCTACATGCACGTCTTGAAGCTCCACCACCTGGTCGACGACAAGATGCACGCGCGTTCGACCGGCCCGTACTCGCTGGTCACCCAGCAGCCGTTGGGGGGTAAAGCCCAGTTTGGTGGCCAGCGTTTCGGCGAGATGGAAGTCTGGGCGCTCGAAGCCTATGGTGCTTCGTACGTGCTGCAGGAAATGCTGACCGTCAAGTCTGACGATGTGAATGGCAGGACCAAGGTGTACGAGAACATCGTCAAGGGTGATCACAAGATCGAGGCCGGTATGCCCGAATCTTTCAACGTACTGGTCAAGGAAATCCGTTCGCTGGCGATTGACATCGATCTCGAACGTTTCTGATTGTTTGCCGAGGGGTGAGCGTTGCGGTCGGTCTACCGGTCGACCGCGCGCCGCCCCTGACACCCCCACTCCTAACTGGAGCAAAAGATGAAAGCACTGCTTGATTTGTTTAGGCAGGTGACGCAGGAAGAGCAGTTCGACGCGATCACCATTGGTCTCGCTTCGCCGGACAAGATTCGCTCCTGGTCCTATGGTGAAGTGAAGAAACCCGAGACGATCAACTATCGTACCTTCAAGCCGGAACGCGATGGTCTGTTCTGCGCCAAGATCTTTGGCCCGATCAAGGACTACGAGTGCCTTTGCGGCAAGTACAAGCGGCTCAAGCATCGTGGCGTGATCTGCGAGAAATGCGGCGTCGAAGTGACGCTGGCCAAGGTTCGCCGTGAGCGTATGGCGCACATCGATCTGGCCAGCCCGGTGGCCCATATCTGGTTCCTGAAGAGCCTGCCAAGCCGTCTTGGCATGGTGCTCGACATGACCTTGCGTGACATCGAACGGGTGCTCTACTTCGAAGCCTTCGTGGTCTACGATCCGGGCATGACGCCGCTGGCACGTGCGCAGCTGTTGACCGAGGACGACTATCTGGCCAAAGTCGAAGAGTACGGCGACGACTTCGACGCGGCGATGGGTGCCGAAGGCATCCGCGAACTGCTGCGTTCGATCGATCTGGCCCGTGAAGTCGAAACCCTGCGCTCCGAACTCGAGACGACGACCTCCGAAACCAAGAGCAAGAAGTTCTCCAAGCGCCTGAAAATTCTTGAGGGCTTCCAGAAATCGGGGATCAAGCCCGAGTGGATGGTGCTCGAAGTGTTGCCGGTCCTGCCACCCGATCTGCGTCCGCTGGTGCCGCTGGACGGCGGCCGCTTTGCGACCTCCGACCTCAATGATCTCTATCGCCGCGTCATCAACCGCAACAATCGTCTGAAGCGCCTGCTCGAACTCAAGGCTCCGGAAATCATCGTTCGCAATGAAAAGCGGATGCTCCAGGAGGCTGTCGACTCGCTGCTCGACAACGGTCGCCGCGGCAAGGCGATGACCGGTGCCAACAAGCGTCCGCTGAAGTCGCTGGCCGACATGATCAAGGGTAAGGGCGGTCGTTTCCGCCAGAACCTGCTTGGCAAGCGCGTCGACTACTCGGGTCGTTCGGTCATCGTCGTCGGTCCGCAACTCAAGCTGCACCAGTGCGGGCTGCCGAAACTCATGGCCCTGGAGCTGTTCAAGCCGTTCATTTTCAACCGTCTGGAAGGCATGGGTCTGGCGACCACCATCAAGCAGGCGAAGAAGATGGTCGAGACGCAGGAATCGGTCGTCTGGGACATCCTGGAAGAAGTCATCCGCGAACATCCGATCATGCTCAACCGGGCGCCGACGCTGCACCGTCTGGGCATTCAGGCTTTTGAGCCGACGCTGATCGAGGGCAAGGCGATCCAGCTGCATCCTCTGGTTTGTGCGGCCTTCAACGCCGACTTCGACGGTGACCAGATGGCCGTGCATGTGCCGCTGTCCCTCGAGGCGCAGATGGAAGCGCGGACCCTGATGCTGGCCTCGAACAATGTCCTGTCGCCAGCCAACGGCGAGCCGATCATTGTTCCTTCGCAGGATATCGTTCTCGGTCTCTACTACGCCACTCGCGAGTGCGTCAATGCCAAGGGCGAGGGGATGATGTTCCCTGATCTCGCCGAAGTGACGCGCGCCATGCAGGCCGGCCAACTCGACCTGCACGCGCGTGTCTCGGTGCGCATTTCCGAGTACGAGAGTGACGGCGAGAATGGCTGGCAGGAGAAGGTCACGCGCTACAAGACGACCGCCGGGCGTGCCCTGCTTTCCGAGATCCTGCCGAAAGGGCTGCCCTTCAGCCTGATCGACAAGCCGCTCAAGAAGAAGGAAATCTCGAAGCTGATCAACGCCGCGTTCCGCCGCTGCGGTCTCAAGGAAACCGTCGTCTTTGCCGACAAGTTGATGCAGAACGGCTATCGCCTGGCGACCCGGGCGGGTATTTCGATTTGCTCGGACGACATGCTGGTGCCTGCGCAAAAGCGCGAAATCATTGCCGCGGCCGACGACGAGGTCAAGGAAATCGAGAACCAGTACACCAACGGTCTGGTCACCAACGGCGAGCGCTACAACAAGGTCGTCGATATCTGGGGGCGTACCGGTGATCAGGTGGCCAAGGTGATGATGGATCAACTCGGTCACGAGGAGGTCGTTAATCGCCACGGTGTGAAGGAAAGGCAGGAGTCGTTCAACTCCATCTTCATGATGGCCGATTCGGGGGCGCGTGGTTCTGCCGCGCAGATTCGCCAGCTGGCCGGCATGCGCGGGCTGATGGCAAAACCGGACGGCTCGATCATAGAAACGCCGATTACCACGAATTTCCGCGAAGGTCTGAACGTCCTCCAGTACTTCATCTCGACGCACGGCGCTCGCAAGGGTCTTGCCGATACGGCCTTGAAGACCGCCAACTCGGGCTACTTGACGCGTCGGCTGGTCGACGTGACGCAGGACCTGGTGGTGATCGAGGATGATTGCGGAACGAGCAACGGCGTTACTCGGAAAGCACTGATCGAAGGCGGTGAGGTCATCGAGGCCATCCGCGAGCGCATTCTTGGCCGCGTTACGGCGGCCGACGTGATTGACCCCGATTCACAAGAGACCCTCATCGAGCAGGGAACGCTGATCTCCGAGGATCACTGCGATCTGATCGACCGCTTGGGAATCGACGAAGTCAAGGTACGTACGCCGTTGACCTGTGATACCCGCTATGGTCTGTGCGCCATGTGTTATGGGCGTGACCTCGGCCGCGGTTCGCCGGTCAACGTTGGCGAGGCGGTCGGAGTCATGGCCGCGCAATCGATTGGCGAGCCGGGAACGCAGCTCACCATGCGCACTTTTCACGTTGGTGGCGCAGCATCGCGCGCTGCGGTGGCGAGTCACGTCGAGACGCACAGCGCCGGTGTGGTGCGTTTTACCTCGACCATGCGCTATGTCACCAGCGCCAAGGGCGAGAAGATCGTCATCACCCGTTCCGGCGAGGTTTTGATTACCGACGATAGTGGTCGCGAACGTGAAAAGCATAAAGTTCCTTACGGGGCGACCTTGCGCGTCGTCGACGGTGAGGCGGTCAAGGCAGGTATTCGCCTGGCAACCTGGGATCCGCACACGCGGCCGATCATCGCCGAATACTCGGGTCTGGTGAAGTTCGAGAACGTCGACGAAGGCGTCACCGTCGCCAAGCAGATTGACGAGGTGACCGGTCTGTCTACCCTGGTGGTCATCGATCCCAAGCGCGGTGGAAAGGTGCCCAGCAAAGGGCTGCGCCCGCAGGTCAGGTTGTTCGAACCGGGCGGGGAAGAGGTCAAGATGCACGGCAGCGATCAAGCGGTGACCATCACTTTCCAGGTTGGCGCAATCATCAATGTCGCCGACGGACAGACCATTTCGGTGGGCGACGTGCTGGCGCGACTTCCGCAGGAATCGGCAAAGACCCGGGACATTACCGGTGGCTTGCCGCGCGTGGCGGAATTGTTCGAAGCGCGGACGCCGAAGGATGCCGGTATGCTGGCCGAGTTCACCGGCACCATGTCCTTCGGCAAGGACACCAAGGGCAAGCAGCGCCTGGTGATTACCGATCTTGACGGCGAAACTCACGAGTACCTGATCCTGAAGGACAAGCATGTCCTGGTTCATGATGGGCAGGTGGTGAACAAGGGCGAGTCGATTGTCGATGGTGCGCCAGACCCCCACGACATTCTTCGTTTGCTGGGCGTCGAGGCATTGGCGGTCTACATCACTGACGAGGTTCAGGACGTGTACCGCCTGCAAGGTGTCAAGATCAACGACAAGCACATCGAAGTGATCGTTCGCCAGATGCTGCGCCGGGTGAATGTGGTGGATGCCGGTGACAGCAAGTTTATCAAGGGCGAGCAGGTCGAGCGCGCACATCTCCTCGATGAGAACGACTTGATTGTCGCCGAAGGCAAGCTGCCGGCGATCTACGAACACGTGTTGCTGGGGATTACCAAAGCCTCGCTGTCCACTGATTCCTTCATTTCGGCAGCGTCGTTCCAGGAAACGACGCGTGTCTTGACCGAGGCGGCGATCATGGGCAAGCGTGACGAGCTGCGCGGCCTGAAGGAGAACGTCATCGTCGGTCGCCTGATCCCCGCGGGCACCGGTCTTGCCTATCACAACACGCGCAAGAAGAATCTCGCCGGCGAAGATGTGGCTGCCGGAGTCGGTTTGCTCGACGCCGAGCCTGCAGCCACTGAGGAGAGTGCCGAGGACGAACCGATTGCTTGACTTGGCGCGTGATAGACCATAGAATCGCCGGTCTTTGTCGCCGACCATGTCTAGTGTGTCGGCTGGTCACTGAAATCGCCAAGGCGGCCTTTCCGGTCCGCCTTGGTTTTTTGCAGACGTCATGTGGTCTTCATGAGCGTCTCTGCACTGAATAGAAGGGTAGAAACATGCCAACCATTAACCAGTTGGTGCGCAAGCCTCGCGAGGCCGTCCGTACCAAGAGCAAAGTCCCCGCGCTGGAGAATTGCCCGCAAAAACGGGGAGTATGCACGCGTGTGTACACCACCACGCCGAAGAAGCCGAACTCTGCCTTGCGCAAAGTCTGCAAGGTGCGCTTGACGAATGGCTTCGAGGTTATTTCTTACATCGGTGGCGAGGGGCACAACCTGCAGGAGCACTCGGTGGTGCTGATCCGCGGTGGTCGTGTGAAAGACCTTCCGGGTGTACGTTATCACACCGTTCGTGGCTCGCTGGACACCCAGGGTGTCAAGAAGCGTAAGCAGGGTCGTTCCAAGTACGGGACCAAGCGCCAAAAAGCGGCTTGATTTTCGTCCGAGTAAGGGTCGTTCCCCATGGGCGGCCGGGAGGGCTGGGCGCGTTGCCCGGTTCTTCAACTGAATTGTGACTATGAGAGGTTGTTATGCCCCGTCGTCGTGAAGTACCGAAGCGCGATATTCTGCCGGACCCGAAGTTCGGCAACGTTGATGTGTCGAAGTTTGTCAATACGATCATGATGAGCGGCAAGAAGTCTGTCGCCGAGCGCATTGTCTATGGTGCCTTCGAGCAGATTGTGACCAAGACCGGCAAGGATCCCTTGGAGACCTTTGCCATGGCGCTCGGTAACATCAGGCCGCTGGTCGAAGTCAAGAGTCGCCGTGTCGGCGGCGCCAACTACCAGGTTCCGGTTGAGGTTCGTCCGAGTCGTCGCATGGCGCTGGCCATGCGCTGGTTGCGTGAGTCGGCCCGCAAGCGTTCGGAGAAGTCGATGGGTCAGCGCCTGGCGGCCGAAATCCTGGAGGCCTCCGAGAGTCGCGGCGGCGCTGTCAAGAAGCGTGACGAAATTCACCGCATGGCAGAAGCCAACAAGGCGTTTGCGCACTTCCGCTTCTAGGTCATACCCAAAGCGTTGCCGCCTTGCGGCGACGATCGCTCTTTATTCGTGAAGGTCTATTACTGTGGCACGTAAAACCCCCATCGAGCGCTACCGAAATATCGGCATCAGCGCTCACATTGACGCCGGCAAGACGACGGTGACCGAGCGTATCCTGTTCTATACGGGTATCAACCACAAGATTGGTGAAGTCCATGACGGTGCTGCGACCATGGACTGGATGGCGCAGGAGCAGGAGCGCGGCATCACGATTACTTCGGCTGCAACCACCTGTTTCTGGAAGGGTATGCAGCTTGACCGCCCCGAGCACCGAGTCAACATCATCGATACCCCGGGTCACGTCGACTTCACCATTGAAGTCGAGCGCTCAATGCGGGTTCTCGATGGCGCGTGCATGATTTATTGCGCGGTCGGGGGTGTGCAGCCGCAATCCGAGACCGTCTGGCGTCAGGCGACCAAGTACAAGGTGCCGCGCCTGGCTTTCATAAACAAGATGGATCGGCAAGGTGCGGACTTCTTCAAAGTCCTGGCGCAGATGAAAACCCGCTTGACCGCCAATCCGGTGGCAATCGTGATTCCGATTGGTAAGGAAGACTACTTCGAGGGTGTTGTCGACCTGATCAAGATGAAGGCCGTCATCTGGGATGAGGCCTCGCTGGGCATGAAGTTCGACTATCGCGAGATTCCGGCTGAGTTGCAGGCGGAAGCTAACGAGTGGCGCGGCAAGATGGTCGAGGCGGCGGCTGAGTCCTCGGAGCAGTTGATGGACCGCTATCTTGAAAATGGTGACCTCGACGAGGCTGATGTCATCAAGGGTCTGCGCGCGCGTACCCTGGCTTGCGAGATCCAGCCGGCCCTGTGCGGAACCGCTTTCAAGAACAAGGGCGTGCAGCGCATGCTCGATGCGGTGATCGATTTGCTGCCGTCGCCGATCGACATTCCGCCGGTAACCGGCGAGCTGGAGAATGGCGAGCAGGGTAGTCGCGAGGCGTCCGATTCCGCCAAGTTCTCCGCGCTGGCCTTCAAGCTGATGACCGACCCCTATGTCGGGCAGTTGACCTTTATTCGCGTCTACTCCGGGGTGCTCAAGTCGGGCGACTTCATCTACAACCCGACCAAGGGGCGTCGCGAGCGGATCGGGCGCGTGCTGCAGATGCACGCCAACAACCGCGAGGAGTTGAAAGAGGTGCTCGCCGGCGACATCGCGGCCTGTGTCGGCCTTAAGGATGTGACCACCGGTGAGACGCTATGCGATCCGACCGCAGTGATCACTCTTGAGCGGATGATTTTCCCGGAGCCGGTGATACACGTCGCAGTCGAGCCGAAAACCAAGCCCGACCAGGAAAAGATGGGTATCGCACTTGGCCGCCTGGCGCAGGAGGATCCATCTTTCCGCGTGCGTACGGATGAGGAGTCCGGGCAAACCATTATCTCTGGTATGGGCGAGTTGCACCTGGAGATCATTGTCGACCGCCTGCGTCGCGAGTTCGGGGTCGATGCCAATGTCGGTGCGCCACAAGTGGCTTACCGTGAATGCATCAAGAAGTCGGTTGAACAGGAAGGCAAGTTCGTCAAGCAGTCCGGAGGGCGTGGTCAGTACGGCCACGTGTGGCTGAAGATTGAACCGAACGAGACCGGTAAGGGCTACGAATTCGTCGACGCCATCAAGGGCGGTACGGTGCCGCGGGAGTACATTCCGGCGGTCGACAAGGGCTTGCAGGATGCGATTACCAGCGGTGTGCTGGCTGGCTTCCCGGTCGTCGATATCAAGTTCACCCTCTTCGAGGGCTCTTACCACGACGTCGACTCCAACGAGAACGCTTTTCGTATGGCGGCATCGTTTGCCTTCAAGGAAGGGATGCGTCGCGCCCAGCCAACCCTGCTCGAGCCGATGATGGCTGTGGAAGTCGAGACGCCGGAAGACTATATGGGAAATGTCATGGGCGACCTGTCGAGTCGTCGCGGCATGGTTCAGGGAATGGAAGATGCTCCGGGGAACATCAAGCTGATTCGCGCCGAAGTGCCGCTGGCGGAGATGTTCGGTTATTCGACCACCCTGCGCTCGCTGTCACAGGGTCGTGCGACCTACTCCATGGAATTCAAGCACTACGCCGAAGCGCCGAAGAACGTCGCAGAGGCCATCATCAACAAGAAATGACGTTGTTTTTGAGGATAAGGTAATGGCAAAGGGAAAATTCGAGCGCAACAAACCGCACGTCAACGTTGGCACGATTGGGCACGTTGACCACGGCAAGACAACGCTGACGGCGGCGATCACGACCATTCTGTCGAAGAAGTATGGCGGTACCGCCAAAGCCTACGACCAGATCGATGCGGCGCCGGAAGAGAAGGCGCGCGGGATCACGATCAATACCGCGCACGTCGAGTACGAGACGGCAAAGCGCCACTACGCGCACGTCGATTGCCCGGGTCACGCTGACTACGTGAAGAACATGATCACCGGTGCCGCGCAGATGGACGGCGCGATTCTGGTGTGCTCGGCCGCTGACGGTCCGATGCCGCAGACGCGTGAGCACATTCTGTTGGCCCGCCAGGTGGGC
>NZ_SPMY01000004.1 GCF_012939955.1 Candidatus Accumulibacter phosphatis
CCCTTCTCCTTGCGGGAGAAGGGGCAGGGGAAGAGGGAAACGGTCATGACTTTCATGATTTGGGGTGTCTCCACGTGTCATGACCGTTAATGTGAAAGTCGCGCAAGCGACTCACGAAACTCCCTTCTCCCCTCGCGGGAGAAGGGCCGGGGGTAAGACGGGGAATTCTGGGCGCATGCGCCCAGCCCGTCGAACGATTCCGGCGTGCAAGCCGGAATGCGCACTGCAAGTGAGAGGGGAAACGGTCATGACCTTCACGATCCGGGGTATTTCGACAGGTCATGACCGTCAGCGGCCGCTTGCCGTCGCCTGGGCATCAAGCGCGTAATGTGCACCGGCCTTGACGCCGGCGCGTTCGAGCGAGGTCACGACACGATCGCCCGGCGCCAGTCCTGCGAGCACTTCGGCAAACTCCCAGTTGGCGAGGCCGGTCTGCACCTGCCGCTCTTCGAGCTTGCCCTCGGCACCGGCGACCAGCACGCGCCCGCCTTCGAGCAGCGCCGAGGTCGGCACCCGAACGACGTCCGCACGCACATCGAGGATCACTTCGATGTCCGCGCTGTAGCCGACGAGCAGCTTGCCGGGTGCCGTCGGGTCGTCGAAAGTGGCTTCGATATCAACGGTGCGTGCCTGCTTCTCGACCGCCGAAACGTAAGGCGCCACGCGCCTGACCTTGCCCGGGAAGGACTGCCTGGGCAGCGCGTCGAGGCTGATGCGCACCGTCTGCCCGGCCGCAACGCGCGGCGCATCGACTTCGTCCATCGGTGCCTTGACGTACAGGCAGGAGTCGTCGATGAGATCGATCGCCGGCGGTGTCGGCACGCCGGGCGGCGACGGTGTCGAGTACTCGCCGACCTCGCCGACGATCTTGGCGATGGTGCCGGCAAATGGCGCGTAGAGCACCGTCCGGCCTTCCTCGACGCGGGTCAGGTAGACGCGCGCTTCGGCCTGCAGGACGTCGGCTTTGGCGGCAGCGCAGCCAGCGCCCCTGGCCAGTGACTCGCTGCGTGCGCTGTCTTCCTTGGCCTGCGAAACAAAGCCCTTGGCGCGCAGGCTTGCCTGCCGCTCGGCCTCGCGTTCGGCGTTGGCGGCGACGGTGCAGGCTTCATTGACACGCTGGCGCGCAGTGGCCACCTGCGCTCTGTACCATGCTTTCTGCGCCTGCTGGTCGTCATTCCACAACTTCATCAGCAGCTGGCCCTTCTCGACCCGGTCACCTTCCTTGACCGCCAGCACTTCGATGCGACCGCCAGTGATCGTCGACAGCCTGGTCCGCTGGCAGGCTTCGATAGTCCCCGCGCGGGTGTTGGCGATCGTCGATTCGACCAGCCCACGCTCGATTTCCCTGAACACCACCGCCACGGGTTCCGGTCGCGTCGCCCACCACACCCCTCCGGCGATCAGTAGGACGACAAGCACAGCCAACAACAGACGGCGGATCAGTGGAGACATGGCGACATGGCGGTGGGGCTCAGGGTTGGCAAGGAGCAATAAAAAGTGTCGGCTACCTACTCCCCTCCCCCTCGCGGGGGAGGGGCCGGGGGAGAGGGGGAATCTGCGCTACGTCGCGCCCATCGAGGTATTCAGGATGGCTGCGGCTTGGTTCTTGTTCTGCGGCGGGGATTTCAAGTGCCGCCCCTCTCCCCAACCCCTCTCCCACAAGGGGCGAGGGGCTATCCGGGGGGGCCACGGCGTTGGCCTCGAAAAAGTGAGCCGCTTGGCAGGGGTGAGGCCAGATCAGGGACGGCAAACACTTCGACGGGAGCTTTCTTCACTGGCACAGGGGATGGCGAGGCGGCTTGATGGCAACGCCTGCCATGTTCCGACGAAACCGCGTCAGTGGCAAGGACAGAAAGCGTTGCCACCTCTGCCTGGCCCCGGGCGTTTGCAGCTCAATCCCGGCGAAATCCCGGCTGTCGCGCAGATAGCCGCGCCAATGACAGCAGCCGGGGCGAGCACAGCGGCCCCCAGCCAGCATGCTAGAATCGCGCCCCGCTTTCGCCTCTTCCGCTCCTTCCGTCTGCTTCTTTCGTCCATTCCCGCCCCGCTCTTGGTTACTCGCCCGATGCTCTCGCTCAACCCCCCCGCAACGCGAAGCGATCCGCTACCTCGACGGCCCGCTGCTGGTTCTCGCCGGTGCCGGTTCGGGCAAGACGCGCGTGATCACCGAGAAGATTGCCTATCTGATCGAGTCCTGCGGCTTCAGCCCGAGCAACATCGCCGCCATCACCTTCACCAACAAGGCGGCGAAGGAAATGCAGGAGCGGGTGAGCAAGCTGCTCGCCGACAAGCCGTCGAAGGGCCTGACCATCTCGACTTTCCACGCGCTCGGCGTGCGCATCCTGCGCGAGGAAGCGCGCACCCTGGGCTACAAGCCGAACTTCTCGATCCTCGATGCCACCGACTGTTTCGGCATTGTTTCCGAGCTGGCAGCCAGCGTCGACAAGGCGGTCATCCGCAAGCTGCAGACGCTGATCTCGAACTGGAAAAGTACGCTGCTTTCGCCCGACCAGGCCCGCAAGGACGCGCAGAACGACACCGAACTGCTCGCCGCGAATGCCTTCGCCAGCTATTCGGCCACTCTGCAGGCCTACCAGGCGGTCGATTTTGATGATCTGATCGCGCTGCCGGTGGCACTCTTCGAGAAACATCCGGAAGTGCGCGAGAAGTGGCAGAACCGCCTGCGCTATCTGCTCATTGACGAGTATCAGGACACCAACACCAGCCAGTACCAGCTGCTCAAGCTGCTCGCCGGGCCGCGCGCCGCGTTTACTGCGGTCGGCGACGACGATCAGGCGATCTATGGCTGGCGCGGCGCCGACATCGAGAATCTGCGCGGGCTGCCGCGCGACTATCCAAAGCTCAAGCTGATCAAGCTCGAACAGAACTATCGCTCGACGGTGCGCATCCTCAAGGCGGCCAATGCGTTGATCGCGCACAACGAAAAACTCTTCGACAAGAAGCTGTGGTCCGACCTCGGCCATGGCGATCCGATCACCGTCAGCGTCTGCCAGGACAACGAAAAAGAAGCCGAAGCGGTGGTCATGAAGCTGCAGGCGCATCGCTTCGAACATCGTGGCGCGTTCAAGGATTACGCCATCCTCTACCGCGGCAACTTCCAGGCGCGGGCGCTCGAACAGTTCCTGCGCAACCAGCGCATTCCCTACCTGCTTTCCGGCGGTCAGTCCTTCTTCGACAAGAGCGAGATCAAGGATCTGGTTGCCTACCTGCGGCTGCTGGCCAACGAGGACGATGATCCGGCGTTCATCCGCGCGGTGAGCACGCCGCGGCGTGGTGTCGGCACCAGCACACTGCAGGTGCTCGGTGGCTACGCCGGCGAACGCCACCTGTCCTTGTTCGCGGCAGCTTTCGAAGAAGGCTTCGCGCAGCGCGTGCAGCCACGCCAGCTTGCGCCGTTGCTCGGATTCTGCGAATTCATCAATCGCCTGCAGGCGCGCGCTGGCAGCGATCCGGCGGCGCAGTTGCTGAGCGAGTTGCTCAACGCCATCGCTTACGAAGACTGGCTCACCGAGCACGACGAGAAGCGTGCGGCGCAAACAAAGTGGGGCAACGTGCAGGAGTTCTGCGCCTGGTTGGGCAAGAAGGGCCAGGAAGAAGGGAAGACCTTGATCGACCTCACCCAGACCATCGCCCTGATCAACCTGCTCGACAAGAATGAAGGAGACGTCGATGCCGTCCAGCTATCGACCCTGCACGCGGCCAAGGGCCTGGAGTTCAAGCACGTCTTTCTGATCGGTATCGAAGAGGGCATTCTGCCGCACCGCGAAGCGCAGGCCGACGGCCGCATCGAGGAGGAGCGCCGCTTGATGTACGTAGGAATCACGCGCGCGCAGCGCTCGCTGCACCTGAGCTACTGCGAGCGACGCAAGCAGGGCCGCGAAAGCATCCCTTGCGAGCCTTCGCGTTTCGTCGCCGAGATGGGCGATGACCTGCGCGTTTCCGGTGGCAAGAGCGCGGCGCCGCCGGACAAGGCCGCCAGCTCCGATCGCCTGGCGGCGATGAAAGCGATGCTCGGCAAGGCCAAGTAAGCTCTGCTGAGTTCTGAAAAGGCCCGCTGCACCGAGCGGTGGTTACGCCGTGTTACGCGACGTTACGCATGACCTGACATCGCCTTGGCAAGCGCTCGCGTTACTGTTGGCAAGGCCGAGACAACAGAAACAGCAAAGCGGCCGAGCGAGCAAGAACCAATCAACCTCAGAACCAAGCTCAGGAGATCCACATGTTCAAGAACATCATCGCCGTTGCCATCGCCGCTGCTTTCAGCACCGCCGCCTTCGCACAAACACCTTCTGCCGCTGACGCCACCAAGGCCGTCGAGGCGGCGAAGCCAGCCGCAGCAGCGGCCGTAACACCAGCTGTCGCGACGCCGGCCGTGGCGGCCCCTGCGCTGACCCCGGCCGTTGCCGCCACCGCAGCTGCAACCGCTCCTGCCGTTGGCAGCGCCGTCGCCAAGCCCGAGATGAAGGCTGCAAGCAAGACGCCCGTCGCCATGCCGAAAGCCAGCACCCCGACCGCAGCAGCCAAGGACATGGCGAGCGGTAAAGTGGAAGCCGCCGGTGGCAGCGCCGTTCCCGCTACCGTACCTGCCGCCGCCGCGGCCGCCGTTCCGGCCGTGACCAAGTAAGCTTCGGACACATCCCGAGTTTGCGGAGCAGCTTTCCGCAGCAAAAAAAGGAGACCGCGAGGTCTCCTTTTTTTGTACCACCGAATCGAAGGTTTTACTGCGCCAGGCCGACGAGGTGCTCGACCGCAGCCTTGATCTCCTCCTCGGTCAGGTCGGCGCCACCGCCTTTTGGCGGCATCGCGCCCTTGCCGTTGGTGACACTGACGATCAGGGCATCGCTACCAGTAGCGATACGCGGCCCCCAGGCGGCCTTGTCGCCCGCTTTCGGTGCGCCGGCGACGCCAGTTCCGTGGCAAGCCATGCAGACCGACTTGTACACCGTTGCGCCGTCACGCGGCTGGCCGTCGGCCGCGGCTGCCGGCGCTTTCGCCAGCTCCAGCTTGGCCACCGGCAGAATGCGGACATAGACCTCATCGGCGTAAGTGTCGCTGCGCGTTTCGCTGCTGCCCTTGCCGATCATTGAAAGCGGCCAGATGACCACGATCAGAAGAACGGCAATGACGATGGTGATCACCAGGATCGTTCGTGAAGAGAATTTTGTTTGCGCCATGCCGGATCCTTGTTTGTCTGCGGGTTAGATGACGAATTGTAACGCCGTTTGCCGCCGCCCAGAAGTGCCGCGCTGGACTGCCCGGGGCAAACCGGTTAAGCTTCGCACCCTGCACGCGCCCGTAGCTCAGCTGGATAGAGTACTGCCCTCCGAAGGCAGGGGTCGGACGTTCGAATCGTCTCGGGCGTGCCAAGAGCAAACACGAGTGGGCACCTATAGGTGCCCATTTTGGCGTCTACGCCCGGCTTCGGCGCACTCTTGCGTTGCTGGCAATCAGCGTCGGGAAGACACGGACGATGCGACCTCGGGGACGTCGAGCTCTGCCGTAAGCGTCGCATGATTTGCGCTGTTTGCTTGGCGTTTGTGCGGAGATTATCGATACATCTGGCAAACCGACGGCTGGCCCAGCTGGCGCTACGATCTGTCGACCCTTGCTGGCGCGCTGGCCGAGGTCAGCCGGGCGCCGGGAGTGCTGATGGAGCGTCTTGCCGACGTCGGCATGTCGCTGCAGAGCGAGGCCAGCCTGACCGCCCTCACCGAGGACGTGCTGCGCATCAGCGAAATCGAAGGGGAAAAGCTCGACGCTGAATCGGTTCGCTCGTCGACTGCCCGGCGCCTCGGCGTGGATATCGGGGCCTTGGCAGCGCTTGACCAACATGTCGAGGGTGTCGTCGGAATGGTGCTCGACGCGACGTCGAATTGTTACGCCGAGATCTCTTGCGACCGCTTGTATTCATGGCAGGCAGCGCTTTTTCCAACCGGCTACTTGGGCATGGCCCGGATTCGCGTTGGCAGCCGGCGCGATGATGCCGACGGACCGATGCAGGTGGTGTCAGGTCCTGTCGGCCGACAGCGCGTGCATTTTCAGGCGCCACCTGGCGAGCGTCTTGAGGAGGAGATGCGCCAGCTGTTCGAGTGGGCCAATGGCGACCCTGCGGACCTGCCGCTGGTCCGTGCAGGATTGGCCCATCTGTGGTTTGTCACTCTCCATCCATTTGATGACGGCAACGGTCGCGTCGCGCGCGCCCTTGGGGATCTGTTCCTGGCGAGGGCCGACGGCAGCACGCAACGTTTCTGTGGCCTCTCGGCGCAGATCCTGCGGCAACGCAAAGCCTATTACGAGATCCTCGAAAGGACCAAGAAAGGGGGCATGGATTTGACCGAGTGGCTGGCCTGGTTCCTGACAGCCCTGAACGACGCAGTGGCCTAGGCGCAACTCTCGCTCGATACCGTGTTGGCCAGGGCACGCTTTTGGCAGCGCCTTGCCGGCATGCCCTTGAATGCGCGCCAGACCAAATTGCTCAATCGCTTGCTCGATGGATTCGCAGGCAACCTGACGACCACGAAGTGGGTAGCGATCGCCAAATGCTCGGCCGATACGGCACTGCGCGAATTCAGCGATTTGGTGTTGCTTCGCGTGCTGCGAAAGTGCGACGCGGGCGGCCGCAGCACGAGCTACGAGTTGGTCGAACGCTGAAATGGCCGGGGGAGCTTGCCTGCCAGGACCACGGGGCCTCCCGTGGTCCGTCACCCGCTCACCTGCCGATACGCACCGATCTTGCCACCGCCTCGGCGCGAGCAAGGTGTTTGCCGTAGTAATGAGTACGCGCGGCCTCGAAGACGAGCATGTACAGCTTACCGCCGCGCACCGCAGCATAAGCGACGCCACGCATATCGAGTTCGTCGCCCTTGCGCACGCGGGCGAACTCGAAGCGGAAACCCTCGCTGCTGGCGAACTGCGCCGGGGCCAGCTTCCCGCGCTGAAATGTGCTGCCGTCGTAGCTGGCAAAGACCTCGTACATCTCGACGATCTCGTGCGCCGGCATGGCCGCGCGGAACTTCGGAATCTGGCGATCGGAGCGCTCTCGCAGGGGGGCAAGCGGCTCGCCGTCGGCGATACCTACGTAGAACACCAGCCGATCAAGCGGCAAACCGTCGGAGGTCCAGACCTCGGTGTTCTTCGGCGTCCCTATTGCCAGACGATTCCAGGCACTGTCGGGAGTTGCCGTCATCGCTTCGCCAAGTTTTACTTCACCGGGCTCGATCTTCGCCATCGCGGCACACCCCGACAGGAACAACACCAGTAGCAGCAGTAGTGAACGTGACACCTCAACTCCCTTCCCGGAGATAGCCCCGAATCATCTCGACATCGTCGCCGTCAGGACGTAACGACAGGTAGCGCTGAAACGATTCGCGCGCGGCTTTCTCATCGCCCGCCTGGCGCTGCAACATGGCCCGCGATCGATACAGTTCGGGGGGGAATCCCGCGCGCGCCTCCGCTTCCCCGTAGGCGGCCAGAGCACGTTCGCTATCGCCCGCCGCAGCCCGCAGCCGATAAGTCTCGGCAAGGAAAAAGCGTAGCTCGCCGTTGTCCGACTGCGCCAACAACCTCTGCAGCAGCGCGATTGTCTCGCCCGATTTGCGTCGTCTCAATTCGTCCTCGAGCCATTCGCGGCGATGACCACGCAGCTGCTGGGCCAGCGCTTCGCTACCGGTATCGGCGTTGCTCCCGCCCATCGTCGCCGCGTTTTGAGCCATGGCCAGACTGCGTTCCTCAGGGTCGGGGTGGCTGGCAAAGAGGATGCTGCGCGTGCCTGCATCGCCCGCCCAGTCCTCCTCGGCCTTTAGTTCAGCGAACAGTTGCCCCCACACCGTCGACGCTTCGAGCGGCGGGTAGCCGGCGGCGAGCATCAACTCCTGCCCGATACGATCCGCTTCGCGCTCGTGTTCGCGCGAGTAAGCGAAACTGCCGCCGAGCAGCGCCAGTTGCGCGAGAGAACCGGCGGCACCGACGCCGGCCGCACCGAAGGCCATGCCGAGAAACTGCCCAAAGGCACTGCGGGCCTTGGCATCGCGCAGCTGCTCGACGCCGTGGCGCGCCAGGTAGTGGCCAAGCTCGTGACCCAGGACCGCGGCCAGCTGCGCCTCATTGGCCATGCGCAGCAACAAACCGGTCCACACCTGCATCATTCCGTTCGGTGCCATCGATGCGTTGAAAAACGGCGATCGGACCAGATAGACGCGGGTGTCCGGGCAATGGTCCCCCGCCAGCCGGCAGGCAACGCCTGAAACGTAGTGATTGAGCGGCCCGTCGCGCAGCAGGAAGCGACTGCGTTTGAGTCGTGCCTCCTCGCGATCGAGAAAGGCCCACAGGCCGCCCTCGTCGCTGGCGGGGTCTGGCCGTTGCAGTCGTGGCGGATTCTGCCAGCCCTCGGCGGCCACCAGCGACCCAGCGACACCGATCAGGCCACAATAGGCACCACAACGAAGGAAGCCTCGGCGCTGCATGGCCTTTTACTCGGGGAACTTTGCCAGCAGTGCATCCGCCGACTCACGCGCCTTGTCGAGCTCGCGCAGGTCACCGCGGGCGCGCAGCAGGCGGTTGAACCAGACGATCCTGCCGGTGGACAATTCGACCAGCGAGGCATAACCGACTTGCATACCTCCCTGCAGGCCGACACCGAGCAGCGCGCCGAGGACCATCATTGCCGCACGCTCACTACTCGCATAGCTGTCACGGACGTAGGAAAACAGTGCGTAGTCGGCTCCGGTCTGGTTGCGGATGGCGATCGCCTCGTCGCCGAGAGACCAATCGAGCCTGCCCTCTTTGGTCGGCAGATCAAAGCCACTGATGGCCAGCCCGACCGCGCCGTGCAAACGATTGAGGCGCTGGATGACCTCGTCGGCATCGTCGGGTAGCGGCTTGAAGTTGACCTCAAGAGCACTCTGGCGGGTCAAAAAGGCTTCCCAGAGATTGGCGTGTGCCTTGGCCGTCCATTCGGCCTGTGGCTCGACAACGCCGCCGGCACTGATCGAGTACAGCTCGATGTCCAGCGGCATCAATGTCACTAGCGCCCCTTGCGGTAAACGCGAAAATCCTTCGGCGAGCCTGGCCTGAGCCGCGGCAGCGATCGGCAAGCAAAGGAAGAAAGCCATCAGCCAGAAACGGCAGACAAGACCTGTACGCGAACGCTTCACGAGTTTCCCCAACGCCTCTTCCCGGTAGCCGGTGCCCGGCTCAGCATGCAAGACCACGTCACAGCGAAATACCATACCGGTGTCGATAGTATTCTGTCAATACGTCGCGGTCAGCCGCCTCAACGGTCGTCCATCCGCGCTGCGCTGTTGCGACTAGCGAGCCGATGTCGCGGTGCTAGACTTAAGCCGTTCTCTCCCCTCACTCGGGCTTTCCACCATGAACCGATGCCGCTTGATGGCCACCTTCGCCCCCCCCCTGTTGCTCGCCACCTGGCTCACTGCAGGCGTCACCGGCCCTGCCCTGGCCAGCCCCTGGGCGCAGGTCATAATCCCCAGCGATGAAACCACGAAAGTCATCGGAGGCGTTTCCAACGGCTGTATTGCTGGTGCCCAAGCGCGCGCCGCCTAAGGCGAGCGCTACATCAACATCCGCCGCGGCCGCAACCCCTTCTACGGGCATGCCGCGCTCGTGCACTTCGTCTCGGACCTCGGCCAGAGCCATGCCAGCCGCGGCGAGGGGCTGGTGATGGTCGGCGATCTGAGCCAGCCCAGGGGCGGGCTAATGTCCAACTCGCGCCGCATCCATCAGAACGGCCTGGATGCGGACATCTGGTTCCAATTTGCCGTGTCCGCCGCCGCCATCCGCGACACCGAAAACCAGCCCGACCCGCCAAGCATGCTCGCCGCGAACGGTGAGGAGCTTGGCCCTCTCTGGGGCGACGACCAGAAAGCCCTGCTCAAGGCCGCAGCCGACGACCCCAGGGTGGACCGCATTTTCGTCAACCCGGCCATCAAGCGCGGCCTGTGTTCGAGCGAACCGGACCCGGCCTGGCTGCGCAAGCTCCGCCCCTGGTTCGGCCACGACGCCCCCTTTCACGTCCGCTTGCGCTGCCCGCACGACAGCACCGCGTGCGAGCAGCAGGCATCGATCCCGGCTGGCGATGGCTGCGCGGAGCTCGACTGGTGGTTCAGCGTCGAGGCCCGCACGCCGGCCAAACGCTCAGCTCCCCGCGCGGAGCCCGTCATGCCAGCGGCCTGCCGACCACTGCTCTTGATCAACTGAGCGCTGTGCAGAGGCCGGCGCTCACTTTCTTACAATTGCATGCGTAGGGTGAGCTCTTGGCTCTTGCCCTAGCAGCTGCAGCGGAAAAAACCAGGAACACGCCTCTGCTACCGCTCGGTTATTGGCCCACAGGGAGCTTTTCCGGTGTCCGAAAGGGCCGGACCACTACAGACCGACAGCGAGTTCCGCCGGCGTCTGAAACCGCCTGACCAGTACACGCCAAAAGCGCGTAAGAATGGGCACCTCAAAGGGTGCCCATCCAGCCGCCGCTGATGATTCTCGCTACCGCCGCGTCACGCTGCTTCGATCGAACTCGACAAGCAGCCGATCCCGGCTGCTTGCTTGCTGCCTTACCCCGAGCGACCGACGAAACCCGGCAGCCCGGCCGCCTCGGGAGAGCTTGCCAGGTAGCGTGCCCAGCCGAGCTTCTCGGCGTAGTCGTCGGGGTCGGCTTTGCGGATGTCTTCCAGGGTCATCTCCATGCAGTTCTTCTTGCACGTCAGCTGTTCGTCGAAGATCACGCGGGTGCGGAAAAAGCTGCCCCATTTGAACTCGGCGAAAATGGCGTTGTTCGGGTCCTTGACGTAGCCATCGGCTTCGCGCACCAGCCAGGAGAGGCTGCGGTAGAGGTCGTTGTCGAGGTCTTTGACGTGCTGTTTCAGGTGTTGGGATTGTTTGGGCCGGCTCCCATGGCGTCGAAGGGGCAAACCCAGTTATTGGCAGCCATCGTCTTCCAGAAGTGTTTTCCTTCGATGGAACTCCAGTTGCGGGTGACCATGGCCGGGATGTCCATGTCGCCTTTGGCGCGCCAGAGCGAGATGCTCAGATGGTGGTGGTCGATCAGGTAGTACTGAGCGTCGTTGCCGATGATCACCGGGACGGCGCGCGGCAGGAGATGGTCTTCCAGCGCGCTGTCGCTCTTTTCCTTGATGTTCGCTACCTTGGCGTTCCCTTCGTCCATGCCGACGGCGTTCTGCGTGGGCTTGAGATCACTGAGCTTGAGACGCCCCAGCGTACCTTGCGGGCTCTGTGCGGTGATTCTTGGGAGAAATCCGCATACCCCGTCATTCTTCTTGGCCATTGATCACTCCTGCTGTGGTGGACGTCGTTGGTCGTTTGGGTAGGCTGCGTGCTGCCCGTTTCGGACTGCTCCCGGCGCGTGTGGAGACGGAGATGGCTGCGGATCCTTTCGCCGGGGTTGGATCTCTCGGGATGTTATGCCGATAGAGACCGGAGATTCACCCCTCCACCAAGCAGCGCTTTCGACGATAATCCGTGCCTTGATGCTTGCGCTTTTCGCGCAGGCGTAAGCAGGTAACGAGCTAGTTCTCTCCAGCGAAGTGATGCAGCAAATGACAGATGCGACGGGTCCGCAGCGGCCGACCAGAGAAGAAATTGCGCAGCTCCCGCCTTTTGCCGGCCTGACCCTTGATCGTATTCATCTGCTCAAGACGCCAGCGCAGTTCGAGGCCGCGCGAGGCGCGATCCTGGGTGCCGGTTTTATTGGCTTCGATACCGAGAGCAAGCCGACCTTCGCCAAGGGTGAACCGGCCAGCGGGCCGCACGTCGTCCAGTTCGCGCTGCGCGAGCAGGCTTTCATCGTTCGCGTTGACGGCGAAGCGGCGTGTGAATTCATCAAGAGCATCGTCGAATCAGAGGCGGTCGTGAAGATCGGCTTCGGGCTCAAGTCGGATCGGGTGGTGCTGCTGAGCAAGCTTGGTGCCCGCATTCGAGCCATGGTCGATCTGGCCGACGCCTTGCGCAGGAAGGGAATTCGCCAGACGCTTGGCGCGAAAGCGGCGGTGGCCATGGTCCTCGGACAGCGCCTGCAGAAATCGCGTTCGGTCACGACGTCCAACTGGGCGCGTCAGACTCTGTTGCCAAACCAGTTGCTTTACGCGGCGAATGACGCCTACGCGGCTTTGGCGGTGTTTTACGCTCTCGACCTGCACCTTGCGCCGGTTCCCGCGGCTGAAACTCTAGAGCCCGCCGAGGCCGCCACGCCTGTCGAGTCAGTTCCGCCGCCTGCGGCTTGACGCACGGTGCGCCGTGGCATCAGTCGGCGTGGTACTGGCTGGCGTTCTTGCCTTTGAACGGTGCATAGAAAGCCTTGATGGCGGCGATGTCGGCCTCGACGTCGCCGGTCGGCACGAAGATTTCTCCGAGGCCACTGACCTTCCTCTCGTAGTCCATGTAGGCCAGGACGATCGGTACCTGTGCAGTGACGGCGATGTGGTAGAAGCCGGTCTTCCATTCCCGCGTCTTGCTGCGCGTTCCCTCGGGCGGGACTATCAGTTGCACCGGGCCATCGGCAGCGCCGATCGCCGCCGCCGAGGCAGCGACCAGATTGTTGGTCGTCTCGCGCGCCACGGGGATGCCGCCGAGCCAGCTCATCAGACCGCGAAATGGTGGTCGAAAAATCTGCGCCTTGCCCATCCAGTAGATATTGAGCCGCAGGGCGAAGGCGACCATCAGCGTGTAGGGCAGGTCCCAGTTGCTGGTATGCGGTGCGGCGATCAGCACGCTCTTGCTGGCGGAAGCCGGCAAACTGCCCTCGATTTTCCAGCCCGTGATCTTCAGGAAGCTCACCGAGAAGGCGCGCAGCAGGGTGTTGACGATCGGGGTGGTGAAGATTGTGCGGTGCATGGGTCTGCCTGTTGGTTACGGCGCAAAGCAGCTTGTCGGAGGGCAGACCAGCGCGTTGAAAACACCTGCTGCATTATCGCCTGTCGGGGCGCTGCATGCGTGCAATAAATCCGTTCGCCGTGATCGCGAAAGCGGGCGTCCGCCTGATTGCGTGCGCGCGCCTGCGCCGCGCTAGGCGACCAGCTTCAGACCAAGAATGCCGGCGACGATCAGTCCGATGCAGAAGAAACGAGCCAGCGTTGCAGCGTCCTTGAACACCACGATGCCGAGCGCGAAGGTGCCGACAGCGCCGATGCCGGTCCACACGGCGTAGGCGGTGCCCATCGGGATGCTCAGCTGCGCGTAGAGCAGCAGTGCGCCGCTAGTGGCCATGCAGACGCCAGCGAAGGCGATCCATCCCCGGTGCGTGCCGCGCTCGCTCTGCCCGAGTTTGAGCCCCAGCGGCCAGCCGCACTCGAAAATGCCGGCGGCGAGCAGTGCGATCCAGTCCATGGTCTGTGCGCCTATTTCGAAGCGAGCTTGAGGCCGACGATGCCGGCGACAATCAGGCCAACGCAGAAAAAGCGCTCGACTGTTGCCGCCTCGCCCAAAAGGAGGATGCCGAGGAAAAAAGTGCCGGCGGCGCCGATGCCGGTCCATACGGCGTAGGCGGTGCCCATCGGAATCCGCCGTTGCGCGATGAGCAGCAAGGCGCCACTGGCGGCCATGCTCACCGCCGCGAAGGCCAGCCAGCCCCACAGGGCGCCGCTCTCCGACCAGCCGAGCTTCAGCCCGACCGGCCAGCCCCATTCAAAAACGCCGGCGAACAGCAGGGCGATCCACTCCATGGCTTTTCCTCCGTCAGCCCGGCTGGCCGGGGTAAAGCTCGGCGAGCAGCTGGCGGGTGAGCTCGGTGAGCAGCGGCCTGGCCGCCGTGGCGACGGTGCTCGTGTCCGGGCCGCCTGGAGCGACGCCACCGCTGGCGGCACCATTTACGCGCCTGCCCTCGCGGCCCGACCAGGTGGCGACCAGGGCTGCCTTGGCAGTGGTGACGGCCCGGCTCACCAGTGGCGGCCAGAACGCCGGGTACTCGGTCTCTCGCCACTGGCCGCGTCCGCGGCCGTAATGGGCGACGGCCAGGTAGCGCAATAGCGAGCTGACGACCAGTTCGCAGAGGAAGCTGTCGTCCCAGCGCAGGGTCGTGCCGCGTCGGCCGCGCGCCATATTCACGCCGCGTGCTATCCCGGCGCCGCCGAGAGCGCCGACGACGGCGCCGGTAATCACGCCCGCGCCGAGTGTCAGCCCGGCGTGCGCGATGTCGACCCCGAGACCGGTCAGCGCACCGGACACCGCGCCGCTCATCAGCGCCGCCTTGCGTTCGTTCACCGGCGCTTCGACACTCACCGTCAGCGCGATGCGCCGCAGCAGTTCGTCGCTGGCGTGGCCTTCGAGTTCGTGAATGGCGATCAAGCGGTCGAGGCCGGCCTGCAGATCGGCGTCGATCCGCGCACCAAGCGCCTGCACGGCGTGTGCTTTGTCGTCCTTGGCGGCGGCGTCGCCGGCATGGGCATCGCGGCCGACACCCAGTGCTCGCTTGAGGTCGCGCAGCGTTCCCGTGAGGCGCGTTTCCGGCAGTGTCTCGAGATCCAGAGCGGCGCGCGCCAGTGTTTCGGCCAACACCGCCATCGCGGCTTCGAACTGCCGCTCGCGGCGCAGCTGCCAGGCACCGACCAGGCGTGTGTAGGCCTCCCGACGTTGGGCCGGCAGGATCTTGCCGACTTCCTGCAGCAGGGTGATCTCCTGCACCCAGCAGCGCGCAAAAGCGTCCAGCGGCAGCACCGAGCGGACGACTTGATAGTTGGCCAGCAGCTTGCGCCAGCGCTCGTGTTCGACCGCTTCCTCGGCGGCTGGCCGCGAGCGACCGGTCTGGTTGAGGAGGACGATGACCGGTTTGCCGATCCACTCGAGAACCGCCAGCTCGGGTTCCAGGTAACCGGCGTCGGTCGGCTCTTCCGAGGCATTGACCAGATAGAGGACGACGTCGGCCTGGTCGCGGACATTGCTCACCGCCTGCTGCGTGAACCACATCGAGCGATCACGAAAACGATCCCATACTTGCCCGACGAACCAGCCGATGGGGTTGCCTTGCTGGCGCAGTCGCTTCGCGAGGCGGGCGCTGTCGCCAAATCCGGGCGTATCCCAGAGCGTTAGTTCGTCGCCCGCGGGCGTGCTGATCAGCGAGTAGGCGTTGACGTCGACGGTGACGTGCGCCGCGTCGCGTACTTCGCCTACGTCGTAGCCGAGCAGCGTCCGTGCCAGGGTCGTCTTGCCGGCATTGGTATGCGATATCAGCGATAGAGAAATACGATCTTCGCTCATGCAGAGCCCTCCAGACGGCGTTCGATGTCGTCCTGCGCGGCGCTCAGGTCGGGCTGCGCGAGATCAAGAAAAACCGGGATGAGGCCGAGCTCGGCGAGATCAGTGAGCTCGGCTCGCCAGGCCGCACGGCGCTGTTCGAGGCGTCGTGGATCTGGGTCGAAGCGGGCGTGCCACGGCGCCTCATCAACGAGCACCAGGACTGGCCCGGCACCCGCCAGGGTGCGCACGGCGCGAATGAAGGCGCCCTGGGTTTCGCGCTCCGGGGTGGCGACCAGGCTGAACAGCGCGACGCGCGGACCGCGACTGTCGGTTTGGCTGGCGGCGGCGAGCGCTTCTTCTTCGCCATAGCTCACCGGCGTCGCCCAGTCGAGTTGTGCATTGTCCCCGAAGACTCGCCCGAGTAGGCGTCGCAGTCCGGTCATCGTGGCTGCAGCCGGATGATAGCTGTAGGGGATGACGCTCAGGTGAACCGGTCCGGCGTGGTAGCCGTGCAGCAGGCGCTGATAATAGGGGTTGGTAAAGTCGCCGAGCAGGCGGGCGCTGCGCCGCCGTTCGAGCAGTGCGCTGGCAGTGCCGAGCACGAGGCGCGGCACAATGACGACGATGAATAGCGTTGCAGCCAGCAGATGCAGCCACGGTGCGGCATTTTCGGTGGCCGGCAAGACGCCGAAGCGGATGGCGGCCAGTCCGTCGACGTCGGGGAGGACGCTGCCGGTGAACCACAGCCCCGGCGCCAGCAGCACGCTGAGCAGGCGGTGCACCGCTTCGGCGTCAAGAAAAGTGCTTTCCCAGCCGGCGCGATACTCGAAAGCGAGTCCACGCAGGTACAGTCCGCTGATGATGCCGGTGGCAAGCAGCGCAGCCGAGAAGTGCAACAGGCGCGCAACCCGTGCTGCGTACAGCGCTGCGGCGATCTGGCTCCAGTCGCTGAGCAGTTTCGGCAGCACCGCCGCCGGCATGGCCACGCCGCGTTGCCGTAGCCGGCGACCGCTGCCAAGCAAGCCGCCGACCACGAGGCGGCGCAGGGGGCCCGGCTCACTGCTTGCTTTGTTGCCGCGGCGCAAGCTGCTGACGAGAATCAACAGGTAGACCGCCAGATTCCAGGTCAGCAAGCCGAGCACCGGTGGCGCCAGCAGGTTGATGCTCTGGCCGGATCCGATGCGATCGATGAGCAGCCCAGCGGCAAACGACAGGATCATCAGCAGGGCGCCAATCCAGCTACGCCACAGCAGGCCGTCGACGATGCGAACGAAGCCGGGATCACGGGGCCGCAAACGATCGACCGCAAACCGGGCGCGGCAGGCGACGAAAACGGTAGGCGTGGCGCCTTCACCGACGGCTTCTGCAGCGGCCCGGGTGGACCACGAACGGTCTTCGTCAGTCCAGCTTTCCCGGTCCCCGTCGACGGTTTCGATAGCGCGAACCGCAGTGGTCAGCAGGGCGTCTCGTTCATTCATCGTCGGGCGAGATCAGCAAGAAAATACGCGAGGGAATGCGCGCCGCAATGAGCGGGAAATGGTGGGGGGCTATGCATACCGGGCAGAGTGTCTCTGGCCCCGGCAGCCCTGTCAACCGCTGCACACGGTCGTTTGTTGTGGCGCTCTGGTGCAAGCCATGGCGCGAGCTGCCTGCGGATTTTGTCGTTTGCCAGAAACCTGTCATGCTGTTTTCTGTCCCTTTCCATCTTCAATGATTCGAGGTTTCCGCGTGCCAGTGCAGCGCTCCGTCATTCTCAGCATCGCCATCCTGCCGATAGTCCTCGCCGGCTGCGTCTTCCCCTTCTTCCAGCAGCCGTCGTCGATCGTTCCCGTCGCGCAACCGGGTATCACCAGCGAGAACGGGCAGCTGCAGATTCCGCTTGGCAGCGGGGTGTACCTCTGTGAGCTCGGCCGCAGCGTCCTGGTGCGGCGCGATACACAAGACCCTCGCGTCATCGAGCTTGACTGGCAGGGCAAGCAGCGAACCTTGCGGCGCTACGATTCGAGCTCGGGCCTGCCGCGCTACGAGGACCGGCAGAATGGCCTGCTGTGGATCGATCTGCCCTGGAAGAGCGTCCTGATGGATGCCGGGACCGGCCGCCCTCTGGCCAACGAGTGCAAGCTGAATTAGCAGGGAAATTGCAGGCTTGCTGAGGCGCTTGCTCAGGCCGCTCCGGGCAGCGGTGCAGGAATTGCTGCCGGAATGCGTACTGGCGTCGGCCTCGAAACCAGAAGCCCCCTTACGGCCAAGCGCTTACCAGGGGCGGCTGCCAAAAGCGCTGGAAAAATGATCGGCGATGTCCTTGCGCGTCGGGCGATGGTTCTGCCCGCCGCGATGAGCGATCTTGATGGCGCCCATGACGGCGGCAAGCCGACCCGTTTTCTGCCAGTCCCAGCCGGCGACAATTCCGTACAGCAGCCCTGAGCGGTAGGCATCACCGCAGCCGGTGGGGTCGACGACGGTAGCGGCCTGAACACAGGGAATCTCATGGCAGACGCCCTTGCTGTAAATCCGCGAGCCTTCGCCACCAAGGGTGACGATAAGCGCTTCGACCTCGTCGGCGAGTCGTTCGATCGAGCGATTGCTGCGGTCGCAGAGCAGCTTCGCTTCGTAATCGTTGAAGCAGGCATAGGTGGCCAGGCGCATGAAGTTCATCAGCTCGTCACCGGAGAACATCGGCAGTCCCTGGCCGGGATCGAAAACGAAGGGGATACCGGCCGCTGCGAGGTCTTGCGCGTGCTGCAGCATGCCGTCGCGGCCGTCGGGAGCGACAATCGCGAGGGTCGCGGCAGCTACGTCGGCGACCTGATTGAGGTGCGAGTAGCTCATTGCGCCGGGGTGGAAGGCGGTGATCTGGTTGTCGTCGAGGTCGGTGGTGATGAATGCCTGGGCGGTGAAGCTGCCGGCAATCCGGCGCACGTGTGCCCGTGACAGGCCAAGATCGTCCAGGCGCAGCAGATACGAGTCGGCGTCGTCGCCGACGGTGGCCATGATCAGTGGTTCCCCACTCAGCAGCTTGAGGTTGTAGGCAATATTGCCAGCGCAGCCACCGAACTCGCGGCGCATTTCGGGAACCAGGAAAGCAACGTTCAGGATGTGAATCTGCTCGGGCAGGATGTGATTCTTGAAACGATCATGGAAAACCATGATGTTATCGAAGGCGATTGAGCCGCAAATGAGTGTCGACATGGATCTTCCGGGAAGCTGAGTCGAGATTAAGAAAAAAAGACGCCTGCCGCGAGAATCGTGAATCAACAAATGCTCACGGATAAAAGAGGTAAAGCCGGTAGCCCGCCGCATTGACCTCATTGGCCTCCAGCCACAGTCGAACTTCGACGTCGGCGTTGGCGGCGAACGATTTCTCGGCGAACTGCAACGGCGTGAGGTACTCGTCGGCCGTGAAAACGCGCCGTACGATGGCCTTGTCGGCGTTGTCGGTGAGCGTCAGTTCGATCGCCGGGTAGGCTTGGGCGTAGCCGGCCCGGTTGCGCAGCGTCGCCTGTAGCGTCAGCAGCTTGTTTCGTCCCGGGTCGCTCTGCAGGTCAGAGGCTTCGATGCTCACCAGCTCGACGTTTCGCGGTAGTGGAATATCAGTGCCCAGAGCGGCGCTCAGAGCGGCCAGTACCGGCCGAGTGCTGGGGGCGGTGAGGGCGATGACGCCGCGGAAATGAAAAATCGCCTGGCCGACCAGGGCCAGGGTCAGGACGATGATGGCAATCACGAAGGGCGCGGCCAGCGCCTTGCCGGCGACCGGGGGGACGGGCTGACTTAGCGCACCTTCCAGCCAGCGATCGTAAGCCGGCGCTTCCTTGTTCTGACTCGCGCGGAGGCCGTGCTCGGCGGCGCCGATTGGCGGGACTTCGGTGACTTCCGCGACCGTCGCCGCCCGCTCGGCGGTGATCGGTGGCGCATCGGCTGCCGGGCTGCTGGGCACCATCGCCGCAACAGGGTCGGGAATGGTGTGCTGCGCCGGGTGCTGAGCAGGGTGCGTTTGCTCGGCGCTGCGCTCGAGGGCTTGTGCAGCGAAGAAAGGCTCGGTGCGGCCCGGGGGCTCGTAGCTTGTCGGCGCGGAGGCGTAAGCGGCACCCGTTTCTGCGCCTTCTTCGCTCTCGTCAGCGTCCATCCCTTCGCGCAGCAGCATGGCGACGGCTGGGGTCGGCGGCGCCCCTTCCTCGCTGTTCGGCGGCCGCGGTGTCCGGGTGGAGAGAAAGTCCTGCGTTCGCCACGGGGTTTCCCTTTGGAGCAGTGTTTCTGATGCGAACGGAGTATCCGCCGGCGTCGGGAGCGGTGCACGGATGATTGCTTCGGCGTCGTCGAGCAGGCTGTCCAGAGCGTTGAAAACCCGTCGGCATTGCCCGCAACGGACTTTCCCGGCACGCGCTTTGAGTTGCTCAGAGGTGACGCGAAAAATCGTCTGGCAGTCCGGGCAGCAGGTTTTCATCGGCTAGTCCTTTATGCCGGCCAGGCACACCCAGCCATCGCGGGTGTCGGCGACGCGCAGCACCAGGTAGGGCGCATAAGCGGCGACCAGCTGCTCGGTCTGCTCGGCGAGGATTCCGGACAGAGCCAGGCGACCGCCGCGACGCACATGCCCGCAAATCGCGGGTGCCAGCACTTGCAGCGGATTGGCCAGGATATTGGCGACGACGATGTCGAATTGCCCCTGCAGTTCGTGTTCCGAGTCCTGGAAGCGCACCGCGACGCCATTGCGCTCGGCGTTACTGACCGATGCCAGCACGGCCTGTGGGTCAATGTCCACCCCCAGCACGTCGTTGGCGCCGAGGCGGGCCGCGGCGATGGCCAGGATGCCGGAACCGCAGCCGTAGTCGAGGACCGAGCTTGCCGGCATAACGCAGCGTTCGAGCCACTCCAGGCACAGACGCGTGGTCGGGTGCGAACCGGTGCCGAAGGCCATTCCGGGATCGAGCACCAGAACAATGGCTTCCGGATCGGGTGCGTCGTGCCATGAGGGAACGATCCACAGACGCCCCGAGATGCGAATCGGTTCGAATTGCGCCTGCGTGACCTGCACCCAGTCCTGCTCGGCGACTTCTTCCTGGGAAAAAAACGCTGCCTCGTCGAGGCCGGCCCGCTCGGCGCAGATGCTGACCAGTCGCGCGCCATCGGTGTCCGGCTTGAGCAGGGCGATGACGCGCGAGCGCTTCCAGCCAGGGCGGGTGATCGATCCGGGCTCGCCGAATTGCGGCGTTTCGTCGGCGGTGCCGGCGTCGGCATCCTCGATGCTGACGGCCAGCGCCCCTTCTTCAAGGAGCGCGTCGGCCAGCGCCTCCGCGTGCAGGCAGTCGGTTTGGATACTGAGGGATAGCCAGGCCATCGATGATCGGCGCCGTTCAGCCGCCCTTCTTGAGCTCGTTCTTGGCGGCCAGCCGCTGTTCGAGATAGTGGATGCTGGTTCCTCCCTCCATGAAACGGGCGTCGTGCATCAGTTCCTGATGCAGGGCGATGTTGGTCTTGATGCCTTCGATGCTCATTTCCGAAAGTGCCGTGCGCATGCGGCGAATCGCCTGGTCGCGAGTGTCGCCGTAGGAAATCACCTTGGCGACCATCGAATCGTAGTGCGATGGCACCGTGTAGCCCTGATAAATATGCGAGTCCACGCGGATACCGGGCCCGCCGGGCGGGTGATAGACGCTGATTTTTCCGGGTGAAGGAACGAAGGTGAACGGGTCTTCGGCGTTGATTCGGCATTCGATGGCGTGGCCGCGGAAAGCCAGATCACGCTGCTTGAAGCGCAGTCGCTCGCCGTCGGCAATACGGATCTGCTCGGCGACCAGATCGATGCCACTGATCAACTCGGTGACCGGATGTTCGACCTGAATTCGGGTGTTCATCTCGATGAAATAAAATTCGCCATTTTCGAAGAGGAATTCGAAGGTTCCGGCGCCCCGATAGTTGATGCGCCGACAGGCTTCGGCACAACGCTCGCCGATGCGGGTGATGTGGCGGGCGGCTATGCCGGGAGCAGGCGCTTCCTCAATGATCTTCTGATGACGACGCTGCATGGAGCAATCACGTTCGCCGAGGAAGACTGCGTTACGGAAACTGTCGGCAAGCACCTGGATTTCGATGTGGCGTGGATTCTCCAGGTATTTTTCAAGATAAACATTCGGATTGCCGAAGAAATTCTGAGCCTCGGTGCGGGTCATGGTGACGGCGTTGGCCAGCGCCGCTTCGGTGTGCACGACGCGCATGCCACGGCCACCCCCACCACCGGCCGCCTTGACGATTACCGGGTAGCCGACTTCCTTGGCCAGGCGCAGGATTTCTCTCGGATCTTCCGGCAAGACACCTAGCGAACCAGGAACACAGGGAACCTCGGCTGCACGCATGGCCTCCTTGGCGGAGACCTTGTCGCCCATCAGGCGGATGGTTTCCGGGCGCGGGCCAATGAAAACAAAGCCTGAAGATTCCACGCGCTCGGCAAAATCCGCGTTTTCCGAAAGAAAACCGTAGCCGGGGTGAATGGCTTCTGAATCAGTGACTTCGGCCGCCGAAATGATCGACGGAATGTTCAGGTAGCTGAGCGCCGAAGGTGGCGGACCGATGCACACCGATTCATCGGCGAGTCTGACGTACTTGGCGTCGCGATCGGCCTCCGAGTGCACAACGACGGTCTTGATGCCGAGTTCGCGGCAGGCGCGCTGGATACGGAGTGCGATTTCGCCGCGATTGGCGATAAGGACTTTTCCGAACATGACGGAAGACCCCCCTTAGCCGATAACGAATAGCGGCTCGCCGTATTCGACGGGCTCGCCATTCTCGACCAGAATGGCCTTCACCGTACCTGCGCGATCGGTTTCAATCTCGTTGAGCAATTTCATTGCTTCAATGATGCACAGCGTCTCGCCGGCTTTGACGACGCTGCCCACCTGGACAAAGGCGTCAGCCCCCGGACTGGCTGCGCGGTAGAAAGTGCCGACCATCGGTGCCTTGACGACATCGCCTTCGGGAAGCGTCGGTTCGTCAGTCGGGGTGATGGTGACCGTTGCCGGTGCGGCGGCCATCATCTGCGCCGGGGTGGCCATCGATAGCGCGTAGGCCTGATGAGCCATGGCGCCGCCGTTTTTTACGATGCGGACCTTTTCCTCGGCGTCGTTGATCTCGAGTTCGGTGATACTCGACTCCTCGACGAGATCGATCAGCTTCTTTAACTTGCGTAGATCCATTAATGCTCTCCGGATGAAGATACTCTTTCGCGGCCAGGGGCCACGATCGCCTGACAAAGTGTTGCTTGAAGGCTCACTCAGCAGAAACCTTGCTCAGCAGGTATTCGAGCGCCAGCAGGTAACCCTCGCTGCCAAGGCCGGTGATGACGCCAATCGCCAGATCGGAAAAGTACGAGTGGTGGCGAAAAGCTTCGCGTGCGTGAACGTTGGAGAGGTGGACTTCGATAAAAGGGATGCCGGTACCGGCAATGGCATCGCGCAGGGCGACGCTGGTGTGTGTGTAGGCCGCTGGATTGACAATCATGTAACCGACGCCTTGCTGGCCGGCGGCGTGCACACGCTCGATCAGCGCTCCCTCGTGGTTGCTCTGAAAGGACTCCAGGTTGACGCCCGCACTCTCGGCGCGCTTGGCCAGGGCCAGATTGATCTCGGCGAGAGTGGTCGAACCGTAATGCTTGGGTTCGCGGCTGCCGAGAAGGTTGAGATTCGGCCCGTGCAGGACGAGCAGACGCGGCGAATCCGACTGCTTGTCATTTTCCGCTGTAGCGTGCTTTTGCCTCTTCATGGCCGCAAGTTTGCCGCAAATCGGCACATTTTGTCCAGCAACTCGTCGTCAGCCGGCGGTCAACTTGCGGAGAAAATCGTCCAGCTCGTTCTCCGACAAGGTCCCCAATCGGAGCAGCCGCCCGGCACCGTCTAGATCGAGAACGACGGTGTAGGGAAGGCTGAGCGTCGAATTACCGAACCGGTTGGCCAGTTCAACGCCCTTGGCGCCACCAATCAACAACGGGTAGGCGACTGGATAACGTTCCGAAAAGGCCTGCACGCTGGCGGCGGAATCCAGCGCGATACCGACAAATTGCACTCCTTTAGGTGCGTGCACCTGCTGCAGGCGCGAAAAAGCCGGCATTTCCTCGCGGCATGGGGGGCACCAGGTGGCCCAGAAATTGACCACCAGGGTCTTGCCGCGCCATTGCGAAAGCGCTTGCGGTACACCTTTCTCGTCGGCAAGCGTGCTGGCAAAAAAGTGCGCGACGGCGTCGCTCGGGAGCGTTGCAAAAACGTGCTGGATGGTCTCGGAACGTTGCGCAACGGTGTAGACGGCAGCGAGTAAGGCGACGACAGCGGCAAAAAGCCCGAACAGAAATCCCCCGCCCTTGCTCATGCTGAAGACATTCCCTTGTGCGCCAGAAGTTTGTGCACCTTTGCCAGACGTGCGCGCTCGCGGATGCGGCCGTCGCGCGTCTTGAAACTCACCCGCTCGTCATCGCGTGGATAGACCACCAGGTTGGCGACCACGCCGTCAATGAGCAGGGTCAGCACCGCCTCGGCACGATCGGTGCGCGGCGCGTTGTGGCGGTAGCTGATGCGCTCGTTGAGCAGAAAAATCTCGACATCCTTGGCGCTATCGGTGAACAGCTGAATGTCGATCTCGGCATAGCGGCCGGCGGTGCCGTCGAGCACCGAACCGCTGAGGTAGGGGTTGAAACGCTGCACGGTGGTCATCAGCCGCGCCGCGATGCCCAGCAACTGCATTCGTCTGGTCTCTTGTTCGTCTTCCTGAAAGAGATGTTGGTAGGTTCGCAGTTCGGCCTCTACTTCAGCGTCGTCGGGCATCGCTGCGTTGTCCGGCAAGCCGAGGCTGCGCGCCGCCTTGCGTTTGGCGAGGGCCGCGGAGGCGATACCATCTTCGGCCATCAGGCGCGCGGCGATTTTGGCGATATGGCTGCGCTGCTGGGGGGGGGCGCTGGCGTTCCTGTCGGCTGCTCATCAAAGCGTTCCGGTGGGGCTTGGCGGTTGCGAAGGGCTAGCGGGGTAGTGGTGGGTAGTAGCGGCGTTGTCGGGGCAGGCAAGACAAGTGAAGGCAGGAGAAGGCAGGAGAAGGCGGGGCGTCGCCAGAGGTACAATCGCGCCTTCCTCGGCACAATTCTAACTTGGATCGGCTAAATGCATATTCATATCCTCGGCATTTGCGGCACCTTCATGGGTGGTCTTGCCCAGCTGGCGCGCGCTGCAGGCCACCGGGTAACTGGCTGCGACAGCAGCGTCTACCCACCGATGAGCACGCAGCTCGAAGCGGCACAGATTGAGCTTGTCGAAGGCTATGCTGCGGCACAAATCGCTTTCGAGCCCGACTGCTATCTGGTTGGCAATGCGATCTCCCGCGGCAATGCGCTGCTTGAGGAGATCCTCAACCGCGGTCTGCCTTATCTCTCGGGGCCGCAATGGTTGGCCGAGCATGTCCTGAAAGGACGCTGGGTGCTGGCCGTCGCCGGGACGCACGGCAAGACCACGACGGCTGCCATGCTGGCGTGGATTCTCGAGCATGCCGGCCTGAGCCCCGGCTTCCTGATCGGCGGCGTGCCGAGGAACTTCAGCGTTTCGGCGCGGCTGTCCGGGGACGACAGCAACTCGCCATTCTTTGTGATTGAAGCCGACGAATACGATAGCGCCTTCTGCGACAAGCGATCCAAATTCATCCACTACTCGCCGCGAACGGCGATCCTGAACAATCTCGAGTTCGATCATGCCGACATCTTCTCCGATCTGGCGGCCATCGAGACGCAGTTCCACCATCTGGTGCGCACCTTGCCGAGCAATGGCCTGCTGCTGTCGAATGCCGCCGAGGGTAGTCTGGAGCGTGTCCTGGCGCGCGGCTGCTGGACGCCGGTCGAACGTTTCAACGACCCGCAAGGCTGGCATGCCGATGGCGATGACGCAACCGGCTCACTGCAGCTGTGGCAGGGCGAGCAAGCACTTGGCAGCGTGCAATGGGGGCTGAGCGGCGCGCACAATCGGCTCAACGCGCTCGCCGCCCTGCTGGCCGCCAGGCACGTCGGGGTGCCGTTCGCGCAGGGCCTGGCGGCGCTGGCGACGTTCGAAAACGTCAAGCGGCGTATGGAGCTGCGCGGTAGGGTTCGCGGCGTCGAGGTCTACGACGATTTTGCGCACCATCCGACGGCGATCGCGACAACGCTCGGCGGTTTGCGGCGCAAGGTGGGGGGCGCGCGCATTCTGGCCGTTCTCGAACCGCGCTCGAACACCATGAAGCTGGGCGTGATGAAGGCCTTGCTGCCAGCCAGCCTGACTGACGCCGACCGAGTTTTCTGTTATGCGGCGAATCTCGGTTGGGATGCCGCCGAAGTGCTCGCCCCGCTAGGCGAGAAAGCCATCGTCGAAGACGATCTGGCGCAGCTGGTGGCGCAGATTGCTGGCGCCGCACGCGCCGGAGACCAAGTGCTGGTGATGAGCAACGGCGGTTTTGGCGGCATTCACGACAAGCTGCTGGCGGCGCTTGACGCCTGATCGATCAGCGCAGGAAGTGATCGGCGAGCAGCGCGGTGAACAGCAGGGTCAGATAAATGATTGAATAGCGAAAGGTCAGCCTTGCCAGCTTGTCGCTGTAGTCTCGCCAGAGAGTGACGCTGTAGACGAGGAAAACGCCGTCGAGAATCAGTGCTGCCGCCAGATACCAGGGGCCACTCATGCCGAGCGTATAGGGGAGGATGGTCGCGCCGGTGAGCATCACCACGTACAGCAGGCTGTGCAGGCAGGTCAGGCGGATGCCGTGGGTGACCGGCAGCATCGGCAGGCCGGACTTGGCGTAGTCTGCGCAGCGGTAACAGGCCAGCGCCCAGAAATGTGGTGGCGTCCAGATGAAAATGATCAGAAACAGCACCAGCGCTTCGGCGCCGACCTGGCCGGTGATTGCCGCCCAGCCGAGCAGCGGCGGCATGGCGCCGGAGGCGCCGCCGATGACGATGTTCATCGGTGTTGCCGGTTTCAGCACCACCGTGTAGATCACCGCATAGCCGAAAAAGGTGGCCAATGTCAGCCACATGGTGAGCGGATTTACGAAGGCGTGCAGGATCCACAAACCCAGGCCGCCGACCAGGGTGGCCAGGGTCAGCGTCTCCCTTGCCGATACTTCGCCACGCGCTGTCGGGCGGGCGCGCGTTCGCGCCATGCGGGCATCGATTTCCTGCTCGATCAGGCAGTTGATTGCGGCGGCTGCACCGGCGACCAGAGCGATGCCGACCGAGGCGGCAACAAACAGCCCGAACGGTGGGAAGGACGGCGCGGCCAGAAACATGCCGATCATCGCCGTGAACACGATCAGGCTGTTGACGCGCGGCTTGCACAACTCGAAGAAAGCCGCCAGGCGTTGCCCGGGCGAACGCCGGGAGCTGGTGCTGATCACTGCCATATCGCTTTCCTGTCGCTTTCCTGTTTCATCGTCCCACGGTCATGAGATGACCGCTTTCCTCTTTTCCGGACCTTCTCCCGCAGGGGCGAGAAGGGGGGTTCGTGAGTCGCGTACGCGATTTTGACATTCAAGCCATCGTCCAGCGTGCGTGTCGCTCGCGACCATGCGCGGGCCACGGCACTGGCGAATCATGCCATCACCGAGGGAATCAGTCACCTGCCTGCCGGGTAGGGTCTTTCATTGACAACGATCTGGCGCGATGGCCGGCCCGTTCAGCCAGCAAAGTGGAGACTGAACAGAACGTAGTCGACGAATAGCAGAATGGCGAACGGAACCATCGCCCACAGCCACTGCACCGTTCCGGTTGGCCCCGCAAACCTGTTCACCTGATCGCCACTGCCTTTGCGGTGCTTGGCCATCGAGTAGATGGTGATCGCAAAGATCACCACGAAGAGCACGGTAAGGAAAACCATGAAATAACCGTGCATCGGCAGCGGTTCACGGCCGGCCGCCGTAGCGAACGCAGTACTGGCGGTCGAATCAGCGCGCGCCAGTGCGGGAACTGCTGCCGTAAGCAGGCCCGACCAGAAAACCTTCGCCCGCAGGCAGAAACGGTGCAGCATCTTCAAAAAACGCTCTCCTCAGAGAGTTCTCTCCGGCCGCAGCGCGCCCAGGTTCTTCTTCAGCTCGTTGCCGAGCGCCCTCTTTTGTTCTTCCGACAGCCAGCGGCCGACTTCGACTTCCTTGCCATGTGAGCGGATCAGCAGGCGCTGCTGCTGTCCCGGAGGCTGATCAAACTGCAACTGCGCCCAGTATGGATGGAAAGCGTGGCGCTGCAGCAGTGTGCCGCGGCGTGTCTCTATCGTCAGGAGCTCCGCTTCGAGGGTGATTCTCTCGAAATCCTCGGTGGTCGCGTCGATCTGTCGCAGGGCCCACCACAGCAGAGCCAGCTCAAGTCCGGTAAACGGCAGGATCGGCCAGGCGCCGAAATACGAGAAAGTGATAGCGATGGCAGCCAACCAGGTAGCAGTGGCCAGAAACACCCACTTGCGTTCGCTAACCGACAGCGAGTAGTCGCGGCGGGCCTCCCAAGTTTGCGCTGTCGCTGTCCGTGCCGCAACCACGCTCATCGATTCCTCCCGAATGCTCAGGGCCCAGGAGCGTCCCAGCGGGGCTTGACGCAGGTCAAGGTATCAAGCGCGAAATTCTACCACGGGGCCCGGCGCACTTGGCAAGGCGAACGTCCAACTGGATGATTCTACGCGCCTTCATAGTGTGTTGCGCGGCCTTGCCGTGGGTTTGGCCGCGCCTTTCGCCAGGCGCAGCCGGTGGACGCACTGTTTCGCCCGGCGGTCGGTCATGGGTCGCAGAGAGGCGGCTGTCGCGCGGGAGGTCGCCATTTTTTCGGTTGAACATTGATCCATATCAAGTGGAGTGTGTTAACCTCCGCGCTTGGTAAGACACTGGAACGGAGCCCGCTCGGGTTCATTTTGGTACGTTTTCGAGAAGGTCAGGGGCTGGCGCCTAGGTTCTGCCACACGGCGGGCGCGGGAGTTGGCGGGGAAAGGGAGAAAATGGCACGAAACTCAAACAGCAATCGCGACAGCAATCGTCTGCGACGTGGAACCACCGGGCTGTTCATTGCCGGATTACTCGGCTTGTTCAGCAGCGCTGCGAACGCCGCATGGGAACTCAATCTGCAGGAGCCGGTCACCGCTGTTGCTCGCCGCGTCTACGAACTGCACACCCTCCTGTTGTGGGTGATCGTGGTCATTTTCGTCGGCGTTTTCGCGGTCGTCGCTTATTCACTCGTTTATCACCGCAAGTCCAAGGGCCACAAGGCGGCCACTTTTCACGACAACACGACCGTCGAACTGGCGTGGACCATCGTGCCGGCGCTGATCCTGGTGGCGATTGCCTTCCCGGCGACCTCGGCCCTGGTCGACATGCGCGACACTTCGGAGCCCGATCTGACGGTCAAGGTGACGGGCTATCAGTGGAAGTGGGGTTACGAATACCTCACTGGCGATGCGGCCGGGGTCAAGTACATGAGTGTGCTGTCCACCCCGCGTGAGCAAATCGAGAACAAGGCTCCCAAGGGAGAGCACTATCTGCTCGAGGTCGATCGCCCGCTGGTGGTGCCGGTCGGCAAGAAAATACGCATTCTCACCACCGCCAACGACGTGATTCACAACTGGTCGGTGCCGGCCTTCGCCGTCAAGACCGACGCCGTGCCGGGCTTCCTGCGCGACACCTGGTTCCGGGCCGAGAAAGAAGGCACCTATCGCGGCCAGTGCTCCGAGCTTTGCGGCAAGGACCACGGATTCATGCCGGTGGTTGTCGAGGTTGTCTCCGAGGAAAAATACGCGGCCTGGGTTGGCGAGCAGAAGCAGCAGCTGGCTGCCGTCGCCGAAGATCCGAACAAGGTCTGGACGCTTGATGAACAGCTTGCCCTTGGTGAGAAGGTCTACACCACCAACTGTGCGGCCTGCCACCAGGCAAACGGCGAGGGATTGCCACCGGCGTTCCCCGCGCTGGATGGCTCTGCGGTTGCCAAGGGGCCACAGGCAGCGCACATCGAGATGGTTCTCAAAGGCAAGGCCGGCACCGCCATGGCCGCCTTCGCAGAACAGTTGAGCGACACCGATATCGCCGCCGTTGTTGCCTACGAGCGCAACGCATGGAGCAACAAGCTCGGTGAACTCATCCAGCCCGCCGAAGTCAAGGCGCTTCGCGGCAAGTAATCGCGCCACAGGCCATCAGGAGAATCTGATTATGCAAGCCACGTCACACACCGGTTACGCCGGCCACCATGACCACGATAGCCACGGGCACCCGACGGGCTGGAAGCGCTGGGTGACCACCACCAATCACAAGGACATCGGTTCGATGTACCTGTGGTTCAGCTTCGTGATGTTCCTCGTCGGCGGCGCGATGTCGCTGATCATTCGCGCCGAGCTCTTTACGCCGGGACTGCAATACGTCTCGCCGGAGTTCTACAACCAGATGCTCACGCTGCATGCGCTGATCATGGTCTTTGGCGCGATCATGCCGGCCTTCGTCGGTTTCGCCAACTGGATGATCCCGATGATGATCGGGGCCTCGGACATGGCCTTCGCGCGGATGAACAACTGGAGTTTCTGGTTGTTGCCGCCGGCCGCGATCCTCTTGACGGCCTCGATCTTCGTTCCCGGCGGCGCCGCCGGTACCGGCTGGACCTTGTACCCGCCGCTGTCGATCCAGATGGGCATGGGCATGGATATGGCCATTTTTGCGGTGCACATCCTCGGCATGTCGTCGATCATGGGTTCGATCAACATCGTCACCACCATCCTCAACATGCGCACGCCCGGCATGACGCTGATGAAAATGCCGCTGTTCTGCTGGACCTGGCTGGTCACGGCCTTCCTGCTGATTGCCTCGATGCCCATCCTGGCCGGTGCGGTGACCATGCTGTTGACCGACCGCCACTTCGGCACCAGCTTCTTCAGCGCTGCCGGTGGCGGTGATCCGGTTCTCTTCCAGCACATCTTCTGGTTCTTCGGCCACCCCGAGGTGTACATCATCGCCTTGCCGGCCTTTGGCGTCGTCTCGCATGTGATCCCGGCCTTCTCGCGCAAGCCGCTGTTTGGCTATGTCTCGATGGTCTATGCGATTGCCGCGATCGGCTTGATCTCCTTCTTCGTCTGGGCGCACCACATGTACGTGACCGGCATTCCGCTGACCGGCCAGCTGTACTTCATGTACGCGACGATGCTGATCGCGGTGCCGACCGGGGTGAAGGTGTTCAACTGGGTCACCACCATGTGGCGTGGCTCGCTGACTTTCGAAACACCGATGCTGTTTGCGCTGGGTTTCCTGGTGTTGTTCACCATCGGCGGGCTGACTGGCCTGGTGCTGGCGATGACCGCGGTGGACATCCAGTTGCAGGACACCTATTACGTTGTCGCTCACTTCCACTACGTGATGGTTGCTGGTGCTCTCTTCTCCGCTTACGCCGGCCTGTATTACTGGCTGCCGAAGTGGACCGGGCACATGTACAACGAAACGCTCGGCAAGTGGCATTTCTGGCTGTCGATGGTCTTCTTCAACATCGCTTTCTTCCCGCAGCACTTCCTCGGCCTGGCCGGCATGCCGCGACGGATTCCGGACTATGCGCAGCAGTTCGCTGATTTCAACGTCATTTCCGGCATCGGCGCCTTCGGCTTCGGCTTCAGCCAGCTGCTGGTCCTGGTCATCGTCATTCAGACCGTCAGGGGCGGCGCTCGCGCGTCGAGTCGACCCTGGGATGGAGCGCACGGGCTGGAGTGGACGGTGCCTTCGCCAGCGCCCTACCATACCTTTGAAGACCCGCCGCATTTTGATCAGGCCGAGGCGCACGGATGACGCGTGATCCGTCACGAAATCACAGCAACCGGCGCATCGCGATCGGTCTGGGTCTGTTCGCGGCCGCTGTTTTTCTGAGCTTCATCATCCGGCAGTGGCTGGGCAACACGTGAATCCTGTGCTGCACCCGCCGGCGGCGGTGACTACCCGGTCGCCGTCGCGGAGCGGAAAAAACCGGCGCCTGGTCTTGATCCTGCTGACGATAGTGGTCGGCAGCCTGCTTTTCGTATCGGTGCAGCCGGGCCTGTACAAGGCTTTTTGCGAGTGGACAGGGCTTTATGATATTGATCGTGCGCAGGAAATCTCTGCGTCAGCGATCCCGGGTCGTCCGGTGACCCTGCAGTTCGATGCCAACAGTCATGACGGGGCTCTGCTTTTCCGTCCCCAGACGCCGATTCTGCCGGCCAAGACCGGCGATATCGTGCATGTCGTGTATCGCGTCGAGAACACGCGCGACTACACGGTGATTGGCCAGGCGGTGCCCAGTTACGGTCCGCAGTACGCGGGTAACTATGTCAAGAAGCTGGATTGCTTTTGCTTCAAGCAGCAGACTTTTGCGCCGCGCGAAGTGCGCGAAATGCCGGTCGTCTTCTTCCTGGATACCCGGCTGCCCGAAGAGGTGAACACGGTTACGCTTTCGTATACTTTTTTCGAGGTGCCGGTAGAAAGCCGGAAGTGAGCGATGCCGCGATCCGCTACGCAGGCGGCGAAAAGCCGACGTTTCAGCACCATTCGCACGGTTGCCTGGGCTCTGCTCGGCATCCGCGGGCACCGGCCGCACGAGCACGATGCAGAACCCTTGTCACCGTTGCAGATTTTGATCACCGCGCTGGTTTTCATGCTGGTTTTTGTGCTGGTGCTGGTGAGTGTCGCAATTTACATCAGTCGTCAGTAGACGGACGCATCAACGCAGTAACCGGGCAATAACGATAATATGATCTGGAGGAAGTCAAGATGAGTCATCCCGCATCCGCAAGCCGCTATTTTGTTCCCCAGCCGTCACACTGGCCGCTGGTTGGCTCGATAGCCCTGCTCCTGCTGGCTACCGGCGCCGTGCTGATGATGAACTCGGTGGCCAACGGCGGCTTCGTTCTTACGGGCGGCTTTGTCGTCCTGGCGATCATGCTTTTTGGCTGGTTTGGCCGCGTCATCGGCGAGTCAGAGGGGCAACGCTACAACCTTCAGGTCGATCGTTCGTTTCGTTGGGCAATGGGCTGGTTCATTTTCTCCGAAGTGATGTTCTTCGTCGCCTTCTTCGGTGCCCTGTTCTATATTCGCGTGCTGGCCATTCCCGACCTGGCGAGTCCCGAGCAGGCCGCCCTGTGGGAAGGCTTCCAGGATGCATGGCCAAGTGCCGGACCCGGGGCGAGCGATCCTTTTTCGCAGATGCACGCCTGGGGCATCCCGGCGGTCAATACCCTGCTGCTGCTGACTTCCGGCGCGACGCTGACCTGGGCGCACTGGGGGCTGATTGCCGAGAAGCGCACACAACTGATCATCGGGCTGCTGCTGACCATCGTGCTTGGCGTGATCTTTCTTTCCTTCCAGGTGTATGAGTACGGTGTCGCCTACGCCGACCTGAACCTCAAGATGACGACCGGCGTGTATGGCTCGACCTTCTACATGCTCACCGGCTTCCACGGCTTCCACGTCACCCTCGGGGTGACGATGTTGACGGTGATTCTGTTTCGCGTCCTGAAGGGGCATTTCACTGCCGAGCGTCACTTCGCCTTTGAAGGCGTTGCCTGGTACTGGCACTTTGTCGATGTCGTCTGGCTCGGTCTATTCATCGTCATCTACTGGTTGTAAGAAGCTCCCGGTACGGGAACGGCGGCGCACCGAGGGTGCGTCGCGCTTCTTCCACCCAGCGCACATCAGGCGCCCGTTAAGCGCTAACCCAGCCAAACCGCTGCGAGGCGATGAGCAGCGCAAAGAGTGCAAAGGACAGACCAACGCGCAGGGAAAGTGCCTTGACCGCACGGGTCTTGCCCTGGCCCTGGTCGCGATAGATGAACACCAGGGCACTGCCAAGACTGGCGACGATGGTGATCAGCAGCAGTGCAACGATGATGTGCATCGAGTTTCCTCCAGAAAGCTCGTAGTCTACCGGACTCGCGACCTCATAGGACCCCGCCCGGGGCCAAGCGTTCTCTCATGTCGATCTCCCCGTTCAAGCGTCGCGCCCTGCGCCTGCTGCTGGTCAGCCTGCTGGTAATTGCCTGCCTGGTCATGGCGCGCTTCCAACTCTGGCGCGCGGAAACCCGCGGCGAGCGCTTCGAACGCGAGCAGGCGGCGATGATCGCGACGCCCGTCGCCTTGTCGGCGCAGCAGCGCCAGCGCGACGAGTTGATCGATAGGGCGGCCACGGCGCGTGGTCACTGGCTGGCGGACAGGACGCTGTTTCTGGACAACAAGATCTATCGGAGCCGACCGGGCTATTATGTCCTCACCCCCTTGCGCCTGTCGGGCAGCGACGCCGTCGTGGTCGTCAATCGCGGCTGGATGGTGGCGCCACGGCTACGTTCTGATATTCCGTCCGTGCCGACGCCGGCTGGCGAGATCGAAGTGGCTGGTGTCACTCGCGGCTTTGAAACGAGGATCTTCGCGTTGCAGGAAAGCGAACCCGAAGGACCTCTCTGGCAACACCTGCGTGAAGCGGACTATCGTCAGCGCAGTGGTCTGGAGCCGCTGCCGGTCATCCTCCTGCAAACCAGCGGAGAAGGCGATGGTCTGGTCCGCGACTGGGGCAGTGCGGACAACCCCCGCACAAAACACTACGGCTACGCAGCGATGTGGCTGGTTTTCGCTCTCATGGCTGTAGCCTACGGCCTATTTGCATGGCAGAAGAAATGAGTACACCCCGACAGACGGTCGAGCCCGTCGACGAGCCTTCCCTTCCCACGACAGCGGCTGTGCGTGCTGCGCAGCGCAAGGGCCGCCTGACCCTGCTGGCGATCGTTGCGGTGTGCGTGCTGCCGCTTCTCGCCGCCTTGTATTTTCGCTTCGTTTCGCCGCCAGAGACCGCAGCGATGGTCGGTCAACCGCTGGCTGAGCCGCTGGCGCTGCCTTTCGAAATGCTGCAGGGCTGGGACGGCGCAGTCCTGGAACACCCCGAAGTCAGCGGCAAGTGGCTGGCGATTTTTGCGGCCCCTGGCAGTTGCGATGAGCGCTGCCAACACACGCTCTATCTGACCCGGCAGGCGCGCACGGCGCAGGGGCGCAATATGGCACGCCTGGAACGTCTGTGGCTGATTACCGATGGCACGACGCCGGCGGCAGAGCTGCTGGCGGCTCACCCGGACCTGCTGTTGGTCAAGGCCAGCAAGGCCAGCGATACGCAACTGCTGGCGCTTCTCGGGGGCGCCGAAGGCCGCAAGATAAACCTCGTGGATCGCCGCGGTTTTCTCGTCTTCCGCTATCCGGATGATGCTGACCCCAAGGGTTTCATTCGCGAACTCGGAAAGCTGATCAAGTTCTGAGTGCTGCTTCCGGGCTGTCGTGTTGAGCGCCTTTGCTCAAGCTTCCCTCCGTTCCAGGCAGCTGCGGTAGCGGCTGTCGACGCGTCTGGCGAACCACTCGGTGGTCAGCGGGCGGGTGATCTTGGGGCTTTTCAGTCTGATGCTCGGGAGCGCTTCCCTGGGCCATTTTTTTTTTGCCCGCCGCATCGGCAAGCGTGAACAGCCGGCTGTAGAGCGGCGACTGTTCAAAGGCGACGCTCTTCTCGAGCCGGAGATCGTTCTCGATCTCGGCCGCAGTCAACTGCAAGCGCGCTCGCAAAGCCAGGAGCGCACGCAGCGTGTCGCTGGCTTCGGCGGCGGGTTTGCCGTTCTTGTAGCGCAACAGGTCGCCGTCGAGCGCCAGCCGCTGGCCGCCAAGGCCTGCCACGGCAGCCTGGAAAGCGGCGTTACGGCTACTGTAGCGGCCGGCGTTGAAGTCGGCGAAGCGGTAGAGCATCTGGCTGTAACTGCTTGGGTAGTCGAGCAGAATGGCAATTCCGAAATAGACGCCACCGCGACGGCTGAAGACCTCGTCCCGCACACTGCCCTGGCGCGGATAGGGGTAGCGGCGCTGGCCGACCTGCTCTTCGGCAAACTCGACACTAACCTGCATCGGACCGCCGGTGCGCACCGGGTTGTAGCCCGCAAACAAGGCCTTGCCGCCGGGAAGTTCCGAAATCATGTCGTCGTAAAGCGTGTTCATCTGCTTCTCGGTGCGCAGGGCGTCGATGCGGACCTTGTAGCTGTTGCCATCCGGGGATGTTTTGCTTACCGCCAGGTCGAGAACTAGCTGCGGGATGGCGTACTTCTTGCGGCGCCGCTCGAGCTCCGTCCAGACGATGCGCGACAGGCCGGGAACCGACGGATCTGCCTGAAAACTCGATTCCTGAGCAATGACCGACACCACTGCGCAGAGATTTTCGCCTGTCGGTGGAAGTCGCAGCGCAGCGAAAGCGGCAAAGATATCCGCCGCCCAGCCGGCGCGATCGGCGATCTGGTTGGGTAGCAGGCGGCTGACCAGCGCACGGCCTTCGAGTTCGTCGGGGTAAGGGGTAGGCTGCGGCCGCGCCAAGGGCGGCGCTGGCGGCACTTGGCGTGGGCTGCTCGCTGGCGCGGCTGATGGTGATTGCGCTTCGCGTGGCACTGGCGCCGGCCGAGATTCGTAGCCGCTGTCAGTGGCGCAGCCGGCGAGGGTGGCCGCGATCAGCCACAGGCACCCTGGCGCGTGCCAGGTGGTCGGAGCGCAGATGCTCACCCTACTCGCCCATCACGCGGCCCTCGCGACGCGGGTCAGCGCCGCCGATGTAAGCGCCCTGGCGTTTCTGGATTGCCTGTACGCCGCTGCTCAAACCGATCTCCTTGACCGTGTGGCCCCTCGCTTGCAGGGCGCCTACATAGTCCGGCGAAAAGCGCTGTTCCTCGAGCAGGGTCGGGCCGTTCAGCGAGCCGAAATTGGGCAGGTTGATCGCTTCTTGTGGCGTCAGTCCCCAATTGAGCGTTCCATAAAGCAGCTTGGCAGTGTAGTGGATGATCATCGCCCCGCCCGGCGAGCCGCCGCTCATCAGCAGTTCACCGCTGTCGTTGTCGAATACCAGGGTCGGGCTCATCGACGAGCGCGGACGCTTGCCTGGCTCGACGCGGTTGGCGATCGGCGTGCCGTTGCTGTCGGTCGGCAGAAAGGAAAAATCGGTGAGCTGGTTGTTGAGCAAGAAACCGCGCACCATCTGGCGCGCGCCAAAGGCGTCCTCGATACTGCTGGTCATGGCCACGGCCTTACCGTCGGCGTCCACGACGCTGATATGCGACGTGCCGTACTCGACCTGCTCGGGCATCGGCGCAAAACTGGCTCGCAGTGGTGTCGGCGAACCCGCCGTGGCGACTTTCATGCTCTGCGCACCGATCAGGCGTGCTCTCGCGGCCAGGTAGTCCGGCCTGATCAGCGAATCCCAACTGCCGGCCGGTGCGGCCACGAAGTCCGGATCGGCGATGTACCTGGCACGATCGGCGAAGGCCAGACGCGAGGCTTCCGTGTAGTAGTGCATCCAGAGGGGATCTTCGAAGCGCAGAAAGGGCGCGCGCGTGCGGTTGAGAATCCCCAGGATCTGGGCGATGGTGATCTCACCGGAACTTGGTGGCGGGAAGCCGCAGATGCGGTAACGGCGCGGCGGCAAGGCCGCCCGCGGCTCGTAGGTCGCGCATAGCGGTGCCCGCCGCTTCGCCTGGTAGCCCGCCATGTCGGCCATGCTCAGCTGACCAGGATTATCCGGATGGTCACGCACCCGCGTGACCACCGCCTGCGCGACCTCGCCTTCGTAGAAGGCTTGCGAGCCTTCGCTGGCAATGCGCCGCAAGACCGCTGCCAGTTCAGTGTTGCGCAGGATTGTCCCTACTGCGTGCGGTTCGCCGTCGCGCTCGTAGAAGTAGGGGCCGGCCTTGGGGTCCTTACGCAGATCGCGTTCAGTCTTGAGCAGCGTGTACAGGCGCAGGCCAAGCGGAAAACCCTCCTCGGCGAGGGCGATCGCTGGCGCGAAAAGACGCGCCCAGGGAAGGCGGCCGTAGTCGGCGTGGGCCATTTCGAGCATCCGCACAGTGCCGGGAACGCCGACCGCGCGGCCGCCGACCACCGCTTCGCGAAAAGCCATTGGCGTGCCGTCGGCTTTCATGAACAGCGTCTGGCTGACGCTTGCCGGTGCCGTCTCGCGGCCATCAAAAGCAACGACCTCACGACCATCGTAGTGCAACAGGAAAGCGCCGCCACCGATGCCGCTCGACTGCGGTTCGACCAGCGTCAGCACCATCTGCGCGGCGATCGCGGCATCGACTGCCGAGCCGCCCGCTTGCAGGATTTCCAGGCCGGCCTTGCTGGCCAGCGGATGCGCCGTGGCAACGGCGAAGCGTTGGCCATTCCAGCCCGGCTGGTGGGTCGCCTCTGAGGCGCCTTCCGGCTGATTCAGCCCGGCGTGGGAGATGCCGCTGGAGGGTGCGTGCGAGCAGCCGACGGCGAGCAAAGCCGCGAGGAGAGCAAAGGGGACGAGTTTCATGGTGGCAGGCCGGTGGACAGACCAGCGCTTTGTCTCATTGAAGACGGGCCAGCGTCAAGGGGGAAGGCAAGTCGATGCGCTTGCGCAAGCGCTGCGCCCCTTGTCCCGCAATCTATATCAGTATATGCTTATGCACATGATGAGAGCTCCTGGAACCCGACCCTCCTGGTGGCATGCGCTGCTGGCCAGTGTGATTGCCGTCGCCTCCCTTGCCGTGCACGCGCAAGCCTTGCCGACTCTTGTTGTCGAGCCGCATTTGGTCGAGCTGACGCTGCCCGCCGAGGCCCTGGTCGAGGCGGTCAATCAGGCAACCCTGGCGGCGCAGGTGTCGGGGCGGGTCGTCGAAGTGCGGATCGATGCCGGGCAGGCGGTGCGCAAGGGCGATCTGCTGATGAAGATCGACGCCCGTGAGGCCAAGGAAGCTGCGGCCGCCGCCGCGGCCGTGTTCGGCAATGCGCGCGCGCACTACCAGCGCACCCTGGGCCTGCGTCAGCAGGGCTTCGTCAGCCAGGCAGCGGTGGACAAGGCGAAAGCCGATTTTGACGCCGCACAGGCGGCAGCTGCGCAAGCTGCGGTGAGCGTGGAGCATGCGACGGTGTACGCGCCGATCTCCGGGATCGTCGCCGCGCGCTTGACCGAACTCGGTGAGATGGCGGCGCCCGGCCGGCCGCTGTTGACCATCCACGATCCGAATGGCCTGCGGGTCACCGCCAGCATCCCGCAATATCAGCTGCCGCAAATGCGCGCGGTCAGACAAGCGCGCGTCGAATTTCCCGAACTTGGCAAGTGGGTGGACGCCAGCAGTGTCACCGTGCTGCCGACCGCCGACGCCGCGACGCACGTCTCACCGGTACGGGTTGGCCTACCCGCTGGCGTCAGCGAGCTTGCCGATGTCGTTCCCGGCATGCACGCACGGGTGCACTTCGTCATTGGCCGGGCAAGCAAGCTCACCGTGCCGCAGGCCGCTGTCGTCAGGCGTGGCGCGGTGACTGCCGTTTATGTCCAGAATCAGGACGCTGTGCTGTCCTTGCGCCAGCTGCGCCTTGGCGAAAGCGTTGGCGTTGGTGAGATCGAAGTGCTCTCCGGTTTGCACGCTGGCGAGCACGTCGTTCTCGACCCGGTAAAAGCGGCCATCGCCCTGAAGTCGGCGAAGCTGCGGGGAGAGTAGGGTAATGGGTGTTTCCGGCCGCATCGCCCGTTTCTTTGCCAGCTCGCAGATGACGCCCTTGCTGGCGCTGGTCGCGCTGTTGATGGGCGTTTTTGCCACCCTGGTCACGCCGCGCGAGGAAGAGCCGCAGATCGACGTCACCATGGCCGACGTGTTCATCGCCTTTCCCGGTGCGTCGGTGCAGGACGTCGAGAATCTGGTGGCCACGCCCGCCGAACAGGTCTTGTCGCGAATGTCGGGCATCGAGCATGTGTACTCGGTGTCGCAACCGGGAATGGCGGTGATCACCGTGCAGTTCGAAGTCGGCGTCAAGTACAACGATGCCGTCGTGCGTCTTTATGACACCGTACATTCCAACCGCGACTGGCTGTCGCCTGATCTCGGCGTGCTCGAACCAGTGGTCAAACCGCGCGGCATCGATGATGTGCCTATCGTTTCGCTGACCTTCTGGAGCACAGACCCCGAGCGCTCGGCTTTCGATCTGCAACAGGTGGCGCGCGCAGCCGAAGTGGACTTCAAGCGAATCAAGGGAACGCGTGACGTGTCCACGCTCGGCGGTCCAGATCAGGTGCTGCGCGTGTCGATGGACAGTGAGCGCATGAACGCTTTTTCGGTGACCCCGCAGGATATTGCCGCCACCCTGCGCGCTGGTAACGCCCGCCAGTCGTCGGGAAGTCTGGTCGCCGAAAACCGCCAAGTCCTCGTCGAAACCGGCAGCTATCTCGAATCCGCCGCCGACGTCAGGCAACTGGTCGTTGCCGTGCGCGGCACTGGCAGTGAGCGCAAGCCGGTCTTCATTGGCGATGTCGCTGGCGTCGACGAAGGGCCCGATCAGCCGCGCCAGTACGTCTGGTTCGGCAATCGAGACGGCGAGTTTCCGGCAGTTACCGTGCAGGTTTCGAAGAAACCGGGGGTCAATGCCGCCGACGTCGCCAGCGCCGTCATCGCTCGTGCCGAGTCGCTCAAAGGCACGCTGATCCCGGCCGGCGTCGAAGTCACGACGACACGTAATTACGGCCAGACGGCGACCGACAAGGCACAGAAGTTGATCGGCAAGCTGGTCTTCGCTACCGCTTTCGTGGTCCTGCTGGTCTTCTTTGCGCTTGGCAAGCGTGAAGCGCTGATTGTCGGCGTGGCGGTCAGCCTGACTCTTGCCGCGACGCTGTTTGCCTCCTGGGCGTGGGGATTCACCCTCAATCGTGTTTCCCTGTTTGCCCTGATTTTCTCGATTGGCATCCTGGTCGACGACGCCATCGTCGTCGTCGAGAACATTCACCGCTGGCAGGCCTTGCAGCCTGGCAAGCCACTGCTCGAAATCATTCCGCTGGCGGTCGATGAAGTCGGTGGTCCGACGATTCTGGCCACTTTTACGGTCATCGCCGCGCTGTTGCCGATGGCTTTCGTGACCGGCCTGATGGGGCCGTACATGAGCCCGATTCCGATCAACTCGTCCCTCGGCATGTTCATCTCGCTGGCCGTTGCTTTTGTCGTCACCCCGTGGCTGGCCGCCCGGCTGCTGGCAAAGCCTCCGCAGGCTGCGCACTCGGCGGCTGGCGCTGCGCCGCACGCGGCGAGCGAGTCGCCAAGACCAAGCCGCCTCGAGCGCCTGTTTCGGCGCCTGCTGACACCGTTTCTCGATGCCCGGAAAGGTCGCGTGGCGCGCCGCTGGCTGTTGCTGGTCATCATGCTGCTGATCGCGGGCTCGCTGTTCCTGGCAGCGGTGCAGCTGGTGGTCCTGAAGATGTTGCCTTTCGACAACAAGAGCGAATTCCAGGTCGTGCTCGACATGCCGGTCGGTACACCGCTCGAGGAAACCGCGCGCGTACTGCACGAGCTCGGCGCCGAAGTCGCAAAAGTGCCGGAAGTGAGCAATTACCAGGCCTACGCTGGCACCGCCAGCCCGATCAACTTCAATGGGCTGGTCCGCCAGTATTACCTTCGTGCTGCTCCGGAACTGGGCGACCTGCAGGTCAATCTGGTCGACCACCAGCAGCGCGCCCGCAAGAGCCACGAGATCGCCATCTCGGTTCGTGACGCGATCGAAGCGATTGGCAAGCGCGCCGGTGGCCACGCCAAGGTCGTCGAAGTGCCGCCGGGGCCGCCGGTTCTCTCACCAATCGTCGCCGAGGTCTATGGGCCCGACTACCGCGGTCAGAGAGCGGTGGCCAAGGAGGTGCGCAAGGTGCTCGAAGGGACGCCGGACCTGGTGGCTATCGACGATTCGGTCAACGCCGGCGGCCAGCGCAGCGTCCTGCACGTTCTCCAGAACAAGGCGGCGCTGCTCGGTGTTGCGCAAAGCGACATTGTCGACGTCATAGGCATGGGCCTGGCTGGTGATGACGTCACGCCGGTGCACAACACCGGCTCGAAATACGAAATCCCGGTACGTCTGACCTTGCCAGCCGAGCAGCAGAGCACGCTAGACGCGCTGCTCAGGCTGCGCGTCCGCTCGCGCGATGGGCAGCTGGTGCCGGTTTCCGAACTTGTCGAGGTGCGCGAGATGGGGCGCGAGCAGGCGATCTACCACAAGAACCTGCTGCCGGTGGTGTATGTCGTCGCCGACATGGGCGGCAAGCTCGATTCGCCGCTCTACGGCATGTTCGCGGCGCGCAGCGAGATCGCCGGGCGCGCGCTGGAGGGGGTCGAACACGCGGCCGGCACGCTGGACGAGTGGTTCATCAAGCAGCCAAGTGCGCCGGACGCCTCGTACAGCATCAAATGGGACGGCGAGTGGCAGGTGACCTACGAGACGTTTCGCGACATGGGCATCGCCTACGGCGTCGGCCTGATCCTCATCTACCTGCTCGTCGTCGCGCACTTCAAGAGCTATCTCGTGCCGCTGATCATCATGGCGCCAATCCCGCTGACCATCATCGGCGTCATGCCGGGGCACGCCTTGCTCGGCAGCCAGTACACGGCGACCTCGATGATCGGCATGATTGCCCTGGCCGGGATCATCGTCCGCAACTCGATCCTGCTGGTCGACTTCATTCGTCAGCAAGTCGCTGCGGGAATGGAGCTGCGCGAAGCGATCGTCCAGTCCGCTTCGGTGCGCGCCAAACCGATCGCGCTGACCGGACTGGCGGCGATGCTCGGGGCGATGTTCATCCTCGACGACCCGATTTTCAACGGGCTGGCCATCAGCCTGATTTTCGGCATTTTCGTCTCCACCCTGCTGACTTTGGTGGTGATCCCGGTGTTGTACTACGCAGCCTTCAGAAAGGAGAATCAGACATGACCACCGATCGCGCCGTGCGTATCATGGCCGGCAGCTTCATCCTCATCTCGCTCGCCCTGGGCGTCGAAGCCAGCCCACTTTTCGTTTCGAAGCACTTCCTGTGGCTGACCACTTTCGTCGGCGCCAACCTCCTGCAGAGCGGCTTCACGCGCTTCTGTCCGGCCGAGAGCCTCATGGTCAAGCTCGGCCTGAAGCGGCTCGACGAAGCGTCCTGCAATCGCCCGGATTTGGGTCGCGGTTGAGGCGCGGAGCCAATGCAGCGGATACGACTTCTGCACGCTGCCCTCGCCAGCCGAGTTACTGGCTTGGGCGTGCCCCCGGGCAGCTGACAGGGTGCACCCGCCGCGAAACGCAACCTTCCTCACATCTGGCTTTGATTCGAGCGATTCGCAGGAATGGACGCTTGCACATCAATCTCGGTGGCGCCAGGCTTGATTGGCTCTGCGCGGCCGCGCCAACCGTCGAACTCCGAAGCAGGCCGATAGTTGCTCTCGCAATCGTGCAAACGCTGGATCAGTGCAATTCTGAAGGCTGATTCGACTGGTAATTCTTTCGTAAAGTGCTGAGGACCTGGCCAGCTTTTGCGCTCGGCAAATCAGTCGTATCGCTTCTTTCGGCTGGCGCGGCTTGCCGTCGACGCCGAACTCGAAACCTCTGGCACGAAGCCAGTCGCGAATAGGGGCAGCGTGCGACCAGTGCAGGCTTTCGCGAAGTACGTTGTCCGCACCCCACAGCCAGACGTCGACTTCAGGAAAAATCACGAGGGACTTGGCGCGCTCGCCCCACACTTCCTGCAAATGGCCATCCAGAGTGGCCTCGAGCGTCAGTGGCGATTCGTGCTCCCGCCCACAGCCATGAAAGTCCAGCAGCATCAGGGCGTGGCGGAAGCGAGGCGCTTCTCGCGCCAACTCAGCACCGGTGCTCCGAACACCGCCGTCACGGCCCATATGCGGACGGAATGTTAACGTTAGCGGCCGAAAGGAAAGTTGTCCTCGTCGGCGGGAATGTGAGCCAGGGCCAGTTTGCTTCGTCCGCGGCGAAAGGATGGCGCGTACGACTTCTTCGCCCCTTCCGTGTAGTAGTTGTCGTTACCGCCCGGTGTCTTCTTCATCACCACCTTGAAACCTGGGCGCCCTTTGCCGACAAAGATGGACGGCGCGTGATCAGGGACCAAGGGGAACAGGTCGCGCTGCTGGGCGGGTGTCTCCGAGTCTGTCGTGCGCAGCCACAAGGTCTCGTGATTCAGCCCGAGCTCCTCCGTAGGCGCGTCAAAGCCAATTTCCAGTTCGTAGCGGACCAAGGTGTAGCGTTGCTTGTCGTCGGCCATCCGCGCACGGACAGCGGCAGGAATCGGCGCCTCAACTGCCAGCTGAAACGCCGCTCGCGAGCCCGCGTCTTCGCCTGGCCCTTGCCAGATCAACTTGTCGAAACTGGCGCTGCGCGAGAGCATGGTTTCACGCACGGTGCCACGCGGGTGCACATGCACGAGATCGCTGAGCAGTCCGATCACATCCAGAAACGTCGTTTTGCCGCTGGCGTTTGGTCCCACCAAGGCCTGAATCGGTCCCAAGGTCCGGTCCACGGCTTTTAGGCTGCGGAAATGTCGGGTCTGAATACGGGAAAACATCGAACGGAGGGTAACCGATGCAATGGCAAGGATCCGAGTATAGGTGATGTTTTCTCGATATCGCTGCAGGAATCCTCAAGAATCGCTGATGGGCGATATCCTGCGTGCCGGAATGCCGGCCATCACGAGAGGTGCCACAGGCTATCTGCCTTCCCGATCCCGGCAAGGCGACGAGCCTACAAACAGGGCCAGGCGCGACTTGGTGACATCTGCGAGCGACCGCCGGAAGTCGCGCTCGGGCGCTATGACTCCTGGTCAATGCGCCCGGCCAAGCCCCGGCTGCGCTTTACCTGCTCACGTCGACCACCACTCGTCCGCGCACCTTGCCTTCGAGCAGCTCGGCGCCGACCGCGACTGCTTCCGAAAGCGGGATCTCGCGCGTAATGGCGTCCAGCTTGGCGATTTCGAGATCACGGCCGAGGCGTTCCCAGGCTTCCTGACGAATGGCGAGCGGTGCCATCACGCTGTCGATGCCATAGAGCGTCACGCCGCGCAGGATGAAGGGCGCCACCGTCGCCGGGAAATCCATGCCGCCGGCGAGGCCGCAGGCCGCCACCGCGCCGCGGTATTTCGTCGTCGCACAGGCGTTCGCCAGGGTGTGGCTGCCGACGGTGTCGATCACCCCGGCCCAGCGTTCCTTGCCGATCGGCTTGCCCGGCGCCGACAGCTCGCTGCGGTCGATGATCGTGCTGGCGCCCAGGGACTTGAGGTGCTCGGCTTCGCCGGGGCGGCCGGTCGAGGCGGCCACCTGATAGCCAAGTTTGGCGAGCAAGGCGATGGCTACGCTGCCGACACCACCGTTGGCGCCGGTGACCAGAACCTCGCCGTCAGCAGGCTTGATGCCGTGCTTCTCGAGAGCGAGGACGCAGAGCATCGCCGTGTACCCGGCGGTGCCGATGGCCATCGCCTGCCGGGCGGAGAAACTCGCCGGTAGCGGCACCAGCCACTCTCCCTTGACACGCGCTTTTTCGGCCAGGCCGCCGCAATGCGTTTCGCCGACACCCCAACCATTGAGGACGACGCGGTCGCCGACTTTCCAGGCCGCATTCGACGTTTCTGTCACCGTGCCGGCAAAGTCGATTCCCGGCACCATCGGAAAGCGGCGCACGACCGGCGACTTGCCGGTCAGTGCCAGGCCGTCCTTGTAATTGAGCGTCGACCATTCGACCTGGACCGTGGTGTCGGCTTCTGGCAGCACGGCATCGTCGATGTCCTGCAGTTGAGCTTGGTAAACGCCGTCGTCTTTGGTGATCAGGATTCCCTTGAACATGGTGATTCTCCTTGGTGGTGAAAAAATAGACCAGTAAAGTATGAACGTGCAAAACAGTCATGAAAGGTCATGACCGCTCTCTCGTTCCCGACCCTTCTCGCGCCGTGGGAGAAGGAAGTTTCGTGAGTCGCGGACGTGACTCTCACGGAAAGGGAGCTCGGGTGCGCGGCAATGCCGACAGAAAGAGCTTGAAGAAGGCGCGCATCGGCGCCGTCGAGCGGGACAGCCTGGCGCGCAGTATCGCCCCCTCCCAGCCAACCCAGAAAGCGTGCGCCAGTGCCGGGCAGTCGGCGTCGGTCGCCAGTTCGTCGCTGCTTGCCGCGGCTGACAGACAGTCGGCCAGCGCTCGCTCCCAGTCGGAAAAAATCGCTTCCAGGCGCAGGCGCAAGCGCTCGTCGAGCACGCTGACTTCCTGTCCCAGATTGCCGACCAGGCAGCCGCGCGTGAAGGCATGTCTTTCGACGCCGCGGCAGGCGTCGTCGACAAAGGCTGCCAGCCTTGCCAGCGGCGTCAGTAGCGGATTGTGAAAATGCAGCTTGAGCTTACGCGCAAAGTACTCGGCATAGGTATCGAGGGTCACCGTGACAAAAGCATCCTTGCTTTCGAAGTAGTGATAGAAGGAGCCCTTCGGGACATTGATCGATTTCAGGACATCATCGAGTGCTGTCGCACTGACGCCCTGGGTGGTCAGGATCTCGAGGCCGCGACGAATCAGCAAGGCCCGGGTGTCCGCGTAATCGAGGCCATTGCGCGCCGGGCGACCGCGTGGACGGCGAGGGAGGGTACGAGTCGTTTCCATTGCTGGATATATTAGACCGAGTGTTTATAAATGTCAAAAAAAACTCGTGGTGAGCCGCTACTGGCGGCGTGTCGATTGGCGTCACCATGGTATTTTCGGCTCGCGGCTCGGGAGCAGAGCCCGAAAAGCTCAACGTGCTAGAATCGCCGAGCGCCCGCAGTTCCATGTCTTTGGCTTACGCGGGTCAAGCGCGTGGAATAAGAAAACCGGCAATCGATGCCGAGAAGGGAGTGCCCGTGTTCAAGACTATCCTGCGCTGGCTGGGTCTGGTCCCGCCAGCGGCCGCGCCTCTACCGCAAGAAGCCGCCGCGCAGCTCGACGCGCTGGCGCCTCTCCAGTCTGCGCCACGGGCGGGCGCCGCGACCAACACGGCGCGCGCCGCGTCCTTTGTTTGCCGCGAGGAGCTTCTCGATCGCGGCGAACAGATTGCTGGCTACGAGTTTGCCCTCGGGCGCAATCTGCAATCGCCGATGCTGGAGAAGAGCGCGAAGCTGCGTCAGGTCCATGACGAAGCGCTGCTGCACAATCTTTCGCCGCTGGCTGTTTCATCACTGCTCGGCGATCGTTTTGCCTTCATCCGCCTGTCTTCGGCGTCGCTGAGCAGCGTTCTGCTGCCCGCTTTCGCGAATCGCAATGTGATCATCATGATCACCCCGGCGACGGCGGTGGCGGGCGACCTTGCCGACGTGCGCGTGGCGCTGCGGCGCTTGCAGGACCTCGGCGTCAAGCATGGCTGGTCGCTCGATCGGCCTCTCCCCGGGATGGCCGAGTTTCTCGAACAGGCGGCTCTCGTCGAGATCGACACCACCGCTTTCGACGGCATCCAGTTGAAGAAAATGTGCGTCGACCTGCACGCCAGCAAAGGGAAACCCAGAGTCATTGCCAGCAAGATCCAGAGCGCGGACGACTTCAGCCTATGCTATCAAAGTGGCTTCGATTACTTTATGGGGCCTTTTGTTTGCAGTCGTGAGAACTGGCATCCGCCGAAGAGCGAAGTCAACCGGCTGCTGGTCTTTGAAGTCCTGAACATGATTCGCGGCCGAGCCGATTTTGGCGTCATCGCCGACCGCCTGCGCAACGACCCGGTTTTGACCTACAAGCTCTTGCGCTACATCAATTCGCCCGGTATCGGAATGCTCAGGCGTATCGAAAAAATACCGCAAGCGCTGCTGATTCTGGGCCGGGACCAGTTCTCGCGATGGCTTTCCCTGCTGCTCTTCGATCTCAATCAGCCCGGATATATGGGGCGGGTCCTGAACGAGAATGCGCTGACCCGCGCGCGCTTAATGGAAAGGCTGGCCGGACAGGGCGGCTTGCCGCAGGAGGCCGACAAGCTGTTCATGATCGGGCTGTTTTCGCTGCTCGACGTGATGATGAAACAGCCACTCGTGGAGATTCTGAAGAAGGTTTCCTTGCCGGACGACGTCGTCTCTGCACTCCAGGGCGAGCCGGGCCCGATGTGCGATGCCCTGGCCCTGGCCATTGCCGTCGAATCGAAGGCGCCCGAAGAGATCGCCGCCGCTGCCCTCTTGTGTGGACTTGAAGCACAGCAAGTCACGGCCGTGATGCTGGAAGCGCTGGACTGGGCGCAGAGCGTCGTCCACGCGGGCAAGAACTGATCGCCTGCAGCGCTCGGCGCGGCGCCTGCCGCCTTCCCGCCAGCGCGAATCAGCCGCCGGCGCGCTTGGCGGTGAAGCCCTCCTTTTCGAGGCACTCGAGCAGGCGCTGGCAGTGATCCCCCTGCACTTCTATGACGTCGTCTTTGACCGTGCCGCCCGATCCGCAGGCGGCCTTCAGGCGTTTCGCCAGCGCGGCAAGGTCGCCGGCGGCGAGCGGCAGCCCGCGCACCAGCGTCACCGTCTTGCCGCCCCGCCCCTTGCTTTCGCGGCTGACGCGCACGCTGCTGTCAGTCCGGGGAAGTGACGCGGCACGATTGGCAGCACAGCAGCATTGCGGCAGCGGTCTTCGGCAGCCTGGGCACATGCGTCCCGTGTCGGTGGAATAGACCAGCCCCCCGGCCGATGGCTTACGCATGGCCAGGCCCGCCATGCCGTTCTTCCTCATGCGGCATCGAACACCTCCTCCCACAGCGCCTTGACTGCCGCAATCTGGCGACTGAGCGAGGCGCGCTCGACGCGCGCCCGGCGATCGGCGTTCAGCCGCAATACGTGCTGCAAGCGGCGAAACTCGCGATAGGCGTCGCGCGCCGGGTCGGCCAGCTCGGCCGGGATCAGGCCGAGTTCGGCAGCCATCCCGAGCAGGGCGATGTTGCCGAGGTTGCCGCACAGTTCGGCGTGCGCATGCGCGTGTCCGAGGATCAGGTACTGGACGATGAACTCGACGTCGATCAGGCCACCGCGATCGTGCTTGATATCAAAGTTTTCTTCGCTGCGTGAGCCGTGTTCGTCGAACATCCGCTGGCGCATCGACAGCACTTCTTCCTTGAGCTTGGCGGGCTCGCGGGCTTGCCGCAGGATCTCGATGCGCAGCGCTTCGAACTGTTCGCCGACCACCGGGTCGCCGGCGCAAAAGCGGGCCCGGGTCAGCGCCTGATGCTCCCAGGCCCAGGCATTCTTCAGCTGATAATCGCGAAAAGCGCTGATCGGCGACACCAGCATGCCGGAATCACCGTTCGGGCGCAGGCGCAGATCGACTTCGAAAAGCATGCCCGCCGAGGTCCGGCTCGACATCCAGGTGCTCAGCCGTTGCCCCAGGCGTGCGTACACTTCCCCCGCACCCTCGGCAGGGTCGTCGTGCAGATAGATGAGGTCCAGATCCGAGGCAAAACCGAGTTCCTTGCCACCGAGCTTGCCGTAGGCGATGACCGCAAAACGGGGTGGCTGCTCGGGATGCGGATGGCGATTGCGCAACAGCCGCCAGCACAGGTCCAGGGTCGTCTGGACCATGATGTCGGCAAGCTGGCTGAGGCGGTCGGCGAGATGTTCGACGCTGTGCAGGCCGGCAAAGTCCTGCGCCAGAAAATGCAGGACCTGCGCGTGGTGCACTTCGCGCAGGATGTCCATCTCGCGCTCGGTATCGTCGCGGTGCTGCGCCAGCCGCGATTGCAGTTCGTCGCGAAACTCCTGCCAATCGGTCTTCACGTCGAAGATTCGCGAGTCCAGCAACTCGTCAAGCAGGATCGGGTGCCGGTTCAGATAGTCAGCTGCCCAAGATGAGCTGCCGATCAGTTCGGCAAGGTGACTGAGTGCTTGCGGATACTGCAGCAGCAGCGCCAGATAGGCGCCACGTTTGCTAATGGTTTCGAGAAAATCGAGGCCGCGCAGCCAGGTGGCGTCAGGATTTTTGGTGGCGGCAGCGGCGTCGATGAGGCGCGGCCCCAGGGCGTCGAGGCGCTCGCGGTTACTCGCCGGCAGTTGCACATAGCGACTGCCTTGGCGGAAGCTGTGCAGGCGTTCGAGGATCGCCTTCGGCTGGCGGAAGCCGAGGCTGGACAGCCGTTCCAGCGCATCATCCTTGGCGACGACTTCTTCCCAGACGCCGAGCAGCGGGTGGGTGCCTTCTTCCGGCTCGGAAAAGACTTCTTCGAAGCAGCGCGAAACGATCGCCCGATGCCCTTCGAGAACGGCCAGAAACGCGCTCCAGTCGGCAAAAGCCATCGCTGCGGCGATCTGCTGGCGTTCCTCGTCAGCACTTGGCAGACGGTGCGTCTGGGCGTCGTTCACGTATTGCAAGCGGTGCTCGAGGCGGCGCAGGAAGTCGTAGGCAGTGGCCAGTTCGTGCTCGTTTTCTGGCGGTAGAAGCCGCCGCTCGGCGAGCTGCGCCAGTACCTGCAGTGTCGGTCGCACTTGCAGGAGCGGGTCGCGGCCGCCACGGATCAACTGGAAAACCTGGGCGATGAACTCGATCTCGCGGATGCCACCCGGGCCCAGCTTGATGTGCTCGGCCATGTCCTTGCGCGCCACCTCGCGGCGAATCTGCGCGTGCAGATCGCGCATGGCATTGATCGCGCCAAAGTCGAGATACTTGCGAAAAACGAAAGGGCGACTGATGTTCTGTAGCGCGCTTACCCATTCCGGCTGCAGATTCTCGCCCTGGTTCAAGACCCTGGCCTTGATCCAGGCGTAGCGTTCCCACTCCCTGCCTTGTGTGATCAGGTAGTGTTCGAGTGAGTCCAGCGAGCAGACTAGCGGTCCGGAGTCGCCGTTGGGCCGCAAGCGCATGTCCACCCGAAATACCAGGCCATCCGCAGTGAGTTCGCCGAGTGTGGCGATCAGGCGCTTGCCGAGGCGCTGGAAGAAGTCGTAGTTGTCGATCCGGCGGCCGTCGCCGCCGGTTTGCCCATCCTCCGGGTAGATGAAGATGTAATCGACGTCGGAAGAAACATTGAGCTCGCGGCCGCCGAGCTTGCCCATGCCGACTACCAGTAGTCGTTGCGGCTGCCCGTGGCTGTCGAGCGGCTCGCCGAACTGCTCGCGCAGTTGCCGGTGATGGAAATCCAGGGCGCGATTGGTGCTCACTTCGGCGAGCACGGTCATGCTTTCAACGACTTCGGCGAGGGTCGCCAGACCGCCAATATCGCGCACCACCAGCGCTGCCATTACCCGCTGGCGCAGGCTACGCAGGGCGCGCCGCAGATCGTCATCGCTGGCGACGGCACTCTCAGGTCTCGCAGCAGGTGTCGCGTCGCTGTCGAGGAAATCGTTCATCTGTTCGACGCTGAGCGCCTGCATGGCGTGCGCGTCCAGCCAGGCCGTGATTTCGGGTCGGGCGGCGAGCAGATTGCGCAGGTAATGGCTGTGCCCTTGTGCTGCCTGTAGCGCTGTTGCCAGTGGCGTCGGACGCGTGTTGGAGCGTTCTACAGTAGGTTCCATGATCTTCTCGGTAGATGGATGTCATACGGGTCGCCATGCTGGGCGCTGGTGAGCAAGGGCAAAGCCGTTACAATGCCGGCTTCAAGCTGAAAACAGCAGTCACCGACCGCGAATCTGGCTGCCCATTTCTCGTCCTGGACATCGCAATCGCATGCATAGCAGCGCCGCCGCCCCGCGCCTTGCCGGTCAAATGCCCGGACGACCATTCGCGCGTGCTTCCTCGCCATTTGTCTCGTGGTTTCCCCGTGCCCTTGCCTAGCTCTCCCGACATTCTAGTGACGCCGAGCGGTTATTGGCAAAACTCTCTGCGCGACGATTACGGCTGATGCGCCAGGAGGAGTTGCGCCCGGCGCTCTACCATCGCTTCCATTTTCTCGTGCCGCTGCTCGCGCATCCGGCGACGGGCCGCGTATGGCGGCTTGTGGTGCGCGCCTTCTGGCTGCTCTACTTCGGTTTCGTGCTGCTGATTCTGGCGCTGCGCTACCTGGTATTGCCGAACATCGAGACCTACCGACCAGCCATCGAGCAGCAGCTCAGCCGGACGGTCGGGCTGTCGGTCAGCATCGGGCGGATCGCCGCCAGCTGGGATGGCATCCATCCCGATCTGCTGCTCTCGGATGTGCGCATCGCCGACAGCAACGGTCAGCCGGCACTGGCCTTGCCACGTGTGCACAGCGTCCTCTCGTGGTCTTCGCTACCGCGCATGGCGCTGCGTTTGCGCCTGCTGGAGATCGACGAGCCGACTCTGCATCTGCGTCGCGATAGCGACGGCCGCTTCACCGTTGCCGGTATCGCCATGGCCGCCGAGGGAGGTGACAACGCCGCCGGCGACTGGATTCTGGCGCAGAAACGAATTCGCGTCAGCGGCGCGACCGTGGTCTGGGAGGACGCCATGCGCCAGGCGCCGCCGCTGATTCTCGAAGCGGTCAATTTCGGCCTCGACAACGACGGTCGCCAGCACCGCTTCGGCTTCACTGCCGCGCCGCCGCCTGCTCTGGCCGCCGCGATCGACCTGCGCGGGGACTTTCACGGCCGGTATCTCGGCCAGCTGGAGTCCTGGAACGGGCAGGTATTCGTCCAGATCGACTACGCCGACCTCGCCGTCTGGCGCACCTGGATCGACTATCCGATCGCGCTTCCGCATGGCCGCGGGGCAATACGCGCCTGGGTAGGTGTTGCGCAAGGTGAATTACAGGAGCTGACCGCAGATCTGTCGCTCGATGACCTTAGTTTGCGTTTGGCGAAAGACTTGCCAGAGCTCGACCTGCAACATCTGTCAGGTCGTATCGGTGTGCGTTTCTCGGCCGCCGGGATCCGCGTCAATGGGCAGCGCGTCGAACTGCTGAGCCAAGCACGCGAAGGCCAGGGTGCTCCCGAAGCGGCGTTCGTTCACGTCGAGCCGACCGATTTCCGCCTTGACTGGCAGTACGCGGCAGACGGCGCTGCGCAGCGCGGCCAGCTTACCGCCAGCGCACTCGAACTCGCTGCTCTCGCCAGTCTGGCCGGCTACCTGCCGCTGGATGCCGGATCGCGGCAGCTGCTCGGCGACTTCGCCCCGCGTGGCCGGATCAGCCAACTGCGTGCTGCCTGGGTCGGCGACGCCGAAGCGCTGCAAAGCTACTCGCTGAAAGCCGGTTTTGACGAACTGGCGGTGCAGGCCAAGGACTCCCTGCCTGGGGTGTCGGGGTTGTCCGGAGTTCTTGATGCCAGCGACAAGGGCGGCAGCGTCACTCTGCGTGCGCAGAAAGCGAGCGTCAATCTGCCCAGCGTCCTGCCGGACTCGCCCATTCGGCTTGGCAAGCTGGATGCACAGGCCCGCTGGAAGATCCACCAGAGCGTCCTCGATGTCGAGTTGCTGCGCGCTGAATTTTCCGGGCCGGATGCGACTGGTTCGGCAGAGGGCACTTATCGCCATGCGGGTGACGGACCGGGGAGTATCGACCTCAGTGCCGCGCTTAGTCGTGCCGACGCGCGCGCCGTCTGGCGCTACCTGCCGGCGGCGCTGAATAGTGGTGCGCGACACTGGGTTCGCGACGCACTGAAGGCGGGAAGCGCCAGCGAGGCCAAGCTGGTCCTCAAGGGCGATCTAGCCAACTTTCCCTTTCTCGATCGCCAACAGGGTCAGTTCCTGGTCACCCTCAAGGCACAGGACGTAAGGCTCGACTACGGCACTGGCTGGCCAGAAATCTCCGATATCGACGCCGATTTGCGTTTCGAGGGAAACGGCATGCTGATCGAACTGCAGCGCGGCTCGATCCTCGGCGCCAGGCTGTCGCAGACGCGCGCCGAAATTCCCGACTTCGACGCGCCGGTGTCGACCTTGAAAGTGCAAGGGCACGCCGAAGGCGATACGGCGCAGTTCCTCAAGTTCGTCGTCGACAGCCCGGTCGCCGAGCGCATCGACCATTTCAGCGACGCCATGCGCGCCAGCGGCAAAGGGATTCTCGATATCGGGCTGCTGATTCCTCTTGAAGAGGCACGACTCGGCGAGTCGAAGATCGACGGGGACTACGTCTTTCTGGCTAACGAAGTGAGCGTCGATCCGGCCCTGCCGCCCTTGCGCGAGGTCAATGGTCGCCTGCAGTTCACCGCTGATGAGCTGCACGTTCCGGAGATCAAGGCGAAACTGGCGGGAGGTCCGGTGAAGATCACGGGCGGAGCGGAGAACGGCAAGGTGCTGATCAAGGTCGATGGCAGCCTCGGCGTCGCTGGCTTGCGCGAGATGGCCGGCTGGCCGCTGTTGGCACAGCTTTCCGGGCGCGCCGCTTACAGTGCCCAGATCCAGGTCAGGCAGCGCAACGTCGAAGTGGTGCTGGAGTCGGATTTGCTGGACCTTGCATCGACACTGCCGGCTCCTTTCAGCAAGAAGCTCGGCGAGCCGATGCGCCTGCATCTCGACAGTCTCGCCCTGCCGCCGACACTGCTCGGCAAAGCTCGGCCGATCAAGCGTGAGCAGCTACGCGTGGCGCTCGGCCGGGTGTTGAACATGCAGTTGATCAGCCGCCAGGAGGACGGAAAACGTTCCATTGAAAGTGCTGCGATTGCCGTCGGTGAGGCGATTAAAGTGCTACCGGAAAGGGGTATCCACGTCGGCATCACCACCCCGGTGCTCGATATCGACACCTGGCGCAAGGTTTTCGCGGGTCCCGCGCAGGAGGCGGCTCGCAGTGAGGTGCTGGCCAGTATTGACGAGGCGTCCGAGCCCGAGCCCGCGTCCGTCGGCAGTCTGCCGGTCCGGGTCGATCTCAAGGCGGGGGAACTTGTCGTTTCGGGATGGCGCAACAGCCAAGTGATCTTGGCGGTCACCGGCGAGCATCCGCGCTGGGCGGCAAGCCTGTCGTCGCGCGAGGCGACGGGGGCATTGCAATGGGACGGCGCCGGTGCCGGCAAGCTCAGCGCGCGCTTGACGAAATGGCAACTGCCCGGCAGGGACGAGCGTACGCGCGAGCCCGTCCAGGCCGACGATGCCTTGCAGACACTACCAGCGCTCGATATCGTGGTCGACGAATTCCAAGTCGGTGTCCGCAGCTTCGGGCGGCTCGAAGCGCAGGCACATAATGATGGCCGCACTTGGCGGCTCGATAAAGTCGAGCTGCTCAATGCGGTGGCCAAGTTTTCCGGCAGCGGCCAGTGGCAGGTAGCGAACGGCAACCGCACCCAGCTCGATTTCGCCCTGGACAGCAGCGACGTCGGCCAGTTGCTTGATCGCCTTGGCTATCCTGGTAGCGTACGTGCTGGCAGCACGCGCATGACCGGGACGCTGGGCTGGAATGGGCCCCCGGAGGGGCTCGACTATGCGACGCTCAACGGCGACATGCAGCTTGGGGCGTACAAAGGCGAGTTCCTCAAGCTCGACCCGGGCGCTGCCGGCAAGCTGCTTGGCTTGATCAGCCTGCAAGGTTTGCCGCGTCGATTCACGCTTGATTTCGGCGATGTCTTCAGCGAAGGTTTCGCTTTTGATAGCATCAGTGGCAAGGTGGTGGTGAAAGATGGCGTGATGCGGACCGAGCAATTGCTGATTGATGGTCCGGCGGCGCGCGTGCTGATGCGCGGCGAAACCGATCTGATAAACGAAACGCAGCACCTGACGGTCAGTGTTCAGCCCGAGTTGAGCAGCACCGCCGCCCTGGGAGTGGCGGTGATCAATCCGCTGGCCGGCATGGCGACGCTGTTGGCCAACAAGGTATTGCAAAACCCCTTGAACAAGATGTTCAGTTTCGAGTATCTGGTGACCGGCAAGTGGGACGATCCGATCGTCGCGAGAATCACCGGGTCGTCGGAACCAGCGACGCGGGCGCCAGCGACCACGCCGTGAGCAACTTTCGTCTTTCGCGATCTCTTTGGAGCAAGCCATGAACCCCGTCAGCAAGCAAGCGGTAGATGACCGGCAGCAGGCCTCAAGCCTGTGTGTGGCGGCAGTGCAGATGGTCTCTACGCCGCGCGTCGAAGAGAACCTGCAGACGGCGGCGGGGCTGATTGCCGAGGCCGTGGCGCGGGGCGCCGAGCTGGTTTCCCTGCCCGAGTACTTCGCCATCATGGGCATGAGCGACAGCGACAAGGTCAGGCTGCGCGAGCACGATGGCAGCGGACCGATCCAGGATTTTCTCGCCGCCAGTGCCCGCCAGCACGGCATCTGGCTGATCGGCGGCTCCCTGCCATTGTCGGCCGACAGCCCGGACAAGGTGCTCAATTCGAGCGTCGCGTACAATCCGCAAGGCCAGCGCGTCGCGCGCTATGACAAGATTCACCTCTTTGGCTTCCGGCAGGGTGCCGAGGCCTACGATGAAAGCGCGACTATCCAGGCCGGCCAGCAGCCAGTCAGCTTCGACATGCCTTTTGGCCGCGTTGGCTTGTCGATCTGTTATGACCTGAGATTCCCGGAGCTTTATCGCGCGCTTGGGGTCACAGAGCTACTGGTCGTTCCCGCGGCATTTACTGAAACCACCGGGCGGGCGCACTGGGAGATCTTGCTGCGCGCCAGGGCGATCGAGAATCAGTGCTACGTACTGGCTGTCGCGCAGGGTGGTCGCCACGAAAATGGGCGCGAGACGCACGGCAACAGCATGCTGATCGACCCCTGGGGGGAGATCCTCGATCGCCAGGCGAAGGGGCCGGGAGTTGTCGTCGGCAAGCTTGAACAGGGCCGTCTGGCTTCGGTGCGCGCCAACTTGCCGGCGCTCAAACACCGCGTAATGTAAACCTGTAATGCGTTGCGTGATGCACGCAAACCGCTGGATTAACGGTCATGACATGTCGAGATACTCCGGATCATGAACGTCATGACCGCCCCCTCTTCCCCCGGCCCTTCTCCCGCAGTGGGGAGAAGGGAGGTTCGTGAGTCGCATACGCGACTTTCACATCAACGGAAACCCGATGAACGCCAAACAACCCACGCTTCTCGTGCAGGCTCAGAAAACCCTGCTCACCCCCTACGGTCTCGACGTCGCCGACCTGAACAAGGTCTTTGGCCAGATCATGTCGCACCAGGTCGACTACGCCGACCTTTACTTCCAGTACAGCCGCTCCGAGGGCTGGAGTCTCGAGGAGGGAATTGTCAAATCCGGCAGTTTCAGTATCGACGAAGGGGTTGGCGTGCGCGCCATTGCTGGCGAGAAGACCGCTTTTGCCTATTCGGACGACATCAGCTCGCCAGCCCTCAGTGACGCGGCCGCAGCCGTGCGGGCGATTGCCGCCGCTGGCGAGCAGCAAAGCGTACCGGCTCTGAAGAAGGGTCGCGTGCGGCGCGCCCTCTACGTGCCGAACGATCCACTGGCGTCGCTCGACGCGGTCAGCAAGGTCAAGCTGCTCGAACGGCTGGAAGCTCTCGCCCGTGCCGAGGACAGCCGTGTGACGCAGGTGATGGCGCATCTCGCCGGCGAATACGAAGTGATTCTCGTCGCCAGCAGCGATGGTCGCCTGGCCGCCGACATTCGGCCGCTGGTGCGGGTGTCGCTGACGGTCATTGTTGAACAGGGCGCTCAGCGCGAACAGGGCTCGGCCGGTGGCGGTGGGCGCACCGACTACAGCTGTTTCACCGACGAGGTACTGCACGGCTATGCGCGTGAAGCGGTGCATCAGGCGGTGACCAATCTTGTCGCCCAGCCGGCGCCGGCGGGCACGATGTCGGTTGTCCTTGGTCCTGGCTGGCCCGGCATCCTGTTGCACGAAGCCGTCGGCCATGGCCTCGAAGGCGACTTCAACCGCAAGGGCAGCTCGACTTTTGCCGGTCGCATCGGCAGTCAGGTGGCCTCGAAGGGGGTCACCGTCATCGATGACGGCACCCTTCCCGACCGTCGCGGGTCCTTGACCATCGACGACGAAGGTAATCCGACGCAGCGCACGGTGCTCATCGAAGACGGCATTCTCAAGGGCTATATGCAGGACAGCCTCAACGCCCGTCTCAGCGGCGTCGCGCCGACCGGCAACGGCCGTCGCGAATCCTTCGCCCATCTGCCCCTGCCGCGCATGACCAATACCACCATGCTCAACGGCGACAAGAGCCCGGAAGAGATCATCAAGTCGGTCAAGAAAGGGATTTACGCGGTCAATTTTGGTGGCGGTCAGGTCGATATCACCAATGGCAAGTTCGTCTTCTCGATGTCGGAGGCTTATCTGATCGAAAACGGCAAGATCGGCCGCCCGGTCAAGGGCGCGACCCTGATCGGCAGTGGTCCGGACGCCATGAATCAGGTATCGATGATCGGTAACGACATGTGTCTCGACCCGGGTGTCGGCACCTGTGGCAAGGAAGGTCAAAGCGTGCCGGTCGGTGTCGGCCAGCCGACCCTGCGCATCGACGGATTGACGGTCGGCGGCACCGCTTAGGCGGCGCAAGGGCGGACTCCGCCAGGCCAGCCTGCTTCCCTCGGTTGGCCTGAAAAAGGTATTTCCGTAGTCATAACAGCCTCTTCCGGTCGTATAATCGCAGCCTTCCCCCGCTGCTGACTGGAGTTCCCGCATGACCTCTGCCCGTGCCTTCGCGAAGCTCGTCGCGGCGCTGTCATTGTTCTTGCTTAGCTGTTGGCCGTTCCTTGCGGGAGCGGCAGTGGTTGCTCCGCCCGCGGAGCAGGTGCCAGGGGGGGAGGCGATCCTGCTCCATAATTTCCGACCGATCGTCACCTTTCGGGCGACTTTCCTCGGCGCCCCGCCGGTCGCTCGCGCACGCAAATCCGAACAGCGCATCGACCAGCTGACGCCGGGCCAGATGGTGCAAGAGATTGATTTGACGCCTTTCAGCTTTGATGGTGGGCGTGGCATCACCCTGACCAATAACGACAATATTCTTTTCGCCCTGGTCGACGGAGACCTGGACCCGCAGGAGAAACTCACGCTGGAGCAGGCCGCCGAGCGCGCGCGCGAGGCGCTCAGCGCCGCACTGCTGGCGGACGCCACGCAGCGTCGCCCCGAAGTCCTGCTGAAGGGAGTTGGCTTGTCTGCGGTGGCAACGGTGATCGCCTTTGCGTTGCTCTGGTTGATCGCTCGTGCGACGCGGCTACTGGTCGGCCGTCTGCAACGAATCATCGAAGAGGAAGATGGCGGCAGCAAGTTGCGCTGGGCACGGCACGGCTGGTCGCTCGTGCAGCGCATATCGCAGCTGTTGATGGGCTTTCTATGGTTGAGCGTCGCCTATCTCTGGTTGACCTACGTGCTGGCACGCTTTCCGCTTACCGAGCCGCTCGGTGAGCGCCTCGGCGACTTCCTTCTCGACCTGCTGGAGACCATTGGCAGCAGTTTCATCGGTGCCATGCCAGCGCTGACCACGGTGGTGGTCATCCTGTTCATGACCAAGGCCGCCAACGATGCCATCGGCAACTTCTTCCAGGCTGCCAAGGACGGCCGGGTGCATGCTCCCGGTCTGCACTCGGATACGGTCAGCGCCACCCACCGACTGGTGACGGTCCTCGTCTGGGGGCTCGGCATCGCCATCGCCTACCCCTTCATTCCGATGTCCAACAGCGACGCCTTCAAGGGCTTGTCGGTGATGCTCGGCTTCATGTTCACCCTCGGTTCTGCCGGCATCGTCAACCAGTTGATGAGCGGCCTGGTCCTGGTCTATGCACGCGCGCTGTCGGTTGGCGACTTCGTCGAGATCGGTGACAACGCCGGTGTGGTCAGCCAGGTCGGCGTGCTGTCGACCAAGATCATCAACATGCGCAACGAAGAGATCACCATTCCCAATGCCGTGCTGGTCGGTAACCCAATCCGCAACTTTTCCCGGCTGGCCGGTGAGCGCGGCACGCTGGTGTCGACCAAGGTGACCATCGGCTACGACACCCCGTGGCGGCAGGTGCATGCGATGCTCATCGCCGCCGCCAAGCAGACCCCTGGATTGAGGTCTGTTCCGACTCCCTTTGTTTATCAGAAGGGTCTCGCCGATTGGTACGTCGAATACGAACTTTTCGCGCACATGGACAAGCCGCTCGAGCGGATTCCCGTCCTCTCTGCCTTGCACGCCAATATCCAGGATCAGTTCAATACCTACGGCGTGCAGATCATGTCGCCACATTTCAACGCGCAGCCAGCCAACAATCTGGTCGTTCCGCCAGACGCCTGGCACGCCGCACCTGCGGCGCCGGATGCCGTCAGCGGGAAGCCCTGATCGCTGGCCGGGTGGCCGCGCAGCCGGAAACGCCGCCGTTTCCGATCGGCACGCCTGGCGCCGCCGCAGGGCGCGTGAGGTGCGCCGGCTGCGCCGCCGGTGCCGATCCTCTATCGTATTCCCATAGGATGTCCTGATGCTCAGCTTCGCGACCACCGTTTTTCTGTCTGCTTTTCTGCTTTTCCAGATCCAGCCAATCATTGCCAAGATGATTCTGCCGTGGTTCGGTGGCTCGTCGTCGGTGTGGAGCACCTGCCTGGTTTTCTTCCAGGCCGAACTGCTACTCGGTTATCTTTACGTCCATCTGCTGCACGAGTTGCTTTCGCCGCGGCGCCAGAATGTCGTCCACTGTGTTCTCCTGCTGCTCAGCCTGGCGACGCTGCCGGTCATCGCCGACCCGGCCTGGAAAGACGTCGCTTTTGCCAACCCGACGTGGAACGTGCTGGTCGTGCTCGCCGCAGCAGTCGGCATGCCCTATCTGCTGCTGTCGACCACCGGTCCGCTGATGCAGGCCTGGTATGCGCGCAGTTTTGCCAGTGCCATGCCCTATCGCCTCTACGCACTCTCGAATCTGGCGTCGATGATCGCGCTGTTGAGCTATCCCGTGCTCGTCGAACCGTATTTTCGGGTGCACGACCAGGCCATGGCCTGGTCGGCCGCGTACGCCCTCTTCGTCGTCGCCTGCCTGGGCAGCGCCTGGCTGTCGTGGAAAGGCGTGTCGAGCGAGCGCGAGGTGCTGAAGGTGAGCAGCGAGCCAGTACCACGACCGCCACTGAGCGAGTGTCTGCTGTGGATCGGTCTGGCGATGACCGCGTCGCTGCTGTTGCTGGCGATGACCCGCCACCTGACGCAGGACGTTGCGCCGGTACCCTTCCTGTGGGTCGTGCCGCTGAGCATCTATCTGCTGAGCTTCATTCTCTGCTTCGACGCTCCGCGCTACTACTACCGCCCGGGCTTTCTGGTCGCGCTGCCGATTGCCTTCCTGGTCCTCGACCGCGTTCTCGATGGCGGCGGCATGGAGGTGCCGGTGTTGGTGAGCTTGATGTGCTTGTCGCTGTTCGTCTTCTGCATGGTCTGTCACGGCGAGCTGGTCAGGCGCCGGCCGCCGGTTCGCCACCTGACTTTGTTCTACCTGATGCTGTCGATCGGCGGCGCGCTCGGCGGCACTTTCGTCGGCCTGCTGGCGCCGGTGATCTTCAACGCCTATTTCGAACTGCCGATCGGCCTTTTCCTCTGTGCCTTGCTGGTGACCATCGTTCTCTGGCGCGACCTGCGACTGATCCGGCGGCTTCTGCTGGTCGTGGCGCTACTGGCCTACGCTTACCGACTTGGTGGTATCTCGATCGATTACGTCGAAAACTACCGGGTAGTGGTGCGCAACTTCTACGGCCAGTTGCGCGTCGACGACGCTGACGAGGAGGGCCTCGGCATCAAACGCCGGATTCTGCACGGTCGCATCAATCACGGCGAGCAGTTTCTCGCCGCCGAGCACCGCCGTCAGCCGACTGCCTATTACTGCGAGGACTCCGGCGTGGGCCAGGCGCTGCGCGGCGTCGCCGGTGAGCGGCCGCTGAAGGTCGGCATTCTCGGACTCGGCGCTGGGACCCTGGCCACCTACGGCCGCAGCGGCGATGAACTGCGCATGTACGAAATCAACGAGCAGGTCCTCGATCTCGCCCGCAACGAGTTTAGCTACCTCGGTGACAGCCTGGCGACGATCGTTCCGGTGCTCGGCGACGGCCGCCTGATGCTCGAACGCGAGCCCGCCCAGAATTTCGACCTGCTGGCCATCGATGCTTTCTCCGGAGATTCGATCCCCACGCACCTGCTGACTCTGGAAGCGATGCAGGCGTATTTGCGTCACCTGAAAAGTGATGGCGTGCTGGCGGTGCATATCACCAACCGCTACCTCGACCTGCGCCCGGTTATCGCTGCCGCCGCGGAGCAACTCGGCATCAGCGCGCTGATCTTCGACCTCGACCCTGCCGCAGGCGACCGCTTCTGTCGCCATTCGGTTTGGGTGCTGCTGATGCCCGCCGAGCGCGCGGCGCAGCTAGCGAAAACCTTCCGCGGCGCCGAGAAGCTCGCTCCACGGCCTGGCTTCCCGGTGTGGACCGACAGTTTCTCGAACCTGCTCGGTATCCTGCAGTAGCGATTGGCGCTGGCTGCCACGCAAACCTTGGCCCGCCAGCGCCCAGCTCCCCACCACCCTCGCGGGGGGGTGGGTCGGGGGAGAGGGAGGCACTTCGCTACCATCGCCCTCGACGGGGTGCAGGTCATTCGCCTCGCAGGGCGCATGGTTTAGATGACGTGCGTCATGGTGACCTATTACTGTCAGGGCATCGTGCTATGGCTGCCGAATCGACTATAACGAATGTAACTTCTCGCCTTTGCGAGTGGACGCGCGTGGCCGACGCCGGCGATCAGGCATTCACGCTGGTCCTTGGCGACCGAATCGCACCTGGAGTGGTCGACACGGTGACCGCGCTCGACCGGCAGATCACCGCCTGGCATCAGGCCGGGGCGCTGCCCGGACTGATCGAGATGGTGCCCACCTTCTGCTCGCTGACGGTGATTTACGATCCGCTGCAGACGTCTCGCCAGAAATTGCTGGCGGAGCTCGAGAAGTTGCCACCAGCGGACATGTTGCCTGCCAGCTCAGCGTTCCGGCTGTGGCGCCTGCCGGTCTGCTACGAAGGCGATTGCGGCCCCGATCTCGAAGCCACCGCGGCGACCCTGGGAATCAGCGTCGAGACGCTGATCGATCAGCATCGGCAGAGCGAATATCGCGTCTACATGCTCGGCTTTCTGCCCGGTTTCCCGTTCATGGGCGACCTGCCGCCGGCGTTGCAATTGCCGCGGCGCAGCGAGCCGCGCCTGCGGGTGGCGCCCGGCAGCGTCGCCATCGCCGGTGCCCTGACTGCCATTTATCCATCGGAAAGCCCCGGCGGCTGGCATCTTCTGGGCCAGTGCGCGGTGCCGCTGTTCGACCCGGCGCGGCCGCAGCCCTCCCTTCTACAGCCCGGCGACCGGGTCTGCTTCACGGCCGTGAATACGGCCGAGCACAGGCGCCTGCAGCAGGTGGCCGAGGCGCGAGAGCTCGATCTGGCGGCATTCGCAGAGGTGGAGGTGGCGTTGTGAGCGAGCGATTATCCGCGATCGAAATCCGCAGTGCCGGCGCCTACGCGTCGATTCAGGACGGCGGTCGGCGTGGCCTGCGCCGCGTCGGTGTGCCCTGGTCCGGAGTGCTCGATCCGGCGTTGATGAAAATCGCCAACGCCCTGGTCGGCAACCAGGCCACGGCGCCGGTCATCGAGCATTTTGACGGCGGTCTGCTGCTGAAAGCGCTGCACGGGTGCGTGCGGGTGGCGGTTGCCGGCCAGGCCGACATCGACATCACCGGCGAACAGGGCGTACAGCGCGTCGTCTGCTGGCGCAGTGTTTGCCTCAACAGCGGCGAAACCCTGCGCATCCGGGCGCTGCGCGCCGGGCGACTGGTGGTCATCGCCGTTGCTGGCCTGCAGGTGCCCGAAACCCTGGGCAGTGCCTCGACCTACGCGCGTGCTGGCATCGGCAAGCCGCTGGCGGTAGGTGACCGGCTCTCGGCGCAGCTCACCGAGGCCTCTGATTTTCTCCTGCCGGAGCCGCCCAGCGACGACGATTCCATCATTCGCGTGGTCGCTGGGCCGCAGGCCGGGCATTTTCTTGACGACGCCCTGGCAACATTGTGCGGCGCGCCGTTTACGGTCACCGATCAGGCCGACCGCATGGGCGTCCGCTTGCAGGGCCCGCGGCTCGAGCACCGTTCGGAGGCGCACAAGGACATCATCTCGGATGCCACCGTACCGGGTTCGATGCAGGTGCCGGGCTCGGGTCAACCGATCGTGCTGCTGGCCGACGCACAGACTGCCGGCGGTTACCCGAAGATCGCCACCGTCATTTCGGCCGACCTCGGCCGCCTGGCGAACCGGCGCGCGGGCGAGACGCTGCGCTTTCAGATGGTCGATGTCGATGCCGCCGAGCGCGCCGCGCGCAGCCATGCCGAGAATCTTGCCCAACTCATCGCCAGCATTCGCCGCCTGCCAGGTGACGGCAGCGTCGATCTCGAGGCGCTTTACAACAGCGGCCTGATCAGCGGGCCGATCAGTGGTTTCGAAAGCGAGGAGTGAGAACGTGAACGACCTGAAAACCATCAATCTCAACGCCGATCTCGGCGAAAGCTTCGGCCACTGGTCCATGGGCGACGATTCGGCGATGCTCGATATCGTCGGCAGCGCCAACATCGCCTGCGGTTTTCACGCTGGCGACCCGATGGTCATGCGCGCGACGCTGCTCGCCGCAAAAGCCCGCGGCGTCAGCGTCGGCGCCCATCCCGGCTACGCTGACCTGCAAGGCTTTGGTCGCCGACCGCAGGCGCTCAGCGCAGCCGAAGTGGAAGCGCTGCTGATCTATCAGGTGGGCGCGCTGCAGGGCATGGCCGTCAGCGAGGGCATGGCGGTGACGCACGTCAAACCGCACGGCGCCCTGAATAACCAGGCCTGCGCCGACAGGCCGCTGGCCGAGGCTATCGTCCGCGCCGTCAAGGCCCTGGATCCGACGCTGATCCTGCTGGCGCCGGCCTGCTCGCAACTGGCGCAGGCCGGACGCGCCGCCGGCCTGCCGGTGGTCGACGAAATCTTCGCCGACCGCCGCTATCAGGACGACGGCCAACTCGTCCCGCGCAGCCAGCCCGGCGCCGTCATCCACGACCCCGGCCAGGCCCTGATCCACGTCCGCGCCATGCTCGATGCCGGCGCTCTGGTCAGCGCCAGCGGCCACCACATTCCGGTCCAGGCCGGCAGCATCTGCATCCACGGCGACTCGCCGGATGCGGTGGCGCTGGCAAGGCATCTGCGCGATGGATTGGTGACTTCGGGTTACACATTGGCACCATTGACGGCGATGCTTACGATTTGATCGGCGAAAACCGGCGCGGACCCCTATCTCCGCCCTGGGGCTCACTTGCGGCTAGCGCGTCGCCGGCAGCAAGGGATACCCAGGAGCCCCAGACTGATCAGCAACAGCGTGCCGGGTTCGGGAATCGCGGCGGGTGCGGGGGGGTCGATGCGTTGCTCCAGGGAGACCATGGTGAAGCCGCCACCCGAGCTTGCTCCTAAGCCGATCACGTTGACCACGCGGATGGCATTGTGGTCGGCAAAACCGGACCAGCTGTCAAACTGACTGAAGCGCTGAATCCCGTCTGGTGACTGCACGCCGATGTCCAGAGTGACGTTCAGAACGTCGTTGCTGTTCAAATCCGTGATCAATTGAAGGGCGAAGCCAGTCGCTACGTCGGGCAAGCTGAACGGGAAAAACGACCAGACGTCGGGTCCGACGGCGTCGATAGTGGAAGACTGGGTGATCTCCGCACTGTTGATCTGCTGCGTAGTGGTGGTCTCGACGTCGTAGGCGAAGGCGGAAAGCTGGCCCGAAGCAATATTGCCGGCAGTCACGGTCCATTGCGTAGCACTGTTCAACCAGAAGCCGGGATCGACCCCAGGGGTCGCGACGTTGTCCGCCAGGACCAGCAAACCGATGTCTGCCGCAATGGCCGCATTGGCGTTACCCCAGGCACGGGAAAACTTGCTTCCCGCTGCAAACTCGAGGTATTGCACATTGAACAGCGCTAGCGGGTCTGTCTTGGCCAGATACAGCAGATCCTGGCCCAACGGAAAGCTGTTGGCCAGGCCCGGCGTGAAGTTGAAGAATTTGAGACCATCCTGGGTGAACGTTGAGCCATCGAACATGTCCTGCAAGTTGGGTGGGGTGGTGGCGGACGCTGTTCCTGAAAACCCGAGCAGCAGCCAAAGAGTGGCGGCGCCAAGTAATGGCCGCCGGCCACGAAGATCACCGAATCCGAGCTTCTCGATCATTGCCGTTCTCCCTGAAAGGGCCAAGAAAACACAAGCGCCAACCACCAGCTTCTATCGTCTTCCAGGAGCTGCGTTGTGCCGGGCGTTGCACGCAAGTTTCGCGCCATTGATTTTATTAACATTTAGAATCAACAATCTATTTTTTTTACGGTGCATCGCTACCGATCATTTTCCCAAGGCAGTGTAAAAAAAAGTCGACATCTGACGCCGACGGCTCTCAGCAAAGTTTGGCCAGCGGGTGGATGTTCATGAGTAAGTCGCGTAGGCGACTCACAAAACTCCCGTCTCCCCTTGCGGGAGAAGGGTCAGGGGTGAGGCGGGGAATTCAGGGAGCATGCTCCCTGCCCGGCGAACGATTCCGGCGCGCAAGCCGGAATGCGCACTGCAAGTGAGAGGGAAACGGTCATGACTTTCATGATTTGGGGTGTTTCCACGTGTCATGACCGTCAATTTGCCAGGGGTAGCGGCAACGCCGTTCTATGGACCACCCGGCGCAGAACAAAGCTCGAATGTACGCCGGTCACGCCCGGGATGCGGGTGAGGCGGTTGAGGAGCAGTTCCTGGTAGGCGTCCATGTCCTTGACCACCACCTTGAGCTGGTAGTCGGCGTCCTGGCCGGTGATCAGCAGGCATTCGAGCAGCTCGGGGATTTCGGCGATGGCGGCGTCGAAGCTGGTGAAGCGCTCGGGGGTGTGCTGGTCCATCGAAATGTAAATCAGCGCCATCAGTGCCAGGCCTAGCTTCTTGGCGTCGAGCAGCGCGCGATAACCGGTGATCAGTCCTGATTCCTCGAGCGCGCGCATGCGCCGCAGGCAGGGCGAGGGTGAGAGGCCGATGCGCTCGGCGAGGTCCTGATTGCTGATGCGGCCGTCTTCTTGCAGGACGCGCAGAATCTGCCAGTCGTAGCGATCGAGTTGCACGAAATTGCTCCCTTAATGTGAAAGTCGCGCAAGCGACTCACGAAACTCCCTTCTCCCTTGCGGGAGAAGGGGCAGGGGAAGGAGGGAAACGGTCATGACTTTCATGATTTGGGGTGTCTCCACGTGTCATGACCGTTAANGTGAAAGTCGCGCAAGCGACTCACGAAACTCCCTTCTCCCCNTGCGGAGAAGGCCGGGGTGAGAACGGTGAATTCGGGGGGAGCATGCTCCCTGCCCGGCGAACGATTCC
>NZ_SPMY01000040.1 GCF_012939955.1 Candidatus Accumulibacter phosphatis
CTCTCCCCCGGCCCCTCNCCCGCGAGGGGGGAGGGGAGTTCAGGCGACCGACGAGGTTTGATGGTGCTCGCGGGCACGATTTTGTGGATGCGCCGCTGGCGCGGTTTGAGTGAAGATGATGACGATGATGAGAAAACTGTTCGCCCTGCTGTCGCTTGTTCTGCTCGCTGGCTGTGCGGCGCCGCCCTTGCGTGGCACCGGCGACCTCGGGCTGGTGATCGAGCGCGCCAGCGGTCACGTCAGCCTGGTCAATACCAGTGCCGGCAAACCCTACGCGCGCATCGGCGGGCTCGGTGACCTGTCGCACGCTTCGGTCGTCTACTCGCGCGACGGTCGCTACGCCTACGTCTTTGGCCGCGATGGCGGACTGACGAAAGTCGATCTGCTTGAGGCGCGGATCGTCAAGCGCGTGCTGCAGTCGGGCAATGCCATTGGCGGTTCGATCTCGCAGGATGGCCGCATCGTCGTCGCGCAGAACTACAAGCCGGGCGGCATCAAGGCTTTCGACGCGGAGACCCTGGAACTGCTCTCCGAAGTGCCGGCGGAATACGCGCCGGGGAGTTTTTCCAAAGTGGTTGGCCTGGCCGACCTTTCCGGCAACCGCTTCGCCTATGCGCTTTTCGACGGCGGCGAGATCTGGGTCAGCGACTTCTCCGATCCCCGCCATCCGACCACTCAACGCTACCCGGCTGGCCTGCAGCCTTATGACGGGCTGGTGACCCCCGACGGGCGTTATTACCTGGCCGGGCTCTTCGGTGAGGATGGCGTGGCGCTGCTCGATACCTGGCAGCCGGAGAAGGGCTCGCGGCGGATTCTGGGCAACTACGGGCGCGGCGAAGAAAAAACTGCCGGTCTTCAAGATGCCGCACCTGCGCGGCTGGTCGATGGCGCAGGGCAAGGCCTATCTGCCGGCAATCGGCCGGCACGAGGTGTTGGTGGTTTCCGGCAGCGATTGGCAGGAAGTTGGCCGCATTGCGGTCAAGGGACAGCCGGTGTTCGTCATGGCGCGGCCCGATGGCCGGCAGGTGTGGGTCAATTTCGCCTTCCCCGACAACGGCTGGGTGCAGGTCATCGACACCCTGAGCGGCAAGGTGGTGCAGACCCTCGAACCGGGCAAGGCGATTCTGCATATGGAGTTCACGCCACGTGGCGAGCAGGTCTGGCTGTCCGCCCGTGACGACAACAAGGTGGTGATTTACGATACCGCGACGCTGACCCAGGTCGGCGAGTTTGCGGCGCAAGCGCCGAGCGGCATCTTCTTTACCAGCCGCGCGCAGCGCACGGGATTCTGAGATCGCAATGACCGACCAGGCGCTCGACTTTCGTTTGCTGAACGACTTCCAGAGGGACTTCCCGCTTTGCCCGGCGCCCTTCGCTGAACTGGCGGAGCGCCTTGGTGTGGCTGAGAACGCCGTCCTGCGCCTGCTCGAGACGCTGCGCCGCGATGGCAAGATCTCCCGCGTCGGCGCCGTCTTTGCGCCCAAGCGCATTGGCGCCAGCACCCTGGCGGCGATGGCTGTAGCGCCGGAGAAACTGGCCGCCGTCGCCGAGGCGGTCAATCGCTTTCCGGAGGTCAACCACAACTACGAGCGCGAGCATCGCTACAACCTCTGGTTCGTGGTCACCGCCGGTTCCGAAGGCCGCCTGCAGGCAGCTTTGGGGGCCATCGAGCAGGCGGCTGGCCAGCCGCTGCTGCGCCTGCCCTTGCTGCAGGAATTTCACATCGACCTCGGTTTTTCGCTCGACGGCAAAGGCAAGGAAGGCCTGCCGGCGCCGGTGCGCAGGCAGGCCTTCGTGGCGCCACGGCCGCTCGACGAGTTCGAACGCCGCCTGGTGATGGCCTTGCAGGAAGGCTTGCCGCTGTTCATGCGGCCGTTTTCGGTGCTCGCCAGTCGTGTCGGTTGTGAGGAGAGCGAAGTCCTTGAACGTATCCGTCGCTGGTGCGCCGAGGGCATCATCAAGCGCTTCGGCGTCGTCGTCCGCCATCACGAACTCGGCTACACCGCCAACGCCATGCTGGTGCACGACATCCCCGACGCGGCAGTCGCCGAGATGGGCGAAATCCTGGCCGGCGAACCGGGAGTGACCCTCTGCTATCAGCGTCCGCGGGTCTTGCCGGACTGGCCCTACAACCTGTTCTGCATGATTCACGGGCAGGTTCGCGCCGAGGTCGAGGCGCGCATCGCCGAGTTGCGCGCCCGCCTGCACCTCGAGGATTGCGCGCATGCCGTCCTTTTCTCGTTGACCCGCTTCAAGCAGGGCGGCGCGCGCTATGTCTGAGGCAGCCGGCATCGACACCATCGATCGGGCGATCATCGATTCGCTCCAGGGCGGCTTCCCGCTCTGCGAGCGGCCTTATGCCGCAGTCGCCGAGGCGCTGGGCATCGGCGAGGAGCAACTGCTCGAACGCTTGCAGGCGATGCTCGCGGCGCGCGTACTGACCCGCTTCGGGCCGATGTTTCAGGTCGAGCGCATGGGAGGCGCTTTCGTTCTCGCCGCGATGCGCGTTCCCGAAGCCGATTGGCTGCGCGTGCTCGAGGTGGTCAATGCTTTCCCGCAGGTGGCGCATAACTACCGCCGCGAAAGCGACCGCCACTGCGACTTCAATATGTGGTTCGTGCTGGCCACCGAAACGGCCGACGGCATTGCGGCCGCGGTACGCAGCATCGAGGAAGCCAGCGGTTTGCCGGTCTTCCCCTTTCCCAAGCTGCAGGAGTATTTCGTCGAGATGAAGCTGGCGGTGCGCACATGAGCGGCGCCCCGGCGCCCGCGGTCGACGCCATCGATCGCCGCCTGATCCTGGCCACGCAGAGCGGCCTGCCGCTCGTCGCCCGACCGTATCACCAGCTCGCTGAAGAAGTGGGCATTGCGCCGGAAGAGGTGATGGCGCGGCTGGCGAGCATGCTCGACAGTGGCGTCATTCGCCGCATCGGCGCCGTGCCCAACCACTACGCCATCGGCTACACCGCCAACGGCATGAGCGTCTGGGATGTCCCCGACGAGCGCATCGACGAACTCGGCGCGCGCATCGGTGCCCTCGATTTCGTCACCCACTGCTATCACCGTCCGCGCAAGTTGCCGGAATGGCCTTACAGCCTGTTTGCCATGGTGCATGGCAGTTCGCGTGCCGAAGTGCAGGCCAAGGTGGCCGAAATCGCCGCTCTTCTCGGTGCCGATTGCCGCGCTTACGACGTGCTTTTCTCGACCGCCATTCTCAAGAAGACCGGCCTCAGGATTGGCGGTTAAAGGGGGGGGGCCGGCCGCCGTCCGCCGTCCGCGACCTTACTTCTTCTTGCCCCCAAAGAGTCTGTCGAAAAAGCGTTCCGCTTCGTCGACCAGCGCGGCGCCGATGTCGTCGCTGTGACGCCTGAGGACATCGGCAGCGACATCGCTCAGGCTGATCGAGTAGCGCAGCTCATCCGCAGGCCCGCTGATGTGCACCGGTATCGGTAGGCCCTCCAGCGCGCGCAGCAACTTCGAGCTTTCGTCAGGATTGGCGGCCATCATCACGCGCAGCGTGTAATCGAGCTCGCTCGAGAGCAGGTCAAACTGACCATAACCGCCGAGCGCGAGCTTTGCCGCGGCGCCATCCAGATCATCATTGCGTGCCACGCCCGCAGCCAGTTTGACGGTGCCGCTGAGGTGCGACAGCCGGGTCACTCTGGACGTGTCGATCCGGCCCGACTGGCTGCCGCCGGCGTTGAGAATGTCTTTCACCTGGCCGAGGACGTCCGCCAGGTCGATGCCGACCAGCGCCACCTCGCGCAGTGCGAAGCCTGCCGTCCCCTGCGCCGCACGGGTCAGCTCGGCGCGCGACTGGCCACTGCTCGACAAGGCCAGGTCCACATTGCCGCGGCCTGCGAGATCGCTGCGACCGAGTGCGGCGCGTGCCAGGGCACCGAAGTCGACATCGTTCAGCGCCAGCTTCATGCTTAGCTGTGGGCCCTGACCCTGGCCCTGGCCCTGACCCGTTGCGCCATGGGTGTTCTGTGCGGCGAGGGTCAACTCGCCGTCCGCCTGACCACCGTAGAGGCGTGCGCTCAGCGGGGCGAGTGTGGCGCGACCGTCGGCGCTGTGCACACGGGCGTGCACAGCCGTCGCCTCGATGCCGCCTGCCTGTAGCTGCGCGATCTGCAGCTGGCCGTCGAGGCGCAGCGTGTGTAAGCCGGCCAGGTCGAAGGCGGGTTCGGCCGCAGCCGAGGCCGGGGCCGAGGCCGGGGCCGGCCTGGGTGTTGGCGCCGCCGCGGCAGTCCGCAGGATGGGCAGCGCCGCGCGGCCGGGCCGGGCCTGTCCGGGCTCGCTGCCTGCGGCGGGCGCGGCGGCTGCCGGTTTCGCTCCGGCGGCCGCCTTTCCTGCGACCGGCTGGGCGAGCGGCAGGTAAGCGTCCAGATTGAGTCGATCGGCCTGCAGGTCGAAGCCGACTTCCGGCTGTGCAAAGTTCGTCAGCTCGATGCTGGCCTCGAAACGGGCATCGCTGCCCTGCGCGGCCAGCTGCAGGCTGGCGCGTTCGTGCCTGGTATCGAGCGTCAGGGCGCCGGACAGGGGCAGGCGTGCCTGCCCTCCGGGCAAGCGCGGGTCTTCGCGGGCGATCTCGGCGTCGAAGCGCGGCAGGCTCAGCAATTGCCCGTCGAAGGCGATCTCTTCCGCACTGGCCGCGAAGGTCCAGGCGTCGGTGGCGGGTTCGCCGTCGGTCTGGACACTGACTTCGACTTGCGCGGCGCTGAAGGTTTCGCCCTGGTGCGACAAATGTCTGGCGCTGAGCGCTGCCCGCCAGGGCTGTCTATCGTGCCCATCGCGCCTGCCGGTGAAGCCGAGCTTGAAGTCGCTGGCGGCCAGCGCCGGCCGCGCAGCGCTCATGTCAATGTCTACGCGGGCCGTGACTTCGATCTCGCCGAGCACTTCGGGCTGGCTCATCAGCGCGACCTGTGCCTTCAGCCCCAGCGGCAGTTGCGTCTTCGCCGCCAGGCGGCCGGTTTCGAGATGGATCGCCGAGAGCACGATCGTCTTGCCGTTGACGGCATTGTGCACGGTGAGGGCAGCATCGCTGAGCAGCAACTGTTCGATTTCCCAGCGGGTCTCGCGGTTGGCCGCCGCGGTGGTGGCGGGGACGGCGGCGTCCGCGCTGGCCACGCTGCTCCCGCTGCTTCCGCTGGCCCCGCTGCTCACCTCGTCCATCTCGGCGGCGCTACTGTGCTTGTCCGGCAGCGTCATCGTCGCCCGCGCTTCGCGCAGCTGCAGCGACTCGATGACGACTTCCTGCCACAGCAAGGGGAGCAGGGCGACTTCCATGCGCGCCGACGAAAAGCTGAGGAACTCGGCTTCGTTGTCGCGGGCCGACAAACTGCTCGCCGGCAGGTCGACGGCCAGCCTGGGGAAGAACGACAGCGCCAGATCGCCGTTCAGGTGCAGCGTACGACCACTGTGCGTCCTCACCGCTGCTTCGATTTCCGGCTTGTAGCGATTGATATCGAAGAGCGCGATGGCGAGGGCCATGGCCAGCGCCAGGAGCGCCGCCGCCGCGGCAGCGCCGACCAGCAGGCGCCGCCGCCCGGCAGCTAGCGGCGGCTGCGCCTGCGCTGCGGGTGCGCCAGTACTGCCTGGATCTGCGCTCACCGCCAATCCGGGTGCTCAGCCAAGTACATGGTAGCCGCCGTCGACATAGGTGGTGTCGCCGGTGATCAGCTTCGCATAGTCGGTGGCCAGGAAGGCGGTCGCCATGCCCACGTCCTCGATGCTCACCAGCACGCGCGACGGTGCGCGTGCAGCGGCTTTCTCCATCAATTCGTCGAAACGGCCGATACCCGACGCTGCGCGGGTGGCGATCGGGCCGGGCGAGATCGGGTTGACGCGAATGCCCTTGGGACCCAGCTCTGCCGCCAGGTAGCGCGAGGTCGCCTCGAGGGCGGCTTTCACCGGCCCCATCACGTTGTAGTTCTCGACGACTTTCTCGGCGCCGAAGTAGCTCATGGTAAACAGCGTGCCGCCGTTCTTCATCAGCGGTTCGGCGAGCCGCGCCATGTGGATGAAGGAATGGCAGGAGACATCCATGGCCATCAGGAAGCCTTCGCGCGAGCAGTCGGTGACGCGGCCATGCAGGTCTTCGCGCGGCGCAAAGGCAATCGAATGCAGCGCGAAGTCAAGCTCGCCCCACTCTTTTCCGATGGCCGCGAAGACGGCTTCCAGTTGGCCTTCCTCGCGCACGTCGCAAGGCAGATAGAGAGCCGGCGGAACATCGAGTGCCTGCGCCAGTGGTTCGGTGAACTTGCGCGACTTCTCATTCAGATAAGTGATGCACAGCTCGGCGCCGAGCCCGCGAAAGGCCTGCGCGCAGCCCCAGGCGATCGACTGGTCGTTGGCGATGCCGAGGACGATCCCTTTCTTTCCGGCCAATGGTTGCTCCCCCAGGTCGCGCTGATGGCGCAGCTTTTCGAGCAGTCGGGTGTTGGTTGCTTGATCGGTCATTGCTGACTCCTTTTCTGAAAGCACGTCGTCGGCATGACGACAGGCATGCCTAGTTGCAGGGCATCAGCCATGATCCTACCACCGCCGGCCTCCGTCATTGCGAGGAGGCGCAGCCGACGCGGCAATCCAGAGGTTTGGCTTTTCATGTGTTCAGTGTTCACGATGTCAATGGGGCGATGCGGCGGGAAATAGTAAGAGGATGGAACTGGATTGCCGCGTCGGCTGCGCCTCCTCGCAATGACGTGGGGGGCTGGTGTGGCGCCGCGTTCACCTCTGATCACTCACCACTCACCATTCGCCATTCGCGACAGGCCGGGTTTGCCATCAATGCAAAACTCGCGCCAGCGACTCACGAAACTCCCTTCTCCCTCGCGGGAGAAGGGTCGGGGAAGGAGGGGGGTACGGTCATCGCACTCATCGCCCGGGGCGCCTCGATTGTCATCACCGTGAATATCCGACTGTCGACAACGCTCGCTGTCGGCGACGACGCTGCTTTTTTCACCAAGGAAAGCAAGCGCTGGTCGAGGACGACCGATGGAGCGACAACCGTGAGCGTCCATTTTTTCGTGATCCGCCCCAGTATTCCTCCACCTCAGCGGCCGTCCTGTGCAATCGGCTGGCAGCGCTGCGCCATCACCGGGCCAAGGATCCTGCGCTATCGCCCGTGCTTGTCGTCCGCAACGAAGAAGCAGATGAGCCAGGCAGCGGCTGGTCACGAATCTCCCTTCTCGCCCGGGCGCGAAAGGCAGCGACTGCAGTTCATCACGCAGCGCCTCAAACGTAAATCTTCGTGACTCGACTTCATGACGCAGAGAGTCAGCAGTGAATCTCCACGACTCAACTTTATGATGCAGAGAAATCAGCAGTGAGTCGCAAAGACCAAACTTTATGACTGAGAGAGTGAGCGGGAAGTCGCAAAGATCCAGCACCATGATTCAGAGAGTCGGCTGGAAATCGCAAAGAATCAACTGCATGACGCAAAGAATCAGCGGTGAATCGCAAAGACGCAAGCTCATGACGCAGAAAATCAGCAGTGCGCCGCAAAGATGCAAAGTCATTCCTCCCGGAGTCGGCACGGCTCGTCGAAGGCTTGCCGTAAAGCTTCCGAGGCGTACGCGCCGGCTGGCGCCGATCGGATCCCGCCTTGCCGCGGCCAGCCTGAAACCGGCCATTGAACAGGCTCAGCGAACCGAAAGCAGCCATTGGTCAGCGCGCGTCAAAGCGCAAGAAGCGTAGCTTGAGATGACGACGTCCATGTCACCATGCTGGGGCCCTCATTACGATGACATCCGAGTGCCGAAGCGCTGCTCTGCAAGGCAGTGAACTTTTTACCACCGCCTTCGTTCCCACATGCAACCCTTGACCGGACGAGGCGTGATACGGTCTACTTCAGCCCCAGCAACCCGTCGCTTGCCGCTCGCCCCGGCAGCTTAAGCCCCGGCAGGAACATCACGCAAGAAAGCCAGAAATCCGTCCAACAACACAGGGTTACTTCCATGAAAGCAAACACTATCGTTCTCGCACTTACCGCCGCGCTCACGATTGCGAGTACCAATGCACAGGCAGACAGTTCCAGGGAAGCCATGAAAACGAAGGCGGCATCGATACCGGACAAAGTCCAGACAGTAGCCGGTGAGCTGACATTCTTCGACGGCGTACCGACAGGCAAGACCAACGATCTGGTCTATGACTATCTGGACCGCTCGCGTGCACTCGGGGTCTATCTCGACAATGTCGGCGCCGTATCGATCTACAGCGTACTCTTGGGGATGGCGCAGCAAGGCGCAGACGCACCCAACAAGATCGCGATTTGGGAACAGCTGATGGATTCCCGGACGCCGGTCATTACGTCCAACACGTCAACGATGTATGCCTACGCCCCCACGGACCTGGCCAACGATGGCCCGACGGTCATCGAAATCCCGCCCGGCATGCTGGGCTTTCTCGATGATGCCTGGCAGCGCTTTGTCGGCAACATGGGTGTCACCGGGCCGGACAAGGGCAAGGGCGGCAAATACCTCGTCCTGCCTCCAGGCTACAAGGGCAAGGTGCCAGATGGGTATTTCCTGCTGAAGCCTTCAACCAACAAGAACTTCCTCTTTCTGCGGGGTTCGATCAAGGATGGCCTGACGGCAGCGGTCGATAATTTCAAATCCGGGCTGCGGATTTATCCGCTGAAGGATGCCGCCAATCCGGCGCCGACTCAGTTCATCAACATGTCCGGCAGATCGTTCAGCACCATCTTTCCGAGCACTTTGGAATATTTCGAGATCTTGAACACCATCGTTCAGGAAGAGCCGATTGATGCAGTCGGGCCGGAGGTTCGCGGTTCCATGAGTGCCATTGGTATCGTCAAAGGCAAGCCATTCAATCCCGATGACAGGATGAAGAAGTTGCTTGCCGAGGCAGCAACGCTTGGCAATGCTGCTGGGCGCGCCATCACTTATGACCCACGCATTGGGGGGGTGTACATCTATCCCGATACGAAGAGCAACTGGGTTACAGCCTATGCGAACAAGAACACTTCGTTCGAAGCGGACGGCACGATGAACCTCGATGCGCGAGTGCTGTTCTACTACAACGCCGGTGGTGTGACGCCGGCCATGGCGACGACCCATGTCGGTGAGGGTTCTGATTACGCCTTGGCCTTTCTGGACGGCGACGACAAGCCTTTCGATGGTTCGAAGGCTTACAAGCTGCACTTGCCTCCCGACGTGCCGGTCAACAACTTTTGGGCGGTCACGATGTACGACACCCAGACGCGCACACAACTACAGACCAGCCAATTGTTTCCAACGGTTGGCAGCCTGACCAAGGGGATGAAGAAGAATGCCGACGGTTCCTACGACGTCTATTTCGCGCCGGAAGCGCCTAAGGGCATGGAAGGCAACTGGCTGCAGTCGGTACCGGGCAAGAGTTGGTTCGTCATCTTGCGCATGTATGGTCCGCTTGAGCCCTGGATCAACAAGACCTGGAGACCAGGCAACATCGAATTGGCCAATTAAACCGTTCGCGTGTTCTGTCCTGCCGATTCGCTCCTTGAAAAGCTTCGTCGACCTTGTTTACGTAGAGCGGGACACAACGCCAGCCATCGAGGCCACTTAATGACCGCCTTTGGCATGTCGGTCTTTTTTGCGAGCGGCCGCTCTGACGCCGCTCGGCCGGCTGCAAAGGGTCGAAAGGGTGAGTAGCGCTCTTCGCCAAGCGGTCGCCCGTAGTCGTCGGCGCAGACTGACTCTTCCCGCGACCCCGGTCGAACGTTGGCAATGCGCAGTACAGACGACGCTCAAGGTACATGCTCCCATATCCCGCAGTGGCCGACGCGGAGTCTTGGCGCGGACCACGCACCTGTCTCCTTTAAGCCGTGGCGCGGGCTTTCACGTCATCCTTGAGGTCGCAGCCTTTCGACCCGTTCTCGCCGACCAACGGCAACAATCGGCTGTACAGACTCGGCTGCCGCGCTTTTCCTCTGGGCCGTCGCCGGGTTGTCGTGGCGTTGCCGTGGCCAGAGGCGTTCGCCTGAGTGATGGGTAGGCCACGACTACGGGTCGTTGGCAACGGCCGCTCAGCCTGCACGATGTCGGCTGGCGGCATGCGCCGCGACGACGACTCGCGTTTGGGCAGGCGACGCTCGACATCGCCCGATGAATCGGGTGCCTACGAGCGCTTTGGCGTGTCTTCTGAATCGCGCGCGGGGGTGCCGTGGCCGCCGTTCTTCCCGGCACGATGATCCCTCCGACTACCGTCGTCATGCCGGTGGGAAACGCTGTGGCTTGACGATGCGCTGACCATTCATGGCAACTCTGCTGTTACAGAGCCGTTGAAAGTTCACGCGAGCTTCGTCGGCGCCAGCCGCATGACATCGTTCGCCGCATGACATCTTTCCTTCGCCGCCGCCATCTCTCGTGAGCGAGCTATTTGTCGAGGGACGGGGGGGGCACCGCCCGGCACGGTCGCTGCCGCGCTCGCTGCCGCTGGGGGCCTTCCTGGTGGCGATCCTGGTGCTGTCACCGGAAGGCATGGCGGCGGTCAAGTCGGCGTTGGACAACCAGCTGCAGCGCACGATGAATATTGCCCTGGGTTCGGCGCTGTCCACCATCGGCCTGACCATTCCCGCGATCCTCGCCATCAGCCTGTTCACTGGCAAGACGGTGGAACTGGGGCTGGAAAATGCCGAGGCCTGCCTGTTGCTGATCACCTTGCCGGTGTCGGTGGTCAACATTCAGAGCGGGCGTACCAACATGCTGCAAGGGGTCGTTCACCTGGTCCTCTTCCTCACCTATGTCGTGCTGATTTTCGACTGACGGTCATGAACGTCATGAGTGCGCCCCTCTTTTCCGACCCTTCTCCCGCAAGCGGAGCAGGGAGACTCGTGAGTCGCTGATGCGCTTTTTGGGCATGCCTTTGCGATTCCAGCGCCCGCCAAAACGTTCGGCGGCCTCTCGGGAAAGGGCCAATGCCGCGAAGCGGGCGTGGTCAGTAGCCGCCACACCGTGAGGATCAGGCGAAGATGCCGTGCTCGATTCGGCCCGGGGTGTCGAGGACGCTTTCCGTGCCAATGTCGGTGTCGAGTAGAGAAAGTGGCGTGGCGCCTGAGCATGCGGCATTAGGCGACTTCAGCCAGTCCAGAGCACGCTCGATGGCGCCAAACACCTCGTCCGCACGCTTGACCACCCGGGCGAGCTGCAGCAGCTTGGCGGATTCCTCGCTGTTCAGTGTTCCCTCCTTCTTGCGCCGCGTCAGGGTGCGGTCCGGGATAGCCAGTGCCGTCGCCAGCTCGGATTGAGAGATCGCCAGGGTCGTCGCCAGGGAATCTACGGCAGCCGAGGGAATTCCCTGCCGGATGAGTGACACCCATTGCAGGGGGGGACGTGGTTTGGCAGGCAAAGCTTCCTTGTCGCCGAGCAGATCTTCGAGCGAAAGAGCGAGGGTCATGTCGTCACTCCGAGTGCTGCCATATGGCGGTAAGTATATTCAATTCTGGCGCTTTCCCGCTGGCGACCAGCTGCTGGCCGAGCTCGGCTTGACCAGCGCGCGCTGGCAGGTGCTCGGCGCCGTCGCCTTGTCAGGGGCGCCACAACCGGTAGCCAGCATAGCGCGCAACATGGGCCTGACGCGTCAGGCGGTACAGCGGGTGGTCGCTAGACGCAAAGGCAAGCAAGGCTTGAATGTGCTCCCGATGCCACCATCTAGCAGCCATTGATCCTGGAGCGCTGCCGCCATGAACGCATCGAAAATAGTTGTCTGCCCGCATTGCCACCGGCCGAACCGGCTGCCTGAAGCGCGCCTCGGCGAGCAGGGCCGCTGTGGTCACTGTCAGTCACCACTTTTTGACGGTACGCCGACGACGCTCACCGCGGCCAGTTTCGACCGCCATATTGAACGCTCTGAATTGCCGATCCTGGTCGACTTCTGGGCCCCCTGGTGCGCTCCGTGCCGAGCCATGGCGCCAGCGTTCGCGGCGGCTGCGCAGCAACTGGAACCTGCCGCTCGCCTGGCCAAGGTCAACACCGAGGAAGAGCAGGCGCTTGCTGCTCGCTTCGCCATCCGCTCGATTCCAACGCTGGTGGTGTTCAGGAAGGGCAGGGAGGTCGCTCGTCAGGCCGGGGCGATGGATGCAGCGAGCATTGTTCGCTGGCTGCGCTCGCTGCGCTGAGGCGGCTGTCAGCGGCTGTCAGCGGCTATCCGCCGCTATTCGCCGCCATACGCTGGCGCTGCCTGATGTCGGGCCAGTAGTCGTGCAGGGTCGATCTGGTGATGGCGAAGCCGGGACGGGAAGGCTGCCGGGCTGCGTCGGTCGCTGTCTTGCGGAGCGCTGCCCGCACGCCTCCGCCGGTCAATCAATCTTCGCTGCGGGTGCTGCGCGGTTTGACGAGCGCTTCGTAGTAGGCGAAGGCCTCGCGGATGTGCTCGCGCAATTGATTATCCTCCCAGGGCTTGGTCAGGAACTTGTAGATCGCTCCCTGATTGACGGCATCGATCACCGAGTCAAGCTGGGTGTAGCCGGAAATGACCAGGCGCACGGTGTCCGGATGGAGAAGTTTTACCCGGGCCAGGAACTCCGTGCCACTCATCTGCGGCATGCGCTGGTCGGAGAGGATCACCTGCACAGCGTTGCTGGCCAATAACACCAGGCCATCTTCTGCGCGCTCTGCAGTCAGGACGCGGTAGCCTTGTCCGCGCAGCACCCTGCGCATCGCCGACAGGATGTTCGCTTCGTCGTCCACCACCAGCAAAGTACGCTGGTCAGTTGGCGCATTGGCGATCGCCAGCGATCGACCCTCAGTGATCAGACGAGCGAAATCGTCCGCGGCAACGGGTTTGCTGAACAGATAGCCCTGCATCTGGTCGCAACGGTGCTGTCGCAGATAACCCAGTTGCGCGTCGGTTTCGACGCCTTCGGCAACCACCTTCAATTGCATGCGATGCGCCAGAGCGATCACCGAGGTGGCGATATTGGCCGCCTTGGGGTCGGTGACGATGTCGTTGACGAAAGCGCGATCGATCTTGAGTTCGTGGACCGGGAAGCGAGTGAGGTAGCTGAGACTGGAATAGCCGGTACCGAAATCATCCAGCGACAAGCCCACTCCCAGCGCTCTGAGGCTGTGCAGTCGCTCGATGGCCTGCTCCGGTGCCGCCATCAGCATGCTCTCGGTCAGTTCGAGCGCGAGCATTTGCGGATCGACGCCGTGGCGGCGCAAGGCTGCGGTGAGTGTCGATTCCAGGTCGCCGCTGGCGAACTGTCGGGCCGAGACGTTGACCGCCACTTTCACGGCCGGCAAGCCGGCGTCGGCCCAGGCGCGGATCTGACGACAGGTCTCGTCGATCACCCAGGCGCCGATCGGGACGATCAGGCCGCTGCGCTCGGCCAAGGGAATGAAGCTGGCCGGCGGCACCAGGCCAACGCCGGGTCGCTGCCAGCGCAGCAGCGCTTCGGCGCCAACGACCAGCCCCGTCGCCAGGTCCACCTTCGGCTGGTAGTGAAGGCGCAATTCGTCCTGGCTCAACACGCGTCGCAGCGCATTTTCCATTTCCAGGCGTTCGAGCGCACCCTGCCCAAGCTCACCGGTGTACAGGGCGCATTGATTGCCGCCGCGATCCTTGGCGCGCTGCGTCGCTGCGCTTGCGCTGCGCAGCATGTCGTTGGCCGTCGCCCCGTCCTGCGGAAACACACTGATGCCGATGCTGGCACGCACATAGGCTTCGTGCCCGTCGCTCAGCGCGAAGGACGCGGTGAGCGTGGCGAGCAGGTCGCGGGCGGTGTTTTCTGCATTTTCGGCAGCCTTTGTGCCTTCCAGGACCGCAGCGAACTCGTCGGCTGCCAAGCGTCCAAAGCTGTCCTCATCGCGCAGGCGCCCCTTCAGGCGAGCGGAAACAGCCAGCAACAATTCATCGCCGAGGGTGTGGCCCAGGCTTTCGTTGACTCGCTTGAACTGATCCAGGTTGATGAGCAACACGGCCACCATGCTGTTCTCTCTCTCGGCGTGGTTAAGCCCGTGCTGCAACAGCGAGCGCAACAGCAGGCGATTCGGCAGGGCGGTCAAGGGATCGAAATGGGCCAGGCGCTCGATCATTTCTTCACTGCGCTTGAGCTGGGTGAGGTCGGTGAAAACGGCTACGTAGTGGGACGGGCAGCCCGCTTCATCCTTGACGACGTTCAGCGTCGCCCACTGCGGATAGATTTCGCCGCTCGCGCGGCGGTTCCACATTTCTCCCTGCCAATGTCCGCTCTGCAGCAGGCCGGTCCACAGTGCCTGGTAGAAGGCGCGATCATGTCGTCCCGATTGCAGCAGACGCGGGTTCCGGCCGATCACCTCCGGTGCAGCGTAGCCGGTGATCGCGCAGAACGCCGCGTTGACGCTGATGATGGCGCCCGTCAGGTCGGTGATGATGACGCCGTCGCGGGTGCTTTCCAGGGCGGCGGCATGCAGCCGTTGGCGTTCGGTAAACTCGCGCTCGACGGTCAGGTCGCTCCAGCTGCCCATCACTTCAATCGCTTGGCCGCGGCTATCCTTGATCACCCGCAGGTCGTCGCGCAGCCAGCGGACCGCGCCCTTGGCATCGTGGAAACGGTACTCGTGCGTCAGCGAGCCGCGGCGCAGCAGATCGGTCTGTACCGCGAGCACGCGCGCACGGTCGTCGGCATGCAGGTGCGCGAGCCACCAGTCCGGCGCCAGGCAGTCGGCGGGCGTATAGCCCATGACGCGGTTGATATTGTCGCTGACCCACGTTGGCGACAGTTCTTCGCCGTCCACCCGCAGTGCGTAGAGGATCGTCGGACTGGCCGCCAGCAGATACGTGAAACGGGTCGTGCTCTGGCGCAGGCGCGACTGTTCACGCCGCAGTTGGACCAGCGTGTGCGCGTTCTCCAGGATCGTCGGCAGTCTCTCGATGTAGCCGCCCTTCTTGACGACGTAATCTTCGAGGCCAAGGCGCAAGGCGGCGGCGACGACGTCTTCATCTCCGTGGCCGGTCACCAGCACGATCGGCAGGTCGAGCCCGCGCTGATTGCGGAGCGTCTTGGCCACTTCCAGCGCGTTCAGGACCGGCAGCCGGTAATCGAGCATCAACAGGTCATAGTCCGGGGCTTCGCCGCCGTGCTGCGGCAGGCGCTTGAGCACCTCCTCGCCGTCGGGCACGACATCGATCCGGAACTGCGGCGCGTGCTCGGCGAAATGGCGCAGCGTGAGATCGATGTCGAAGCGGCTGCGTTCGGCGTAGAGCACGCGAAGAGGCCGTTGCTTGCGTGCCCAGACGCTACGGAAACGTTCGAGGGCGCCCGACAAGACGCGCGCCAGGCGATCGGCGTAGTCGCCATGCTTGCCCAGGTAGTCGTCCGCTCCGGCCTTCAGCGCGGCCAGGGCAGAAGCCTCATCGCCGAAGCTGGTGAGGACGACGAAGGCATACGGCAAGCCTTGTGTACGCACATGCGCCAGCAGGTCGAGGCCACTCCCGTCCGGCAGTTGGAGGTCGGCGAGAATCACGTCGATGCTCGGCGCAGCAGCCCGCAGGCGCTCAATGGCGGCGCCGACGGTGGCCACGATCTCAAGCACCGTGTCGGGCGCGCTGCGGGCAAGTGCGCGGCGACCCAGATCGGCGTCGACCGCGCTATCCTCCAGATACAGTACACGGCCAGGCGCTGTATTCATTGATGGCTCCATTGCCCGCTTCAGCGCGGCGCCGTGTTCAACATGCACCAGTACATCTCGACCTGCGCCGCGACATCGATGAATTTGCCGAAGTCGACCGGTTTGACGATGTACGAATTGGCCCCCAGGCTGTAAGCCGCCGCGATGTCCATTTCTTCTTCCGAAGTGGTCAGAACGACCACCGGGGTTTTCCGGCTGACCGCATGCGACTTCAATCGAGCCAGCACCTCCAGGCCGTCGATTCGCGGCAGCTTGAGGTCAAGCAGAATCAACAGCGGCAGCGTTTCTCCGGCCTCCCAGCGGGGAATCCAGGCGACCGCCTCCTCGCCATCGCGCGCTACGTGCACCGGATTGGCCAGGCGCCGCTTGGCAAAGGCGCGCAGCGTCAAATCGACGTCGGCCGGATTATCCTCGACGAGGAGGATCGGTCGGTTGAAGTCCACAGCATTCATACGGAAACCTCCAGATGCAACGTCGTCGCCAAGGTCGGCGTGCGCTTTGCCCAGCCTCTGATTCTTGTGTCTTACGTCGCCTCGCGGAACATGGCCAGTCCGACGCCGGGGCAAACCTGCCGCTCGTTTCGGTCAGGCCCGCTTCCACCCGTTTCCACCTGCTTCCACCCCTTCACCACTTTACGATAAAGGATTGACGAAGGGAACCGGCATTTTGTCCGGCTCTACCCTTTCCGGGCCAGACCACGGCAAGCCGGCGATGGCGGCCGCTGGCATCAGCGCGGCAATTCGAGATAGAAAGTAGCGCCCTGACCGGGAGCACTCTCGGCCCAGATCCGCCCGCCCATCCGTTGCGCGGCCTTGGCGACGATGGCCAGTCCGACACCGGTTCCGGCATAGTCTTCGGCGCGCTGCAAACGCTGGAAAATCTCGAAAATGCGATCGTGAAACTGCATGTCGAAGCCGATACCGTTGTCCTTGAAGGCGAGGAGGACCGCGTGCTCGCTCTGGCGAGCACTGATCGTCAGGGTGGGTGGCTGACGGTTGGCGGCGAATTTGAGCGCGTTGTCCACCAGATTGCGCAAAATCATGGTCAGGCCCTCCGCGTCGCCGTGCGCCGTCAGCCCGTGCAATGCCACGTCGACAACCGCGCCGCTCGCCTCGATGTCGGCGCGACGGGCCTCCAGGACGAGGGCCAACTGGCTCGACAAGTCGAGTGTCTGTCGATGCAGGCTCTGCCGCTCCATGCGCGAATAGGCCAGGAGATCCTCGATCAGACGGGTCATCTGCGCGACCCCCTGGCGCACATTGCCGAGAAACACTCGCCCTTCTTCGTCGAGCAGGCGGTCATGGTTTTCGAGCAGCAGTTGGCTGTAACCGTCGATACCGCGCAACGGGGCTTTCAGATCGTGCGACACGGAATAGGTAAAGGTCTGCAGGGCCTTGTTCGCCGAGGCCAGTTCAGCCGTACGCTGGCGTACGCGCTCTTCCAGTTCGCTGTTGAGTTGGCGGATTTTGTCCACCATGTCCTTGTGTTCCGTGACGTCACGGGACACCAGCACTACCCGCTCGACGCGGCCATCGGCTGCTCGAATCACACCATACTGCGATTCGATGTCACGGCTACTGCCGTCCGCCAGCACGACGCGGAAGCTGCCGCGCCGACCGGCGCCGGTTTCTATGGTCTGCCGAAAGCCCTGGCGCACGCGCTCCCGGTCATCCGGATGAATGTTGGCGAAGGCGTCGCTTCCCTTCAGATCTGCCGACTCACCAAACAGCGTACGGTAGGCCGGGCTGTTGTAGAGGTGGCGTCCTTCGAGATCGAGCACGCTCACCATGTCGCCGATGTTCTCGGCAATCAGGCGGAAGAACTGCTCCTGTTCGCGCAAGCTGGCCTCGGCCTGCTTGAGCGCGGTGATGTCGCGGATCATGGCGAGCGGACTACCGTTGGGCATCGTCGTGGCGATCACGTCGGCCACGAAAGTCGAACCGTCCTGGCGCTGGAACTGCCACTCCCGGTGGTAGTCAGCTTTCGCCCTGATGGCGTCCAATGCAGGAGCGATATGGGAGTGCTCGGCGGCCACGACAAGGGCGGAGGCGTGCAGACCATTCAGTGCCTCGCGCGTGTACCCGAGCATCCGACAGAGGGCCGGATTGGCGTCGCGGTAGTAGCCTCCTGGTCGGTGATAACGATGCCGTCCGGCGCATATTCGAACAGCGTGCGGTAGCGTGCCTCGCTGATCGCCAGCAACAAACGGTCCTGGTGTTCGCGGGTGATATCGCGAACGACGGCGATGAACGGGCCGTCATTGGGTAAACGGGCGAGCCGGGCCTCGAAGTGGTGCACGGCGTCGCCGATCGCTAAGTCGTAGTCGTAGGTAGCCAAGCCGCCCCGTTCGCGGATCTCTGCCATCTTGCGCTCGGCCATGGTGCCAATTTCAGCGGGCAAGATGTCCTGCATGCGCTTGCCGAGGAAGGCCTCGGGCGGCAGGTAGAGGTCGGCGCTTCGCCGGGCGCGGTAGTCGCTGATGGTGCCGTCCGTGTCGATCAGGAAGAACAGGTCGGGCAGGGCCTGGAAAACGGAATCGAGCAGGAGTTCACCCTGTCGCGCCGAGGCCTCGGCAAGCTTGCGTGCGGTGATGTCCTCGGAGAAAACGATGATGCCGCCGACCGTGCCGTCGGCGGCGTGCCAGGGGCGCACCTCCCAGCGCAGCCATTGAGCGCTGCCATCGTAGCGCTCGAAACGATCTTCGTCGGCACGCACCACCTCGCCAGCCATGGCCCTGCGATGGACGTCCTTCCACACCTCCGTTATCTCGGGAAAAATCTCGTAATGCGATCGGCCGACAATGGCGCAGTCTGCCAGTCCATAGTCCTCCAACCAGCGGCGGCTGACCGACAGATAGCGCATCTGGCGGTCGAACATGGCCAACGCGGCCGGCGCATGGTTGATGAACATGCGTAGTTTCTCGTCACTTTCGCGAAGCGCTGCTTCGGCCAGCTTGCGATCGGTGATGTCCTCGATCACCGCGATAAAGTACTTCGGTGCTTCGTCGCTGGCGCGCAGCAGGGCGACGGTCAACCTGATCCAGACCACCGCCGCGGACTTGTGCAGGTAACGCTTCTCAAGGGTGTAGGTTTTCCTGGTTGCCGCCAGCACTTCCCCGACCAGTTGCAGATCGCTCGCCAGGTCGTCGGGATGGGTGATATCTTGAAAACTGAGTTGCAGCAGTTCCTCGCGGCTGTAGCCTACGATGTCGCAAAGCCGCTGGTTGACCTCAAGCCAGCTGCCGTCCGGGGGCGACCTGCGCGATGCCGACGGCGGCTTGCGCGAAGGTTGCCCGGAACGATTCTTCGCTTTCGTGCAGTGCCGCGGTGCGTATCCGGACCTGACGGCGAAGCAGAAACACGAAAAAAAATTGCCAGAGCCAGCGTGCCTGCGGTCCCCATCAAGGCCCAAGCGACCCACGTCGGCAAGGTCGCCACCTGGCCGATGCCCAGCCAGCGATCGAGCGACTCGAAATAGACCGTGTCGCTCCGATCGAGCAGCGCTTCGAGGTGGCGGTCGAGTGCCCTGATGATCACGGGATTGGCTTCCAGCGGTGCGGCATAGCGGACCGAGATCGGGTTGAAGACGATGCCGGTGGACTCGACTTGGTAGGCGGCCGAATGCAGCGTGCCGAAAACGCGGCTGACGACGCCAGCGTCAGCGTCCCCGGCAGCAACCATGGCCAGGACCTGTTCATAGTTGTCGGCAGGAACCGGGACGATAGGCACGCCCAAGTTGGCGACCAGCTTGCTCAGCTCGTCGCTATGCGTCGCCCCAGGGATGAGCGCGACACGCTTGTCCTTCAGCGCCAGAAGCGACTGGATCTTGCTGCCTGGCGTGGCGTAGACGACGCCCCAGTTGCTGAGCAAGGTCTGCCGGCTAAATTGAAATCGCTCGGCGCGTTCAGCGGTATAGGCGATGCCGGTCAGCAGGTCGATCTCGCCGCGCTCGAGCATGCCGTAGATCGCCTGCCAGTCGTCGTGCACGAACTCCAGCCGCCAGCCCTCTTGTTCGGCAGCGTATTTCAAAACGTCGATGGCGATGCCGTTCATTTCGCCGCTCGAATCGCGGAAGGCGATCGGTGGATTGCTGCCGACGCCGACACGCAGGGTCCTTGGTTCGGCGTGCGCCGGCGCGGCGAAAACGGCCAGCAGCAGTGCCGCGACGAGCAACGCTGCCGCCTTGCTCCTGAGTCGCGCACCGAGCGGCGTCAGCGGGTGCAGCAGGCCTTGGAAGAACTCGAAGAGACGATCGTGAAAGCGCATGTCAAAGCCGATCCCGTTGTCCACCAGATTACGCAGCACCATGCTCAGTCGTCGCGTCGGCGTAAGCCTCAGTCCGCTCAAGTTCCTCTCGACGATCACCCCTCGCGCCTGCAGCTTACGCCTTTACAGTCGGGAATAGGCGGGCAGGTCTTCAATCAGAGGGGCACTATGCGCGGCAGCGTTGCGCAACTTGGCGAGGAGCAGGCAGCCCTCTTCACCCAAGTCGGCGTAGTGACTGTCCAGTGGCGGCGGCTGTCGCCGTCGATGCCGTGCCGCGGCGACTCGAGAGCGTGCGCGACGGGATAGGTGGAGGTCTGCAATTCCTCGTTGGCAGTTCCCGGTTCGGCTATGCGCCTCTGCGCGAGCTCTGCCGGCGCCGGAGCGCTGCGTTTGGCAACAGTCGTCGCGATTTCTCGGCACGCATCCTGCGGCTGGCAAGCGCTTCGCATTTCTTCGTTTGTCGCAATCTTCATTGCTGCAGCTCTGCAGCGTTGTAATATGCGCAACGAAAACCGTTGCTCAAGACGGGCTTTCTTGCCACCATTTGCTGGTCTCAACTCTGGAGGAGTAAAAGAATGAAAAAAAGCCCTGCTGCTGTCAGCGCTCCTGGCGCTCTCGTCTGTTGGTGTTTCGGCCAAGGAGTGGAAGGAAATTCGCATGGCCTCCGAAGGCGCCTACCCGCCGTTCAATGAAGTGTCTGCCGATGGCGCCTTGAAGGGTTTCGACATTGACATCGGCAACGCCGTGTGCGCGGAGATGAAGGCCAAATGCACCTGGGTGAAGCAGGAATGGGACGGCATGATCCCCGCCCTGATGGCGCGCAAGTTCGACGCCATTGTTGCCTCGATGTCGATCACTGCGGAAAGAAAAGCCAAGGTCGACTTCACCCACAAGTACTACGCCTCGCCGGTTGTCCTGATTGCCAAGGATGGCTCACCGCTGCGACCGGAGCTGGCCTCCCTGAAGGGCAAGAAGATTGCTGTTCAGCGCGGCACTGTTTCCGACAACTTCGCCACCAAATACTGGGATGGCAAGGGTGTGGAAGTGGTTCGCTACGGCAAGCAGGATGAAGCCTACCTGGACCTCAAATCGGGCCGCGTCGATGCCAGCTTTGTCGACTACTGGGAAGCCTATGGTGGTTTCCTGACCCAGCCTGAGGGTTCTGGCTACGCGGTTGCTGGTGATCAGTATTTCGGCAAGAACGCCGAAGAGCGCGCGGTCATCGGTGAAGGGATCGGCATCGCGATCCGCAAGAAGGACAAGGAACTCAAGGAGCAGCTCAACAAGGCACTGGATGCGGTACGTGCCAATGGCAGCTATGACGAGATCCGCAAGAAGTACTTCCCGATGGATATCTACGGCCAGTGATGTCTCGCTGTGAAGCGCCGGCCGCCAACGCGGCGGGCGCTTCCTGTTGCTGCCCCGGCCCTCGCAGCCGCGCAACCTGAGGAAGCTGCCGCCCATGGATGCCCTGATCGAATACTCACCGAGCTTGCTGGCCGGCGCCTGGGTCACTCTCCAGGTGGCTGTCCTGTCGCTGTTGCTGGCGGTCAGCACAGGCTTGTTTGGCGCCGCCTGCAAGCTGTCGAAGATCGCGCCACTGCGCTGGTGGACGGCGTTGTATACCACGATCCTCCGCGGCGTCCCCGATCTGGTGATGATGCTCCTGGTTTTTTACGGCGGTCAGGTATTGCTCAATCAGATCAGTGACTATTTGGAATGGGACATGATCGAGCTGAATGCTTTTGCCGCCGGCGTGTTGACCATCGGGTTGATTTTTGGGGCCTATTTCACCGAGACTTTTCGCGGCGCCTTTCAAGCCGTCCCGGTGGGCCAGATGGAAGCCGGCCGGGCCTACGGGATGAGCGGCTGGCAGGTTTTCCGGCGCATCCTCTTTCCGCAAATGTTGCGTTACGCGCTGCCGGGCATGGGTAATAACTGGCTGGTCCTGCTCAAGAGCACCGCCATCGTCTCCATGATCGGCCTGTCCGACATGACCTGGCTGGCCGATCAGGCCGGCCGCACGACGCACCAGCCTTTCGCCTTCTATCTTGCCGTCTGCGTGCTGTACCTGACGATGACCAGCGTCTCGAACGCGGTGCTGCAACGGCTGGAGCGTCGCTACAACGTCGGCGTCCGGGAAGCCAACGTTTAGCGGTCATGACATGTCGAGACACCCCTGATCATGAAAATCATGACCGCACCCCCTCTTCCCCCCGGCCCTTCTCCCGCAGGGGGAGAAGGGAGGTTCGTGAGTCGCATGCGCGACTTTCACATCAAGGAGCGACGCATGGAATGGTTTGATCTGACCGTCGTTACCGGCAGCTTGCCCGAATTCTGGCGCGGGCTGTGGATGACTCTGCATCTGACGGCCATCGCCCTCGTCGTCGGTTTCGGCTTTGCCGTGCCGCTGTCGATCGCTCGCCTGTCGAAGAACCCCTGGGTGAGTGCTCCGGTGCGCGCCTACACCTACTTCTTCCGCGGCACGCCGATGCTCGTCCAGTTGCTGCTGATCTACTACGGCGTTGGGCAGAGCGAATGGATGCAAGGAATGTGGGAGGCCGGCAACCCGTTCTGGCTGCTGTTTCGCGACGCCTATTTCTGCGCCCTGTTGGCTTTCACCCTGAATACCTGCGCTTACCAGCTCGAAATGTTTGCCGGCGCGATCCGCAACACGCCGCACGGCGAAGTCGAGGCGGCCACGGCAATGGGCATGACGCGCAGCACGGCACTGCGCCGAATCATTCTGCCATCGGCCTTGCGTCGGGCGCTTCCGCCGCTTAGCAACGAAGTGATTCTGATGTTGCAAGGCTCCGCGATAGCCAGCGCGGTGACGCTGGTCGACTTGACCGGTGCGGCACGCAACGTCTATTCACGCCATTACGCACCTTTTGAAGCCTTCATTTTTGCCGGACTGCTCTACCTTGCCGTGACCTTCGTCCTGGTTGGGCTGTTCCGAGTCGCTGAAAACCGGTGGCTGGCCCATCTGCAGCCGCGCCGCAGCGCCAGTGCTCAAAAAGACTGATCGGAAAGACTGTCATGACCCACAAGGCGAGCAAAGAACTCCTCCGTGTCGAGAACCTGCACAAGCAGTACGGCGACAACGAAGTCCTCAAAGGCGTGTCGCTCACCGCCAATGCCGGTGACGTGATCAGCATCATCGGTTCGTCGGGTTCCGGCAAGAGCACCTGGCTACGCTGCATCAATTTCCTTGAGCAGCCGACTTCCGGACGGATCATTGTCGCCGGTGAGGAGGTAAAGTTGCTTCCTGGCAAGAAAGATGAACTCAAGGTTGCCGACCCTAAGCAACTGCAGAGAATCCGCACCCGTCTGTCGATGGTCTTCCAGCACTTCAATCTATGGGCTCACATGACGGTGCTGGAAAACATCATCGAAGCCCCGATCCATGTGCTTGGCCTGCCAAAAAGAGAGGCCATGGAACGTGCCGAACGTTACCTCGAACGCGTCGGCGTCTGGAAATTTCGCGACACTTATCCGGCGCACATGTCCGGCGGCCAGCAACAGCGGGTGGCGATTGCGCGTGCCCTGGCGATGGAACCCGAGGCGCTATTGTTTGACGAACCCACCTCTGCACTTGATCCGGAACTGGTTGGTGACGTCCTCAAGGTGATGCGCTCGATTGCCGAAGAAGGACGCACGATGCTGGTCGTCACCCACGAAATGGGCTTCGCGCGCGAAGTCGCGAACCACGTGATCTTTGTCCATCAGGGGCGGGTTGAGGAAGAAGGCAACCCCGGGGAAGTGTTGAGCAAGCCAAACAGCGAACGTCTGCAGCAATTCCTGTCGGGCAACCTCAAGTAAGGCGATGTCTCTCAAAGGCCTGCGCTCACCTTGCCCTGCTGCTGTAAAGCCTCCTGAAAGCCTCGTCGAGAACGCCGAGCACTTACTGCACCAGTCGCCTGTCCTGGGGTGCTTCAAGCTTAGGTTTCGGGGCTTGTACAGACCCGTCCGAGCGGCCAGCAATGGCCCTCTTGCGGCTTCTTGCGAAGCGCGGCATTATGCTGCCGGCGCGACGCTTCTGCTATCCGTTGACGCCTCGAAGCATCGCCGATAGCGTGGTTTCTTGGGGCTACTGGAATGATCGACAACTCAAAACGCCTCCTTTCCCTACTCGTCTCTGCTCTGCTCGTCGCGGGATTGGGCGCGTGTTCGACGGTGACGAAGTACCTCCCGGATATGGGCGCGGGTGCTCCCGAGAGAAGCGGCTCGGGGGCCAGGGAAGAGGGCGGCGTCTATTACACCGGTGCGTCCAATCTGCCACTGCACAAGAGCATCGGCGGTGCCATCATTACGCAGCTGCCACCGTACACGAAGCTCTACCGCGACCAACTCGATAGAGGCTTTGCGCACGTGCGTGTCGAGGCGACAGGCGAAACTGGTTGGGTAGAAAACGCGAAGCTTCTCTGGCGTCTGCCGACGCAAAACTCGCCGCAAGCGGCCCACGAAGCGGCGAGCAAGCCGGCGGTGCAGCCAAGTTCGCCGCCAGCGCTCGAAGCAGCCGCGCCGCCGTCGCCGGAAGCGGTCGATCCGCCAGCGTCGCCATCACCGCAAGCAGTCGAAGCGCCGCCGTCACCAGCGGCCGTGGCGCCATCGAGCACACCTTCGACGGGTACTCTCGCGCCGTCGATTTTCAATCCCTACTAAGTTACCGACACCCTTCGTCATGAATAGCCATGGCGCTGCAGGAGATCCCGTCAGTCCCGATTTGAGTGCGGAGCGGAGCAATCTCGATTTGCCGCTGATTGCCTTGTGGTCCGTATCGCCGGAACGCAAGACGCAGGTGATCGACGATACGACGAGCGGCTCCATACCGCGGCCGCTTTACTATGTGCTGCTGCTGGCGTCGGGGGGCATCGCGGCCTTCGGCCTGTTGGCCAACAGCGCGGCCGTGGTCATCGGCGCCATGCTCGTCTCGCCACTGATGGCGCCGATTTTCGGCATCGCCCTGGCGCTGTCCCGCGGTGATTTGCATTTGTTGCGAAATGCGCTGGTCGCCGAGTTCGGCGGTGTACTGCTGATCGTCGCCTTTGCCTTGCTCCTGGGTCTGTTGCCGTTTGCCCTGGAAGTGACGCCGGAAATGCTGGCGCGCACCAGGCCATCACTGCTCGATGTCTTCGTGGCGGCCCTGGCGGGTCTCGCCGGTGGCCTGGCGATGGTCGATGAGCGCACCAGTCCGGCGCTGCCAGGAGTGGCGATTGCCACCTCGCTGACGCCGCCGCTCGCCACCTCCGGTCTGTCTTTGGCCTTCGGAGCTTTCGATGGCGCCTGGGGAGCCTTCCTGCTGTTCTTTGCCAACTTCCTGACGATACTGGCTGTTTCGGCGGCCATTTTCATTCTGGCTGGATTCGTCACCCGCGCCGAGATTGGCACGCGAACCGACTTCCTGAAGCGCTTTTCCGCTGCCGGCATCGGCCTGCTCGCCGTTGCCACCATCCTCACCCGTCAACTCATTGTCACTATCGACGACTGGCGCCTCAACCAGGCCATCGTCACCACCATCGAGCACGCCATTGCGGATAATCCTGGCGCCCGGCTGGCGAGAGTCATCTATGATCAGGACGCGAACGGCTCGGTCAATGTGCTGGCGACGGTCAATACGCCGCGATCATTCACCCCGCAGAAGGTCGACGCCATACAGCATGCCATTGCCGATAGCGTCAATCGGCCGATCAGCCTGTTCGTCAGGTGTGCCATCACTCATGACGTGGCGGCAGCGGGTTCGGCGAATCTCCTGCCGACGGTCAACCTCAATGGCGACTTCATTGCCGCCAGCGTGACGCCCAATGTCCGGCTGACGGAAGCTGCCGAGCAGACGCTCCGGGAATTGGTGAGCCGCCGGCAAAACTTCGACTTGCTGGATGTGCAACTTGTCCATTTGCCGACCGGTCCGGTGATCGTTGCGACCGTTTCCGGTGCGCGTCCGCCGGTTCCCTCGCAGGTCAAGCTTGCCCAGGAACGAATTCGCCAGCGGGCCGGCGATGAGACCGCCACTTTGCTGGTGCGTGCTACAACCACCAGCGATGTCACCGCCAAGGGGCGTGTGCTGCTCGGTGACGCACAGTTCTCGCCGATGACTGCAGCCGACCGGGCGCTCCAGGAAAAAGTTGAAACCCGTGGGAAGACTGTGCTGGAGCATGTCCAGAATACTTTTGTCGACAGTATTGATGCGGCGAAGCATGGCGACAAATGGGAGGTGCGAGCGGAAGTGGTCAGCGCCAGGGTCCTCCAGCCGGCCGAGGTGGGCAGGGTGGCGAAGGAGCTTACCGCGCTTGCCGGTGCTACCGTCACGCTTTCCGTGCTTACGTCGAACGGGCTGATTGTCGAAGCCAAGGGTTTCACCACGGTACAACGCTCGGTCGAGGAGGCGCTCGCCCGCGAGCTTGCCGCCCGGGATCTGAGCGAACGAGTCGATCAGTCGAAGTAGCCCCGCAAGCTAGCCAGACCTCTCTGCTTGACGCTTGGGGAACCAAGTGTGGATCTGACACCCTCATAGCAGTCTAGTGTGGCGTTGCGTTCTTGATGAGACTTTTGACAAGCATCTCCCACCCACCGTCATTGCGAGGAGGCGCCGCCGACGTGGCAATGACGTGGGGGCGGGTGTGGCGCCGCATTCACCATTTCCGACGCAGCCTTCAGCAAGCATGCCAGTGGCGCGAAACCCACGCGCTAGCCGGAATTTATAGGTTCCATACTGCGTGCAACACTACACTTGCGAGGAGAATCGAGTGAAATCTTACAAAAAGTCCGATGCCGCCATTGCCGCCCTGACTCCGGAACAGTTTCGTGTCACTCAGCAGAGCGGCACCGAGAAACCGGGAACAGGTGAGTATCTTCACAATACCGAGCCTGGTATTTACGTGGATATCGTGTCGGGCGAACCACTGTTCGCGTCGTCAGAGATGTTTGAGTCAGGTTGTGGCTGGCCCAGCTTTGCCCGACCCATCGAGCCCGCGCATATCAATGAGCTGAGGGATGCCGGCCATGGCATGCTGCGCACCGAAGTCCGCTCCGTTCATGGCGACAGCCACCTGGGGCACGTGTTTACGGACGGCCCCAGGGATCGTGGTGGTCTGCGCTACTGCATAAACTCGGCTTCGCTGCGCTTCATTCATCGCCATGACATGGAAGCTGCGGGCTATGGCGAGTACCTTGATCAAGTGGAGGACAAGTAATGGCCAAGGAACGCGCTGTTCTGGCGGGCGGCTGTTTTTGGGGTATGCAAGACCTGATTCGTAAGCTGCCGGGGGTTGCGGCCACCCGGGTGGGTTATACCGGCGGCGATGTTCCCAACGCCACTTATCGCAACCACGGCACGCATGCGGAAGGCATCGAGATCCTGTTCGATCCGGAACGGATTTCGTATCGCCGCATTCTGGAAGTTTTTTTTCCAGATCCACGATCCGACAACCAGAAACCGCCAAGGTAATGACCGAGGTTCATCTTACCGCTCGGCAATCTATTATGTTGACGAGGCGCAGAAGCAAGTCGCCCTTGACACCATCGCCGACGTAAACGCCTCGGGCCTATGGCCGGGCAAGGTGGTCACGGAACTCGAAGCGGTCGGCGATTTCTGGGAGGCGGAGCCCGATCATCAGGATTATCTGGAGCACGTGCCAAACGGCTACACCTGCCACTACCCGCGTGCGAACTGGGTGTTGCCAGCGCGCACCTGAGTGAGCGGTGCCAGGGCTTCGCGATTGACGCCGCTTGACAGGTGCTCATATACTGCCCTTGCTGGCGCTGAGTTTCCTATCTTTCATGCGCGATAAATGCTCCGCAACATCCCCGGACCCGCCTCCGGATCTGGCAGGTGCAGGCGCGCCATTCGGCTTGGCGCCACGCAGCAGGGCGACGACAATCGCCTGTTCGCGCCTATTCACGCCAATTCGGCTTGTCTTGATCGTGAGATCATTCGACAAGCCTTGCCACCCCTTCCGTCGCCAGGTGCTTCTTGCTGCTGCGCGCCGGGTCCGCGTCCGACTGCCACGCTAGTCACCACAACACAGGAGGTTTTACTGCATGGTTTTGAAGCACGCTGCAATACGTTTCTTCTCAATAGCCTGCTGCATGGCACTTGTTCAGTCCCCCGCGCTGGCTCGCGACATGGTCAGCATTAAGGGCTCGATCGTGAACATGCGTTCGGCGCCCAGCACTCGATCCGAAGTCATGTGGGAACTCCAGCGTGGATACCCGTTGCAGGTGCTCAAGCGCAAGGGCAGTTGGCTGCAGGTACGGGACTTCGAAAACGACAAGGGATGGGTGGCAAAGGCACTCACCAACCGCGAGCCACACTATATCGTCAAGGCGTCGGTGGCCAATATGCGCAGCGGCCCGGGCACCCGTTATCGCATCGTCGGCAAGTCCGAACGTTACGATCTGCTGCGCACCCGTGCCGCCAAGAGCGATTGGGTGCAGGTCGAACGCTCCGACGGCGTCAAGGGCTGGGTGGCGAAACGCCTTTTGTGGGGTTGGTAAGTAAGTCGCCAGCCCACTGCGCAGGTTGTCCGTGCGACCACCGCCGGCTGGGCCTCACGCTACGCTACGCTACGCTACGCTACGCTAGCTGGCTTGTGCTTGGCGTAGCGCCTTTCCTGCCGCCTTATGCACCAGTCGGCTTAGCGACTCTAGCGCCGACGAAGTAATCCGCCAGCGATGCCAGAACAGTGGAACGTCCAGGCAACGCGGCGCAGCGAGTTCGATCAGTTGCCCCGCTTGCAGCTGCGCCTCGGCCAGTTGTTCCGGGATCATTCCCCAGGCCATGCCGCGCAACACCGCTTCGCCAAAAGATCGGGTGGTCGGTAGGTAGTGCGTCGGCGGCTTGATGACGGCATCGGTCAGCTGCGCCAGAAAAGCCTGTTGCAGGGCATCCTTCTTGTTGAACATCAACATCGGTGCAGCGTTCAGCGACTCGGCATTGACTCCCGCGGAGAAGTGCTGCTCGACATATGACGGTGAGGCCAGAGCCAGATAGCGCATCACGCCGAGCGCTTCGACCCGGCAACCCTGAATCGGTTTGGGGCTGGCGCTGACACCCGCCATCACCGTGCCTTCGCGCAGCAAGAGCAGCGAGTGATCCTGATCTTCGACGCGGAGATCAAGCGTAATGGCCGTGCTGGTGGCCAGATCATCGAACACCTCCAGGAACCAGCTATCGAGAGAATCGGCGTTGATCACCATCGGGATGCGCACGCTGGATGGGGCCCCAGCGCCGGCATCGACCACGCCCAGTGCCGAGAGCGCCTCGGATTCCAGCAGGGCAAGTTCTTCCGCGTAGCGTAGCAGGGGGCGTCCGGCGGCTGTCGCCTGGCAGGGCGTGGAGCGCTGGATCAGGACCTGCCCCATGCGCTCCTCCAGCAACTTGATCCGCTGACTGATTGCCGATGGGGTCACGTTCAATTTCCGCGCAGCCAAGTCGAAACTACCTTCGCGGAGGGTTTCGGCGAAGGCAGCCAATTGCGCGTTGTCGATCTTCATAAGTTAACAAATCTAATGAATGGTTAATAAGTTTAACTGTATTTGCTTCGTGACGAACCATAAGCTGATGCCTTGACCAACTTCACTGACAAATCATGCCCTCTGACCTGATTGCCGGATTCCTGTCCGGTGCTGTCCTCATCGTCGCCATTGGTGCTCAGAACTCCTACCTGCTTCGCCAGGGTCTCCGACGCGAACACGTCCTGCCACTGGTGCTTTTCTGCGCCAGCGCCGACGCCCTGCTGATCGTGGCCGGCATTGCTGGATTGGGGGTGGCGATCGAAAGCCAGCCAGCGTTCCTCAGCATCGCTCGCTACGGCGGGGCGGCATTCTTGCTCGTTTACGGACTGCTGTCGGCGCGGCGTGCCTGCAAACCAGAACAACTGATCCTCGACGCCGGGACCCGCTTACCGCTTGGTGTTGCCATGGCCACCTGTCTCGGCTTTACCTTTCTGAATCCGCATGTCTATCTGGATACGGTGATTCTTCTCGGCTCGCTGGCCAGCCAGAGAGAAGAAGGACGCTGGAGTTTTGGCGCGGGAGCTGTTGGTGCGAGCTTTGTTTGGTTCTTTGCGCTCGGTTACGGGGCGCGTTTTATGGCCCCGCTGTTCGCCAAACCCCTCTCCTGGCGCATCCTCGACTCAATGATCAGCATGACGATGCTTGGCCTCGGTAGTCTGTTGATTCTGGAGTAGCCAACCTGCTAGTACTGCTTGATGGATCATTGCTGCACGGGGCTTCTGCGTGCGCCAGAGCCCGGGCAAGTGCTCGGCAAAAATTTTCCTTGCCGGGTTTTTGGGGCTTGCCTTTTTGCTGAAAGCTGTATAAAACTACAGTCTTGACGACAGGAGCTCATGACCATGACCAGAGGTGCATCGCTTACCCCGCGACAACAGGAAATTCTCGACTTCATCCGTAACACGCTGGAGATTCTTGGTGCGCCCCCGACCCGGGCCGAAATCGCCAACGCCTTCGGATTCGCCTCGCACAATGCCGCTGAGGAGCACCTCAAGGCGCTGGCCAAGAAAGGCATCATCATTCTCGAACCAGGTTCGGCGCGCGGCATTCGCCTGGTCGAACAGCTCGGTTTGCCGCTGATCGGCAGCGTTGCTGCCGGTAGTCCGATTCTGGCGGTGGAAAACGTACAGCGCCGTTATACGGTCGATCCCAGTCTGTTCAAGCCGCGTGCCGACTTTCTCTTGCGCGTGCGCGGCCTGTCGATGATCAACGCCGGCATTCTGGACGGGGATCTGCTCGCCGTGCACCGCAGCAGCGAAGCGCGCAACGGCCAGATTGTCGTTGCTCGGCTCGATGACGAGGTGACGGTCAAGCGTTTTCGCCAGCAGGGAGGGACGGTCGAGCTGATCGCCGAAAACCCCGATTTCGAACCGATCGTCGTCGATTCTGAAGCGCAAACACTGGCTATCGAAGGCATCGCTGTCGGCGTGATCCGCGGCAGCGAAACGATGTGAGAGCCCGTTGGCCTCTCCCAGTCTTTCATACCTTCGAGCCCCGCCATGCCTTCATCGCTGACGCTTGCGCATGTTCTTGATCGCCCGGATGTCTGGCGCGGCGATACGCTGGCCAGAACACCCTTACCCGGTGTGCCGACGGGCTTTGCCGAACTTGACCGCGAGCTGCCCGGCGGCGGCTGGCCGCGTGGCGGCTTGACCGAAATTCTGCCCTTGCGTCGGGGCATTGGCGAACTGAGTTTGCTACTGCCAGCGCTGGCGCGACTGTCGAGCGACGAACTTGCCTGGCTCGTTTGTGTCGCCTCGCCGCATCCGCTGCATGCGCCAGCACTGCATGAATCCGGTATTGATTTGTCGCGTCTGCTGGTGGCCAGCGCGCCCGGTCGGGACACTGCCTGGGTCTGCGAACGCTCACTCGCTACCGATGGTGTTGGCGCAGTGGTCGCCTGGCTACCGGAAGTTCAGAGCAGCACACTGCGTCGGCTGCAGCTTGCTGCCGAGAGTAGTCGCACACTTCTGTTCGTTTTTCGTCCGGCAGCCTGTGCCAGCCAATCCTCGCCGGCGCCGCTGCGGCTGGCGCTCGAAGGCGAGGGGGATAAGCTGATCGTTCGTCTTCTCAAACGCCGTGGCGGTGCGCTGTCAGCGTCCCTGCCGATTAGCATTCAACGCCCGCTGTGCCGGCATCATGCTCTGGCTTGCCCTGTACCTGTCACGCCTGCCGCTCGAAGTCTTTCCCAGCCTGCCGTCGCCTAAAGCCATCGTCGGCCGTGAACGTATTGTCGTCGCCGACCAGGCGGCGACTTTGGCTGGCGTACTGCCTGGGTTGCGCTTGGCCGAGGCGTGGGCTTTTGTGCCCACGCTGGCTGTGCAGCAGCGTGACTTCGCGCGTGAGCAGCAAGCCTTGACCCGGCTCGCCTGCTGGGCAGGCGGCTTCACCTCGGAAATCTGCTGCCTTCCCCCCCCAGACACTGCTGCTGGAAGTGGCAGGATCCTTGCGTCTTTTCGGCGGCGCCACGGCGCTCTTCGAAGGCGTTGTCAGTGGCTGCGCCGAGCAGGGCTTTGCTCCGCAAGCGGCACTGGCGCCGACGCCGCTCGCTGCGCAGTGGCTGGCGCTTGCCGGTGACCATGAGCCCTGTCTCGACATCGGCGAATTGCCGCTGCGCCTTGGCAGACTGCCGCTGGCGGCTCTCGACTTCTCGCCGCAAAACCAGGCTCGCCTCGGCAGTTTTGGTGCGCGCCTGCTCGCTGATGTGCTGGCTCTGCCGCGCGCAGGCCTGGCACGCCGACTCGGTGCCGGTTTTGTCGCTGATCTGGCGCGTGCGCTCGGCGATTTGCCGGATCCGCGGGCGCGCTTTGTTTTTCCGGAGCGTTTTGCCGAGCGACTGGAACTGCCGACGCGGACAGACAATGCGCTTGCTCTCGGTTTTGCCGGGGGTCGCTTGATCGCCAGTTTATGTGGTTGGCTTGCGGCACGTGCTGAGGGGGTCAGTGAATGCCATTTCGAGTTTGCGCACGAGCACTCTGCGAGGCGGCGATCGAGCACTGTTCTGAGCCTCGGCTTGAGCACTTCCACGCGCGACCGCGAACGCATCTCCCGGCTACTTATCGAGCGCCTGCAACGACTCCAACTGCCCGCCGCTGTCGAGTCGATCAGCTTGCGAGCCGAGGCGCCGGAGGCACTACCCGGACGTACGAACAGCCTGTTCGGCGAGCGCGGCGAGGGCGCTGGCGGTGAGTCGTTGGCCGCCTTGGTCGAGCGCCTGCAGGCGCGTCTTGGCAGCGCTAGCGTGCATGCGCTTGCGGCGGTGGACGAGCACCGCCCGGAAAACGCCTCGCGACCAGTCAAGCCTGCTCTGCCGGCCGGAGAGAAAACGGCAGCGAAGTTGTCTGCTGCTCCAGATCTATCGGAGAAAGCGTCTGGCCCCCGTCCCTTGTGGCTTCTGGCCAGACCCCTGGCCTTGCGCGAAATGGCCGGTCGGCCGCAGTGTGGAGGCTCCTTGCGCCTGCTTGCCGGGCCGGAGCGTATCGAAAGTGGCTGGTGGGATGCCAGCGAGCCTGCTGCGCTTGGCGATGTGCGTCGCGACTACTTTGTTGCCATTTCGATGCGAAACGAGTGGCTATGGATTTTTCGTTGCCGGGCAGGGTGGTTTCTGCACGGCGTGTTTGCCTGAAAACGCGCGATTTAACTGGTGCTTTTCGATCACCCTTTTTATACTGTGATTATTCTTGCAATCGACCGTCCACTCGCGGAGCCTGAGCATGGAGTACCCCCTTACTGGCTTGTTACCGACGGCTCTTCTGATCGATCTGCCCGAAATCGATGTCCAGCACGAGGAGATCTTTCGCCGTATCGAGACCCTCAAGAACTCATCCTTTGGCAGCGGACCCGTATCCCTCGACGAGTTTCACAGCCTGCTCGACTATCTGGAGTGGCACTTCGCCAGCGAGGAGCGCCTTGCGCGCCAACTCGGCGTCGACTTTGCCGATCATACCAGCGCCCATGACGAGAACCTGCGTATGCTACGCAAGGGACTCGCCGCCGTGCATGACGGTTTGCAGGATGTTCACTCCTTCCTGCGTTATGCGGAATACTGGTTCGAGCGTCATATCACCGACGAAGACAAGCCTTTCGCCGCCAGACTACGGGAGCGTATTGCCTGAGGCCTTGAGCTGCTCGCGGCTTGTCGTCGCCAGCCTGCGGAATGACGCTCCACTACGATCGAATATGCCTTGCGAGACTTCCCGGAAACGCTCCTGTGGAGTGCCCCTGGAAGTCGCTTTCGAGGCGCTCGCCGCGCATTCTTTTTTTGCGTTCTTTCGAGCATTCTGGCAAGCTGATAAGCGGAACAGCATATGTTGTCATATTTGATTGCAGGCCCCTTTTAATCGGCCATTTGTAGATGGCCTGACCACTTTTTTGATGAGCCCGTACCGACCATGAACATTACCTCTTCAGCTGCCTGGAAGGCCCTTGAAGCGCACCGGCAATCGCTCTCGCCGGTGCATCTCAGACAACTCTTCGCCAGCAACCCGGATCGCGTCGCTGCACTCTCGCTAAGCTTTGCTGACATCCTTTATGATTTCTCGAAGCAGCGCATGGATTCGGCGACGCTCCCCCTGCTGCTCGAGCTGACCAAGGAAGTTGGACTTGCCGAGGCAACGGCACGAATGTTCAGCGGCGAGAAGATCAATGTCAGCGAAGATCGCTCGGTGCTGCACGTCGCCTTGCGGCGATCGGACGCGCCGTTTCCCAGTGCCGACTTCGACGTCATGGCCGAGGTCTTGCCGACGCGCCAGCGCATGGCCGCCTTCGCCGAGCGTATTCGTGCTGGCCAGGCGCTTGGCTTTACCGGCATGCCGATTCGTACGGTCGTCAATATCGGCATCGGGGGCTCTGACCTCGGACCGAAAATGCTCGCTTACGCCCTGCGTTCAATTTCGCATCCGGCACTTGCGGTGCATTATGTCTCCAACCTCGATAGCGCCCAGCTGGCGCCGCTCCTGCAAACGCTTGACCCGCGCACGACGCTTTTCCTGCTTGCCAGCAAGACCTTCACCACTCAGGAAACGATGCTCAATGCGCAAACCGCGCGCAGCTGGCTGGTCGCCAACCTCGGTGATGCCGCCGCCGTTGCCCTGCATTTTGCGGCCTTGACGGCCAAACCCGAGCGGGCGGTCGACTTCGGGATCAACGAGGACTCGGTCTTTCCTCTCTGGGACTGGGTCGGTGGCCGTTTTTCGCTGTGGTCGGCAGTTGGCCTGGCCTTGATGATCGCCATCGGTCCGCAGGCCTATGACGAGCTGCTGGCCGGCGCCGAGCGCATGGACGAGCATTTCCGCAGCACGCCCTGCGAGCGCAACCTGCCTGTGGTGATGGCCTTGATCGGGATCTGGAACACCAACTTCCTGGGCGCGACGACCAACGCCGTGTTGCCCTACAACGAGTCACTGCGCTACTTCCCGTCCTTCCTGCAGCAACTCGAAATGGAGAGCAACGGCAAGTCCGTCGGGATTGATGGCCAGCCGCTCGCGCATGCTTCGAATCCCATCGTCTGGGGGGAGCTCGGCAACAACGGCCAGCACGCGTTCTTCCAGCTTCTCCACCAGGGTGGACGATTGGTACCCTGCGATTTCATCGCCGCCGTGCGCTCGGACTACCCCTTGCCAGGACATCAGGAGGCGCTGCTCGCCAACTGCTTCGCACAGAGCGCGGCCCTGGCGTTCGGCAAGACCGAGGATGAGGCACGCAGTGAGCTGAGTGGCACCCTGTCGCCCGAGAAACTCGCGGAACTCCTGCCGCACAAGGTCTTTGCCGGCAATCAGCCGTCGTCCACGCTGCTTATGTCGCGGCTTGACCCGCAAACGCTCGGTGCCCTGGTGGCACTTTACGAACACAAGGTATTCGTGCAGGGCGCTATCTGGGGACTCAATTCCTTCGACCAGTGGGGTGTCGAGCTTGGCAAGGCGGTGGCCAACAGCATTCTGCCTGCGCTGAGCGATGAACAGCTGGCGAAAAAACTCGATGCATCGACGCAAGGGCTGCTGGCCTTCACCCGGCAGCATATTGCCTGAACCGATTTTGCTCCGGTCGCCGGCCGGGGCGCTCAATTTGCCATGAGGCATGACATGACTACGAAGGTGATCAGCGTTCCCAGCACGCCGTTCTCGGGCCAGAAGCCGGGGACATCCGGGCTGCGCAAGAAAGTGACGGTATTTCAGCAAGAGCGGTATCTCGAGAATTTCGTGCAGGCCATTTTCGACAGCTTGAGCGGCCAGCAAGGCAAAACGCTGGTCGTTGGTGGCGACGGCCGCTATTACAACGATGTCGCTATTCAGACCATTCTACGCATGGCGGCAGCGGCCGGCTTTGGCCGCGCCATGGTCGGTCGTGACGGTATTCTGTCCACTCCGGCAGCCAGCGCCGTGATCCGCAAATGGCAGGCCTTTGGTGGCCTTATCCTGTCCGCAAGTCACAACCCGGGTGGTCCCGATGGCGACTTCGGCATCAAGTACAACCTCGGCAATGGCGGACCGGCGAACGAAACTTTTACCGACGCGGTGTATCAGCGCACGCAGGAGATCAGTGCCTATCGCATTATCGAGGCGGCAGATATCGACCTCGGGCAGCTGGGCGAGTTTCAAGTGGGCGACATGGCCGTCAGCATCATCGATCCGGTCGCCGATCATGCCGAACTCCTGGAGTCCCTGTTTGACTTCGATCGCATCGCTGCTCTACTTGCACGTCCGGATTTCCGCATGCGTTTCGACGCCATGCACGCGGTCAACGGCCCCTACGCGAAGGCCATTCTCGAAGACCGTCTCGGCGCTCCAGCGGGTACGGTGGTGAACGGCACGCCGTTGCCGGATTTTGGCGGCGGCCATCCCGATCCGAACCCCGTCTATGCGGCCGAACTGGTCGCTGCGCTGGCCGACAGCCGCTCGGGTCTGTCCTTCGGTGCGGCCTCGGACGGCGATGGTGATCGCAACATGATCGTCGGTCGCGGTTTCGTCGTCAGTCCGAGTGACAGTCTGGCAGTGATCGCCGCGAACCATGCGCTGGTACCCGCTTACGCGGCCGGCCTGGCGGGCGTGGCGCGCTCGATGCCGACCAGTTGTGCCGTGGACCGCGTTGCCAAAGCCCTGGGTATTCCCTGTTACGAAACACCGACCGGCTGGAAATACTTCGGTTCGCTACTCGATGCCGGCAAGGCCACCATCTGCGGCGAAGAGAGCGCGGGCACCGGTTCCAGTCACGTGCGCGAGAAGGATGGCCTGTGGGCGGTGCTCTATTGGCTCAACATTCTGGCGGTGCGCGATATGCCGGCCGATGTCATCGTGCGTGAGCACTGGCAGCGTTTCGGGCGCAACGTCTACTCGCGCCACGACTACGAGGGCATCGAGACCGCCGCGGCCGATCGCCTGATGGATGGCTTGCGCGCGCGCCTGCCGCAACTGGCGGGCTCGCTGTGCAATGAACTGCGTATCGAGGCCGCCGATGATTTTGCCTATACCGACCCGGTCGATGGCTCACGCTCTGAACGCCAGGGCATCCGCATCATGCTCGACGACGGCTCGCGGGTGGTTTTCCGGCTCTCCGGCACGGGTACGGAAGGGGCGACGTTGCGCGTCTATCTCGAACGTTTCGTGGCCGACCCAAGTCTCCACGAGGTGCCGACGCAGGAGGCGCTCGCCCCGCTCGTGCAACTTGCCGAGACGGTCGCACAGATTGCCGTGATCACCGGGAGAAAAGGCCCGGACGTGATCAGCTAGAAAGGGTGATGGCTGTTGGCCACCAAATGCAGTGAATGCAGTATGAAAAGGGGTAGAGAAAATGGTTGAAAGGAGAACATTCCAGTTGTCGCGCAAGGCGATCGCCTTGGTGCTCGCTGGCGGGCGCGGCAGTCGCTTGCACGAACTCACTGATCGCCGCGCCAAACCGGCGGTGCACTTTGGCGGCAAGTTCCGGATCATCGATTTCGCCTTGTCGAACTGCGTCAATTCGCAGTTTCGACGCGTTGGCGTGGTGACCCAGTACAAATCACACAGCCTTTTGCGTCACCTGCAGCGCGGCTGGAGTTTCCTGCACGGCGAAGTCAACGAGTTCGTCGACCTGTTGCCGGCGCAGCAGCGGATTGACGAGGAGTCCTGGTATCGTGGCACGGCCGACGCCGTTTACCAGAACATCGACATCCTCGAAACCTATAATCCGGCGCCCGAGTACGTCGTGATCCTGGCCGGCGACCATGTCTACAAGATGAACTACGGCATTATGCTTGTCGATCACGTCGAGAGCGGAGCCGAATGCACCGTCGCCTGCATCGAGGTGCCGCGCAAGGAAGCCAGTGGTTTCGGTATCGTCGACGTCGATGAGAACGGCATGATTACCGACTTCATCGAGAAGCCGGCCGATCCACCGGCGATGCCGGGAAATCCGGAGATGTCCTTGTGCAGCATGGGCGTCTACGTCTTCAATGCCAAGTACCTGTATGCCGAACTGGCCCGTGATATTGCCGACGAGACCTCCAATCACGACTTCGGCAAGGACATCATTCCACGCGCCGTGGCCAACCGCTGCGCGGTCGCACACTCGTTTTCGCGCAGCTGTGTCATGGCTCCCGATGAACCCTTCAGGGAGCACTACTGGCGTGACGCGGGGACGATTGATGCCTACTGGGACGCCAACATCGATCTGACTGGCACGGTCCCGGCGCTGAATCTCTATGACAGCAACTGGCCGGTGTGGACCTATCAAGAGCAGTTGCCACCGGCCAAATTCGTCCATAACCATCTCGACCGGCGCGGCACGGCCATCGAGTCCACGGTTTCCGGCGGCTGTATCGTTTCTGGCGAAATCAATCGTTCGCTGTTGTTTTCCAGTTCTCGCGTCCATTCCTACGCCAGGGTGAACCTGTCGGTCCTGCTTCCCGGTACGGTCATCGGGTCGCGAGCTCGTCTGAGTCGCTGCGTCGTGGACAGTGGCTGTCAGATTCCGCCGGGCATGGTCGTTGGCGAAGACCCGGAAGACGATGCGCGTCGTTTCCGGCATACCGAGAACGGCGTTACGCTGATTACGCAGAAAATGATCGAGCGACTCACCTGACGCGGCAGGCTCGATAGTCCGTGCGCATTCTGCACGTTGCCGCGGAGATCTACCCGCTGGTCAAGACCGGCGGCCTCGCTGACGTCGTGGCCGCCTTGCCGGCTGCCCTGGCCGCGCGCGGACTCGACGTTCGCATCCTGTTGCCAGGGATGCCGGCGATGCTCAAGGGCGTGACCGATCTCGAGCGAGTGATCCACATCGGTCCGGCCTTTGGCGCTGCGCTCATTACCCTGCGCCTTGGCCGCCTGCCCGACAGCGGCTTGCTGGCTTACATCATCGACGCGCCTTTTCTTTACCGGCGCGACGGTAATCCTTACCTTGGCCCGGACGCTTGCGACTGGCGCGACAACCATCGCCGCTTTGCGCTCCTCGGCTGGGTTGCGGCACACCTCGCTGCCGGAGAGCTTGATCAATACTGGCAGCCCGAAGTCGTGCACGCGCACGATTGGCACGCTGGACTGGCGCCCGCCTACATCGCGCAGAATCCGGCCCTGTCCACAGCCACCGTGTTCACCATCCACAATCTCTCCTTCCGCGGCCTTTTCCCTCTCGACTACCACCACGACCTGGGTTTGCAGATTTCTGGTGCCAATCAGAGTGGCATCGAGTTTCACGGACAGTTGTCGTTCATGAAGGCTGCGCTGGTGCATGCGAAACGGGTCAACGCCGTCAGCCCGACCTATGCGCGGGAAATCTGCACGCAGGAATTCGGCTGGGGGGCTGGACGGCGTACTGCGTGGTCGGGGCGACGATCTTTCTGGCATCCTCAATGGTGTTGACTATTCCGTCTGGGACGCCAGCAGCAACCCCGCCCTGAGCATGAACTACCGTCCCGAACGCCTGCGCGGCAAGCTGGTCTGCAAGCTCAGGCTGCAAAAAGATCTCAATTTCGTTCCCCGTGCCAAGGCGCCGCTGTTCGCGATCATCAGTCGATTGACCTCGCAAAAGGGCATGGATCTGGTCCTTGGTGCCTTGCCGACGCTGTTGGCCGAGGGGGCGCAGCTGGTGGTCATTGGCAGCGGCGAGGCCGACATCGAAGCCGCTTTCAGGGCCGCGGCGACGGCTCATCCCGCCGCTGTGTCGGTCCATCTCGGCTACGACGAGCCCTTGTCACACCGTATCATGGCCGCCGCCGACATCTTGCTCGTTCCTTCGCGTTTCGAGCCCTGCGGCCTGACGCAGCTCTACGCCCTGCGCTATGGCACCGTGCCACTGGTGCGGCGAGTCGGCGGCCTGGCCGATACGGTGATCGATGCGACGGTGGAAAACCTCAAAGCAGGTACGGCCAACGGTTTCTCGTTTGACGATGCCAGCAGCCGTCAGCTGGCCGCAAGGATAAGCAAGGCCTGCGTGCTCTACCGCGACGCCGCGACCTGGCACCGCCTGCAGCAGCACGGCATGGCGCAGGATTTTTCCTGGGATGACTCGGCAAGGCGCTACGAGGCCCTGTACCGAAGCATCTGAAGGGTCGAAGAGTCGTCCCACGCGTTGTTCCCTGGCGAGCCTATGGTTAATCCCTACGTACGCAGCGCTGGCTGTGCCAGGCAGTATCAAGTGCGGCTCCTGTCAGCGCAGCCGAGTGAGCACTATAATCGCGGCTGCAGTGGCAACATCGCCGTCGCAAGGGTGAGAATTTGCGACCGTAATTTCCAGAATCAAACTCCCACAGGAGAGCTCATTGTCTTTTGATCATTGCCTTATTCGGCCGTTTGCCGGTCTCCGTCCGCGTCGCCAGGATGCCGCGGCAGTTGCCGCGCCGCCTTATGATGTCCTCTCCAGCGATGAGGCTCGCGCGGCGGCGAGCGGCAAGCCCTTGTCTTTCCTGCATGTGTCCAAGGCCGAGATCGACCTGCCGCCGGAGATCGATCACTTCGCGCCCGAGGTCTATGCTCAGTCGGCGGAAAATTTTCAGCGTCTGATCGACGACGGCGTGCTCTGCCGCGACCCGCATGCGTGCTATTACGCCTATCGACTGGTGATGGGCGAACATGTCCAGACAGGACTGGTGGCCGCTGCTTCGATAGCCGCCTACGACAGCAACCGTATCCGCAAGCATGAGTTCACCCGCCCGGACAAGGAAGACGACCGTGTTCGGCAGATTGAAGCACTGAATGCACAAACCGGTCCCGTGCTGCTGGTCAATGGCGACGACGAGACCCTTGAGCGCCTGCTCCGGGAGGCCGCCGAAAGTGTGCCCGTCGCTGATGTGACGGGCGACAACGGCATCCGGCATACCCTGTGGATGATCGACGACGAGGAGAGTGTTGCGCCTATCAGTGCGCTCGTCGAAGCCATGCCTGCGCTGTATATCGCCGACGGTCATCATCGCTCGGCAGCGGCCTCGCGAGTAGCCGCGGCGCGGCGTGGCCAGGCGGGTGCAGCGGCTAGCGCGGAGTTTTTCCTGGCGGTGATCTTCCCCGCTTCACAGATGCGCATCCTCGACTACAACCGTGTCGCTCGCGACCTCAATGGCTTGAGCGAGGAAGCTTTCCTGGCGGCGGTTGGCGAGCGCTATCACGTTCTGCCGTCGACCAGCCCGGTGAAGCCGGAGCGTAGCGGCGTCTGCGGCATGTATCTTGGCGCTCGCTGGTATCGCCTGGAACTGCGGCCTGGTTTGCTTCCGGCGGCCGATCCGGTACGGCGCGTCGACGTTTCCGTGCTCGCCGAGCAGATCCTTGCTCCGGTGCTGGGAATCACCGACCTGCGCCGCGATACGCGCATCGATTTTGTTGGCGGCATGCGCGGCCTGGGCGAACTCGAACGACGGGTGAATAGTGGCGAGATGGCGGTTGCCTTTGCGCTCTATCCGACGCAGATGGCCGACCTGATGGCGGTTGCCGATGCCGGCGAGGTGATGCCGCCCAAGTCGACGTGGTTCGAACCCAAACTCGCCGACGGCCTGGTGTCGCACGTCCTGGATTGAGCTTCGCAACCGGGTGAGCCGACGAAGCAAGCAGGGGGTCGGTAGCTGGCGTCCGTGCGTCGGCTTCAGCCCGTCCCGGTCTCGCTCTTGACGACGGAAACCTGCGTTTTCCCGGCGCTCAACTCACCGATCACCGTCGCCTGATCGAAGCCTTCCTGCAGGAAAACCGACAGGACTTCGGTGACCACTTCCGGCGCACAGGCGATCAACAAGCCGCCGCTGGTCTGCGGATCGGTCAGCAGGGCCTGTTCAAGCCCAGTCAGGTGCTTCGTCGTCGCTTCGGCCACGTAGTCTCCGTAGCTCGTCCAGTTGCGATCCGAGGCACCGGTAATGCAGCCTTTTTCGGCATAATCGAGGGCGTCGGCCAATAGCGGCAAGGCCGCGTAATCGATGACCGCCGAGACTCGCGATGCCTTGCAGATTTCCACCAGATGACCGAGCAGGCCGAAGCCTGTGACGTCAGTCATCGCATGTACGCCGGCCAGGCAGGCGAGCGCCCGTCCGGGCGTGTTGAGCTGCGTCGTCGAAGCGATCATTGCTGTGTAGTGGCTGGTCGAAAGCAGTCCCTTCTTGAGCGCTGCGCTGTAAAAGCCAACGCCCAATCCCTTGCCGAGAATCAGCTTGTCGCCGGGGCGGGCGCCGGAGTTGCGCTTGAGGTTGTCGGGATGCACCAGACCAATGGCGACGAGACCGTAAATCGGTTCGAGGGAGTCGATGGTGTGGCCACCGGCAATTGGAATACCCGCCTTCGCACAGATCGACTCGCCCCCTTCGAGAATGCGTTTGATCGTCGCGAGCGGCAGTTTGTTGACCGGCATGCCGACGATGGCCAGCGCCAGCAGCGGTACGCCACCCATGGCATAGACGTCGGACAGGGCGTTGGTCGCTGCGATGCAGCCGAAATCGAAGGGGTCATCGACAATTGGCATGAAGAAATCGGTGGTCGCTACCAGCGCCTGATCGGTGTTGAGCTGGTAGACGGCTGCGTCATCACTGGTCTCGATGCCGACCAGCAATTGCTTGGGGACGATGGCGGGAACGGTCTTGGCGAGGATCTGTTCGAGTACATTCGGAGCGATCTTGCATCCGCAGCCGCCGCCGTGTGCAAACTGGGTCAGTTTGAGCGGCTCGCTGTGGACGTTTTCCGGAGTTGCGGGCGCGTTGGTCCGGGATTTTTTTTTTGGTCATGATAAGTCCGCTAGGGGGGCTGGGGCGTCAAGGTGGTGGTGTGGCCGGGGTCTCTACCGGCGAGGCTTTTCAGCTGCTTTCGAAGCCCGCCTCATCGATCGCCGCCGTGAAGTCGGCGATGCTCGCCAACTTCGGGTCGTAGCTGATTCTGGCCTGGCCGGCGTCCAGCGACACCTCGACTCGGGCAACTCCGGGCAAGCTCTCGAGGAGCATGCTGACGCTTTTTACACAGGACTGGCAGTGCATTCCGACAACGCCAATGGCGATGGTCTCCATTTCGCTTCCCTTTCATGTTGTCGGCGCCCTTGCTCGCCGGCGCGCGCCGCAGTCAGTCCCGTTTCCATTGCCGGCACCGCCGGCCATCAGCTGCGGCCCGCATGCCAGCGCTTGAGGAGCAGCGAGTTGGTGACCACCGAAACCGAGCTCATCGCCATCGCCGCGCCGGCAATGACCGGATTGAGCATGCCGAGTGCGGCCAGCGGTATGCCGAGAACATTGTAGATGAAGGCAGAGAAGAGATTCTGCCTGATTTTCCGTAGCGTCGCACGCGAAAGAAGGATGGCGTCGGCAATTCCATTCAGGTCCCCACGCACCAGCGTCACGTCGGCGGCCTCGATGGCTGCGTCCGATCCGGCGCCGATGGCGAAGCTGACATCAGCCGCCGCCAGCGCCGGGGCGTCGTTGATTCCGTCGCCGACCATGGCGACGACAGTGCCGCCCGACTTCAGCGTATTGACTGCCGCGGCTTTGTCGCCGGGGAGTATGCCGGCCCGGAACTCTTCGATTCCCGCTTCGTTGGCGATCGCTGCTGCTGTCGCAGCGTGGTCGCCGGTCAGCATCACCACCCGGATACCCATGCCTTTGAGCCGGGTCACGGCGGCGCGAGAGGTGCTGCGCAAGGGGTCGGCGATGGCCAGCAGCGCCAGGGCCCGCTCGCTGTCTGCCTGATTGCTTTCGGCGTTACTGCCGCCCGGGCCTCGTTCAGCGAGGATCACCACGGTCTTGCCCGTGCGCTGCAGCTTGGCAATCTGGTCGCGCGGCAAACTCATGGCGACAAACTCGCTGGGGGCAGCGAGGCGCAGCAGACGTTCGCCAACCCGACCCTCCACCCCGCGACCGGGAAGGGCGCGGAACTGGGTCAGCGCCGGTAGCGTCAGCTGGCTGGCTTGCGCATGCTGCAGGATGGCCTTGGCCAGGGGATGTTCGGAACCCTGTTCGAGAGCGGCTGCCAGGGTCAGTGCTTCGTCCGCCGACACAGCGAGCGGCAGCAGATCGGTGAGCACCGGCTCGCCACGGGTCAGTGTGCCGGTCTTGTCGACGGCCAGCACGCTGATTTTCTCGGCACGTTCCAGCGCTTCGGCATTTTTGATCAGGATACCCGCCGTGGCACCCTGTCCGGTGGCGACCATGATCGCCGTCGGCGTTGCCAGCCCGAGGGCGCAAGGACAGGCAATCACCAGCACCGCCACGGCATTGATCAGGGCGACGCTGAAGTCGCCGCCAAACGCCCACCAGCCAAGCAGGGTGCACAGGGCAATGGCACAGACGATGGGTACGAAAATTGCCGAGATGCGGTCGGCGAGGCGCTGCACGGGCGCTTTTGAGCCCTGTGCTTCGGCGACCATGCGGATGATTCCGGCGAGCAGGGTGTGTTCCCCGACGCCGCTGGCTCGACAGCGCAGCATTCCCTCGCCGTTGGCCGTGGCCGCGAAGACGCGTGCTCCCGGCTCCTTGGCCACCGGCATGCTCTCGCCGGTGAGCATCGCTTCATTGACCGTCGACGCACCATCAATGACTTCGCCATCGACCGGCAGGTTTTCGCCCGCGCGGACGACAAAGATATCGCCGGGGATGAGCAGCGCGGCGTCGAGTTCTATCAGCCTGCCGTCACGCTCGACGCGTGCTGTTTTCGGCTGCAGGCGGACGAGTGCTTCGATCGCGTCGGTGGTTCTGGCCTTGGCCCGTGCTTCGAGCAATTTGCCCAACAGGACCAGGGTGATCACGGCCGCCGAGGCTTCGAAATAGACATGCAGATGGGCAGCGCCGGAGACGGTGACGAAGAGGCTGAAGCCATAAGCCATGCTGGTTCCCAGGGCGACCAGCAGGTCCATGTTCGCCCCGCCACCACGCAAGGCCTTCCACGCACCAGCGTAGAAACGCCAGCCGAGCCAGAACTGCACCGGCGTCGCCAGTGCGAGTTGCAGCCAGCGCGGCAGCAGGTCCGGGTGAGCTTGCCCGCCGCCCACATCGAACATGGTCAGCATCTGCGCGGCCAAAGGCAGAGTTAGCGCGGCCGCCATCCAGAAGCGGCGCAGTTCAGCCTGTTCGGCGGCTATTTTTTTGGCCTTCTCCTCGTTGCGGCAGCGATTATCGGCGAGGCGCCCAACAAAGCCGGCACGTTCGACGGTGGCGAGCAGCAGCGCTGGATCGACCATGCCCGGCGTATGGCGGAGCGTCGCCCGCTCGGTCGCCAGGTTGACGACCGCCTCGACCCCTGGTAGCCGGTTGAGGAGCTTTTCAAGGCGCGTCGAGCAGGCGGCGCAAGTCATTCCTTCGATGGCCAGTTCTGTGGTCTGTTGCGGGACGCTGAAACCCGCTTTCGCGATCGCCGCGACGACCTCTTGCGGCGAGCTGGTGCCCGGCGAAAGGGCGACCTGGGCGCGTTCGCTGGCCAGGTTGACGCTAGCCATGACGCCGGGCAAGCGGTTGAGGACTTTCTCGATGCGCGTTGCGCAGGCCGCGCAAGTCATGCCCGCGATCGGCAGGTCGAGGCGTGGCGAGTTTTTTTTTCTGTTCGCTCATCGTTTGAGAAGTCGCCTTAATCATGGGGTGTATGCTGACGTCACGATAAGCATGCGCGCCAGCCCGATCATGCCCCAGACGCCAAAGCCGAGAATCAGCAATCCGGATGCCAGGCGTAGCCTTGAATTGCGTGCATAGGCCTGCAAGCGTGACGCAAGCAGGCCGGCGAGCAGCAGATTCGGCAGGGTGCCAGCGCCGAAGGCGAGCATCAGTCCGGCGCCGTGCACGGCGGAACCACTGGTCAATGCTGTGGCGAGCGCACTGTAGACCAGTCCACAGGGCAACCAGCCCCAGAGCAGGCCGAGTGGAAAAGCCTGCGCCATGCTGCGTGCGGGCAGGAAATGCCGGGTCAGTGGTTGCAGATGCCGCCACAGCTTCTGGCCGAAGCGCTCGGTGAACGCCAGCGCCCTGGTCAGGCCCATGAGATACAGGCCGAGGGCGATAAGCATCAGGTTGGCAAGCAGGAAGAGGGCGCTGCGTAGTGGCAACTGCCCGGACAAGGCGAGGCTTGCTTCGCCGAGCGCACCGGCGACGGCGCCGGCTGCCGCGTAGCTGAGGATTCGTCCGGCGTTGTAAGCGAGGAGCAGCGAGGCGCGCGCGGGACCGCCCATCGACAGCGCGCTGACGATTCCGCCGCACATGACGACGCAGTGCGTCCCCCCGAGCAGACCGATCAACAGCAGGGCGAGATAAGACGATTCTGGCATGACCATGAAAGTCGCGTCTGCGCCTGACGAATCTCCCTTCTCCCTGCGCGGGAGAAGGGTTGGGAAAGAGGGGGGCGGTCATGCTCTTCATGTCGGGGAGAACCTATATGACATGACTCTTGGGGATGAGTGCGAACGCCGAGCTGAATGAGCCGGGATTTTACTCCTTCCTCCTCGGCGCCCGGCTGCGCCTTGGTTTCAGATCACCTTCGAGTAGCGGGTACGCTGTCGGTCGGCGCGCAGGTAGCGGTCGAAAACCATCGAAATTGCGCGTACCAGCATCCGTCCTTTCGGGAGAATGGTGATCCAGCGGTCGTCGATGCGCACCAGTCCGGCATCGACCAACTCGTGCAGATCTTCGAGCTCGGTGGCGAAATGCCTCTTGAAGTCGATCAGGTGAGCAATTTCAATCGACTCGATGGACAACTCGAAGTGACACATCAGTGACTGAATGATCGACCGCCGCAGCAGGTCGTCGGCGTTCAGTTCGATCCCGCGATAGACGGGTAGGGTGCCGCTGTCAAGCAGGTCATAGTACTCGTCGAGGGTCTTCACGTTCTGACTGTAGGTCGGTCCGACCTTGCCGATCGACGAGATGCCGAAGGCCAGCAGGTCACAGTCCGAATGCGTCGAATAGCCCTGGAAGTTGCGATGCAGGCGCCCCTGCCGCTGAGCCGTTGCCAGTTCATCGTCGGGCTTGGCGAAATGGTCCATGCCGATATAGACATAGCCGGCTTCCGTCATCTTGCGGATGGCCAGTGAAAGAATCTGCAGGCGTGCATCGGCGCTCGGCATATCCACGTCGAGGATGCGCCGTTGCGGCTTGAACAGGCTCGGCAAATGCGCGTAGTTGTAGATCGATACGCGGTCCGGGCTGGCGGCAATGACTCGGTCCAGCGTGCGGCTGAAGCCGATCACCGTCTGTTTGGGAAGACCGTAGATCAGGTCGACACTGATCGACTTGAAGCCGCTGGCGCGCGCTGCGTCCATTACCGCCAGCGTTTCTTCCTCGCTCTGAACACGATTTACGGCCTGCTGGACTGCCGGGTCGAAATCCTGGACGCCGACACTCATGCGGTTGAAGCCCAATTCTGCCAGTAGTTCGACGGTTGCGCGATCGACCTTGCGGGGGTCGACTTCGATCGAGTATTCGCCGTCTTCGATCAACTTGAAGTGCTGGCGTGTGGCCGCCATCAGTTGGCGCATTTCATCGTGCGCGAGGAAGGTCGGCGTACCGCCACCCCAGTGCAGTTGCGCCACTTCCTGATCGCCCCCTTCGAGATGGCTGCTCTGCAGCGCTAGTTCGCGGGCCAGATACTTCAGGTACTTGGCTGAACGACCATGGTCTTTGGTAATGATCTTGTTGCAGGCGCAGTAGTAACAGATGGTGTTGCAGAAGGGAATGTGGAAGTACAATGACAACTGCCGGCTGACGGCACCAATGTTGCGCTTGCCGAGCCATAGTTGGTATGCATCCGGGCCAAAGGCCTCAACGAAGCGATCCGCTGTCGGGTAGGACGTGTAGCGGGGGCCGTTGATGTCGAAGCGGCGGATGATCTGCGGATCAAACACGAGGTTTTCAGCGCCAGCGTTCATGTTTCCACTTCATTGTTGGTTGCGTGCATTATCGGATTGCCCTGAAGTAAGCGGGTTGACGTGGATCAAACGCAGAGTTTAGTGAAAAGGATGTCGATGTCGACCAGAGATGCGACCGCGAGACTCGCGTTTGAGGTGGTGAAGACCGCCTGTTCGAACTGTAACCTGCGCGAGCTCTGTCTGCCTATCGGCCTCGAGGCGGACGAACTGAAGAAACTCGACGAGTTGGTTTCGACGCGCAGGCGCCTCAAGCGTGGCGATTACCTGTACCGTGCGGGTCAAGGCTTCGAGTCGATCTACGCGGTGCGCAGCGGTTTCTTCAAGACCGACGTGCTGATCGAGGACGGTCGCGATCAGGTCACCGGCTTCCAGATGACCGGCGAGTTGCTCGGCCTGGACGGGATCAGCAGCGAAATGCATACCTGTAACGCCATCGCTCTCGAAGATAGCGAAGTCTGCGCCATTCCCTTTTCGCATCTCGAAGGTTTGTCGCGGCAAATCCATACCCTGCAGCACCACTTTCACCAGGTGATGAGCCGCGAGATCGTTCGTGATCACGGGGTGATGATGTTGCTCGGCACCATGCGCGCCGAGGAACGCCTGGCGGCCTTCCTGCTCAACCTTTCGCAGCGCTTCAAGGCGCGTGGCTACTCGCCGGCCGAATTCAACCTGCGCATGTCGCGTGACGAAATCGGCAGCTATCTCGGCCTCAAACTGGAAACCGTCAGCCGCGCGTTCTCGCGCTTTCAGGACGAAGGCCTGTTGTCCGTTCACCAGAGAAAGATCCGTATTCTCAACACGTCACGCTTGAAGCAACTGATGTCTCACCAGCGCCTTTGATGCTGCGCAAGAAGGCGCTTGTGTTGCTTGCTGTTTCAAGCGATCCACGCCAGCGGGCCGAGCGCGCTGCGGCTGACGGCGACGGTGACGATGTAGGCAAAGGCCAGTAGCGCGGCGACGAAGAAAAACGCCCGCTGCCCTTGGCTGCGCCCGCGCTTCAAGGCCATCGTCCCGCAGCCGATGTAGATCAGCAGGCCGATCAGTTTCGCGGTCAGCCAGCCGACGGCGAAGGGGTATTGAGCGCTGATCACGGCCATGGCCACGGCACTGGCCAGCAGGACGGTATCGACGATGTGGGGCAGGACTCGTGCCAGCGGTTGCTGCAGCCGCGGCGACTTGCCGAGCATCCAGAGTCCACGCACGAAGAAGCCGCTACCGCTCAGCACGACGCAGCCGACATGCAGGTATTTCAGCGTCAGATAGGTCATTACCGGGTCTCCGCAGGCGCAGCTGAAACGAGCGTCAGGGTTTCTTCGATAGTCAGTCGCTGTTGGCGGTAGAAGGCGACGGCGGCCAGCAGGTTGCGCAGCAGCCAGGCATTGGCCACCAACAGCGCCAGTCCAGCCGGATAAGTGAACCACTCAGGCCAGAGCACGGCTGCCAGCAGTAGCGCCAGGGCGACGAAGTGCGCGTGCATCTGCCGGTTGAGCTGTTGCCCGGCGATGACCTTGTTCATGTTCGGAGGAAGCACTCGCCCGCGGCCGAGATTCTGCAAGTGTGACCAGACCAGAAAAGGCACGATCTTGTAGAGCATGCCGATCATTACCGACATGAAGCCGCCGAACAGCGCCAGGATGCCGCACAGCAGGGGCCACTCGCTGCGCTCGCCCAGGGTTGGCCAGCTGCTTGCCGCAAGCCATAGCGCGCAAGCGGCGAGAGTGCTCAGCATCGCCAGGCGCCAAAAGTGTTGCGTGGCATCGAAACGGGTTCGCTTGCTGCGGCTTTGCAGCTGCAGCGTCAGCGCTGCAAAAGCGGCGACCGCGAGCACCGCCGTTGCCGCGAGCCAGGGCGACAGCCATTGCCAGCCAGCGCTATCGGCGACACTCCACAAGATCAGCAGCGCGAGCAGCGTCCACGAAAAACGGCCTGCGAACCACTCCGGGTAGGCTGGCGTCATCTGGAACATCGGGACGACCACGAAAGCGACGGCAGCCAGCAGGACAACGCTCCAGCCGACGAAGCCCCAACCGAGATGGATCGATGTCAGCTGCAGCAGCGGCAGTGCCAGCGATCCGTCGATGGCCACGGCCAGGAGCACGCCGAGGCAGACCGTCACCGTCAAGCCGAGCAAGGACAGCTTCAGGCCGCGAATGGTCGCGTTCGTCGAAGGCACGCCATACAAGGCGTGCCCAGCGCCAGCAATGAACAGCGCGACACCGCCGCCGATCAACACGGCGGCCAGTTCGAACAGCAGCGGCTGGTAGCTCAGGAAGCCGCTCGCCAAGAGCAGCGCGCCAGTGGCGACTGCCGCGTTAACCAGGGTGGCTAGCAGCTGTGGTCGCGAGATGTTCGCTCCGGCGACCACCGGAAGAATCTGGAGCATCGCCCCGAGCATCACCTGCAGCATGAAGCCAACGGTGATCAGGTGCGTCAGTGCCAGGGCTGCGCCGGTCCAGCGTGAGGCGAACAGATCCGGACCACTCCACAGCAGGAGCAGGGCGGCGAGGATGGCAAACAGCGGTGCAGTCAGAAAAAAAACGAAGCGGTGCGGCAAGCGGGGGAGCCTGGTCGAACGACAGCAGCGCCTGCATCAGGGCTCTTGATGTTGGATCAGGACTTCCACCGTGCCGTCGGCTTGGCGCTTGGTCTGCCAGGTGAACCCGTTGAGTTCGAGCGCCCTGTACAGCGGGTAAGGCTCTCGCGGCAGGAGTACCAACAGTTTCTCCGACATCGCGAGCTTGTCGAGCGCTTCCATGGTGCGCACCATCGGTTCCGGTGGCTCCAGGTCGCGGGCATCAAGAACGATAGAGGGTTTCATGGGCGATCGGCTTTATCGGTATCAGGCTGGCGCTTGCACGTCGCCAGCAAGTTGCTGTTGCAGTTCCGGCAGCAGAGCATCGACTTGGTCAGCCAATTGCTGGTCACACATCGGATACAGGATGTTCTCTTCCTTGACATTGTGCTGTTGCATCATGATCAACAGGGTCTCGGCGTTGCCGTTGTAGTCGTCGGCATCGCGCTCGGCCAGGGCGGCTTCGGCCGCGGCCAACAGCTGCCGCATCTGCACATGCTCGCCGCGCATGACCTGCGTTGGCCCCTGGTACATGCCGGTGCGCTTTTCAAAGAGCGGAAAGAGAATGCTTTCTTCGGCCTCGAAATGATTCAGTAGAGCGCCTCGCAAGCGCGGAAATGCGCTTTGCGCCAGTTGCCAGTTCTGGTCGGTCACGGCCTTCTCGACGACCGCCAGAAAATCGTCGCAAGAGCGATGATCTTTGGTCATCAATTCGCTGATCTCGTGCATGAGGCGCCTCGTAGAGTTAAGCTTGCCATTGTCGGCGGCGGCGGCATCGCTAGCGTTGATCGACATCAAACAATAGTTTTGCAATAGTTTTGAACTGGTCGTGCATTGGCACACGAGCTGATTTTCCCGGGGGCCGGCAACGACGGGTGTCGGCTCGCAGCAGCAGATTTCCTGGCCGGCGCTTTGACGGCGATAGGGCGGAAAAGTTCTCGGTTTCCCTTGCTCTTGGCTGACTGTATCGCCGAAAGTCTGTTTCGATGCCAGGATGTTGACCGTGTCCGGGCATCGATCTGGGCGGAAAGCCGGCCCATCGTTTGACTTCCGTCAAAATTGGTGTGACCTTTGTTACCTATAGTCAATTGCCAATTGACGTCACTGTGGAGGAAGCGCCATGTTCAAGCACATCCTTGTTCCTGCGGATGGATCCGATCTTTCAAAGGCAACGGCCCGGCGCGCGGTTTCGTTCGCCAAGGAAGCAGGCGCGCGCATTACGGCATTTTTTGCCAAGCCGGAGTACCCTGTCAGCTACTACGGCGAAGGGGCTCTGATCGATCCGACGACACCAGAGAAATTCGATGAATTTGCCGAGCAGCAAGCACAACAGGTTCTCGACTTCGTCGTTGATTTGGGCAAGGAGGCTGGCGTCCCGGTTGAAAAGTTGTCGCTGACCAGTGACATTCCGTACGAGGCGATCATCGATGCGGCGACGCAAGCAGGCTGCGACCTGATCTTCATGGCGTCGCATGGCCGCCGCGGAATCAGCGCCTTGTTGCTCGGCAGCGAGACGCACAAGGTGCTCACGCACTCGACCATTCCCGTTCTCGTCTATCGCTGATCGCCGGGGGGCTTCCTGGCGTTGGGAGGGAGGCTCGCAGGCACGCCTGGCAGTGCTGCCCTGGTCCACGGCGAGCGCCGCTGGCGAAGTGTGGAAAAATGCCTTGGACGCTTGGGCGTCCGCTGGCTAAATATGGCTGGCGATGGAAAAGGTGTAATGCGCATGCAACGCTTCACGAAAGTTGTTGGCTGGCGTTGCCGGGAGACGCTTCTGGCGTTCGGCCTGGCCGCCAGTTGTACTGCTGTCGAGGCGGTTGATGTCGGCTTGGCCGGCGTATTTCCGGGCAAGGCACTACTGACCATCGGCGGCGGCGCCCCAAGAACGGTGGCTGTCGGCACGGAAACCAGCGAGGGCATTCGGGTACTGGCCGTTGACCGTGAAACGGCAACCATCGAGAGTGACGGAAAGAAGCGTATCCTGCGCGTTGGGCAGAACGTGGTGTCCAGCTCTTCGTCGCAGGGCGGTGACAGGGCGGTATTGACGGCTGACGGCAACGGCCATTTCCTGACCACGGGGAACATCAACGGAACGAGCGTTCGTTTTCTGGTCGATACCGGGGCCACGATGGTCTCGCTCGGTGCCAGTGACGCGCGGCGGATCGGCATTGACGCCAGCAAGGGCCAGTCGGCGATGGTGAGTACGGCCAATGGCGAAGCCCGAGTTTCTCGTGTTCAGCTGGATAGTGTACGTGTTGGCGAGATCGTCCTGCACGGTATCGACGCACTGGTACATCAACAGGACATGCCGTTCGTGTTGCTCGGCATGACTTTCTTGAACCGTATGGAAATGCAGCGTGACGGTCAGACGATGACCCTCAGAAAGCGCTATTAAGAGGAGTCGATGATGGGTCAGCACGAGGACGAAGCAAGCATGTTGAGCGGTGAGCTCGATATTCTGATGGGCGAGCGGCAAACGCTGCTGGAAGTCGTCGGTGCCGCCGCAGCGCTGATCGCTTCGCTCGACAGCCGGGCGCTGCCGCCGACTGCCGTCAAGTCGGCAGATCTGGTGGCAAGGACAATAAACGCTTTGTCGGAAGAGACTTTGCGCGACGCCCTTGCCGCCGTGCGCGCAGAAATCGAGGAAGAGAACGATGCGGGCGGTGCACGAGAAGGCGAGCGTGTCGGCAGCCATTGAGGTCTTGCCGGGTTCTACGACAGAGGCCAACGGCAACGCCGTCGACCTGGATCAATTGCGGCAGGTCTTGTCTGTCGAGCCTGCGAGCTCTCCCTGTGTTCTTGAAGACGGCGTTGGCGACGAAGAACTGCTGCCGGCAGCCGTACTGTTTCCGATTGTTCGACGTAATGGCGAGCCGACGGTTTTGCTGACTCAGCGCACGGCCCATTTGCGCGATCATCCGGGGCAGGTCAGCTTTCCGGGGGGGGCGTTGCGAAGCGAGCGATCCATCGCCGGCCGATACCGCGCTGCGCGAGACCAGCGAGGAAATTGGTTTGTCGTCGGCCCATGTCGAAATCATTGGCTATCTACCCGAGTACCGCACTGCGACGGGTTTCCGTGTCACGCCGGTGGTGGCGATGGTGACGCCACCTTTCGATTTGCAGCTCGATGCCTTCGAGGTGGCGGAAGCCTTCGAAGTGCCTTTGTCATTCCTGATGGATCCCGCCAATCACCAGCGGCATTCGCTTCACTACTGGGGCAAGCTGCGCCACTACTACGCGATGCCCTTTGGCGATTACTTCATTTGGGGCGCTACGGCAGGGATCATCATGTCCCTCTACCGGGCCCTTGAGGTCGCTGGACGCTAATCCAGAACCAGGGCGACTTTCTCGAGGAATTGCTCCACCTTCCGCCGGTCAGGGACCATGCCGAGCGCCAGATGGAGTTGACCGAAGTGGCGCCGCAGTTCGTCCAGGGTTTCCGTTTTCTCGATTTCTGCTGCCAGAACGAGCGCATCCTTACCCAGCAATTCGTGCAAGGTGCGAATGACGTAGCTCTTGGCGAGGCTGATGTCCTCGTCGGGCAGTGCCGCCGAAAGGGGGGCGCCGGTGGTCGCTGACAGTTGCTGCACGAAGCCACCGTTCAGCAATTGTGCGAGGTGCCGCTGGCCCTCCGCGGATGAGGTGCACAGGGCCAGCAACTGCTGTCCCGTACGTTGCCCGTCGATCATGATCAGCATTGCTCGTACTCGTGACGGCAAGCGATGAGCGCGGGTGGATATCTCATCCTGGCCCTTCGCTGTCTTGCTGAATACAGACGATAGTTCCATCCTGAAAAGCCTTTTGGAAGCGCTGGAGCGATTTTGCGAGAAGGGCCGCGCTTCTGCAAGCCCTCCCATACCTGTGGTAGTGTCCTCGTTTGACTACTCCGTCGTCGCCAGCTGGCTGGCGTACGTGATGCCGCTCACGCAATCTATCGGCACGAGCCTCCCGGGCTGAGCCTCGTGCGCAATGTGACGATGGGATTTTGGCAGTCCGCGCACTATTATACGGGCATTCGGCAGGCGCTTGGCATGGGTAAGCTGGTGCTGGCGCGCACGCGGCTTGTCGAGTGGCGCGACGCCCAGCGCTCGCTTGTTGGCCACCGAGATCGCCCGGCAGGCCAGCGAAGAGGCAAGAAGATGCGATTTGCGCGCTACAGCGGTCGTTTTTTCGCTTGCTTCGTTCTTTCCCGCCGCTCAGCGCTCCCTGGAGGGCGATCCGCGAGCGGGCGAGCGCTTTCTTTTCCGTTGCCGCGGCGAGGAGCCGTGATCGAGAAATCGGCGACTTAGAAAGCTTCGCACGGCGAAGCTTTGGTATTATTGACTGGCTAGGCTTTGCGGGGCACTGCTGTTGCTTTCGCCATTGTCGGCAATTTCGAGCCTGCGTTATCCTGTTGGCGAGCGCAGGCCAAGCAGAAAGCCGATGCTGATTTGGTGGGGTTCCTGATGGCCAGCGCTGCGGGTGTACTCAGGCTGCGTCTTGGCCTGCCGCTCGGCGAATGCGGCGATGCTGCCGGCCAGGCCGACAGCGGCGTCGGTGACGAAGCAGAGGTGGATTTCATGGAGAGTGGCGTCGGTCTGATTTGGCGTGCACTGCCACTGTGGCTGTTGTTGTTTGGGCTTGCCAATCCGGTAGGCGGTTGATCGATTATTTACAGGAGTTTCTTCATGAGCAGAGAAGTCGTTGTACTAAGCGCGGTCCGTTCGGCCATTGGCACTTTCGGCGGTTCCCTGGCCAACATGGAGCCGCATGAGCTGGCTGGCACGGTAATGAAAGAGTCAATCGTCCGTTCGGGTGTTGATCCGCAGCAGATCAACTACGTGGCGGTTGGCAACGTCATTCCGACCGATGCGCGCTTCGCCTATGTTGCTCGGGTGGCGGCGATTCAGGCCGGACTGCCGATGGATTCAGTGGCCATGGCGGTTAACCGTCTGTGCGCATCGGGTCTGCAGGGCATCGTGAGCAGCGCGCAGAACATCTTGCTCGGTGACTCCGATTATGGCGTCGGCGGTGGTGTCGAGGTCATGTCGCGTGGTTCCTATATGCTGCCGGCGATGCGCTCGGGCGCACGCATGGGTGACGTCAAGGCGATCGACATGATGGTGGCAACCCTCAACGATCCCTTCGGTGTCGGTCACATGGGGGTCACTGCCGAGAATCTCGCCAAGAAGTGGGATATCAGCCGTGACGAGCAGGATGCGCTTGCTGTCGAGTCGCATCGCCGCGCCGCGGCGGCCGTCGCCGAGGGGCGTTTCAAGTCGCAAATCGTGCCGATCGTGATGAAGACCCGCAAGGGCGACGTGATTTTCGATACCGACGAGCACATCAAGCCGGCGACCAGCATGGAGTCGCTGGCCAAGATGAAGCCCGCTTTCATCAAGGACGGCACGGTGACTGCCGGCAACGCATCGGGTATCAACGATGGCGCCGCATTCATGGTGCTCGCCGCTGCCGATGTCGCCGCTGCCGCCGGGCAGAAGCCGATTGCACGTCTGGTTGCCTACGCCGTTGCCGGTGTGCCGAACGAGATCATGGGTGAAGGCCCGATCCCGGCGAGCAAGCTGGTCCTCAAGAAGGCGGGCCTGACGCTCGATCAGATGGACGTCGTCGAGTCCAACGAAGCCTTTGCGGCACAGGCCATCGCGGTCAACAAGGGGCTTGGCCTTGACCCGGTCAAGACCAACCCGAATGGTGGCGCCATTGCCCTCGGCCACCCGGTCGGCTGCTCGGGCGCTTTCATCGCCACCAAGGCGATCTACGAGTTGCAGCGCACCGGTGGCAAGTACGCGCTGGTCACCATGTGTATCGGTGGCGGCCAGGGCATCGCGGTTATTTTCGAGCGTGCCTGATGGTTGTGTGATGTAGCGCTTCCGAAAACAGAAAAGCCCGACCGTTTTGCGGTCGGGCTTTTTTTTCTTGCATTCGGGGCGATTCTCGCCCCTTACTCCGAGTGACCGGGCAGCCGCAGCCCCAGGGCCGCCTTTTCCGGTGTCGTGCCGTGTTCGACGACGCCGAGCAGGGGCGCTGCGATTCGCTCTTGCAGGGCCGCCAGATTTTCGCTGAAGCGCGACATGGCCGGGTCGATGCGGTTCGCTACCCAGCCGGCGAGAGTCAGACCACGGGCGGCGATCGCCTGTTGGGTGAGCAGCGCGTGATTGATGCAGCCAAGGCGCATGCCGACGACCAGGATCACAGGTAGCTGCAGTGCGGCCGCCAGATCGGCGGCGTCACATGTGCGCCCCAGCGGAACGCAGAAACCACCGACACCCTCGACCAGCACCGCGTCGGCGAGCGCCTGCAGTTGCGCAAAAGTGGCCATGATGTGCGGCAATTCGATGCGCCGGCCTTCCTCCTCGGCGGCAATGTGCGGTGCGATTGCCGCCTTGAAACCGTAAGGATTGACCAGTTCCAGCGGCGGCTGCAGCGACGATGCAGCGAGCAGGCGGTCGACGTCGTCGTTGCGTCCCTTATCGTCGAAACCGGCAGCAACCGGTTTCATTGCTACCGCGCTCAAGCCGGCACGGCGCAGTGCATGCAACAGGGCGCAGGAGACGAAGGTCTTGCCAATTTCCGTGTCGGTACCGGTGATGAACCAGGCGGGCTTGTGCTGCGTGGAATCAGCTTGCATGTTCTCTCTCACTTCCTGGCGTAGGCAAGAATGACGTCGTAACGCGCCGGCAGGCCGGCGGCTGTGCGGTATTGCTCGTAGGCGGCTTGTACCCTCTGCCAGGCACTACGGCCGAGCAAGCCGCTGCGCGCGCCTTCACCGACCGAGTTGGCACCGATTTCCTTGACCGCGCGCAGCAGGGTTTTCAGATCCGGGTAGTGCATGTTGATTGTCTGGCGTTGCAGTCTGACTTCGGCGAAGCCGGCAAGCGTCAGCGCCGCAGCAATGGCGTCTGGTTCGCTGAAGCTCAGGGTGTGGCGGTGGCGGTCGATGCCGATGAAGGCCGCGCGCAGTTCGGCAAAGGTCTGTGGTCCGAGCGTGCTCAGCGCCAGTTGTCCGCCGGGACGCAGAACGCGCCGCGCTTCAGCAAACACCTTGCCGCTATCGCACCATTGCACGGTCAGGTTGGACCACCAGGTCGAATAGCGCTCGTCGCTACAGGGCAGCGCTTCGATGTCTGCGGCCAGGCAGTGATCGGCAGCGCTGCGCGCGACGGCGAGCATGCTTGTCGCGAAGTCGACCGCCGTGATGTGCGCGCTCGGCCAGCGTGCGCGTAGCAGGCGGCAACCATGGCCCGTGCCACAGCCGGCATCGATGATCGTGCCTGGTTCTGGAAGCGGTGAAAAATCGGCCAGCAGGCGCTCACCGACCTGGCGCTGCAAGACTGCGGCGTCGTCGTAGGAGGCGGCGGCACGCGCGAAGGATTCACGAACGCGCGGCTTAGCGGGTAGTAACAGGGGCATGACAGAAGTCGTCCAGCAGTCGCGCGAAGCGATCCGGGTTGGCCAGGAAGGGGGCATGCCCGGTATTGTCGAAAATATCCAGTTGCGCGTTCGCCAGCTGTCCCGCCAGGTAGGTTGCCGCCGCGGCCGGGTTGAGCGGGTCCTCGCGGCCATGGATTATCAGGCTGCGCGTGGCAATGCCTGGCAGTAAGGGCCGCAGATCAAGCTCGCGTAGCCACTCCAGGCCACCGCGCAGCGTGCTGCTGTCGGGCTGGGGCGCTGCGCGCAGACCGGCGAGGAGCATACGGGTGATTGCTCGCGCCTTGGCGTCGCCCTGGCTGAGGACGGTGACGAAACGCTGCAGGGTCTGCTGTGGCTGCACCTCGACGCCGGCCGAAAAGTGGTCGACCAGTGCCGGCGTTTGTGCTGTCGGCCAGTCGGCGCGCTGCAGGAAACTGGGCGTGCTGCCGACCAGTACCAGCCCGGAGACTCGTTCGGGTGCCAGCAGCGCGGCGCGCATGGCGAGCAGGCCGCCGAGTGACCAGCCACACAGGGTGACCCGCTCCGGCAGCGCGTCGAGCAGCGCCTGCGCCGTCGCCGAAAAATCAGGGAAATTGGTGTGCGCATCGCCGTCAGCGGCGCTTTGGCCGTAGCCGGGCAAGTCGATCAGGTGTATGCGGCAGTTGCGCGACAAGCGATCGAGCACTGGCTGCCAGACCCAGCTGCCCAGCCCCCAGCCGTGGATCAGGGCCAGATCCGGGCCGCTGCCGCTGGCAGTGTTCATGCCAGCTCACGCAGCGCGTCGACCAGTTGCGCGAGCTGTTCCTCAGTGTGGCTTGCGGTCAGTGATACGCGCAGGCGTGCCGTTCCCTTGGCCACCGTCGGCGGCCGGATCGCCGGCACCCACAGGCCGCGGTCGTAGAGCGCGCTGGCGATGCGCAGGGTCTCGTGGTTGTCGCCGATGATCACCGGCTGGATGGCTGTCGGCGAGGGCAACAGGTGCCAGCGCGTGCCGGCCAGCCCGTCGCGCAACTGCGCAATGAGCTGCCATAGCCGGCTGCGCCGGGCGTCACCGTCGGCGATCAAATCCAGACTGGCGATTAGCGCACAGGCGGTGGCCGGGCTGCCGGCCGTGGTGAAGAGGTAGGTGCGCGCGCGCTGCTCCAGCCAGTCGATGACCGTCCTGTCGCCAGCCACGAAAGCGCCGGCCGCCCCCGCTGCCTTGCCGAGGGTACCCATGTACAGCAGGCGTTTGGCGGCGGGTAGCTGGAAATGCGCGAGACTGCCGCGGCCTTGCGCGCCGAGGACGCCGAAACCATGCGCGTCGTCGATCACCAGCCAGGCGTCGAAGCGTTCGGCGAGTTCCAGCAGCCCCGGCAAGGGTGCCAGATCACCGTCCATGCTGAATACCGCATCGCTGAGGATCAGCTTGCGGGGTGCCGGGCTGGCGGCGAGCAGGCGCTCGAGTGCCGCCAGATCAGCGTGCGGGTAGCGCTGGCTTTCGGCACGTGAGAGCTGCACAGCGTCGATCAGCGAAGCGTGGTTGAGGCGGTCGGCGAAGACCGCGTCCTTGCGCCCGACCAGCGCCGGAATGATTCCCAGATTGGCCATGTAGCCGGTGGAGAAGAGCAGGGCGCGGGCAAAGCCCGTGAAATCGGCCAACTTCTGTTCGAGGGTGGCGTGCGGCGTCAGGTGGCCGCTGACCAGGTGCGAGGCGCCGCTGCCGACGCCCCAGCTCCTGGCACCGAGGCAGGCCGCCTCGATCAGCACCGGGTCCTTGGCCAGGCCCAGGTAATCGTTGCTGCAGAAGCTGATCAGCGAGCGCCCATCGACGCGCGCCTGCGGACCGCAGGGAAGGTCCAGGGTGCGACGCGTGCGTCTGAGCCCGGCTGCCTGCAGGGCGTCGAGTTCGCTGTGCAGTTCTTCCCAGATCATGAGTGCAGCGCGGCGTCCAGTGCGGCGATGGCGCGCGCGACGAGAAAGTCGCACTCCTCCTGGCTGATCACATACGGCGGCATGAAATAAATCGTGTTGCCGATCGGTCGCAGCAGGATTTCCCTGGCCAGCGCCTGGCGGTAGAAGCGCTCGGAGAACTGCGTGTCGTCGCTGCGCACGTCGAACGCAGCGATCATGCCGCACTGGCGGAGATGACGCACGTGCGGGTGATCGGCTAGCGGCTTCAGGCAGTTGCCGAGATGCGCGCTGAGTGCTCGATTGGTGTCGATGACCCGGTCTTCGGCAAAGATGTCGAGCGTCGCCAGAGCGGCTCGGCAGGCCAGAGCGTTGCCGGTGTAGGAGTGCGAATGCAGAAAGCCACGGCTGACGCGGTCGTCGTAGAAGGCGGCATAGACGGTGTCAGTGGTGAGCACCATCGACAGCGGCAGGTAGCCGCCGGAAATGCCTTTCGACAAACACAGGAAGTCCGGCCGGATGCCGGCCTGCTCGTGGGCGAAGAAAGTGCCGCTGCGGCCACAGCCGACGGCAATCTCGTCACAGATCAGGTGCACCTGATAGCGGTCACAGAGGGCGCGGGCCAGGCGTAGGTATTCGGGGTCGTACATGGCCATGCCGCTGGCGCACTGGATGAGCGGCTCGACGATCAGGGCTGCGATGCGCGAGTGATGCTCGTCAAGATGGCGCTCGAGCGCCGCGGCGGCACGGCGGGCGACATCAAGCGCCGACTCTCCCTCTTGCGCCAGGCGTGCGTCAGGTGTCGGCACGGTGCTCGCCGGACGAATCAGCGGTGCGTAGGCGTCTTTGAACAAGGCGACGTCGGTCACCGCCAGCGCGCCGACGGTTTCACCGTGGTAACTGCCGCGCAGGCAAAGGAATTCCTGTTTGCCGCCCTGGCCGCGGTTACGCCACGAATGAAATGACATCTTGAGCGCGATTTCAGTCGCCGAAGCGCCGTCGGAAGCGTAGAAGCAATGGCCGAGCGCGCCGCCGGTAAGTGCTGACAGGCGCTCGGAAAGCTCGACCACCGGCTGGTGCGTGCAGCCGGCCAGAAGCACGTGTTCGAGTTGCTCGAGCTGCGCGTGCAGCGCGGCGTTGATGCGCGGATTACAGTGGCCGAAGAGATTGACCCACCACGAGCTGATCCCGTCCAGGTAGCGTCGGCCATCGAAATCGTGCAGCCAGACGCCCTTGCCGCTGGCGATGGGAATCATCGGCAGGGCGCTATCGCCTTCCGCATGCTGTTTCATCTGGGTGCACGGGTGCCAGACGGCCGCCAGGCTGCGCTGCAGCAGATCGCTATTGGTCATCAGAGTTTGCCCGCCGCCGCTCAGTGCAGCGTCTGCGAGGGCGAGTCGTCCTGCTCGGGCATTTCGGCATGGACCGTCTCACCCTCGATATTGGGATACAGCGGTGCGCCGCAGTCGTCGCAGAACTCATAGGGGAACTGCTGGTCAAGGACGGTGACTTCCTTGAGACCGGTCTTGCGCAGCACGCCCTCGATTTCTCCAGCCACGTCGGTCGTTTCGTCTTCAATGCCCAGCAAAGGCCAGACCACGCCGTGGTAAATGACATCGTCGTCGCATGGGCCAAAGCCGATGCGGTATTCTTCCAGCCGCTTGTCGTGAAAGCCGCCGACGATGGCGCGCAGATTGTCGGCTGACTCACCAAGTGTCGCCTGCAGGAAGGCCACCGAGGCGTTCAGCGAGTAGGGGCGCGAGGCGCTGTCGGCGGCGCGACAGGCGGCATGGTAGGCGTCGGCGAGCAGCGGTTGATAGGCACAGCCGGTCAGCAGCGGTTCGAAGCAGGGGGCGCCCTGGCGCAGCCACTCCTTGAGCGCCGTCTCACGGGTGCTCTTGTCTTCCTCGTTCCAGCGGAAAAGGGGCAGGCCACGCGGCACCGCCAGCGCCCCGATCACGTAGCGGGTGTCGGAGAGGAAGCGGTTTGTTTCCGGCATGCTGGCGGCGTCTACGCTGAGATCACAGCCGGCGAGCGCCGCTGCACCGAGTTTCTGCAGCAGTTGCCAGGTGTCGACAAAACTGTGCGGGAGCTGGTCCGGGCTATAGAGGTAATCGGCCAGCGCGACGCGGGCACCGGCGGCAAACACGTGCGCCCCAAGCTGGACCTTCAAGGTCTGCAGGAGGCCCTGCGGAATCGCCGTCGCGGGAATCGAGAAGCGCGACCAGCCGAGTACCGGAACCGCAATCAGCAGGACGTCGAAATCCTGGCCGCGATCGAGCATGATGCACGATTCGGCCTGTGACTCGACGATGTCGGCGAGATCGTCATGGGCCATCGCGTGCGTGTCGAAGAGGCGGTCCAGCGAGGCGTTCAAGTCCTCCTCGGCGCCATCGTGCAGCAGTTGGTCGACGAGTTCGGCCAGACGTTTCTGCCAGAACAAATCCTCGAGCTTGCTGCCCGACTCGGCCAAGCCGATGGCCAGACGGCCGAGTTCGGTGGCGTCAGCAGAAATACGCTTGCGGGAGGAGAAGCGGTTGCGTTTCATCGTCGGGAGCCTGCAGCAGAGTCAATCCGCCATTGTAGCAAGCTGGCGCGCCCGGCGTCCGCGCGCGTGCATCTTCGTGTGTTTTCGTGCCTGTTCGTACATCTGCCTGGCGGGCATGGCGACGGTCGCCAGCCGGCGCGCGAGAACGCGGCCCCTCAGGCGATGCGCAGCTGTGCCAGCGATGCGAACGCCGCCTGCTCGCCGATGTCGGGGGTAATGATCAGTTCGAGGATGTTGACCGCAGCCAGCTCGACGCGATGGTCTTCGCTCTGGCTGGTGGCCCCGTCCGGGCTGAAGTTCCATTGCTGCCTGACGATGTCCCGGAACGATTGTCCGCCATCGGCAGAGCAGCGCAGAACGTACTCCTGGGTACGCTGCACCGAGGTTTCGACGAAGGACAGCCAGATCCTGCGCAACGTCTGCGGCTGTGCAAAGAGCAGGCGGATGGTCTGCTTGCCCGAAACAGCGGCACGCCAGCCGCTGCCGCCGCCTGGCACCAGGGCAGACTCGATGGGGTGAGCCGCGTCTTCCGAACTGATTTCTACCTCAGCCAGGTCTTCGAGATTGAGCCAGTCCCCGTGCGGCGAAGCGCCGGCCTGCTGGACATCGGAGATTACTCGCTTGCGCATGGCTACAAACCCCTCATCAGTAAGCGGCGCTCCGCGACGCGGAGGCCGTAAAGCGAGATCTTTGCCGCTACGCGGGTCTTACATTTCCCCGAGTCGTGCGGCCACATCACGTTCGGCCTCAATCCAGTATTGCGTCGAAGAGCCTTGAAAACCGTCATTTTCAGCAATGAAGTAGGCCGCCGACTGGACCATGGAATAGCGTTCTTCAGCGCTCGGCTTTTCTGCGCCTGGCGTGGCAGCGGGGGTCGGCGCAGCGGCCACGGGCTGTGGGCTGCTCGCTGCAGGGATGGTGGTGGCCGCAGGCGCTGCGGGCTTCTTCACCGCCGGCTTCTTCACCGCAGCGGGAGCGGCTTTCGTCGCCACCGGTGGCTTGGCTGCGGACGGCTTGGTGGCTGCCGCAGCGGCTAATGTCGTTGGTTTGGTCGCCGACTTGCTGGCGGCTGGTTTCTTCTTGGTCGTGCTGGTCGTGGTTTCTTCAGCCATGATCTATCCCTTTTTTCTTTCGATGTCAGTATGGTTGGTGCACAGAGCGGGCACGTGGGCGGCTGCGCCGCCCCGCGCGTACCTCGGCAGGATAGAAAAATCGGCGCTTCCGGTCAAGGCAAATAGCTATTTTCCGGGAGTGGTCACCGCCTGCGTCGCGAATCAGCCCGCGCCGCGAATTTGGTCCAGGCGTCGCGAATCAGCCCGCGCCGCGAATCAGCGCCACCAGATCCTCGGTAGAGGGCAGGGCGCTGGCTTCGCCTTCTTCCAGGATGCTTTCGGCCAGCGCGCGTTTCTCGTGGTGCAATTCGACGATGCGTTCCTCGACGCTGCCCTTGGTCACCAGGCGATAGACGGTCACCGGCCGCAGTTGGCCGATGCGATGCGCACGACCCATGGCCTGGTCTTCAGTGGCCGGGTTCCACCATGGATCGGTGATGACCACGTAATCAGCGGCGGTCAGGTTGAGCCCGAAGCCACCGGCTTTGAGGCTGATCAGGAAGAGATCGCCTTCACCGGCCTGGAAAGCGGCGACGCGCCGCGTACGCTCGGCGGCGGGAGTGCTGCCATCGAGGTACTGATAAGCGATTCCGGCCGCATCCATCTGTTCGCGTAACATTGAAAGAAAATCCACGAACTGACTGAAAACAAGCGCTTTGTGTCCGTTCGCAACGAGTTCGGCGGCGAGTTCGGCGAAAGCCTGCACCTTGGCGCCGACGATACCGAGTTCGGGGCTGCAAAGGCGTGGGTCACAGGCGGCGCGACGCAGGCGCGTCAGCTGGGCGAGGATGTTGAAGCGCGCTTGTGCCTGCGGCGCAGTGTCGAGGCTGGCGTCGATTTCGTTCGCGGCTTCGCGGCGCAGCGCTTCGTAGTGTGCCGCTTCCGCCGCTTCCGGAGTCACCGTCAGAATCAGCTCGGTGCGCGCGGGCAGCTCTTGCAGGACTTCCGACTTGGTGCGCCGCAGAACGAAGGGGCCGACCAGACGTTTGAGCACGTGCTGTGCCTCGCGGTCGCGGTTACGTTCGATCGGGCCGGCGAAGCGCTCGTCGAAGCGGCTGCTGCTGCCGAGCAGGCCGGGGTTGGCGAAGCGCATGATCGACCAGAGGTCGGAGAGGCGGTTTTCGACCGGCGTGCCGGTCAATGCCAAACGAAAGTCGGCGTCGAGGGCGAAGACCGCCTGCGAACGCTTGGCGGCGGCGTTCTTGATGGCCTGCGCCTCGTCGGCGATCAGAGTGTGCCAGTGGCGCCCGGCGAAGCGCTCCTGGGCCAGTTGCAGCAGCGTGTAGGAGACGATCAGCAGGTCCTGCGGTCCGGCCGTGGTGACCAGTTCCTCGCGTTCGCTGTCGCTCGCCTCGCTGTAGATCCGGACGTTGATGCTGGGCGCAAAGCGCAACGTTTCTGCCAGCCAGTTGCCGCATACGGAGGTCGGCGCGATGACCAATGCGGCGCCGCCAGCGGCGCGTTCGAGAAGCACGGCGAGCGCCTGCAGGGTCTTGCCGAGGCCCATGTCGTCGGCCAGGCAGCCGCCGACGCCAGCAGTCGCCAGGCGGATCGCCCACTGATAGCCGTCTTCCTGATACGGTCGCAGGCTGGCCTGCAGCAGGCTGGGGAGTTTCGGAACCAGGGCCTGCGCCTGGCGCAGGCGGTCGATGGCCTGGCGGAAGTCCTTGCTGGCGTCGAGTTCGGTGCCGTCGAGAATCTCGTCGAGCCAGGCGGCGGCGATGGTCGGCACCTTGCCACCGTTCTTGTCGCTTTCCAGCACCGCTGCCAGATCGCTCAGTTTTTGCTTCAGCGAGCGGGTCAGAGCCGCGTACACGCCGTTGCCCATGGGCACGAAACGGCTCTTGGCGCGGGCCGCACTGAGCAGAGTTTCCAGCTGCAGGACCAGGCCCTCGTCGAGGGTCGCCTGTCCGGCGAGCCGGAACCAGTCGCGTTCGCGGCTGATTTTTACGCCGAGCTGGCGGCTGTCGAGGGTGAGTACACGCACGCTCTTGCCCTTCGGCCAGTCGACCGCAGCAATCGCCGACAAACTCGGCAGTGCTTCGACCACCGCCAGTGCTTCCTCCGGGTCTTCGATCAGCCATTCGCTGCCGCAGCCATCGCGCTCGCCGCCGTCGAGAAAGGGCAGGGCGTCGAGTACCGAGTCCAGATGCTGGCGCTCCTCGTTCAGGTCGCGCTCGGTGCCGACTGTTTCGCTGCCGAGTACCGCCATCAAGCGTACTCTGCCCGCCGCGGCCGGTAGGCGCGGTCCGTCCGGACCGAGCGGCGCGACCACCAGGCGTAGCGAGAGATCGTCCCCAAGCGGTGAAAGTTCGGCGCGCAGCCGGGAGTCACTGCTCACTTGCCGCGTCGCCTGGGTCGAGTCGGCATGAACGTGGAAATGAAGCGCCAGCGCGTGCAGGGTCTTGGTGAGTTCGTCTTGCGCATTCGGTGCCTCGGCGGGCACCGAAAAACGACCCGAGACGAGCTGTGCAGCCTGCTGCTGCGCACTCGAAAAACGAACCAGACGCAGGCGCTGAGGAGCATCGACGACGAGCGTGATCAGACGCAGTGCTTCCGCTTCACGACGTTCGTCGGCGTCCTGCGCAAAGTAGGAAGTGGCCGCAAGCGGTGCGCGTAGTGGCGGCTCGACGCGCATCACGAAGCGCCCCTTTTCGCGGACTACTTCAAGTTCCGGCGCCGCTTCACTGAGGTCGACGAACTGCTCTGGCGCACCTGGCAGGACGATGTACGGGTGCCCGGGCAGTGCCACAATCGCCGCCGCCAGATCGATGTGGTAGCGATTGCGGTAGCCGTGTTCGAGGCGCACGGCGCGCGCGACTTTCGCATCCGCGCTTGCCAGCTGCTGGTTGCCGGCGATCCTCGCCAGGCTCATGGGGCGCGGCCGGCCCCAGCTGCGTTGGCCGCGCTTCTGTTCGAAGGGCTTGATGGCGAGCAGATCACCCTGGCCGCCGATTTCGAGTTCCCAGAGTACGCGCGTCGCTTCGCCGTTGCCGCTGGCCGGCTGACTGCCGCCCAGCGATTGCAGCGCCAGCAGGACCTCCTGCCATTGCTGGCCACTACCGGCAATGAAGAAATGTTCGGGCGGATCGCGTCCTTCGAGTACCGCCTGGCTGCCGTCGAGCATCGGCATCAGCGCGGTCAGGCGGCAGCTGTTCAATGCCTGGCGGAGGGTGTCGATCAGCGCTCGCCACTCGCTCAGGGCGGCCTGCGGGTTGTTTTCGGCGATCGTCTCGTGACCCAGCCAGGCGGCGAGCAAGACCGCCCATAGCGAGTCGAGTGCCCAGCGCGTCTGCAGGTCGTGAGTCGGCCTGAACGCTGCCTGCTCGAGCGGTATCCTGCCGAGGCGGACGTCGATGGCGTGCACCCAGCGCCCCCAGCCACCGTAGGGGCTGGGGGCACGCTTGCCGGACTCGCCGACGCAGAACTTGCGCGCCAGTTCGAGGTGCCTGGGCGTCGCCTGCGCGAGTAGTGAAAGCGGATAGAACCAGGCGAGGCTGCCGGGCAGGAGGTTTTTGCTGCCGCCAATTTCGCTCTTGCACAGCTTGAGCGCCGCTTCGAATGTTGCCTGGCCGGCGCCCCACTGCCCATCGATGACCAGCGCCGCGGCACGAATCGCCGTGCTCAGGCCCTCGTCAACTCCATCCAGCGCTGTTTCCAGCATGGCGCTGTCGCCGCGCTGCATGGCCAGTTCGCCGAGGGTGAGCCGCAGGTCGGTGGACAAGGCCTGGGGATCGTTGGCCAGCTGCTCGACCGCCCAATCGGCGAGCGGCAAGAAGCGCTGCGCACAGAAGACGCAGACGCTGGCGGTCGCCTGGCAAGCGAGCTGCGAACGCCAGAGCGGTTCGATGCGCTGGAAACTCGGTCCGTCGAAAGGCTGCAGGACGGCCTCGCCGAGGATTACGCTCCAGTCCATCGAGCGGGACAGGATCATGCGCATGTGCGACAGCTCTTCGCTGGCTGCGCCGGAGAGAAACTTGGCGCGTACGTAGGCGACGGTCGTCGGAACACTGGCCGTGGGCCAGTAGTAAGCCGTTCTGGCGGGGTTAAAGCGGTCGGCGTCAGCGATCAGGCGTGCCAGCGAGTCACCGTGACTGGTTTCCAGTAGCTGCCGATAGAGAGTTGTACGCAATGCGTCGACGAGATGAAAAGTAGTCGCCCGCGAGGGCTCGTCGACCAGCAGCTCGCTTTCCCGGAGCTTCTGGGTGGCGGCCCTGACCTCGCTGGCGCTAAAGGTCTTTCCCGCGGCATTCTGCAGCCCACTCAGCGAAAGCAGGCGGTGCACGTCGGTATTGGTGCGAAAAGTCCACAGCAGCGCGCTGGCCAGTGCGACCTTGTGAATGTCGGGCGGCAGCCCTTGGCGGTCGAGTTTCTCGATGGCGGCGGCGTTCAGAGCGGGAGTGTTCATTGGCGCGTGAGTGTGAAAATGGAGGGTGGCAGGTGCGTGGCAGGCGGAGGGTGAAAGTGGGTGAGTGTGAAAAGTGTCAGAGTCAGGAGCGGCGGGTCAGCAGCATCGCGTCGCCGTAGCTGAAGAAGCGGTAGCGTTCGGCGATCGCGTGTCGATACGCGCAACGAATGGCGTCGCGGCCGGCGAACGCCGAAACCAGCATCAGCAGGGTCGATTTCGGCAGGTGAAAATTGGTGATCAAACGGTCCACCACCCGAAACCTGTAGCCGGGGGTGATGAAGATATCCGTCTCGGCGGGGCCGGCCTGCAGGTCACCGCACTGTGCAGCCGCTTCGAGGGCGCGCAGACTGGTCGTTCCGACGGCGACGACTTGGCCGCCGCGGGCGCGGGTGCGGGCGATGGCGGCGATGGTTGCCGACGGAATCTCGAAGCGCTCGGCGTGCATGCGGTGTGCGGCGATCTGATGTACGCGCACCGGCTGAAAGGTGCCGGCGCCGACGTGCAGCGTCAAGTACGCCACTTCGACGCCGCGCTGCGCAAGTTCCGCCAGCAGCGCGTCGTCGAAATGCAGGCCGGCCGTCGGCGCCGCGACGGCGCCCGGGTGGCGCGCGAAAACGGTCTGATAGCGAGCTTCATCGTCGGCGTTGGCGGGGTGCGTAATGTAGGGCGGTAGCGGCAAGCGGCCGTGTTTTTCGAGCAGGTTCCATAGGTCGCCTTCGTCTGCCCCGCCCTTGGCCTGCTCGTCTGCCAGGCGCACGTCGAAGAATTCGCCCTGTTCGCCGCTACGGCCGTCGACGATCAGGATGATCGCGTCTTCGAGAATGATCCGACTGCCGGTTTTCGGCGACTTGCTGGCGCGGATCTGCGCCACCGCGTGGCGAGCGTCGACGATGCGCTCGACCAGCACTTCAATGTGGCCACCACTCTCCTTGTGGCCGAGGAGGCGGGCGCGGATCACGCGCGTATCGTTGAACACCAGCAGATCGCCGGCAGCCAGCAGGTCCGGGAGTGCTGTGAAGCGCTGATCGGCAAGCGCGCCGTCGCCGAGTTGCAGCAGTCGGCTGGCGCTGCGTTCGCCAGTCGGGTGCTGGGCGATCAGTTCGCCCGGCAGGTCGAAGTCAAAGTCATCAAGGGTGAGCATGGGTGTGTAGCGTACTTGGAGTGCTTGGGGACTAAGGGGGCTAAGGGGGGCTGTCCAGCGGCGGGCAGGCTAGGGATGGCTGGCTGCGTGCCTTATTGCTGGCCTGGCCATTTTGTAGCTTGTCGGCTGCCGGAGAATCAGCGATAATTCGCAGCTCTTCTGGCTCGCGAACTTCGGGCCGAAGCCGAGATGGCGGAATCGGTAGACGCAGCGGACTCAAAATCCGCCGATGGTGACATCGTGGGGGTTCGATTCCCCCTCTCGGCACCACCTATAACCCGCAGAAATGCGGGTTTTTGTTTGGTTTCAAGCATTTGCGGCGCTGCCTTGTTGGTCATTTGGGCGCATGTTACCGCAAAAAACCACCTTTCCCGGTTTGTTTTACGCCAGAATTGCGCCTGGATTTATGCTGGGGGGTGGGCGGCAAGCCCGGAACTCCTCAAATCCCAAAACCCCCGGACGACTTACTCCGCGCAATGCTTGAACCTGCCGTGCAGCCCTCGCCTCTCGGCGCCTGGTGGCTTGCCATCCGACCCAAGACGCTGACGGTGTCCGTCGCGCCGCTGCTCGTTGGCCATGCCGTCGCCTGGGCGCAGACCGGCAAGTTCCTCTGGCAGCCTGCGCTGGTCGCTCTGCTGGCCGCCTTGCTGATCCAGATCGGCACCAATTTGCACAACGACGTGGGTGATTTCGAACGCGGCAGCGATACGCCCGATCGTCTCGGGCCGCCGCGAGTGACGGCAATGGGCTGGTTGCCGCCTGCCGCCGTACGGCGCGCGGCGTGGCTCGCCTTGGCGCTGGCGTTCAACTTCGGCATTTATCTCGCCTACCACGGTGGTTGGCCGATCGTCGTCATCGGGCTGGCGTCGCTGCTCGCCGCCTGGGCTTACACCGGCGGCCCATGGCCGATCGCCTATACCCCGCTCGGCGAATTGTTCGTGGTGCTCTTTTTCGGCCTGGCGGCCGTGGGTGGCAGCTACTACCTGCAGACCTTGTCGATCAGCCCGGCCGCTCTGCTGGCCGGAGCAATGCTCGGGCTGTTCGCTGCGGCGGTGATCACGGTCAACAACTACCGCGATCTGGCGACCGATGCGCGGGCCGGCAGGCGAACCCTGGCCGTCGTCGTCGGCCGGCAGGCGACGCAATGGGTCTATGCGGCGGAACTGTTGCTGCCCTTGCTGTTGTTGCCCTGCCTGGCGCTGGCGATGGGGCGCGGGCTCTGGCTAGTAGTCCTGCCGCTGCTACTACTGCCGCCAGCGTTGCGGCTGCTGCAGCGCTTTCGGCGTGCGCCCGCGGGTCCGGTCTTCAACCAGATACTGGCTAGCACTGCCCGCTTGCAGTTCGTCTACGCGCTTCTCCTGGCGCTGGCGATCGTTGTCTGAGCGAGGAGGGGCAAGGGCTCGCCGGGCGGCCAGTGCTAGCATCAGGTCGAGTTGCCTGACGGCGGCTGGAACCAGGCCAACTTGTCGTGCAGGCGAACCACCGTACCGACGATGATCAGTGCTGGCGAGCCGATTCCCGCCGCTTCGACACGCGCCGGCAGGCTTCCCAGATCGGCAGTCAACACCCGTTGCCGGCGAGTCGTGCCATGTTGCACGACGGCTGCCGGGTGGCTGGCCGGTAGACCGTGGGCGATCATCTGGCGGCAGATTTCGGCGAGGCCGCCGACGCCCATGTAGAAGACCACGGTCAGCTTCGGGCGGGCCAAAGCCGGCCAGTCGAGATTGATCGTGCCGTCCTTGAGGTGGCCGGTCGCGAAGGCTACCGCCTGGGCATGATCGCGATGCGTCAGCGGGATGCCGCAGTAGGCCGCGCAGCCGGCGGCGGCGGTCACTCCGGGAACGACCTCGAAAGGGATGCCGGACTCGACGAGAGTTTCGATTTCCTCGCCGCCTCGTCCAAAAATGAAGGGGTCGCCCCCCTTGAGGCGGACGACTTTCCTACCGGCAAGCGCGAGGCGAACCAGCAGTTGATTGAGTTGCTCCTGCGGGACGGTGTGATTGGAGCTTTTCTTGCCGACGTAGATCTTCTCGGCGTTCGCACGCGCCAGTTCGAGGACCCCTTCGGCAATCAGATGATCATAGACGATGGCGTCCGCTTCGCCGATCAGCCGCGCGGCGCGCAGGGTGAGCAGATCGAGGTCACCGGGCCCGCTGCCGACGATGTAGACGGTTCCGACTAACGGCGAGGAGGGTGTTTGCATCATTCCTTTTTTTCCGGTTTTTGGCTGAGGTGCAAGCATAAGCGCCCGTCGCCTTGCTTTTCAACTCGGACGCGACCATAGGCTTTCTGCGATCCCTGATATTTGATGGAGGTCAAGGAATGGACCCGCACAGGCATGTCATCCTGCGCCGAGTCTGACACGGATGTTAACCGGGCGACAGTCGAGAAATTTCAAGAGGAGAGGAAACAAGCATGCAGAAGGTAATTCGTAACGTATTGATGCTGGCAGCGTTGCCGTTCGCGATGAACATGGCATTTGCGGCCAAGGCCGAGAAGGCCGCCGCGCCGGCTGCCGACGCACCGACGCTGTCGGCCGAGGACAAGGCGGCTTCCGGCAAGACCTATTTCGAACGTTGCGCTGGCTGCCATGGCATGCTGCGCAAGGGGGCGACCGGTAAGAATCTCGAGCCGCAGAACACCACCAAGCTCGGTTCCTCGCGTCTTGAAAAAATCATGACTTACGGTACCGAGGGCGGCATGCCCAACTTCGACGACATTCTGTCGAAGAAGGAGCTTGCCGACATGGCCAAGTATGTCCAGATGCCGGCCGACGTGCCGCCGGAATGGGGCATGAAAGACATGAAGGAAAGCTGGAAGCTGGTTGTGCCGGTCGCCGAGCGCCCGACCAAGCAGATGAACGACGTCAACCTCAAGAACGTCTTCGCGGTGACCCTGCGTGACTCGGGTGAGGTTGCCCTGATCAATGGCGATACCAAGGAAATCTGGGGTATCGTCAAGACCGGTTACGCGGTGCATATCTCGCGTATTTCGGCTTCCGGGCGTTACGTTCACGTCATTGGCCGTGACGGCCGTTACGATCTGATCGACATGTGGTACAAAGAGCCGAAGATCGTGGCCACGATGAAGGCCGGCTACGAAGCGCGTTCGGTCGACACCTCGAAGTACAAAGGCTACGAGGACAAGTACGCCGTCGTCGGCGCCTACTGGCCTCCCCAGTACGCGATTCTTGATGGCGAAACCCTCGAGCCGCTGAAGCTGGTTTCGACGCGCGGCGTCACGGTCGATGGCGAGTATCACCCGGAGCCGCGGGTGGCTTCGATCGTCTCTTCGCACGACAAGCCGGAGTGGGTGATCAACATCAAGGAAACCGGCATGATCAAGCTGGTTGACTACTCCGACATCGCCAACCTCAAGGAAGTGACCATCAACTCCGCCAAGTTCCTGCATGACGGCGGTTTTGACTCGACCAAGCGCTACTTCCTCGTTGCGGCCAACGCGTCCAACAAGATCGCCGTGGTCGACACCAAGGAAGGCAAGCTGGCTGCTCTGGTCGACACTGCCAAGATCCCGCACCCGGGTCGTGGCGCCAACTTCACTCATCCGAAGTATGGTCCGGTCTGGGCAACGTCGCACCTTGGCGCTGACGTGATCACCCTGATCGGTACGGATCCCAAAGGCCATCCGGAGCAAGCCTGGAAAGTCGTTCAGGAACTCAAGAACCACGGTGCCAACTCACTGTTCGTGAAGACGCATCCGAATTCGAAGAACCTGTGGTCCGATGCGCCGCTGAACCCAGATCCTGAACTGGCCGGTTCGGTCTCCGTCTATAACATCGACGAACTGGGTAATCCGGACGCCAAGTCGCAGGTTATCAACCTCGCTGCTGCTGCCGATCTCGGCAAGACCAAGGGTCTGCAGCGCGTGGTGCATGGCGAGTACAACGAAAAAGGTGACGAGGTCTGGTTCTCCGTCTGGACCGGCAACAAGACCGAGCCGTCGGCAATCGTCGTCGTTGATGACAAGACGCGTACGGTCAAGAAAGTGATCAAGGACAAGCGTCTGGTCACGCCGACCGGCAAGTTCAACGTCTACAACACCCAGCACGACGTCTACTGATCTCTGCTGAGCGTCTGTTCTGAGCCGGGGGGGCCATGGCCCCCCCGGTTTTTTTTTGGCTCGATTGCCGGCATAATCGTCAGCACCTCAACTGCCGCAAGGAATCAACGATGAAAGTGCCCGTCTTTTTGCTATCGGCCGCCATGTGTTCGCAGTTGGCCATCGCCGCGCCACCGCCGGTTGACCCTGCCATGCTTGAACTGGCCGACGAGAGTCGTTGCCTGGGCTGCCACGATGTCGAGATAAAAGTACGCGGCCCCGCCTGGCGCGATGTCGCAAAACGCTATCGCGGCAAACCGGAAGTCGAGGAAGTGCTGGTGGAAAAAGTCTATAAGGGCGGTGGTGGCGTCTGGGGTGACGACTACATGTCGGCCAACAAGCGCGCCGGCAAGGACAACATCCGCATCCTGGTCAAGTGGATTCTCACCCTGCCGGATTCCTGATTTCAAGCCTGGCGGCAGCAAGCCGGACCGACAGGCCGACCGGCGGCAAGAAAAGGCTCTCACAGGCGCATCGGAACGCCCGCGATGCCTCGCTCTATATGGGCGCGTCGCTGGCGCGTGCCCTGAGCAGATCGATGATCATTGCCGACACTTGCTCGATCGAGCGGTGAGTGACGTCGATCACCGGCCAGTTGCGTGCGACGAACAGGCGACGGGCGTCCTGCACCTCCTTGCGCAAGGCGTTGAAGTCGTTGTACTGGCTGTCTTCGTTGTCCCATGACCGCAAGCGCGCGGAGCGGACGCGCGCCAGCCGTGTCGGGTCCACCGTCAGCCCGACGATCAGCGGTCCATTTGCTTTCAGCAGTCCCATCGGCGGCGGCGAGAACGGCACCAGTGGTACGTTGGCGGCCTTGATGCCGCGTGAGGCCAGGTACATGCAGGTTGGTGTCTTGGTGGCCCGCGAGACGCCGACGACGATCACGTCGGCGCCATCGAGATCTTCGCTGGCAATGCCGTCATCGTGGGCCAGGGTATATTTCATGGCCTCGATGCGGCGGTAGTAGTCTTCGTCGAAAGCGTCGCCTGAACTGCTGTGGAACTGAACAGTCGTGTTGGAGTACTCGGCGAGGTTCGCGATCAGCGGTTCGAGGGCAAACTGGCAGGGGACGAGCAGACGGCCGCAACCCTCTTCGAGCGCCTGTCGGACGTCGGCGTGGCTGATGCTGTGCAGGACGTAACCCGGCCTCTGCGCCACCTCGCCAAGAATCTCGGGCACCTGGCCGAGGTGACGGACCATCTTCCATAGTCGGCGCTCGACTTCCAGCCCTGCGAACTGAGCGATGGCGTTACGCGCCAGCAACTCGACCAGTTCTCCCGAGGCATGCGAGACGAGGTGCAATACGAGTGTCTTGCTCACAAGCATCCTTTACCAGCCAAAGCTGACGAATGAGTGGTGGCGGTTATCGCTGGCTACGCCGTGGCGCGTGTTCAGCGGTGGTGACCACCGTCGAGGCGCAGCACGGTGCCGTTGATCATCACGTTTTTCAACACGTGCAGGACCAGCATCGCGAACTCGGAGGGGTCGCCGAAGCGATGCGGAAACGGGATCTGGTGTGCCAGCCGCGAATCGAGGTTCTTTTCCATGGCAAACAGTGTCGGCGTGCCGAACAGCCCGGGGGCGATACCGACGACGCGGATGCCCAGCGGGCCGAGTTCGCGCGCCGCCGGCAGGATCATGCTCACCACGCCGCCTTTCGACGCCGCATAGGCCGCTTCGCCGCTCTGCCCATCGTAGGCGGCGACCGAAGCGGTCGACAGGATGACGCCGCGTTCGCCGTTTGAGCGCGGCTGCAGCCGCGCCATATCGGCGGCGGCGAGACGCATCATGTTGAAGGTCGAGATCAGGTTCACTTCAACCAGTTGGCGGAAGTCCTCGAGCGGCATCGGCCCATTGACACCCACGGTCGGTTCCGAGTGCCCGCGGCCGACGCAGTGCACCAGCACGCGCGCCGCTCCGTGCGCATCGCGCGCCGTCGCCAGGGCCTCCTCCGCAGCGAGTGAATTGGCGACATCGCAGGGAATGGCCAGGCCGCCGATTTCGTCGGCAACTTTTTGTACGCCGACCGCATCGATGTCGATGACCGTCACCTTGGCTCCCGCCTCGGCGAGATAACGCGCCGTTTCCGCACCCAGGCCCGATGCTGCCCCGGTGACCACTGCCGGGCATGTCCAAAGATCCATTGCTTGTCTCCCGCTGTTGTCGCGTCGTTATCGCGTTATCGATTCCCGCCGCCATTTGCCGGCGACGCAAGCGCGCATTATGGGCCGTGGGGGACGAGCGCGCAAACTGCCGCTGCTGTGTCACCGATGGACAGCGATCGGGCGCCGTGCGAGCCGTTTTCAAGGCCGTCTTCGGATAAAATGCCGGCTCGCTGCCTTCTTCTCGTTAGCGCGGAAGAGGGCGAGCCAAGGCGCCACAGAGCCCAACCCTACCGACTCGCCGACCATGCCCATCGTTCTTGTTCTCGCCCTGTTGCTGGTTTCTCCCGGCGCCTTTGCCGAGGCTGCTCCTCAGCCTGAGGCACCGACGCCCGAACGCCAGAAGCAACTCGTGCACCTCGTTCGTCAGGACTGCGGTTCCTGCCACGGCATGACCTTGCACGGTGGCCTGGGTCCGGCCCTGACGCCCGAGGCCTTGCGCGACAAGCCCGTCGACTCACTGGTGGCCACCATCTACGGCGGTCGTCCGGGGACAGCAATGCCACCTTGGCATCGCTTTCTTACGGAAGCCGAGGCGACCTGGATCGTGCAGCAGTTGATGGTGAGATTCCCCGAGGAATAGGTCCGGGAAGCGCGCGAAGGGATCACCTGCGATGTTGCAAGCTTCGGCCGTTCGCTGTCCGCCCGGGGTCGCTGCAAAGGCTTTCGCGGCGATACAATCGGTAACTGGGCCGCTGGGCAGGTTTGCAGCCAGGGCGGCGATGCTCTCCTTAGTGGCTGCGACGTTTCGACTGCCACCCACCAAGTCCCGCAAAGAGGCTCCAGAATGAATTTCTCCGATGTGCTCAAAGCGCTCAATCAGGCTTCCGCCTTCGAGCTGTACCGGATGCGGGCGGGGATCGACCGCGTACTCGAACAGCCGCAGTGGCTTGATTCGATTCGTTCGCGGCTGCGCGTCGGGCAGACGATTTCCTATTTCGAGCCGAGGGAAAACGCGAGCTCCAGCGGACTAATCATCGAACTGCGTCGCAAGCGCGTGCTGGTCCTGGAGATTGCGACGCAAAAGCGCTGGCTGATTGAGTATGCGGCGATCAACGTCGATGGTGCCGACGTCGAGATTCGCGAGCAGCCACGCCAGGGGCTGGGTCGCAATGAGGTCGCTGTCGGCGAGATGGTCGGCTTCGTCGGCCGCGACCAGCAGGAAAGAAGTGGCAAGGTCATTCGTCTCAACGACAAGACCGTGACTCTGCTCTGCGGGCGCGTGCAATGGCGGGTGGCCTATCAGTTCCTGCATCGGGTGGTCGACTCGCAGGCGATCGACGGTGAGGTGCTCGAAATCAGCGTCGTGGATAGCGACGGCGACCATCGGTAGGCGTCTGCCGGTCCACGGATGCGGCGCTTGGTAGGTGAGCAACGACGCCTCTGGCGCTACCCTTGGCGCCGGAAACGGGAGCAGGGTGGCTCTGATGGAACTCGTCGGTAGCGCTCGATTCTTGGCGCCAGCTTTATCGTCAGCGCGCGCAACGACGTGCCGACGGGGACACCCGCCGTGCCTATGGTGTTGAATGAAGGTGGCACGGCGACGATCACCCACACGGAGCTGCCGGTCGTCGATCAGGACAACCAGAACGACCAGCTCACCGACCGCGTCGACTCCCTGCCCGGGAAGTGGACGTTGCTCAAGAACGGAATTCCGCTCAGCGTTGGCAGCGTGTTCAGCCAGGACGACATACTGGCCGGCAAGATCACCTATCGGCATACGAGGGCGAGCTCTCGGCGGATGCCAGCGACAGCGTCACGTTCTTTTTGCGTGACGGCGCCGGAAGCGAGATCGACCCGCTCGTCCAGCCGATCACCCTACGCGACGTCAACGCGCAGATCGCCATCACCGGGACGACGCAGGCGCTACCCGAGCGTATCGGTAGCGAGGCGGCGACTTTTCGGTGCTCAACCTTGGCTTGACTGACGCGGACGGCGACGCGAACCTCAGACGTCGGTCGGCGGCGGTCAGCGACTCCGCGGCAAAACCGCATCGAAAGCCAGCTTGTCTCGGCTACATGGGAGACATCCCGAAGGTCTGGTCTGGTGACAGCGCCGCGATCGCATCGGCGATGCTCTTCCCGTTGCTGGCCATGGTTCCGCAATACCTGGTTTCTGGGAGGCTTGAACCGGGGCGTTACGCACCGTGCCAATGCGGTCGATGGCGCTCAGAGGCCTTCCAGCTCGCCGTGCCTGGGCATTGCCGTTTCGCGCTATCATCCGAATCGCATTTCCATCGCTTGACGACTGTCCATGTCCCCCTTGCTTCCCGGCGCGAACACCAAGAACACCGTCGAATGAACATCATCGACCGAGCCGCCGATCTGCTCAGACCGTTCATGGGCTGTTAACGGTGTCGCTTTTCCGTAGAAATCTGGCGTCGACGGCCTGACGAGGCGAGAAAGCCAGTCGGTTTGCTTTCGCTTTTGACTTTCAGCCAAGCATGTATATGCCGGGGACGCCGATAGGCACGGCGATACCGCGACGACAGTCGCCAGGGCGGAGGCGGCCAGATTTCTCGACAGCCAGCTCTTGCACCGGGCGACAGCCGCCAGCCTGTTGGCTGTCGGCGAGCGCGAGGTAAGGTTCACCCTCGTGGTTCGAGGCCATGGCCTTCTGCCGCTGGCTGAGCCAGATGCTCGGCCATGAGGTCCGGCTACCGACCGAGCAGGAATGGGAAAAGGCCGCTCGCGGCGCTGATGGCCGCGAATTCCCCTGGGGCGAATTCGAGTCGGGGCAGGCCAACATCAACGAGACATGGGAAGCGGAGGGACCGCACTACCTCGCGCAGACCTCGGCGGCAGGCATCTATCCGCAAGGAACCTCCCCCTGGGGTTGCCACGACATGGCCGGGAACGTCTGGGAGTGGTGCCTGAACCAGTACGACGAGCCAGGCGATACCGATCCGGGCGGCGATGTCCGGCGCGTGGTGCGCGGCGACTGTCGAACCACGAGCCACCGCGCACCACGCGCCGGCCTTTCGCCATCGTCGGGATTCTCGCGGCCATCGCCGGCCTCGTAGCGATACGCGCGGTAGAGGCTGCCGGTCCATTCAAAAACGTTGCCACATATGTCCGCAAGACCTTGCGGGGTATCTCGCCCGGGAAACACGCCCACCGGCGTGGGGCCCCGGACATGGGTTTCGAAGCTGTTGCAGCGGCTGGGGTCGAAGGCTTCTCCCCAGGCGTAGCGCCGCCCCTCCCGGCCACGTGCGGCGGGCCCAGTCCCTCGATGCTCAGCAGGTCCAGAAGCTGCTTGCCGCGATCGGCGAGGGGCATGGCTTCCGCTTTCCACTTCGACCCCGCCGCGTAGCCGAGGGTCTAGATGGCCAGGCCCGCGACATCCTCCGCGGGTAGGAGGGTGCTCCGTCAGTCGCTTGCGCGACTTGCACCTCAATCCTGCATGGCCATCAGTTCCTTGTCGGAATAGCGCAGGCGCATGGCCAGCACTTTGGCGACCGCCTCGATCAGCTCGAAGGCCAGCCGCTTGTGTTCCTCGCGCAGTTTCTCCAACTGGTGACGTGGCAGCACAAAGAGTTCGGTATCCTCGACGGCGGTGGCGTCGTTGAAGCGCGCCATGTGGGAAAGAAAGGCCATCCCGCCGAAGAAGTCACCGCGGCCGTGGGTCAGCGCGTGATGGCCGGGGAGGTCGCCAGCACTCGGCAGCGTGATGCGCACCGCTCCCTTGCGAATCAGGAACAGCTCGTCGCCCTGATCGCCGAACGAGTACACCTTGCCATCCTTGGCCACCGAGCGTCGCTCGAAGGACGCTTCGAGGTCAATCAGGGTCTCATCCTTGTGGTCGCTGAAGACCTCGATGTCGGCGAGTTCCAGCGGAGCGATGTCGGCTTCCTGTTGCACATCCTTGCCCAGGATCTGGTCTTCAATCCATTCGATGGCGTCGTCGAGTTCAGGGAAGATCTTGACCTGCTCGCTGGTCGTCGTCAGCGCCATCTGCTCGAAGAGCTCGCCTATGTTGCGGCCATTGGGCAGCGTCTTCGAGACACTGCAGAAGATCAGAAAAGCGTCACGTTCGATCAGCGAGTCCCTGATCTGCTCCAGCAGATGCACGGCCGTGACGTCCACCGACTGGACGCGCCGCATGTCGAGCACCAGGTACTTACGCGTACCGACTTCCTGTTCGAGCGCCAGATACAACTGATCCTTGGTGCCGAAGAAAAGGCTGCCCTGCAGCTCCAGAATGGCCGTCTGCTTTCCCTCTTTCTCGAGCAATTCCATGTCCTCACGCAAGCGCACGCGCTTCGAAAAGCGGCTGCCACCGTCAATCTTGTTGCGGATCACGGTACTGCTCAGTTGCTCGCGGATGAAAAGCAGCATGGCCAGAACGATGCCCACGCCCGACGCCGCGATCAGGCTGTAGCCAAGGGCCACGGCAACCACCGTCAGGACCACGAAGAAGTCGAAGCGCGTCCATGGCGAGTCCAGCAGATGCAGGCTGCTGCGGTCGATCATGCGCACGCCGACGATGATCAGGATGGCCGCCAGGGAGGCGACCGGAATCCAGGCAATGAGGCTTCCCAGGGCGAGGAAAGTGATCAGTGACAGCACCCCTTCGATGACGCCGGAAATCCGCGTCTGGCCACCGCTTGTGAGATTGACCAGGGTTGCTCCCATCTGGCCGGCGCCCGGCATGCCACCCACGCAGGCCGAGGCGATGTTTCCGGAGCCCTGGGCGATCAGTTCACGGTTCGAATCGTGGCGGCTGCGGGTCATGGTATCGAGCACCACGCAGGTCTTCAGCGTATCGATCGACAGCAGAACGCCCAGGGTCAGCGCCGTGCCAAGCAGCGCACCGATCTGACTGAGCTTGAGCTCGCCTATTTCGTGCCAGCGGCCGGTGATCGCGTTCAGCATGCTCGAAGCCGTGCCACCCAGCGGGCCAATGATCAGCGCGTTGCCTTCCATGACCAGCAAGGAGTCGTCGACCGTGTAAGCGATCGCGAAATAGGTGATCACGCCAGCCAGCAAACCGAGAATCGCGGCCGGCACGAGGCGCGTGAAGCGCGGCGCACCGAGCATCACGGCGATGGTTACCGCGCCAATCAGCGCCGTTTGCCAGTGCCACAGATGGGGCGCAATCACCACTCGCCACCAGGATGAGCCATCCATTACGCCCATGAACTTGGGGATCTGGCTGCCGATGATGATCAGGCCGACGCCACTGAGGTAGCCACTGACGACCGGAAACGGGATGTACTTGATCAGTCCGCCGACGCCGAGAAAGCCGAGCAGCAGCTGCACGATCCCGCAGACCAGACCGAGGGCGGTTAACATCAGCACGATGAAGGTCGCCGGAACGCCGTTTTGTACCAGTTCAATGGCAAAGGCCGAGCACACCGCCGCCGCCGGCGCACAAGGTGCCGTGATCAGGCGGTCAGTGCCACCGAGTGTCGGTGCGATCAGGCCAAGAGCGGTGGTCCCGAGAATGCCGGCCAGCGCCCCCAGGCCGGCGTACTCGGGGCCGATGGCGGCGTAGATGGTGACGCCGAAAGCGATTGCCGACGGCAGGGCGACCAGCATCGACGCCAAACCGCCCCAGAAATCACCGACGAGTTTGTCGTTCTTGAGATTCAATGCCATTTCCATGCCTTGAGGCCTCCCGCCATAACGGCAGAAATCGCCCTGCTGTGGACCATTGGTCTGCTGCAGGGCCAAAAATAAAACGCAGTCCTGGAGATCTTGTCCACGCTGCGTCGGGTGTGCTCGGAAGTATAGCGGCTCAACGCCCTGGCTGTGCGAACGGGGCGCGCTGCTGACTGTTTTTTTGGCATGACAATAAAGCATGCATCACGCTATGGACAAACTCCGCGCCGTTCGCGCAAAGGATCAGGTTCCTGGCCGTTGACTACGGGGCCGCCACGGGCTGCAATAAAACCCCTATACGGCAGCGGTCAGCAGCGCTAAATAGGCAGGGCTTCCATTGCATGCAGTGCTTTGAGTGATTGTTGGGAGCGCTGTGCGCAAGGGCACAACGTGAACCCCGCGGACGGCGTGGGCGCCAAGCAGCAGCGGCCTTCTCGATCCCTGCCTTCACCCGACACGCGGCCAGGAGCAGTCGGGACGCTCGTGTTCCCCGCCTCCGCAAGACACGGCGGGTGTTCAGCAGAGCTTCACGACAATATCCAGTAGTGTGCTGTTACAGATGTTGAGACGGTCGCCGGCCCGGCTCAGTTGGGTGTAGATCTCCTTGCGCCGGAAAATATTCTGGAAGTCGTTGTCCTGAAATAATTCGGCCAGGGCGCGCCGGAGGGTGCGGGTCAGGCTCTTCACCGCTTGATCGGCTTTCTCGGCGTCGGCCCGGCCTGCTTGCGGTTCCTTCGCCAGGCGGCCATAGCCCGCGGCCACCGCTTCCACCCCGGCCTTGAGGTAAACAGCCATTTCCAGGCAGGCCTTGTCAGGCTTCAGGGCGAGAAGCTCGCTATCCATTTCGACGACGATTGATTGGCAGCTGTTGATGATCTCATCGAGATTGATGAACGCCCGATGCAGGTCTTCACGGTCGATTGGCGTCGAGAAAGCTTCGTTCAGCAGGGTCAGGTTGCGAATCTTCTGTCGATCGCCCTCGCGCCCGGCATCGCCGATTTTCTTGGTCGCCTGGGAGCTGTCGCTGCCCATGTATTCGACGAGCAGGCCGGCGGCGCCATTCACATGAGCACTTTGTTCGGCGAGTAGGGCGAAAAAATCGGTGGTCGTCGGGAAGACCCGCTGCAGGAGCCGGCGGGTGAAAGAAGATGCTTCCGTGCTAACGTCTGACATGTTTAAGCCTTTCCCATATAGAAAATGACGAGGGCAAAAGTCTGAACGCGACCACTACGCGGCCGACCGACTCGACAAAGCATTTTCTATGCCAGCCCCCTCAGATGTGCAGGAAAGCGGAAATGCAAGTGGGGGCAGGGGTTGGCGATCATGATGCCTGTTGCCATTTACGCTCCAGGGGGTGAAACAAAGCGCAGTAGCGCTTAGGGCAACGTCATTTCCGGTGGCAGTAAACGCTTTCCGACAGGCGCACACGCAGTTTCGGAATGCCGGCGTTGTGATAGCAAAATGTTACATCGGCCGCGGATCGACCGGGATTTGCGGCTCGTCGCATTCCGCGGCTCAGGATCTGGCTTGAATCACTCGCCGCGCCAAACGCCTGTTGAGAGCCGGACGCGACAGTCCGAGCAGCGTGGCGGCGACGCCCTGGTTGCCTTTGGCGCGGCGGAGTGCTTCCGCGACCATGGCCTCCTCGACCTCGTCAAGGGTCGGAAAGCGTCCCGGGATGACGATCGGCAGTCCGTCGGATGGTTCGGCCACGGGGTAGTCGGCACGTAGCTGCTGTTGCTTTTGAATGGCTTGGCGGAAGCTGTCCATGGCCAGTACCGAACCGCCTCGATGCAAGGCCATGGCGTTGAAGACCATTGCCCGCAGCTCGCGCACGTTACCCGGGAAGTGGTAGTTCGAGAGCAGCGTGATCAACTCGTTCGATGGTTCGGGAGCCGGTTTCCTGATCGCCGCGGCTGCCTCGTCGAGAAAGTGCTGCAGGAGCAGTGTGAGGTCCTCGGTGTGCTGGCGTAGGGGGGGGCACTTCGACCTGATGCACCGAGAGCCTAAAAAAAAAGATCGGAGCGAAACTGGTTCTGGCGCATCAGCTGGGCGAGATTGTGGTTGGTCGCACAGACGACGCGGGCGTCGCTTGGTCGCGCCACGTCGGATCCCAGGGGGAAATACATGTGCTCCTGCAGCAGGCGCAGGAGCTTGACCTGCGAGGCCATCGACAAATCGCCGATCTCGTCGAGAAACAGGGTACCGCCGCTGGCTTGTGCGATCAGGCCGGCGCGGTTTTCGTCGGCACCGGTGAAGGCGCCTTTGCGGTGGCCGAAGAGGGTGTCCGAAAACAGGGTGTCGTCGAGGCCGGCGACATTGACCTGCACGAACGGCCCGGGCAGAGCACTGAGTTTGTGCAGGGCATGGGCGAACATTTCCTTGCCGGCCCCGGTCTCCCCGGAGATCAACACCGGCTCTGCCGATACCGCCACTGCTTCGATGTACTGGAAGAGCGCGCGCATCTTGCGGCTATTGGTCACGATGCCGGCAAATGCCTCGCCGTGCTGCAGGCAGTCCGATAACAGATAGTGCTTGAGGACGCCCATCTCACGGCGCAGCGACTGTACCTCCAGCGCGTGCCGGACACTTGCCACCAGCCGGCTTTCCTCGACCGGCTTGACGAGATAGTCGAAAGCGCCTTCCTTCATGCTCAGCACCGCGGTCTCGACATCCTGAGCGGCAGTCATGACGATGATCGGCAGCTGCGGGTAGAGGCGGACGATCTCGGGTAGCAGTTCGTTGCCGCTGACATGCGGCATGAAGAGATCAAGAAGGATGGTGCTGGCTGGCTGCCGTTCAAGCGCCGGCAGCAGCTTCCGACTGTCGTCGATGCTCTCGATTCTGGCGACGCCGGCGCTGTGCAGCACCGCCGCCGTCGCGTGCAGGACCGACGGGTCGTCATCGACGAGGAAGACCGGCCAGCTGGCCGGCGACTGCTCTTTCATTCACGCCTCCTTGACAATCGGCAAATAGATGCTCACCGTTGTTCCAGAGCCCTTGTTGGACGCGAAGCGCAAGCGCCCTCCGTGCTTCTCGACGATCGACGACGAGATGGACAGACCCAGCCCGGTGCCACCACTTTCTGCCTTGGTGGTGAAAAACGGCTCACTGATCTGGGCCATGACCTCGTCGCTCATGCCTGTGCCCTGATCCTCGACGCGGACGATGATCCGGCTGCCGGAGCGGTCCAGCCCGGCGGTAATTCTCACCGAGCAGCTCCGATTCGGCAGCGACTCGAGGGCATTGACGATAACGTTGATGAACACCTGCTCCAGTTGCTGGACGTTGCCTCTGACGGGTGGCAAGCCCTCCGGCAGAGCCAGGGTCAGGCAATCACTTTCCTTGCGGATGCGCGCATCGAGCAAAGTCAGGACGGCCTTGAGGATTTTCGCGATGTCGGCGAGTTCGTCCATATGCCCGTGATCCTGCTTACCCAGGTGTTTCAGATTGCCAATGATTTTCTGAATCCGCCTGGCGTTTTCACCGACGTCAGCCATGCCGCGTGAAATGGTCTCGCTCGCCTGCGCAAAGCTCAAGCCAGCGAGCAGGAAATCCCCTTGCTCCTGTTCGTATTCGACAAGGATGGGCAGGGCATCCTGCCAGATGCGGGCCAACAGGTGCGCGTGAGCCATGATGGCGTGATTGGGGTTGCTGATTTCGTGCGCAATGCCTGCCGACAGCACGCCAAGCGACGCCAGGCGGGCACTGCGGATCGCCTGCCACTGCAGCTTCCGGTTCTCGGTGATGTCGGTAATCACCACCATCGCTGCGGTCATCGCTCTGCCCGTTTTGGCGGCATTGTCCGAACCGATCGGCACCATGCGAATTTCCCACCAGGTAGCGTCGTCGGCGGTGTACTGGCAGTGTTCGATCTGGCCGCCGGCGAATACCTGCCGCAACTTGTCCAGGTATGCGTCGCGAATATGGGCTGGCAAGGCCAGTTCGGAGCGCTTGTCGTCAGCGCCGGCAAGCGGGTGCGGCAGCGGCCGGTTTGCGAACAGGATCCGGGCCTGCTCATCGACAGTAAAGATCAGGTCGGGCGAATGATTGAACAAGGTCCGTAACTTCGTTTCCGAGTCGCGCAGCGCATCCTCGGCCAGCTTGTGCGCGGTGATGTCCTCGCAAAAGCCGACGATACGGCTCAAGCCGTGCTCCGGCGAACGGACCGGGAAGCCACAGACGCGCAGCCAGTGCAGATTTCGCTGGCCCCGGCAGTCAGGTGACACCGGCAGGATCAGCGAAAATCGCCCACCATCCGCCTGCAAGTCGGCAATCGCTGCGCTGAGCACTTGCCGGTCTTTCGGCGCGAAAACGTCGAGCAGCAGCGATGGTGCCGTACCGTCCAGTTCGACCTCGTCACCGGCCAGCTGCCGGAAAGCGGGTCCGATATACTCCAGGCGCGTTGCCTCGGCGTTGATCGCCCAGAAAGCGACATCGACCGTTTCGGCGAGCTGGCGAAGCAGTTCTTCGCGCTCGAAGATGGTTTTTGCGAGTCGGCTGCGATTGTCCATTTCGCGCCGACTGTGCACCAGGTAAAAACTGAGCAACGCCGTAAACAAGAGGCCGGCGACCATCACTGACCAATGCGCCTCGGTGAATGCCTCAGCGCTACGAAAGGTATGCGTGGCCACGCAGGTGACTGTCCAGCTGCGGTCGCCAACGCGAATCGTGGCCACCATCCGTGGCTGATTCTCGTCCTGCTCCGGAAGCCAGCCGGTGGCCGTCGCGGTGGCGCCGGGTTCCAGACGGCTGGCGTAGAAATGGAGGAACTGCGGGAGGAACTGCGCGTCGTCGCCCGTCGTCTCGTCGCGCACCAGTACCTCGACCCCGCGTGGTTCGAGGCGCTTGATGGCGAAGTGGAGCAGTTCCTCGATGTCATAGACGCCAAGCACGAAACCCTCGGGCGCCGGGCTACTTTGCGGGCTTGCAGGGGCATAGATCGGCAATGCGGCGTAGATGACAGACAGGCTGTTCCTGCCTGGGCGCGTCAGCGTCATGCGCCCGCTGACGGCAATCTTTCCGTTCTCGCGGGCCCGCGCGAACAATGCCGCGAGTTCGCTGCTGGTGTTCAGGTCGACGCCTTTGGCGAGTTCGGAGATTGCGCGTGACGCGGCGAGGACAACGGGGATTCGAGTGAGTTGCTCGCGCTCAGAGCCCAGTGGATCGTCGTTCACTGCCGCTGTCGTTGTTGGTGCGCCGCCGATGACAGCGGCTGATGGTTCTTGCCGCGGCGCGTTCAGCAGTGGGGCCCAGAGCAGGCTTGCGATGTACGGGCGACGCTGCAGGATAGGGTCGGCAAAGGCGCTGAAGGCGCTTTCGTCAAGTTCGTGGGCGGCGTAGAAAAGTCCGCGAATCTCCCGCAAGGCGTCGAGTCCCTGGTCGACCACCGCTCGCACCGACTCGATGCGATCGCTGGCCGCCCACTGAAATTCCCTGCGGTGGCTGCTTTGCAACTCCTCGCGCACATTCCACGACGACCAGCAGGTCAGCACCACCCCACCGATCGCCACGGCATAGGCGGCGGCATATTTTCGTAGCTGGTCGAACATTGACGATCATCAGAGCGGAGCTGTGAAGAATCCTGCGGCAGTAACTTGCGGCCCGCGACGGGCTATCGGCCGGGAGCTTAGCAGAAAGAGAAAGCGGTGCGGGTGCGCAGCAAAGCGGCGTTGCCAAAGCGGAGGGGTGACGGCGATTCCCGCGCCCGCCTGTGTGGCGGCCGTCGCACAGCCAGCAAGTTCCTGCGGCAGTCTCAAGCACGGGTCGCCGGAGACAGGGTGTAACGTCGCGTCTTTACGCGCGATTCCGCCGGAGGAGACACAAGACACCGGTGTACCTACAAAATACCTTGCTTCAACGGTCGGTCATGACCGACAATGTCCATCTTGTTGCACCCCAAAGCGGACGTCGCGTGGCCCCGGCTATTGCCGCCAGGTCACTGATTCAGCATGTGAAGTGTTGCTTGTCTGTTTTATGGCATGATTCGTGCTTTATTTGTTGCGGGGAAAAGCCGTTTGCCGCGCTCATCCGTGCCCGGCCAGCGGCGTTGTCAGCCGGATTTGCCGCGACCGACCCGGCCGAGTCGAGCATTCTGAAGCACTCGTCGACAGACGACAGGGAGGCAGGTCGTGGTCAAGCCTGCCATCGGCAAATAGTCCACGCGACCGCAGCGTCATGTACTGCAGCGACGCCGCCCGGCGGCCACGATTTCGCCATTTGCTTTCGGCGTCAAGGTGCCCGATGTGAGGTCGCCTCGGCTGTCAGGCAAGGGCGACATCTTCGGCCGTAATTGCAATTACCGAGCATTTTCACACCGGCAAAAAGGAGACCTTAATGGACAAGAGCAAGCTGCGCCTGTTTCACACCACGCGAGAAGTGGAAATGCACTTCGATTCCTTCCTCGACACCGTTTCGCAGGGCGGCCTTGCGTTTCGCTCCGCGATTGGGGTGTACCTGGATTCAGCAGCCAATGACGACCTGGCGGCCAAGCTGAAGCAGCTCAACGAACTGGAGCACAAAGGGGACGACCTGCGTCGCCAGGTCGAGCAAGAGCTTTATACCATGGCCCTGATCCCCGACTTTCGTGGCGACGTTCTCAGTTTGCTGGAAGATCTGGACTGCCTGCTCAATGTCATGGAAGAGACGATGGTGTCGTTCGCCATCGAACGGCCCGCTTTCTCTCAGGAGCTGCACGCCGACCTGCGGGAACTGGCCGAAAGCGTGTCCATGGCCGTCGAGAGCACCGTGCTCGCGTCCCGGGCTTTCCTGCGTGACATTCATTCGGTTCGCGATCACCTGCACAAGGTGATGTTCTATGAAAAGGATGCCGACCGCGCATCCGACAAGCTGAAACGCGCCGTCTTCGGGTCGTCCATGCCTCTGGCCGAAAAGCTGCACCTGCGCCGCTTCATCGATGCGATCGACCATATCGCAGATGAATCCGAGGACGTCGCCGACTGGCTGGCGATCTACACCATCAAGCGCCTGGACTAACGGTCATGACAATCGATACACCTCAGATTATGAAAGTCATGACCGTTTTCCCTCTTCCCCGACCCTTCTCCCGCGAGGGAGAAGGGAGTTTCGTGAGTCGCTTGCGCGACTTTCACATTAAGCCCAGGGAGACGCCGAGACTATGGATCCTACGATATTCCTTTACCTCTCCAGCGGTTTGTTCCTGGGCTGGTCGCTGGGCGCCAACGATGCGGCCAACGTGTTCGGTACGGCGGTCGCCTCGCGAATGGTCAAGTTCCGGACCGCTGCGATCATCCTCACGATCGGCGTGATTGCCGGCGCGATCGTCAGTGGCGCCGGAGCAGCACACACCTTGTCCAAGCTCGGCGCGATCAACGCCTTGGGCGGCGCCTTCATGGTCGCTTTTTCGGCAGCGGCCGTGGTCGCCTGGATGACCATCACCGGCTTGCCGGTTTCGACGACGCAGGCAGTAGTGGGGGCGATCATCGGCTGGAACCTGTTCACCGGTTCGGTGACCGACTACAGCGTCTTCAAGACCATTTGTGCCACCTGGATTGCCAGCCCGGTGCTCACCGGCTTCTTCAGCTACTTTCTCTACAAGGGTGTGATGAAGTGGCTCGAGAAGACGCAGATTCACATCATTCGCCTGGATGCCTTGACCCGTATTGGTCTGGTCGTTGCCGGCGCGTTGGGGGCGTATTCGCTGGGCGCCAACAACATCGGCAATGTGATGGGCGTCTTCATCGGTGCAAATCCGTTTCGGGATCTGCACGCCGGGGTGTTCGAGTTCTCTGGTTTGCAGCAGCTGTTTTTGCTCGGCGGGATTGCCATTGCCGTCGGCGTCTTCAGCTACGCCAAGAGGGTGATGATGACTGTGGGAACGTCAATCGCCCCGCTGACCCCGGTCGGTGCCTTTGTGGTGATCATCTCCACCTCGCTGGTTCTGTTCCTCTTCGCCTCGGAAGGCCTGGAGTTTGCTCTCGCTTCCATTGGCCTGCCGACGATCCCTCTGGTACCGGTATCGAGTTCGCAGGCAGTCGTCGGCGGAGTGGTCGGCATCGGGCTGATCAAGAACGCCAAAAACATCAAATGGAGCGTCGTCGGGCGTATTGGCCTGGCCTGGATTCAGACCCCGGTCATCGCGGCGCTGGTTTGCTATGTATTTCTTTTCTTTCTGCAAAACGTCTTCGGACAAACGGTCTACAACGCCTCGGAATATCGTCTCTCCAATCAATTGCTGGTTCATCATGGCGATGCGGTGGATGCCAAGGCGTTGTCCGCGGTGGTCAGCAAGAACTTCACTACTTCGGGCGCGCTAAAAAGCGCCATCGACAAGGCTCTGCCGGATTTGCCTTACAAGACCAGCCTGAAGCTTGTCGATGACTCCCTGGTCGAAGCAATCACGGTGGACCCGGCCAAATTCGCGGCCCTGGAAAAGTTGAACGTGATTGGGCCGAAGCGCCTGGAGGCTTTGCGCAGTTTGAATGACAAGACCTTCACCTACCGTTGGGAACTGGTTCAGGCGCTTGCCGACGGCACGCCCGAGTGGAAGTTGAAGCCCAACACGGTTCTCAACAAGCCGTACAACAAGGAAATCCAGAAGGACCTCGATCTGGTGATGGATGCCTACGTCGCCAAGATGAAGTAGGCGGTTTGCGCGGAGAACAGGGGATGGGCAGCTTTGCATTGGGGCGTGCCATCACACACGCCGAACGCGATGCGGTGGCCGCGAATCAGGCTGCTGCCGGCGGGGGGGCGGACCGTGCGGCGGTGGCGCGAAAGAGCGTCGTGGCTCTGCTGGACTCCGAGCTGCCCACCTGGAGCACCGCTGTCCCCTGCCTCAAGGTGGCCGAAGAGGCGGAAGTGGCCAAAGTGGCCGTGGTCACACCGGAGCTCAGTCGCCGACGTGAAATCGCCCTCGACGTCGTGCGGCGCGCCCGGCGGGACGGTTACCTCTTCTCCTTCCTTGCTTTCGATGGTACTTGCGGCCACCTGCCATGGCTCCCCAGCGAACTGGATAGCGCGGGGGAGACTTTCCTGCTGGAGATTCACCCGGATAGGGCCGTCTATGTCGACGAACCGTCGCCAGTCGTGGCGGATGAACGATCGTCTTTGGTTCGCGCATCACTACGCTTGCGCGAAAAGGCAGCGCCCACTTCCGTGATTGCCTGGATGTCTGCTCAGCCGACAAGCGCGTGGCGCCGGCTCTTGATCACGGGCGGGGAGAATCGCAAGCGCAAGCTGCGCGCCGACTATCTGATCCAGCGGGTATGGGTCTGGGATGGCAGATCCGCGTCGGCTGACAACTGGCATCTCCTGGTACGCCGTGAAATGAATGGCGAGACCCTGAACTTCTGCTTGTCCAATGCCACGCCTGGCGCTTCCCTGCGCCATCTGGCGGAAATGCAGGAGCGCGCCATTTCGTCGAGAGCGCCTGCGAGGGCGAAAAAAGCACCGACGACATGGCTCTGGTGATCGCCGCAACAAGGTGCGAGGCTGGTTCACGTTCCGCTGGTGGGATTAAAGTGGTCGCGACGGCGCTCGATGTCGGGCATCGCGCCCAGGCGCAGGTGGCGCAACTATCGGGCAGCGAGCTGTAGCGGTTGGCTTGATCGCAGCGGACGGGAATAGCGCTGACGTGCCCGAGGCTACCGCCTAACTTTCGTCGATTCTCCGACGCGCCCGCATCGCGCGTCCGACTCGAGCCAGCTCCTCATCGCTCAACAAGCGCGCCGCCATTGGCAAGAGTTCCTTTTCCTCGCGCTCGATGTGGCGCTCATAGCGAACGGCCAGCGCTTCGACATCGTCAACGACCAGGGACACCTGCTCGCCGGCCGCGATCCGTTCGAGGGTGCCGCGCAGGTGTCGCCAACACGCTTCCAGTGCGCGGTGATCGGCTTTCAAACCGTCGATTATTTCGCGCAGGCAGATGGCGTCCGATCCGGCCATGGACTCGATCAAGGCCGGGAAGAGGTCGTCTTCCTCGTCTGCATGGTGTTGCCTGGCGGCGGTGTCGAAGTAGCGCATCACTCTGCTCGCCCCCGTGCGCGCCGCGTCGTCGACGCCATGGGAAAGCAGGTGTGGAAGCAGGCGCCGCAAGGTCGCGCATTGCGCTTCAATCCTGCCGTGGCAGGCGGAAAGCATCTCCAGAGGCGCCTCGCTTCCGACGCTCGGTGCGGAAAATCCGGGAATGCTGGTAGTCACTCGGCTTGCTCCGCGCAGCTCGGCGAAGATTGCGCGACCGCCTTGAGGTGGCGGGCGGAACCATCGCTGCCGCTGACCAGCGAAGCGACGATCATGCCGCCCGATAGAGATCGGAATCTGTATCCGCACACGCGGCAGTTGCCTGCATCCTGGAATTCCTTTCCACTTGGTCGCAAGAAACAAGCTCTGGCCGATGTTGCTATTCGCGGTCGAGCGTCGTCACGTCGGGCGGAGCCTATTTGCTTACCGCTTCCTTGGCTTTGTCGGCGGCATCACTGGTCGCGTCTGCGGCCTTGATGACCAACTCCTTGCTGGCTTCCTTGGCAGCCAGGGTGGCCTCGGCGGCGCTCGCTTTGACCACTACGGCGGCGTCACTTGCTGCCGCCTTGGTCGCCTCTGTGGCGGCGGCAATGGCGGTTTCCGCTTTTTTCGCAGACTCCTTCGCGGCCTTGACGGCGGCATCGTCTTGTTGACCACAGGCGGCGACAGTCATGGCCAGCAAAGCAGAGAGAACGAGCGAGCGAGCTTTCATGATGCAGTACTCCAGAGCGAAAGTTGTTGAGGCGGCGGAAACGCCGATAATCTTGGCAAGAAGGCGACCACTCCTGCGCATCACAACATAATTGCAAGTCGCAGTAAACTCTCGAGTCTCGACTGTGGCGGAAAGCCCTGCAGCAGGAACCCGCTGCACGGGAGCTGTCAGGGCGGCGGGCAGGAAACACCCGGGTGTGCGCTGGCCCGGCAAAGCAATCGGTCGCCTGTGTGCTGCCGCCGGTACAGTAAGATTGGAGTCGCCACAATTTCGGCAGCCCTGGAAAGACGCTGGGGCGAAGCTTGTTTCGGAATCATCGTGCACGCAACTGGCGAAGTCGCCGACGTAAATCGCCAAGCCGATTCCGGAGCGTACGAAACAGGAGCAGGCAGCCACTGCGCCGAGGTCTCAACACCCGCGGCTTGGTGCTGCTCGCGCTTTGATTTGCTCAGCCATTTCCGCAGGAGGAAGGTGCCATGGGTATTCTCGACTGGTTCAAGAACAGGCCGGGTCAATTCGATCCGGATCGGGTGTCTGACGAGATGGTTCGCGGGGCGGTCGACAAGGCGATTACGCTGACCAACCCACGCCTCAAGCTGTTGCCCAACTGCCACAGGCGCCTGACGCCCGCCGTCACGACGACGATCGAATTCCTGCGCACGCTGGTTCAGGCGCTGCCCGCCGCACGACCGCTTGCGTCGGCCATGTGGTCCTCCGATCCTGCTCTAAAGGCGTTCTTTGTCGCGTCCTCCGATATTCCGTCTGTTCTCGGCCGCTCGGACAATTTGCGCACCCTGTTCGACAAGTTTCCGGAACTCGATGAAGCTTGCCTGGTTCTGGGCATGGCGCTCAATGAAAAGCGGGTCTTGGGAATGGCGCTGCAAGGCGGCATGGTGCAGCGTGACGTTGCCCAGACCAGCGTCAGTTTCTCGGATCACGGGACGCGCATCTGCGGCAGCGACGAGGCGCGTTTGCGCCGCATCGTCGGTGTCGAGGCTTTCGAATACCTGCTTGGTCAGGCCTTGTCGGAGATTGGCCGGGAGCGTGTCGAAAGGCAGGAACTGCAAGGAAGTCGTGCGCTGATGCGGGCACGCCTGCGACTTCTTCAACAGCAGGGACCGGGCCTGGGGTCAATGTTCGGCGGAGCTCCGGCGGCAGCAAGCGAGCAGGCCAGACTGCAGGCGGAATTGCTGGAAAACGAGCGGCAACTGGGAGCCATCGGGGGCAGTGAATTGGTCCTCGATGCCGAACTCGAAAGCCTGACGACGGTGCTCGAAAACCCGCAGCGCTATCTGCACGTCGAGACAAAGTGCTTGCGCCTCAGCCCGATGAACGTGGTGATCGATGCAGCCAGCACGGACGCTGCCGCGGACGTCGATTTCGGCCTCGCAGAACTCAGGGGATCGCCGCCGATGCGCCGAGCTTTCGTGCTGGCACGCGTCGCGCGCAGCGAATTGCCGCCTCCGAAAAAGATCAATTTTGACGACGCGATGCGCTACCTTTGAGGCGTCGACCGCCACCGGTGTGTGCAAGGGTCGTTAACACTGCTGCACAGGCACTTCGTCCTTGAGATTGACCGCGATTCAGCTGAGCCCATATACTATTTTCCGCATCTTTGGCTTGGCCATCGTTTTGGGCAGGTGAGGTGGATGGCGGGGATGTCGGGAGGAGGGTGTGCCTGAGGGCGCCTGCCGGCCTTCGACTCGCGATCAGGAGAACTGGCGTTGCGGTAGCGTTTTCCTCGCGCCGGGAAAGAGCAGGGGCATGCCGCCTCGCAGCCAGGCAACAACTACCAGGAGAACTGCACATGTTCAAAAACATCCTTATCCCCACCGACGGTTCGGTCGTATCGCGCAAGGCCATCAAGGCCGGCATCCAGTTCGCGAAGTCGCTGGGAGCGAAAGTCACTGGCTACTCCGGCATCGTGATGCTGCCGTATTCCATGTTTGGCGACGGTGACATTATCGACAAGGGCATGGCGAGCAAGCTCGACCGGCTGCAGCGGGCCACCGCTGAGAAATACCTTGAGGAGATATCCACGGCCGCTGCTGCTGCCGGTGTAGAGTATGCTGGATTCACTACCAAGCCAGCGTCGGCGTTCGAGGGCATCATCGAAACGGCGCGGAAGAAGAAGTGCGACGCCATCTTCATCGCCTCGCGTGGTCGCAGCGAAATCAAGAAGCTGTTGCTTGGCAGTGTCACCCAGAAGGTGCTTTCACACTCCAAGGTGCCGGTGATCGTCTACCGCTAAGGGCGAGCGCTTTCCGTCGTATCCGGCAAGCCAGCGCTGCGGGCAGCGCTGGCGGCTAGCGCAAGCGCCTTGGCGGCGACGGCGGCAAGGCCGGGAATCATCCCCGTCAGATCACTCGCTGCGGCTCCGCTCGCGAGCCACGTTCGCTCGCCCCGCCTTCGTGGCGAGCTGGACCAGGTCTGCGAAAAGCGAACTGTCGATCAGTGACTTCGCTAAATTGGTAGCAGCATTATCTCAATAAGTGGTTCGTTATTGCACCGATCGCCCATGTAAAGTGGCGCCACTTCGGGGTGCGCAGTTCGCGGCCGGCTTCGGCCCTGATGACCGTTTCTGCAGATTGACCCGGCCAACAGGAGATAAGTCTTTGGAGCTTGCCGACAAATCACTGCTCAGGCAGTTGTGCTACATCGATGGACAATGGGTTGGCGCCGATGGTGGGCTGACCTTCGCCGTGACCAACCCGGCTACCGGGAGGCACCTGGCGGACGTGCCCGACGCGGGCGCGGCGGAGACCCGTCGCGCCATCGAGGCGGCGCGGCTTGCACAGCGCACCTGGAGTGCCAGGACTGCAGGTGAGAGGGCGAAGGTGCTCCGCCGTTGGTGTGAGTTGCTGCTTGCCAATCAGGAGGACCTCGCTCGAATCATGACTGCGGAGCAGGGCAAGCCACTTGCCGAATCGCGTGGCGAGATCACCTACGCCGCCTCGTTCATCGAGTGGTTTGCCGAGGAAGGAAAGCGCATCTACGGCGACATGATTCCCCCTCATCACGCCGACAAACGTATCCTGGTAAGCAAGGAAGCGATTGGCGTCTGTGCCGCGATCACGCCATGGAATTTCCCGGCCGCGATGATTACCCGCAAGGTTGGTCCGGCGCTGGCGGCGGGCTGCTCGGTAGTGCTCAAGCCCGCTGAAGCGACGCCACTGTCGGCGCTTGCGCTGGCCGAGCTGGCGGAGCGCGCCGGAGTCCCCAAAGGGGTCTTTAATGTGCTCACCGGAGACCCGATCGCTATTGGTGGCGAGCTGTGCGCCAATCCAACGGTCCGCAAGCTCAGCTTTACCGGGTCTACGGAGGTCGGTCGGATTCTCATGCAGCAGTGTGCGCCGACGATCAAGAAGCTGTCGCTCGAGTTGGGCGGCAATGCCCCGTTCATTGTCTTCGACGATGCCGATCTGGATGCCGCCGTGCAGGGAGCGATGCTCTCAAAGTATCGCAATACGGGCCAGACCTGCGTCTGTGCGAACCGCTTGCTGGTCCAGGAAGGCGTCCTCGATCAATTTGTCGAAAAACTCGCTGCCGCAGTTGGCACTCTGCGTGTCGGTAATGGGGCGGAAGAGGGGGTCACGCAAGGTCCGCTGATCGATGACGCGGCGATCGCCAAGGTGGAGGAGCTGGTTGCCGATGCGCTTGGCAAGGGGGCTCGTATCGTTTGTGGCGGCAAGCCCCACAGCCTCGGCAAGACCTATTACGAGCCAACGATACTGGCGGGGGTGACGGCGCAGATGCGCATCGCTCGCGAAGAGGTTTTCGGGCCAGTGGCGCCGGTGTTCGCTTTCAAGACCGAAGCCGATGCGGTGGCGATGGCCAACGATACCGAGTACGGCCTGGCGTCCTATTTCTACACCGAGAATCTGGCGCGCAGCTTGCGGGTAGCCAGCGCCCTCGAATACGGCATGGTCGGCATCAACACCGGTCTGATCTCGACCGAGCTTGCGCCGTTCGGCGGCATGAAGTCGTCCGGGCTGGGTCGCGAAGGTTCCAAGTACGGGATTGAGGACTACCTGGAAATCAAATACATCTGTATCGGCGGTATTGTTTGAGCCGCCAAGTCAAGTTTGCAAAGGAAATGAACATGAATGCACCGAGCGAAAAACTGAACCTTAAAACCAATTCCGAGCTGATGGCCCGGCGCACGGCAGCGCTGCCCAAAGGTGTCGGCCAGGGGCACGCACTGTTTGCCGAAACTGCCAGAAATGCCGAAATCTGGGATGTCGAAGGTCGTCGCTGGATCGACTTCTGCGCGGGTATTGCGGTGGTCAATACCGGGCATTGCCACCCCCGGGTCGTTGAGGCGGCGCGCCAGCAACTGGCGGCCTTCACCCATACCTGCTTCCAGGTAGTGGCCTACGAATCCTACGTCGAACTGTGTGAGCGGCTAAATGCGGCTGCCCCGGGGAGCACGCCGAAGAAGTCGTTTCTGGTCAACACCGGCGCCGAAGCCGTCGAGAATGCGGTCAAGATCGCCCGTGCGGCTACTGGGCGTTCGGGCATGATTGCCTTCGGTGGCGGCTTCCATGGTCGCACCATGTTCGGTCTCGCACTGACCGGCAAGGTGGCTCCCTACAAGATCAAGTTCGGGCCATTCCCGGGCGAGATCTTCCACGTTCCCTTCCCGAATGCCCTGCAGGGTGTCTCGGAGGACGATTCCATCGCGGCTATCGAGCGACTTTTCACGACCACTATCGAAGCTTCGCGCGTTGCGGCAATCTTCATTGAACCGGTGCAGGGAGAAGGTGGCTATGTCCCGGCGCCGCTCGGCTTCCTGCGCCGCCTGCGGGCACTATGCGACACGCACGGAATTCTTCTCGTTGCCGACGAAGTGCAGACCGGCATTGGCCGCTGCGGCAAGCTGTTTGCCAGCGAGCACTATGCTGTCGAGCCCGACATCATCACCTTGGCCAAAGGCCTCGGCGGTGGCTTGCCGATTGCCGCGGTAGTCGGCAAGGCGGCGATCATGGACGCTGCAGAGGTCGGCGGTCTGGGTTCCACCTACGCCGGAAATCCGATGGCCGTTGCCGGCGCCCTGGCGGTACTCGACGTGGTCGAGGAAGAACAACTCTGCGCGCGCTCGATCGCCCTTGGCGAACACATGCGCGAGCGATTTACCGCCATGCAGGAGAAATTCTCGACGATCATCGAGGTGCGCGGACTGGGGGCGATGACGGCGGTTGAGTTCTGCCGCAACGGCGATGCAAAGCAGCCGGCAGCGGACATCGCTGTCGCTCTGAAGAATGAAGCGGCGCAACGCGGCTTGCTGCTGCTCTTGTGCGGGCCGCATGGCAATGTCTTGCGGGTAATGGTGCCGCTGACCATTTCGGATGCCGTGCTCAACGAAGGCCTGGATATCATCGAGGCATCGCTGCGGGCGGTGGGCGCCTGAACTGACCGTCCGCGAGTGCCCGCGCGACCGACCTTGCAAGGGTCGAGGCCACTGAGCTGTAGCGGATGCGGGCAGTCCGGCCATCTGCGTGGGCCTCAGGCTGATCAGCGGAGGCGGGTGCCCGCAGCGGTTTACTCCGGTGCGGGAAAGTAAGAAAGGCCAGGCAGCGACGCTGCCTGGCCTTTCTTCAGTACACGAAAGGTCGGTGCCGAATGCGTGCTTGCCCTTGCTGCCCTAATCGTAGGCCTTGTCGTTGGGCGATTTGTACAGTTTCTTGAGCGCGTACGAGAGGGCAAAGTTGAGGTTCAAGCCCTTCGGCGGGATCGGCTGCAGGAACCACTTGGCGTAGAGCTTGTCGGCTTCGCCTGAGGTCATCACTTTGGCCAGCCCCGCATCGACGACCTTCTTGAACGCCGGGTCGTCCTTGCGCATCATGCAGCCATAGGCTTCATACGATTGCGGCGTACCGACCACGCTCCATTCGCGGGCGTTCTTGGCTTTGGCCATTTCCCCAAAGAGCAACCCCTCGTCCATGACGAAAGCCGCCGCGCCGCCGTTTTCCAGGAGCAGGAACGCTTCCCCGTGATCCTTGGCGCTGATGATCTTCATCTTCATATTGCTATCTTGGTTCATCTTGCGCAGCAGACGCTCGGAGGTGGTGCCGGCGGTGGTCACGACGTTCTTGCCAGCCAGATCGGGAAAATCCTTGATCCCGGAGCTGGTCTTGGTCATTAGTCGGGTGCCGGCGACGAAAATGCTGTACGAGAAACTGACCTGTTTCTGACGTTCGGCGGTGTTGGTCGTCGAACCGCATTCGAGGTCGACGCTTCCATTCTGGACGAGCGTGATGCGATTCTCCGAGGTTACCGGCAGCAGCTTGATATCGAGCTTGGCAAGCTGCAAGTCGGCCTTGATTGCCTCCACCGCCTTGAGCATCATGTCCTGCGAGTAGCCGACCACCTGCTGCTTGTCGTCGTAGTACGAGAACGGAATCGACGATTCGCGATGGCCCAACGTGATCAACCCGGTCTCCTTGATCTTCTTGAGCGTACCGGTCAATTCCTGCGCCAAGACCGGAGCCGACAGCAGGGGGACAGTGGCAAGCGTTACAGCAATGGCGAGGCGCCGCGAAATAGTGAACATCGTCTTTGTCTCCTCTTCAAACGGATAATTGGTCACCGGTCGGCTTCAGTTCGGGCCGCTCGGGAACACGATGTCGCGCTCGCCGGCATGCGGCGCGAGCACGGACTGCTGCCAACGCTGGTCTTGCCAGAGCAACTCGACACGGCGGTCTGTCGGTTGGTACACGGCACCGTACAGCGTGCCGTAACCGCGTCGGTAACTGGTCTGGAACAGCGGCGGCTGCAGCAGTGCTGTCGTGAGTTCCAGCAAGGAATGCTTTTTGTCGACCAGCTGTTCCAGGGCGGCGAAGCGCTCGACGGCACAAGTTGCCTTGGCGTGCTGCGGCCAATCGACCTTGTGCTGGAAGTTGGTGACCGCCCGCCGGCGACTGACATAGGGGGCTTCGTCGGGTCCGACGAACACGGTGGCCCAATTTCCGGAAGTGTCGAGCAGCGTGATGCTGTACGACATGTGTACGGGGAGGCGTTTGAGGATCGCGCAGGCATCCTGTACCGTGCTCGATACCTCCAGCAGGTAGCGCATCACCAGCGGGATGCCGAAGCCCGTGCCGGTTTGCGTTCTGCCGCCGAAGCTCAGTGAAGCGGCCAGGCCCGCCTCGTTCATGCCATCCAGCGCTCCCCATAGACAATCGCCCATGGCCAGCACCCGATGGCCGCACCAGCGGGTGGCCAGCCAGTTGCCTTCCAGCAAGGCCGGGGCGTAGTCGTAGTTGCGCACCAGCGCCGGGTCTTGGGCGCCGCAAGGGTCGATCCACACTGCTTGCGAGCAACCGGCAATATAAGCCGGCGGGCACCACAAGGAAAGCGCGCGCGCCTCAATGTCGCCACCGCCGGCCAACTCGACCAGTTGCTCCCAGGTGGGTACCAGCTCCGGCATGTGCTGGCGCAGCGCGCGCCGGCTTTCAAGGTAGCTGGGGCGATCGAAGACGCCGCTGCGCAGGTACCAGTCGCGGTAACCCGGCCAGCAGCGTTCGAAAAGCGCCTGCCACAATGGGCCGGGAGTGTCCTCCACCAGCGCCGTAAATCGCTGGTGGATAGGCAGGTCCGCGTGCGGCACGGCGGTCAAAGGATCTTGAACGCGCCGGGCTCCGGTGCCGCCTCGTGCTCGGTGGTAACGATTGGTTTGCCGGCATAGTACTGCTTGATGCCGCGAATCCAGTCACGGGCGCGCAGGTTGAGCTTGAAGTTATCGTCCATCGAACGGCCACGCGTAATCAGGATACCGAGGTCGGCGCCCTCATAGCGATAGTCACCCGAACCGGTGATGCGCAGGAAGAAGGCCTCGCGTTCGCTGTCGATCGCCTGGCGGTTATAGTCGAAGCGCTGGAAGCTGACGCTGCCGTCTTCGCTCATGCGGTAAATGCCGGTGCCCGGCGCGTGCGTGACCTGATCGACGTTCTTGTCAGTGTACTTCATCACCACCTGCGACCACGAATCGATGAAGTGCGGCTGCGCCCAGCGCTCGTTGATTTCGCTGACGTTGAGATCGAAGGGCACGCCCGAGAATTCCAGCAGGTGGAAGAGGAAGAGCGGGGCATCGGCATAGGCAAAGGCCGCGTGGTTGGTCATCGGGCTGGCGCCACAGACGCGTGGGTTCAGTTCGCCGAGATAGACGTCGCCGCTGTCCTGGTCGATCAGGAAATCGAGGTCGAAGTACCCTCGGTAACCTTCCTCGATCAACTGGTTGCCAAAACGCTCGGTCATGTCTCTGACCTGGGCGCGCACGGCTTCCGAGAAGGAACCGGGGAAAACCTCGTTGCCACACCAGCCGCCCTTGTAGGGCGTCAGTTCGCTGGCACCGACGACTTCGGTAAGCATCGGTCCGACCAGAGTTCCCGACTGCGTGGCGCAGGCTTCGAGCGTCGCCCCACGGCAGTTGATGCGCTTCATGATCTTGATTTCGGGATCCTTGCAGATATCTTCCTTGTGCTTGTTGAAATCGTCTTCGCAAGAGATGAAGAAAGTCGTGTGGCCGGAATCACCGAAGGCCGACTGCAGGACCAGGTGCTTGCCCAGTCCGTGGCGCTCGGCAATTTCCATAAGGTTGGCGAAGCTGCTCACCTTATCGAGGGCGTTCGGTACCGACAACACGCCGGCCTTGTTGCCGATGCGTACCGTCTCCATCTTGTTGTCGCAACGCTGGCGCAGTTTGGCCGGCGGAAACCAGACTTCCATGCCCAGTTCCTTGGCCAGCTCCTCGGTCTTCTCGTCAAACATCAGGAAGGTTGCCGCCGGGCTGCCACCGCGGCGCTCGATGAAGTCGATCACGTCCTTGTGCTGCAACATGTGGTTGTTGATGTCTTCGATCGACGTGAACTCGTCGTGCGGCGTCTCCTGCGGGACGAAGACGTTCGGATGCCGGCCATCGAAGCAATCGATGTAGCTGATGAAGCGGAAGCGATTCACCCACTGGTCGATTCCCAGCAGATTGAAGTTGGTGGCGCTGATGAAATAGATCGGTCGCTCGTTGCGATGAAACATCAGCCGCAGGTCGGAAATTGTCTTTACTTTGAAAGTCATTATTTTCTCCTCTTCGTTGTCACCACAAAAAGACGGCTGGATTGACGCTCACCAGCGGTCATTTCACTCGCCTTCCGCCGCCTCGGCGCTGGCATTGACCTGCGCTTTCCAGACTGCGTTTGCCTGCCCTGCCAGTTCGAGTGCGGCTTCGGTAAAGATGCGAAAGCCCAGTTCAGGCCGGAAACCATGGATCTCTCGCACATCAAGCGCCTGCATGAACTGCAATATCTCGGCACTGATCACCTGTCCCGGCACGAGAATCGGGAAGCCCGGCGGGTAAGGGATGACGAACTGAGCAGAGACGCATTCGCGTGCGTTCCTGATCGCCTTGGCCGTATCGTCCATGGTCAGGTACTCGCAGTTGGCATCCTCGTAGCTAAGGAAGAAGGCGCTGCGGACGTCGCCATCGCGCGTCTCGCTCTGCCCGTCCAGGCTGCGGCCGCGGAAGGCCTGGTGGAAGCACGAGAAGTTGGGCAACGGGGGCAGTTCCAGGGTCAGGGAGCGCACGCGTTTTTCATGGATACGAAGTTCCGGAGTGCTCATGTCGCGCACCCTGTTGTCCACGTCGCGGGCGATCTTGACCAGCACGCCGAGCAGGTAGGCGATCGTCGAGCGGGTGGTGCCGATGTTGGTCATGAACAGCACCGTATTGCGCGAGGTCTTGTTGATCTGGATATCGTACTTGTCCATCAGGTACTTGTTCTTGATCGTGTCACCGTCCATCCCGGTCAGGCCGATGGCCAGCGTGGCGCGGCTGGGGTCGAGCGCAAACTCGTCCGACTGCCAGGCTTTCAACAGGTTTTCCCAGCCCGTCTCCATGTTGTACAGCGATTCGACGTGCGACTCGCGAAACTCCTCCGGCACCATGTCGGTCACGGTCAGGAAACGGAAGTGGCTGTTGAGCTGGGGATTCGCGGCCACCTGGTCGCGCAGGTTCATCGCCAGTTCGAGCTGGCGCTGCACCAGTTCGTAGCCTTCCATTTCCACTTGCCGCCGCCCGACATCGAGGGTGGCGAGGATCTGGTAGTTGGGCGAAGTCGAGGTATGCGTCATGTAGGCCTCATGGAAGGCTTCCTCGGCCTTGTCCTTGAAGTCCTGATCCCAGACGTGGATCATCGAGCCCTGGCGCAGGGCGGTCAGCGTCTTGTGCGTCGAATGGGTGGCGTAGACGCGGATTCGTGCCTTGCCGGGGTCCGGCAGCAGGCGAGTGTTCAGGACTTTCTCGTCGTCAGCCCAGGCCGCCTCGTCAAAACTGCTGGCGAATTCCGCGTAGCGTTTGGCATAGGCCTCGCTCTTGAACATCTCGGTCAGCTTGGCGGCGGCACCCATGGCCGTGCGTGGGCGGTAGACCGGGTGGAAACGCGCGAAGGCGAACCACGCCTCGTCCCACAGGAACACCAGGTCAGGCTTGATGGCCAGGCACTCGAGCATCAGCCGCTCGACGTTGTAGACGATGCCATCGAAGGTGCAGTTGGTCAGCAGCACCATGCGTACGCGGTTCAGCGTCCCGGCGCGGCGCAAGTCGAGCAGCGTTTCCTTGATGTGGCGGATCGGCACCGCACCGTACATCGAGTACTCGTGCAGCGGATAGGCCTCCAGGTAGGTGACCTGTGCGCCGGCCAGGACCATCCCGTAGTGGTGCGACTTGTGGCAATTGCGGTCAACCAGAACGATGTCGTCGGGCCGGACGATGGCCTGGACAACGACCTTGTTGGCCGTTGATGTGCCGTTGGTGACCAGGAAAGTGCGCCGTGAGCCGAAGGCCCGTGCGGCATACTCCTGAGCCAGTTTCAACGAGCCCGTGGGTTCGAGCAGCGAATCGAGCCCGCCCGAGGTGGCCGAGGTCTCGGCCATGAACAGGTTCATGCCATAGAATTGGCCGAGGTCGCCGATCCAGTTCGAATTCATGATCGACTTGCCACGCGCCAGCGGCAGGGCGTGGAAAACGCCGGTAGGCTGCTTCGCGTACTTGCACAAGGCGTCGAAGAACGGGGTGTGATAGCGCTCGGCAACCCCTTGCATGATCGAATGGTTGAGTTCGAGCTTGTCTTCTTCGCCGAAAAATATGCGGTTGAAAGTTTCCCCCGCCTTCGCCGCCACGTCTTCGACATTGACGTCGGTGACCAGATAGAGATCCAGCTCCGGACGCAACTTCGCGATCTGTCGACCGAGCAGAGGACCGCGCTCTGACTCGGGCAGCAACTCGCCGTCGACCTCAGCACCATCAATGTAGCGCCGCCCGACGAGTTCGCGGAAGTAGAGCGACCGGTAGGGAAAGCCGTAGCGGATCACCACTGCCTGCAGGTTGAAGTTCACCCATGATGCAACCAGTGCATCCTCGAAAGTCGGCACGACGACCACGTCGTAAACGAAATCGTCGTCAGGTCTGCGCTCGTTGCGCACCTGGCGATGCAGCGCTTCCTCTTCTTCGACCAGCATGTCGTCGACGACCAGAACCTCGAAGTATGGGCAGCGCAGCTGCGCCTGGTACTCCTGCTCGCTTTCGATCTGCGAGGGCAAATCGGCATCGTTTTTCGCCCCCGTACCCTCGTGGCGATAGGTCAGCGAGGCCAGCGTGCGATGAAAGCGGCGAGCGATGATTGCGGCATGCGCCAGGTTGCCGCGATCGATGTGGCTACAGAGCTCGGCGAAGGCGCGGCGGCCCGGATACGCCCAACAGGCTTCAATCGGCCGCAAGGCTTCTGTCAGGGCGCCGACCTTGGTCAAGCGCTCTTCCCGGCCGGGGTCATCCTGTGCCAGCTTGGCGAGCTGCGAGAGGACGTCGACCAGCCCGATCCAGCTTTCCGATCGTACGTCCCAAACGCTGCGGTGGCGACTCAATGAGGTCGAGTCGGGGCCAGCGGTGCCTGTATTTAGGTTCATGACTTGTCTCCAGAGGTGCTGGCGGTTCGTTGCCGCCGGCTATGTGGGCTGCTCGATCGCGCTACCCGTGGCGAGCGGGGTAGCGCCTCCGCGCGGTCTGTTCGGACTAGCCGACCCAGAGTATCCAGGGGGTGCCGATGACCAGAAACACCAGGGTGCAGAAGGCGGTTGTCGTCAGCCCCAGGCGGTACAGTTCGCTCTGCTTGAGATAGCCGCTGGCGACGAAGATGATGTTCTGGCTGCCGCCTTGTGGCGTAATGACCGAGAAGTAGCTACTGGCAAACAGCAGCGCGTAGGCCATCAAATGGACGGGAACGCCCGACTTCACGCCGACGTCGAGAAACACTCCGAGCAGCGCCAGGACCTGCGCGTTCTGACTGACGAACCCGAAGTGGAGCAACACATAAATGACCAGCAAGGCAACGTAGGCGACCGGCCAGGCGAGGCCTTCCAGCCCGACAGCCAGTCGCTCGCCGACGTAGCCCATGAAGCCCATTTCGTTGAGCTGCCCACTCATGCCAAAAAGTATGGCCAGCCAGATGAAAGTGACCAGCGTGCCGCCCTGCTTGTTGATGTCTTCAAGCGTTAAAACGCCGCTGATCATCAGCGTGGCGAGACCGGCCAGGGCAATTGCCGTCAGGTTGAGCTTGTAGGGAGCCGCCAGTATCCAGCCGGTGACCATGATCACGAAAGTCACCGCCGTGATCCACTCGTTGCGCGACATCGGCCCCATGGTCTGCAGCTCTTTGCGGGCGATGCCTGGAGCTTCCGGAGTGGCGGTGATTCCTGGCGGAAAAACACGATAGAGCAGAGCCGGGAGCAGGGCGATCACCACCAGACAGGGTACGCTGGAGGCAAGCAGCCAGGAGCCGAAATCAATGCTCATCCCGTGTTCGGCGGCGAGTGCTGCTCCGACCGGGTTGCCCGAGGTGGCGGTGAACCACAGTGCCGAGGTGATGGCCAGGCTGGCCATGCCGCAAAACATCAGGTAGCCGCCGAGGCGGCGCAGGTTCTCGTCGTCGGGTGTCGAGCCCCTGCTTTGCGCCAGGGCCAGGATCACCGGGAAGAGAACGCCACCGCGAGCGGTATTGCTCGGGAAACCGGGGGCAATCAGGGTGTCGGTAATGAAGATGCTGTACGCCAGGCCGAGCGTCGATTTCCCGAATAGCGAAATCACATAGAGACTGATGCGCTTGCCAAGTCCGCTCTTGACCACCGCCTGAGAGACCAGGAAAGCGGTCACCACCAGGAGCACGATGGCGTTGGCAAAGGCACCGTAGGCCTTCTCCGGAGTCAGTGTGCCGGTAAGCACGACGATCGCACAAGCCAACACCGCCGAAGTGAAGAGCGGGAAGACATTGAGGACCACGGAGGTGATTGCCGAGGCGAAGACGGCAAACAGATGCCAGGCCTCAACGGTCAGGCCCGCGGGAACCGGCGCGAACCAGAGGCCGAAAAACATGATCAGGAGGATCACCAGTTTCACGATCCTTCCCGTTCCGAAAGCGGCTGTACTCATTGTTGACCTCCTGCAGTGGTGGGAGCAACCGCACTGGGCGACCCGAGGCGAGCCCAGCCATTCAGATCGACGACCCGGCCGGTCAGTTCGCTGCCTTCGAAAGCGCCGATGCGCTTCCATTTGAAGCTGTATTCACCGCTAACGCCGGCGTAGCGACCGGTACCGCCAATAAGCTTGCCTTCGATCAGCAGGCCCGGGCCGAGCCCTTCACCGCTTAACTCGCTGAAGACCTTGTCGCCGTTCTCGTCGGTCCACACGCTGCGCCCCTGCAGGCCGGTGGTAGTGTCGGAAAAGCCGATGACCTGGGCTTGGAAACCGCGATTTATTCGTTGCTTGCCGTTCAGCAGCAGCGAACCGCCAAGTTCAGATTTCCTGATCCCGACCGGGAATGTAGGTAGAATTCAGGAATTGCAAGTGGCACTTTATTTTGAAGGCTGTAGTTTTCGTATGGCATAGAGCAAGCGTTACTCGGGGTGCAAGGAGGAGCAGGCGTTGAGGCAGTCGTGGCTTCCGGGGTTTCCCGATGGTGCGCAGAAAGTGGGCGAAGGGTTGGCGATTCTGGAGAAGGATGGCCAAGCGATCTACTTCGTTGGGGGAGACAATTACTTCTCGCACCCTGTAGGAGACGATGCTGGCCGCAGGTTCGCCCTGACCAGTCTGATGGAAAACGGGCACGTCAAGGCGGTCGAACTGGAAAGGCCGCCGCTGTGCATCCCGC
>NZ_SPMY01000041.1 GCF_012939955.1 Candidatus Accumulibacter phosphatis
CGCTTCACTCGCCAGGCGCGACGCGTCGTTCACGGAGGAGAGAACGGTCATGACTTTCATCATCCGGGGTATCTCGACTGACATGATCGTTAGTGGGGTTTGACTTTGCTATCGTCCCGGTGCTCTACGTGGCCCGGTGTTGGCAACAGCAGGGAAATCATGGTCCCGTGCCCGGCCTTGCTGCGGCAGGAGACGGGAATCCCGAGGCGGTGCGCGAGTGCGCCGACGATCGACAGCCCCATACCGCGTGTCGCTCCGAGCTGGCCGTCGGCGGCGCGGTGCAGCGCCCGCACCGCCGCTTCGCTCATGCCCGGACCGTTATCCTCGATTCTCAATTCGCAGACGGCTTGTCCCTGGTGGAGGATGTCGTCGGTCAGTGAAAGCTTGAGCCGTTGTCCGGGCGATAGCGCTTCGGAAGCGTTCTTCCAGAGGTTGACCAGGATCTGCTTGATGCTGGCACGGTCAGCGGCTATGCGCAGCGGGCGTAGCGGCAGAGCGGTTTCGATGGCGATCCCGCGCGTATCGAACAGCGCTTCGCGGTAGAGCAGAAGCAATTCACGCACCAGCTCACCGACATCGACCGCCTGCTCATCGTCGGTGTCGGCAGGGACTTCGCTCATGCGTCGCACGATGCCGGCAACACGGTCGATTTCGTCGCTCAGGACTTTGAGTTCATGGTGTACTCCGGCTCCTGGCGGCAGCTTGCCGTCAAGGATGTGCAGATAGCCCTTGATGATCGTCAGCGGGTTTCCCGCTTCGTGAACGACGCGTCGCGCCTGGCGAGTGAAGCGCGCCGCTACCGCATCGGCGGACTCCTGGCGAAGCGCCTGCGCGTCATGCCAGCTCTCCAGGGTGACGCCGGCAAGGCGTCCGAAATTAGCCAGGCAAGGTAGCCGGTGTGCCAAGCGGTTGTGCTGACCAGCACTCAGCCCGGCGACGATCACCCCGATCGTACGGCTGCGGCCGAGCATCGGGATGCACACCAGCCCGGTGCTCGACAGGGCCCGAGCAAACTGGATGTCAATCAGCGACTTCGCGGCTAGCGGTAGGCGGTCATAGGAGGAGCAGATCTGGCCATTGATCATGGCCACGGCGGCAAGGCTGCGGTGCGCCGCGGCAAGGATCCTGACCTGGCCAAAAATGGCCGGCTGCGCGGCGATACCGTTGCCGGTGAGGGGGCCGTTTTGCGGCTCGCAGAGCAGGAAGGCGAGGTGATTGAGGTCAAAGAGTATACGCGCCGATTCACGCAGCGAGAGGAGCACTTCGGCGTCGCTGGTGAGGCTGCACAGATCCTGCTGCAAGGGTTGCAGCAAAGCCTTCTCGCCAAGGATTGTGGCGATCTGTTCGTTGGCGTCGGGTTCGCTGCGGCGGCGGCGAGCGCCGAGTACCCGTGGCATTCCGTCCGATCTGCGGCCGGCAGCCGCTCCTTCCGGCGGGGCAATACCGATGGCGTTGGCAATGATGCACATCCGCTGCTCGGCTTCGTCGCGCAGGCGTCTTAGTCGGTCGCTGTCGTCGTTGGCAAACATCTCATTGGCGACGGCTGCCAGTTCTTCGGGAATCTCTTCGCAAGAAACCAGCGCGTGTGCGAGCCATACCAACTGCGGCAGAGGGGCGGCAGTGGTGATCTGCTCGGCGGGCAGATGGTGGAACAGAATGCCGTCGGCGAAGGGTGAATCGAGATGCCATTGGTCGGCCAGCCAGGTGCCGATTTCGCCATGGTGCACACTGAAGTGTTCGCTTTCCCGGTTGGAAAGCTCCGCTTCGCTGGGGCAGGTGGCAAGAAGCTGCAGGTAGGGTTCGCCAAGTGCCGAGAGCAGAATGAGTTCGCCGACGTCGTGCAGCAGTCCGGCCAGGTAGGCCTCGTCCGGTCGTGGATAGCCGTAGGTGGCGGCCAGGCTGCGCGACAGTTCGGCGACCAGCAGCGAGTGTGTCCAGAAGGCGGACAGATCGACCGATCGGCTGGCTGCGCGCTCGTCGAAGAGATTCTGGACCGACAGGCAGGTGGCGATCGAGCGTACCAGGCGGGTGCCGAGTGCGATAAGACAGTTCTCGATGCTTTGCAGCTGCGTGCCGCGGCGAATAGCGGGTGAGTTCGCCGCTGTCAGCACGCGGGTGCACAATCCCGGGTCCTGCTCGACGAGCCCGGCCAGTTTGGCCATGGTCGTGCTGTCGTCGTCGACCATCTGCAGGAGGCGCAGCAATATCTGAGGCGGTGATGGCGCGCGTCCCGACTCAATGGCGTGGCGGACGGGCTCCGGCAAGCTATACATCGCGGCGGATCAAAATGCCAAACGGTATGCCCGTCGTAGCGGATTGGCGGGCAAAGGCGTGCATTTTTTGGTGGTCGGCTAGGTAGTCGGGTGGTGGCCGGCGCGTATCGCGTTCTCGCCAGCGGCTGTGACACCTTCCTGGACCTCGCGCGCGACGACCTCGAAGAGCGTGCGGAGAACGAAGTTCATGCCGTCAATGACTTCCTCGACCGACAGCATTGATGGAATACGCGTGCCGCGGTGTTCTATCGCGCCGCCTATCTGGGTGACCTTCACGCCCATGCGTGTCAGGTTTGACGCCAGACGCGGTTCGGTGAGCACGAAGAGGGTCGTGATTCCGTAGTGGCGGGCCAGCGCGATCAGGCAAAGATAGACCGCCAGAGCAAGGTAGGGCTGGCGCGGTTGCTTGGCTGTTCCGAAGTCCTCCTCCGAGATCGAGATCGGTCTATCTTTCTCGCCCGGCCGGCGGCGGTAGCTGCCAATCACTGCCAGGCGGGAGATTTCCGCGATTCGCGCACGGTCCAGCGTCCGCGGATCAACAAGGGAGCGGTCCAGCGTTTCCGCGCAGCTGATCTCCAACGGTAGCCAGGCCTGTTGCGCAATTTTGGGATCAATCAGCACGAGGCGCGCACAGCCGACAAAGTCGCCTGTCGAAACCGACTGCACCAGGCAATGCAGCGACTGCTCATCGTAGGCATCTGCTTCGAGGCCCTCAGGACGCAGTGGCTCATAACCCAGTTCCCGGCAATACACTTCGTGGCGGATGCGGTAGTTTTCGGCACGCAGTTCGTCGGTCAGTGCCGGGACGACCTTGAAGAACCGCCGGTAGCCCTGGCTCATGGTCAGCTCTGTCAAGTTCGAAAGAAACATGGGCTACCTTTCTGCTCTTTTCTGGCTGCCCGGCGAGTTGTCGACAGCAGCCAAACATACTACTACGAAGTGGCGCCCGCAGCCCCGGTGAGCGTCGCTCTAGTCGAGTTTCTTGAGGTAATCCTTGGTGAAAATCTTGTCCGGCAGATCGCGCAGCTTCATGCTGTTGTACTCCAAGACCGACTGCTCGCCGCCGCGCAGCGCGTCTTCCATGACCAGTCGCGTCGGCCGCTTCCTGCCTTCCATGGTCTGGAAATTCTCGTACTTGCAGGATTTCAACAGGCGCCTGGACAGCGAATAGAATTCCGCGCGGTATGGCCAGGAGTCCTTTTTCCGGACCCAGTAGAGTACCCGTTGGTAGGTGACTCCGCGGTCGACCCCGGTCAGTTCGAGCACGTAAAAGTCGTCATCGCCGATCTGCTCGGTGCGCAGCAGCTTGGGATTGTAGTCGTCGGCGAAGTTGGCGCGCGCCAGATCGCCATTGGCAACCTGACCGGTCAGCCTTTGCGAGAGAGCGAGCCGAATCGGCTGTGAGACTTCAGGCATGAAGATCCACAGATTGCGATCTTTCATGAGCATGATCTGACCACGCTCGGATGCCGGTTCGGTGACCATCACCACGCTGTTGGTGTTGCCCTTCGATAGCACTCGATACTTATGCACGTCGGGCTGGCCGCCTTTCTCGGTCGTGGTGATTGTTACGTCGACCTGAAAGCCGTCGGCGGGAAAACGCACCTCGTCGGCATTTTTGACGATCATCCGAGCCAAGGCTTCGTTGTCTGCCTGGTTGTCTGCCGGGTTGCCGGCTTCTTCCTGCGTGGCCATCGCCAGCGGCGCTGCTGCGGTCCAGGCCGAGAAAGTTAGCAAGAGAAGCAGCAAGGCCGTCTTGACACCAGAATGGCGGATCGTCATGCTTTCCATCGTTTTCACCTCATTGTGCTGACCGCTCTGCCGGTTGGCAGGAAGTGCCACCGTATGAGCGTTGTCCGTATCGAACACGTCTGCAAGGATTATCAGCTCGGTGAGCAGAAAGTCCAAGCCCTCAAGGATATTACTCTGGCCTTCGACGCCGGCGTCTTTCTGGCGATTGCCGGTCCTTCCGGCAGTGGCAAGACGACCTTGTTAAACCTGATCGGCTGCATTGACACGCCGACCAGCGGAAAAATTTACATTAACGACCAGGACGTCAGCGGCCGGACGGCGGACCAACTCGCCGATCTGCGCGCCCGGACCATCGGTTTCATTTTTCAGACCTTCAATTTGTTGCCGGTGTTGTCGGCCGCCGAAAACGTCGAATACCCGCTGCTGCAGCGCAGGGATATGTCGGCTGCGGACCGCCGCCGGCGGGTGGCCTACTTTCTCGACATTGTTGGCCTTACGAAGTTTGCGACCCACCGTCCGAACCAGCTGAGTGGTGGCCAGCGCCAACGCGTGGCTATCGCCCGGGCCCTGGTGATCAAGCCGGCCATTGTGCTGGCCGACGAACCGACTGCCAACCTCGACCACAAGACCGGCGAGGAAATCCTCCTGCTGATGAAGAAGATCAACCGGGCACTGAAAACGACTTTCATTTTCTCCACCCACGACAAGCGTGTGATTGCCAAGGCTGACCGGCTGGTGCGCGTCGAGGATGGCGAGATCGCCCTGCTCGGCGTACGTGCGAACCGCAGGTGGTCGCTTGCGCGTCATCGTTCGGCGGAAGCCCTTGTCGACAGCGCAGCCGGCGCCGCGGAGACCGAGGCGCTAGCGATAAATGATAAGGACAAGCACAATGCCGTGCCGAGTGAGGCGCCAGATAACGACCCGGGAAACCACAATGCAGATCAGAAGTAAGCCGCCTTTCACCGCGCTCGCCCTGGTTGTCGCGAGCTTGCCGCTGCCGCTCCTGGCACAGCCTGCGGATGCTGCCAATCGAGCTGTCAGCGACGTCGCCGTGCGTGTCTCGCCAATGCCGACGGCGCTTCTGCTTGCTGCGAAGGCGGACGATTTGCCGATGAGCAGGGATGACCTGTTCGGCACCGACGAGCCGGCCGCGGGGCCTGCTGCGGCGCCGGCCGTTGCTCCAGTTGCCGCTCCAGAAAGCGCTGCGCCCCTGAGTCGCGACGCCTTGTTTGGCACCGATGAGCCAGCCGCCACTGCGCCAACTGGCGAACTGCCGCTCGGCCGCGATGCCTTGTTCGGTAGCGACGAGCCAGCCGCCGCTCCTGCGCCAGTTGGTGAACTACCGGTCCGCCGCGATGCCGTGTTTGGCGACGGCGACGATGCTTCGCCGAAAGCTCTGGCCGCGCAGACCGTTGCCAAGTCGCCGTCGCGTCCGGTGCGCTACCGCGGTTTTGTCCAGAATGTGATGGCTTATACCACGCCCGAGCCATCGCACTGGTCGGAGGCGATGACGCGCGCCGATCTCAGCGCACAGGGGGATTTCAGCAGCGGCGTCAAATGGCACCTGGGGGTGCGCGTGGACTTCGACGCCGTTTATGCCATGAGTGATTTCTACCCCCAAAAGGTGAATGACAATCAAACCCTGAATGTGCTGTTGCGCGAGAATTACATCGATATCGGCGTCGGCGACTGGGATTTCCGTTTTGGCCGGCAGCAGATCATCTGGGGCGAGATGGTCGGTCTGCTCTTCGGTGACGTCGTTTCCGCCAAAGACATGCGGCATTTCGTGCTGCCGGAGTTCGATATCCTGCGCATTCCGCAGTGGGCCGCACGTGCCGAGTACTTCAAGGGCGATTTCCACGCCGAAGCGATCTGGATCCCGGTGGCCAGCTACGACAACATCGGTAAGCCGGGCGCGCAGTTCTACGACTACACGCTGGTACCCTACGGCGAGGCGACTTTTCGCAATGAGAAGATTCCGACGCGCAACCTTGCCAACACCAACTATGGCATGCGCCTGTCGGTTCTCCACAACGGCTGGGATGTGGCGGCTTTTGCCTACAGCAGCATGAGCGTCGCGCCGACTTTCTACCGGGAAATCATCGCTGGAGCCCAGCCAAGCGTGACCTATCAGGCTCAGCACGAGCGCATCGATCAGTACGGAACGACCTTTGCCAAAGACCTCGGTTCGATGGTGCTCAAGGGCGAAGCGGTCTACACCGGCGGCCAGAAGTATGAGGTGACCGACCTGACGGACGCCGATGGCCTGGTCGAGCAGAATACCTTCACCTGGGTGCTCGGCCTCGACTTCTCACAGTTCACCGATACCCGAATCAATGTCCAGGTATTCCAGAATCATTTCCTGGATCATGACCCGAATATCATTCCGTCGAGCAACGAAAACGGCTACAGCCTGCTCTTGAACCACAAGTTCGGCGACCGGTTCGAAGCGCAGGCGCTGTATATCGCCAGCTTCAACCGCAACGACTGGATGCTGCGCCCGCGCGTAAGCTGGAACTTCGAGAAGAACTGGGACCTGGCGGTCGGCGTCGATATCTTCAATGGACCACCACAGGGATTCTTCGGGCGCTATGACGACAGTGACCGCGTCTATTCGGAGGTACGCTACAGCTTCTGAGGGGCAGCGTTCCCGTAGAGAAGAGGGTAGGGGAATTCGGGCGTACGGTGCGTGTGGGTGCCTGCGCCAGCCGACCTCTCCACCATTCGACCACTCTACTGTTCGGCAACGACCACAACGCCGCCACGCCGGCGGTCACCGGCGCCGTAGAGACGGTCGTGGCCATTGGCGACGCAGTTCACTCCACCGAAGAACAGGCTTGCCTCGTCGAAGCAGGTCGCTGCGGGCCATGCTGCCTGCAGGGCTGCCGCGGCCCCGGCGCCGAGGTCATGGCTTTCAAACCACAGCCGGGTGCCTTCGACATGCAGGCGAGGCGCGTTCACTGCTTCCTTTAGCGGCCGGCGATAGGCCAGCAGATTGAGCAGGGTTTGCAGGATGGCGCTGCGAATGCGGTTCGAGCCGCCGCTGCCGAGCGCGAAGCACGGGCGCTCGCCAGCGACGACGATGGTCGGCGACATCATCGTGCTCATCCAGGTTCCCGGCGCCCCTTGGTGGAAACCAGCGGGGTTGATGTCGTCTTCACCGAGGAAATTGTTGACGTGGATACCCAGGCCCGGCAAGGCTTCACCGCAACCTTCGCCATTGCTGGTGGTCATTGCCGCGGCCATGCGGTCGGCGTCGATGACCGAGATATGCGTCGTGGCGCCGAGTTGGTTCTCGGCAAACAGGCTTTGCGCGCGCGCGGCCCAGACAGGAATGCCCTTGCCAGCGGCCAGGTCGAGGATAGCCCCGGGGTCGGTGTAGAGGCGTTGGTCGTAGCCGGCCTGGCGGATTTCCGACACGGTGGTCAGCAGCGCCGCCATCGCCAGTTGCTGCTTGCGCGACAGGAAGGGCTCTTCACCGAGGCCGAGTTGCTCGGCGATATGCAGGCCGGCACCGATCAGCCCACCGCCGGCGGCCGGCGGCGGGTTGGTAAGCACCGTGTAGGGGCCAAAGCCGACGCGCAGCGGTTCGCGGATCACCGGTGCGTACGCCGCGACGTCCTGGGCGGTGATCAGTCCGCCTTGCGCCGGGCCGAAGTTGTCGACCAGCGACGCCCGGTAGCGGGCGACGTGGCTGTCGGTGTTAGCTTCGCCAAGCGCGTGCAGGAAGTCGCCGAGCTCGGGGTTGCTCAAGCGATCACCTGCTTGCGGCAGAACTCCGCGCGGGAAGAAGAGCTTGGCCACGGCTGGCGAGCGGCGGGCGATGGGCGCGACGAGGGCGATGATCATCGCGATCTGCGGGCTGACCGTGAAACCGTCACGGGCCCAGGCCGCCGCCGGAGCGACGACTTCGCGCAGCGGCACGCGCCCGGCGCGACGATGCAGTTCGAGCAGGCCGACCAGCTCTCCGGGAACCGCGGCCGCCCCTCGACCGACATGGAAGATCTGCGTGGTGCGTCCGAAATCGACCGTCACCGGCGCAAAATCTAGGGGCGGTGGGCTGCTGAGGCCGCGCCCGGGTGTGGTCGCAAAAAAGTCGAGGACCTTGTAGCCAGCGTCAGCGTCGCCCCAGAGGCAGACACCGCCGCCGCCCAGGGAAGTCAGCGGCAGTTCGGTGACCGTTGCCGCGAGCTTGGCGGCGACGATCGCATCGACCGCGTTACCGCCGCGGCGCAGCAGACAGGCGCCGGCTTCGGCGGTATGCGGCTCCGACGCCGCGATGACTCCCAGAATACCCATCCGCGGAGAATACGCGATGCCGGTGCGCTAGTGAAGCTGGTTTGCATTGCCAACCCTCGGCACGCAGCACGCAAGACCTCGCGCTCGACAGGCCAGCGGCGGTGCTTTGGCCTTTGCCGAACAAGGCCAGCCTCGCTTCAGGAGATGCCGCGCACTCCGCTGCTGCGGCCGAAGGCGAGCAACGCGCCGGGGATCTGTTCGAGAGCCATGACCTGCTCGGCGCCACCGCGCCTGATGGCTTCCTTGGGCATGCCGAAAACGACGCAACTCGCTTCGTCCTGGGCGATCGTCCTGGCTCCCGCGTCGCGCATTTCCTTGAGACTGCGAGCGCCATCGTCACCCATGCCGGTCATGATGATCCCCAGCGCGTTGGCGCCGGCAAACTTCGCGACCGAGCGGAAAAGCACGTCGACCGAAGGCTTGTGGCGGTTGACCAGCGGTCCGTCGACAATATCGACCAGGTAATGCGTGCCGCTGCGTCTGAGCAGCATGTGTTTGTTGCCGGGTGCAATCAGCGCCAGGCCCGCGCCGACTCGATCGCCGTTGCGCGCCTCACGCACTTCGATCTGACAGATCGCGTTGAGACGCTGCGCGAGCATCGCCGTGAAGCGCTCGGGCATGTGCTGCACGATGACCATGCCCGGGCAAGTCGCCGGCAGGCGACGCAGAACGAGCTCCAGCGCCTGCGTGCCGCCAGTCGAGGCGCCGATGGCGACGATCTGGTCGGTACTTCTGGCAACGGCTGTCGATAGCCCGGCCGACAGTATCACGTCGGCCGAGTTTTTCGGGCGCAGCAGCGCCGAGTCGGCGGCGATCATTTCCTTGGCTGGGGGGCTTGCTCATGGTGGGGGGCGGAACCTTTACCTGCGCATGATTCCACTCTTCGCCGCTGTGGGCAAGCACCCTTGCCGGCGCTGGTGTAGTGGTGCACGCAGTATGGAACCTATAAATTCCGGCTACCCCACGGGTTTCCCGCCGCTGTCATGGGTGCTCAAGGCCACGTCAGGAATGGTGAATGGCGAATGCGGCGCCACACCAGCCCCCACGTCATTGCGAGGAGGCGCAGCCGACGCGGCAATCCAGTTCCATCCTCTCACTATTTCCCACCACATCGACATCGTGAGCACGCGAAAAGCCAAACCTCTGGATTGCCGCGTCGGCTTTGCCTCCTCGCAGTGACGGAGGGTCGGAGATGCTTGCCGAAAGCCTCATCAAGAACGCAACACTACACTAGCTTTTCGGCTGGCTGTCGAGCGTGTTTGCGACCGCCAGCGCTGTTTTCTGCTGTTTGCTGTGCGCTCGTCGGTGCGCAGAAAACCCGGAGATTCTGCGCACCGCGGTCTGGGCTGCCGGATAGTCGGGACGCGCGGCAATTGCCGCCTGCAACGCGGCGAGCGCCTGCCCGTAATGGCCCAGGCGGAAGAGCACCAGGCCGAGGTCGTACCACGCCCCCGCCAGTGTCGAACCGTGGCCACTCGCGGCGCGCAAGCACTGTGCCGAGGCCCGCAGATCCGGGTCTGCAGCGGCTGCCGGAGCGGCCGCAGGCGCATCGATGTGTGCCGCGTTGAAGGCCTGCATCGCCTCGCTGCGGCGCGCGCTCCGGTAATAGAGCAGACCGAGAAACTGCAGCGAGACGATATCGTCGGGGATCGCTTCCAGGATGCTGCGCGCGATCCATTCGGCCTGCTCCAGTTGGCCGCTTTGATAGAAGGTGCCGAGAAGGTCGAAGAGGGCGTCAATCATTTGCCGCCTCGCGGTCGAAAAATGGCGCGCGCTGCAGCTAGCGCGACCGCATCACTGGTAGCCAGCCGTCGCCGAGCCATGCTCAACCGATGTCGACGGGCACGAAGATCTTCGCGTCGTCGCGCTCGATCAGCAGGGCAACGGTTTTGCCGGCCTTGTCGAGCAGCCCACGCAACTGCTCGATGTCGCGCACCTCCTGGCCGTTGAGCGACAGGACGATGTCGCCACGCCGGATGCCGGCCTTGGCCGCCGGACCACTGACGTTTTCGACGAGCAGACCGCTGGCTATGCCGCTTTGCTGCTGCTCCTGTGGGTTCAGGGGACGCAGAGCCAGACCAAGACGTGGGTTGTCGGCTTCGCCGCCGCTCGCCACCGCTTGTGCCGGCGTCGGGATTTCGCCGACCGCCAAGGCGATATCGCGGGTACTGCCCTTGCGCCAGACTTGCAGCTTGATCTGCGTTCCCGGCCTGAGCGCGGCGACGATTGGCGGCAGTTCGGTCGAGCGCGCGATTTCCGTGCCATCCAGTTTCAGGATGATATCGCCCGCTTCGAGCCCGGCGGCTGCCGCCGGGCTTGTCTTGTCGACCGAGCTGATCAGCGCGCCGGCGGTATTTTTCAGGCCGAAGGACTCGGCCAGCGACTGCGATACCTCCTGGATGGTGACTCCGAGGCGGCCGTGACTGACCTTGCCGTTTTTCAGCAATTGCTCCTGGATGTTCATCGCCACGTCGATGGGAATGGCGAATGACACTCCCTGATAGCCGCCGTTGCGGCTGTAGATCTGCGAATTGATACCGATCACTTCGCCGTTCAGGTTGATCAGTGGTCCGCCCGAATTACCCGGATTGACCGCCACGTCGGTCTGGATGAACGGCACGTAGCTGTCGCTGGCCAGCGAGCGGCCTTTCGCCGAGACGATGCCGGCAGTGACGCTGTTCTCGAAGCCAAAGGGCGAACCGATGGCGACCACCCATTCGCCGACCTGGGCACTGCCCGGGCTGCCGAGGCGAACGACCGGCAGGTCCTTGGCGGCGATGCGCAGCACGGCGATGTCGGTCAGTTTGTCGAGGCCGACAACCTTGGCCTTGAACTCGCGCTTGTCGGTCAGTTTGACGGTGACCTCGTCGGCGCCGCTGACGACGTGGGCGTTGGTCAGAATCAGCCCGTCAGCACTGACAATGAAGCCTGAACCCATACCCTGCGCGGGCGTTCCGCCCTCGGGCATTGGCCTGCCGAAGCGGCGGAAGAGTTCGGGGAGGCGCGGATCATCGTCGCCGCCGCCTGAAAAGGCTGTTTTCGACGACCCGCTGGCGCTGATATTGACCACCGCCGGGCCACTGTGCTCGACGATTGACCGGAAGTCGGGTAGCCCGATGCCGGGGCCGGCCAGCGGCGCCGCGGCCGGTGGCGCGAGAGCTGCGACGGCGTCGGCGGGGCGGATGATATCGCCACCCAGGGTGGCGTAGCCGGTGCCAAGCGCGGCGATCAGCGCCGCTGCCAGTAGACTGCGTTTGAAGGTCGGTGCATGCATGGTGATCTCCTGTTCCGTTCCAGAGGGGAAGCGATTCGCTTCCAGTGGCACGTACGATAGAGGGTCACGACTTAAAGCTGACTTAAGACGGTCGGCCAGGAGGTAAGGAGGCAGCGGCGCGAGAGAAGGCGCGAGGGCCAGAGGAAGCTGCGCAGGGCTCGAATTGAACGCGCACGCGCAAGCCGCCAAGCGCGGCCTCGCCGAGCTGCACCGTCGCCCGGTGGCGTTCGGCGATGGTCTTGACGATGGCCAGCCCCAGGCCGCTACCCGCTTCGTCGCTCTGTGCGCGGCGATAGAAGCGGTCGAAGACGCGCTGCCGGTCTTCGGCGGGAATGCCCGGGCCCGAGTCGCTGACTTCGATGAACACGCCGCTCTCGTCTGCACCGCTGGCGACATCGACGCGGCCGCCAGCGGGGGTATAGCGAATGGCGTTGCCGACCAGGTTGGTGATCAGGATGCGCAGCGCCTCTTCGTCGCCGTCAAGCATGTCCTCGCCGCTGCCTGCTGCGGCGCCGAGATCGATATCCTTTGCTTCCGCCAGCGGCAGCTGCGCGGCGATCACCGCCGCCACCAGCTCGCCAAGCCGTAGCGGGCTTGGTATATGCTCTGCCTGGCCGCCGCTGCCCGGTTCCTGGCGGGCCAGGGTCAGCAACTGCTGCACCGAATGCGTCGCGCGTCGCAAGCCGCCTTTCAATTCGCCGAAGGCTTCGGCACGAGCAGCCGCATCCGGTGCCCGTTCAGCGAGTTGCACCTGCAGGCTCAGTGCCGCCAGCGGGGTGCGCAGTTCGTGCGCGGCGTCGGCGGTGAACTCGCGTTGCGCCTGCAAGGCGTGCTTGAGCCGGTCGAGCAGCTCGTTCAGCGCCCGCACCAGCGGCACCACTTCGCTAGGCACCCGGTTCTCCGGGAGGGGGTCGAGGGCGACTGCGGTGCGCGTGCTGACCGCTCGCGCGACCGCGTCGAGCGGGCGTAGTCCGCGGCCGACAACCACCCAGATCAGCACCCCGAGAACCGGCAGCATGAGCAGAAACGGGGCGACGGTTCGCAAGGCGGCGGCCAGCGCCAGTTCGTCGCGCGAATGCATCGGCTGCGCGACCTGAATCGTCTGGCCGCGCTGCTGCATGCCGAACACGCGCCACTTGCCACGGCCGGTATCGATGGTCGCGAAGCCGAGCGGCGTCTTGTCGGGTAGCCCGTCGCGCGGGTGCGAAAGGTAGAGCCGCGTGCCGTCCGGGCGCCATACCTGGATCGAGAAGTCCTGCGCGTCACCGTCGAGCGCGAAGTTGTGCTGTCCACCGCTCCGGAAGACCTGGTCGCGGAAGGACAGGGCCAGCTGGCGCAGTTGGTAGTCGAACATCGCGTTGGCTTCGTCGCGCGCCGTCCGGTAGGTGGCCAGCGCACCGAGCAGCGTGGTCAGCGTAATCACCGACAGCAGCGCCAGCAGCAACTGGCGGCGGATCGAGGTCATCAGCCAGGGGGGAGCAGGTAGCCGACACCGCGGATGTTCTTGATCCGTTCAGTGCCGAGCTTGCGCCGCAGGGAGTGGATGTAGACTTCGACGGCGTTGCTTTCGATTTCTTCGCCCCAGCCGTACAGGCGCTCTTCGAGTTTCGTCCGCGACAGTGGCGTTCCCGGCCGTTCCAGCAGCGCCTGGAGGAGGGCAAATTCACGCCCCGAAAGGGCCACCGGCCTGCCGTCCTGGGTCAGCTCGTGGGTCGCCGGATTCATGCGCAAGTCGCCGTGCTCGATCACCGGGCTGGCGCGACCGGCATGGCGGCGCAGCAGCGCCCGCATGCGTGCCGACAGCTCGTCGAGGTCAAAGGGTTTCACCAGGTAATCGTCAGCGCCGCTGTCCAGCCCCCTGATGCGGTCGGCGACAGCGTCGCGGGCGGTAATGATCAGCACCGGAATGTCGTTGCCGGAACGTCGCAGTCTGGCGAGAACGTCCAGACCGGACCTGCCGGGCAGGCCGAGGTCGAGCAGCAGCAACTCGTAGGGCGTGGTCGTCAGGGCCAGTTCGGCCGCTTGTCCGTCGCGCACCCAGTCGACGCTGCTGCCATCCTGGCGCAGGCCTTGCTGGACACTCTTGCCGATCATCGGGTCGTCTTCGACCAATAACACGCGCATCGTCTGGCGCCGCTGAGCGTCTGCCCGGCAGGACCGTTACGGCGCCAGCACGACTTCGTAATACACGCCGCTCGACCCGAAGTAGGGCTTGTACCAGTTGGGTCCGCTCTGGTAATACTGGGCGCCGTTCACTGTCATGTGTTTGGCGTTGGGCGGGAGTGCTGCGTACTGGCTGCCGATCGGCAGATTGCCCTGGACGACATAAGTCGGCTGCGGGGCTACGTAGACCGGCTGCGGGGCTACGTAAACCGGTTGCGACGCGCTGGCAATTGCTGCACCTGCCATCGCTCCCACGGCCAGGCCGGCCACCGCACCCGCGGCTGCGCCGCATCCGTAGCAACCGCCATGGTAGTAGCCGCCACCATGGTAGTAGCCGCCGGGGTGGCCAGCGGCAACGAAGCCTCGTCCGCCCCAGCCTCGGCCGGCAGCGACCCAGGCATTGGCATCGGCAAGGGGAACCAGTACGCTCGCGGTCACCGCGACGCCGAGAATGAGTGTTTTCGTTAGTTTCATCGCATTGCTCCTTGTGTTCCTTCCTGGTGTCACTTATTTGGACTGCGCAAGGCCGATTCGCTTGAACTCGAGCTTGACGGCGTCTTTCGGAATGCTGACCTCGAAGCTCTGTGCCGGCAGCGGCGCATTGAGCTTCCAGTCCGAGAACTCGACGGTGAAGGTTGGTTGCCGCTCACCACTGCGGTAGGAGGCGACCGCCAGGCGCGGCAGCTTGTCCTGTGCGCCGATCCATAGCTCCCAGTCGATGCCGGGGGCGGTAAACGCGAGGTGATCGGTCTTGACTCCGGCGATCGTCGATTGCCCTACCACAAAGGCACTCGAGAGGTCCTTTGTGAGGCGGGCATAGGGATCGGAAACCAGGAGGTCAACGAAGGGTGCCAAGGTGTCCGCGCCCGGGTGTTCTTGCTGCACGACTTCGTCGACGGTGCTGCCGCTGGCTTCTTGCTGCGCGTAGAATTTCCTGGCCGGTCCGATGGCCGTCACCGTCTTGCCGTTGTAGTAGAGGTCGTTGGGCAGGAGGTCGCCGCGCGACTCGACGAACAGGCGATCCGGTCGTTGCAGCAGCACCCGTGAAGCTGCGAAGAGGCTGATGTACTGCCCGGTCGGCGACTCCAGAGGCAGCAGGCTGCGCGCCTTGAACTGGAGCGTCCGCGCTGCGGCCAGGGTGTCACCCATGTCCTTCAGCAGCTTGAGGGCTCGCTGATCCTTGATCTCCTTTGCGGACGTGGCCGGCGGCTCTGTTTTATCATCGGCCAGGGCCGTGCCACTGGCGCCGAGAAGCAGCGTGGCGGCCAGAAAAGTGCCGCCGACAAGTTGCACCATCACGTTTCGTTCCATCATTTCCTCTCCTCTTATCGCTTCGCAAATACGTTCAGAATGACTGTTTGCGCATGCCCACGCTGCGCAGTGTAACGAATGCTTGATCACCATGGGTGAGTCGCGTGACGGCGGCAGGCGCGGTCAGCCAGCTGGGCGCGAACGCCGCGGCCTGGCACGGCGTCAAGCAGGCGCTTGTTGCTTCCGTGAAGGCTCCGGAAAGGCCAACGACCACGCTCCGCCCGAGCGGGCGCGTGGTCGTCGGGAGTCACTCCGCCGGTGCTGGGCGCTGACGCCACCGGTGGTGGTGTCCCGGCCTTAGGCGATTTCTTAAGCCGGGACAGGCCTTGCTATTTGTGGTCGTGCGTGTTGCGGACCATCTGCGCCATTTCGCGTTCTACTTCTTCGTCGAGGTGTACATCGTCAGTGTCGAAGGCACCAGCGTCGGGGTCGTTATAAATGTCCAGGTCCAGCTGGCCTTCGCTCTTCGCGACGATTACCGATACCACGGCGTCACCCGAGACATTGACGGCGGTCCGGATCATGTCCAGCAAGCGGTCGACACCGAGAATCAAGCCGATTCCCTCGATCGGCAAACCAACCTGTGCGAAAACCATCGACAGCATGATCAGTCCGACCCCCGGTACGCCGGCGGTACCTATGGAAGCCAGGACCGACATCAGGATGACGGTCAGATAACCGCCAAAGCCGAGATCGACGCCGTAGACGTTGGCGATGAATACCGTTGCCACCCCCTGCATGATCGCCGTGCCGTCCATATTGATGGTGGCGCCGAACGGAACCGTAAAGGAGGCCACCGAGTTCTTGACCCCAAGGCGTTCAGTAACCGTTCGCAGCGTCACCGGGATGGTGGCGTTCGAGCTCGAGGTGCTGAAAGCAAATACCTGCACATTGCGCATTTTCTTCAGGAAGGTCATCGAGCTCAGCCCGGAGAAAATCTTGAGTATCACTTGCAGGGTCACGAACAGGTGGAACAGCAGGACGGAAATCAGCACTGCGACATAGCCCATCAGTTTGACAAGCAAATCCAGTCCCAGGCTGCCGATCGCTTTGGCAAGCAAACAGAAGACCGCGTAAGGTGCCAGTGCCATGATGATGGTGACCATTTTCATCATCACTTCGTTGAGCAATTCGACAAACTCGACGACGGGCTGCGCCTTCTTGCCGACCATCAACATACCGACGCCACAGAGGATGGCAAAGAAGATGATCGCCAGCATCTCACCGGTGGCCATGGCACTGACTGGATTGGAAGGGACGATGTTGATCAGCACTTCGGACAGCGGTGGCGAATCCTTGCCGGTGAATACTGTTTCCGTGACGGCGTTCATGCCTTCGCCGATGCCCAGTCCGGCAGCAAGCAGGATCCCTGTGGCAATGGCGATCGCGGTAGTGAAGATGTACAGAACGAAAGCCTTGGTCCCGATACGCCCCAGCAGCCTGATGTCGCCGATACCGCAGACGCCACAAATCAGCGAAAAAAGCACCAGCGGAACCACCATCATCTTCAACGCGTTGACAAAGAGCTTTCCGACCACGAGAAACAAGCCATCGACCAGGTACTCGTTGACGAAGGAGCCTGCTGGACTAAGGCCGCCCAGGTTGATCACCAGGCCAACCACTATGCCTAGTGCCATTCCCAGCAATACTTTGACTGTCAAGTTCATGACCACCTCCTAATGTGGATGAAGCTGTCTTTTTGGAGTCGCAATGAGCATCCATCGCGTGTCAGCTGCGCATATGCTTTCCCTTGCAACTGCACGGGTTACCCTCGTTTATCTCCTTGTGCCAGGGAGCCGATGCTCTGGTTCATGGCCAAGCTGGGGTCTTTCCGGAGGACAAATTACCACTAATTGGTGATCGGTGTGCAATGGGTTTGCGGCCGGCATCGCGCCCCTGATTGCGGCAAGGCATTATCCACATCACCAAGGCGAGCTTGCAGGCGAGCGTAAGCTTCGGCGTTTGTGTGCCGGGGAAGCGAAGGATTGTGCAGTGCCAATTGTGTCACTCGCGACCGCCTTGAGCAGGACACTCTCCGCTAGCCGGGAATGTCGGGCCGGCAGCGCGCGCCCTCTGGAGCGCGAGCTATCCACCTGCTGTTGATCGACGCTGCCGGTCAGCGTTTTAATGTGAAAGTCGCGCAAGCGACTCACGAAACTCCCTTCTCCCTTGCGGGAGAAGGGGCAGGGGAAGAGGGAAACGGTCATGACTTTCATGATTTGGGGTGTCTCCACGTGTCATGACCGTTAAACCAGCCCGCGCGTCGTCGCCAAAATGAAACCGACGAAGCAGGAGGTGCCCACGCCGATCAGGCCAGGCGCAATGAAGCTGTGGTTGATCAGGTACTTGCCGATGCGGGTCGTTCCCGAACGGTCGAACTGAATCGCCGCCAGGTCGCTCGGGTAGGTTGGCAGGATGTAGTAGCCATAGCACGCTGCGGCGAAAGCAACGACGTATCCCGGCGGAAGGCCGATGGACAGCGCCATCGGTACCATGGCGGCGATGGCGGCCGCCTGCGAGTTGACGAACTTGGAGACGATCAACAAGGCCAGGGCGTAGGTCCAGGGCTGCATCTTGACGAGGTCGGCAAGACCATCCTTGATGACCGGCAGATTGGCTTCGAACACCGAGTCGGCCATCCAGGCGACGCCGAAAACGGCGACCACGGCGATCATTCCCGCGCGGAACACCTCGGTCTTGCCGATTTTCGCCGGATTCGTTTTGGTGAACATGATAATGAATGCGCCTGCCATGAGCATGAACATCTGGATGGTCAGCACCATCGACAGCGCCTTGCCCTGGAAATGCGGCCGTAAGGCGTCGAACGCCCCCAGGATGGCCACGACGGCGATTGCACCCACGAAAATCCACATCGCTATCCACTGGCTGCGATCGAGCGTTTTGCCGAGCAGAGTGGCCGTCTCGCCGTACACGAACTTGTGGTTCTCGGGGTCGGCGACGAATTTCTGGAAGTCTTCATCCTTGTCGAGGTCCTTGCCACGGAACCAGCTGAAGATGCCGATCATCAGCACGCCGGCCAGGGTCGACGGGATGGTGATCGACAGCAGCGTCACGAAGTCGATGATCGGCGCACCCGCCGGCGCCTTGGCGAGAAATGCCGCTAGCGAGACCACTGCCACCGACACCGGACTGGCCATGATACCCATCTGGGCGCCGATCGTGGCCGCCGCCATCGGGCGCTCGGGCCGGATGTCGTTTTTGATCGCGATGTCATAGATGATCGGCAGCATCGTATAGACCACGTGTCCGGTACCGCACAGCATGGTCAGAAAAGTTGTGGCGAAGGGCGCCATGATCGACACGAACTTCGGATTGCGTCGCAGCACTTTTTCCGCCAGGAGCAACAGCACATCCAGACCACCCGAGGCCTCCAGGGTCGCCGAGGCAGCGACCACCGCGACAATGGTCAGAATGACCGCAACCGGCGGCGTGCCCGGCGGCATCTGGAAGACAAAGACGAGGATGACGACGCCGAGGCCGCCCAAAAGCCCGAGCGCCACCCCGCCCTTGCGTGCGCCGTAGAACAGGCAGGCCAGAACGAGCAGCAATTGGAGAGTAAGCATCATGAGGGGAGTTCCTTTCCGGGCAAGGGTCTGACTTAATCGGTAGGTGGCGTAGGGAGGAACAAGGGGCGTAGCCCGTTACCTCGCACGCTTCATTTTATATCCGATTGATGTCCGCTGATGCTGGCGTGCTGCGCGCTGGCAGTTGTGAGCCGGTCGACCGGTCGCTTGGCGCTGCCTGGCCTGGTGCTGGCCGCGGCTGGCAGTGTGGGAGTGAGCGCTGCGCGCCGACGCGCGCGGCGCCCGCGGGGGGAGTCACCGCGTAGCTGTCAATCAGGGCGGCGATCGAGCGACCAGCGGTTAGAGCAGCGCCCCGCCGCCGCGTCTTTACGACGCGGGCAGGAACCCGCCTGCTGTGCAGCCCTGGCGCCTACTACTTTGCAAGCCTCAGGCCAGGACGTTGACCATCCACGGGACACCAAAGCGGTCGGTGAGCATGCCGAAGGCCGGTGACCAGAAGGTCTTGGCAAGCGGCATGATCACCTGCCCGCCGTCGGCCAGGGCGGCGAAATACTGTTCTGCTTCGCCAACGTCGGTCGCCGGAATCGACAGCGAAAAGCCCTGAAAAGCAGGCGATCCGGAGCACCGCCCGTCCGATGCCATGAGCAGCGTGTCGCCGACGCGAAACTCCGCGTGCATCACTTTTTCGTCGTTTTGCGGGGAATCACAGCCGGGCGGCGGTTCCGGGCTGTCCTTGTAGCGCATCAGCATCTGCACTTCGGCGCCAAGCGCTTGTTTGTAGAACTCGATCGCTTCCTCGCAACGGCCCTCGAACATCAGGTAGGTCTGGATCATCGTCGTTCCTCCGTGTAGTGGTCAAGAAAAGCGTTTTTAATGTGAAAGTCGCGCAAGCGACTCACGAACCTCCTTTCTCCCCTCGTGGGAGAAAGGCCGGGAAAGAGGGGGAAACGGTCATGACTTTCATCATCTGGGGTACCTCGACAGGTCATGACCGTTAGCTCGCGTCTTCCACAATCCTGGCGCTCCGCTGGCCTGATGTAAAGAGCTGCGCCAGTGGTGCGGCCGAGAACGCTGGAAAAGCCTCCTGGCGAAGGCCACGTCGTAGCGCAGTCGGTCGCGCTGCAAGTCTACCGCGACTCGTTGTCCGCAATGCCGAGTTCGGTGCCGGACACCTGACGTTGTCGGAAATATTTACACCCGTGCGGTTCAGGCCAAGAAAGGAAAAGCGATTCACGCTCTTAAGTCATGATTTAATACGCGCATATATAGTATGGCACAGGTTTTGCTTAGCTATACGCATGGCCGCATCAACGCGGTCGAGATACCCCCCAACAAGTTAGCTGTCAATGTAGGAGCCACAACATGAAAAAGACCCTTGCCATTCTTGCTACCACCCTCAGCATACTACCCGTCGTCGCCAACGCTTTTCCCATTGCCAGCACCGGCGAGGGCCTCAACGTCCTGGTCGGCGGCACCGATCCGATCATTGCCAAGTACGAAGGCAACTCGGCGTCATACAGCAACGACCTCTACCTGATGCTCGACAGCTCGGGCACGCCTGGCGACGACGGCATTGCGAGCAACGACATGTTCATCTTCAATAACCATTTGTCGGCTGTCGGCAGCACGGTGACTCTCGGTTCGTTTGCGATCGGCACCGAATTGATCTTCCGTCTGCATGTCAATAACACTGGTTATGACTTTTTCACCGGTCCGGCCAGCCGCAACCCCGACGCTCATGAGCACGCGCGGGTCGAGGAAAACTGGGCCGTCGACACGACGCTGGTGAGCTTTGAAGACCTGTATGGCGGCGCTTTCGTCTACAACGACCTCAGCTTCTCGTTCACCAATACCGTGACGACGCCGCCCGAGCCAGGCGTACCCGAACCTGCCTCTTTGGCGCTGCTCGGCATCGGCCTCGTCGGCCTGCGCGCGCTACGCCGCAAGGCTTGATCAAGCGCTTCGCGAAGTCGGTTGCACCTGCACGGCGGCGCCGAGCCGCCGTTTTTCTATTGCGCTGCGAGAGCGCGATGGACATTGGCGGCGGGCACTGACGAGCGACGGATTTGTTGGCCCCGCCGATCCGTAGGCCGCCGATTGCCCGCTGCCCGCCGTGGCGGTTCGTTCAGAGCATCTTGCCCGGGTTGATCAGGCCCTGCGGATCGAGCGTTCGCCTGATCGCCCGCATCACCTCGATCTCGACCGGACTCTTGTAGCGCTGCAGTTCGTCACGCTGCCACCGACCGCTGCCGTGCTCGGCGTTGATGTTGCCGCCGAGTTCGTGCCCCCGTTCATAAACGATGCGCTGGAGCGCGGCTTGCGCGGCAATGAAGGCGGCGTTCTCGTCGGCCGTCGATGGCGACTCAGCGCGTCAGCAACATCAACAGGATCAGATTGAGCAGCAGCGAAACACCGGCGACGATCCGCCAGGTGAGTAGCGGGTTGCGCATCGCCAGTGGCGTCACCGGCGGCCGGTCGAGCGGGCGGTTGGCGCCGCGCTCGAGTGCCAGCAGGAACTCTTCGGCAGTCTCGAAGCGTTGGCCGGGGTCTTTGGCGACCGCCTTGAGCAGCAGGTTCTCCAGCCAGCCGGGAATATCGGGCCGGTAGCGCGTCGGCGCCACCGGCTCGCCGAATTTCGGATGCTGGAAAGGTTCGATTTCACCGTAGGGATATTTGCGGGTCAGCAGGTGGTAGAGCGTGACGCCGGCCGCATAGAGGTCGTGGGTCGGGCCGGCGCGCTCGCCGGCGAGCAGTTCGGGTGCCATGTAGCTGGGAGTGCCGGGGCTGCCGGTCGCTTGATCGTCCTCGGAGAGGCTGAGGGCGACACCGAGGTCGAGGATGCGCAGGCGACCGTCGCGACCGATGTGGATGTTGTCGGGCTTGATGTCGCGGTGGGCGACGTCGAGGCGGTGCAGCGCCGAGAGGCCCTTCATCAGGCGCACGCCGTGCTGGACGGCGTCGGCGACGGTGAAATGCAGACCGGAATCGAGCATTCGCTGCAGGGTCGCGCCTTCGTGCCAGGTCTGCAGGTAGTAGAGGCAGCTGCGGCCTTCGGCGGGTAGCAGTTGCGCGAAGAACGGCGAGGTGATGCGCCGGCCGCGCCACTCTTCCATGATCAGCGCCCGAATCTCGTCGCTGTCGTCGGCCCGTTCCGGGCGCAGCGTCTTGAGTACCAGTTGCTGGCTTGAGCAGAGATCGGTGACGCGGTAGAGCAGGGTGCTGCGCGAGTCGTGCAGCACTTCCTTGATCTGCAAGCCGTCGATTTCCTGGCCTGGCTTGAACTGTGGCGGCAGCGGCAGGCGCGCGCTTCCCTCGAGCGAGTCGCGCAGCTTCTCTGCCGGCAGCTCTTCGATGCGGGCGACGACGGCGCTGGCGTTGTCCTGGCCGCCGGCAGCCAGCGCCAGGCTGGTCAGCGACGCTGCCGCCTGCTGCGCATCGGGATGGGCGAGCAGTGCCGAGCGGATACGACCGTCACCGATGGCTGCCCAGACGCCGTCGCTGCAGAGCAGGAAACAGTCGCCGACCTTCAGTTCCCCGTCGGCAAAATCGAGCTGGAAGTGGCGGTCGAGGCCGACCGCGCGCGAGAGCACGTTCTTGAGTTCGGGATGTTCCCAGAGATGGTCGCTGGTGAGGCGCGTGCACACTCCGTCGCGCAGCAGGTAAAGGCGGGAATCGCCGACATGGGCGCTGATGTAGCGGCGGCCGCGCAGGACCAGGGTGGTCAGCGTCGTGGCCATGCCGGTGAGCTCCGGTTGCCGGCCCGCTTCGGCCATCACCCAGCGGTTGAGTGCGACGACGACCTTCTCAAGCGCGTGCGGCACGCTCCAGGTATCGGGGGTCGCGTAGTAGTCGGAAAGCAGGCCGTGCACGGTGTACTCGGCGGCTTCGCGGCCACCCTGGTGGCCGCCGACGCCGTCCGCGACGGCAGCGATCAGGCCCTTGTTGTCGAGCTCGGCGCCATGCGGCGTGACCATGCCGCAGAAGTCCTCGTTGCGCTCGCGCGGTCCGGTGAGCGAGGAGTGACCGATATCGACTCTAAGCGGCATGCAGTCTCCGCAAACGAAAATGGGGCGTAAGGTCGCAATGTACCTTGCCGCCCCGGTTGTTCAAAGGAAACGCCCGTTCAGATCTTGGCCGCGGTCAGGTGCGCCGCGCCCCAGGTGGTGCGCCAGCGGTTCTTGACGGCGCTCAGTCCGGCCAGAGCCAGCAATGCCAGCGCGGCGAAAATCAGGAAGCCGATCTGATAGCTGCCGGTGAGCTGCTTGGCGAAGCCGAGCGACGAAGCCAGGTAGAAGCCACCGACGCCGCCGGCCATGCCGACCAGCCCGGTCATGACGCCGATTTCCTTGCGGAAGCGCTGCGGTACCAACTGGAAGACTGCGCCGTTGCCCATGCCCAGTGCCAGCATCGCGCCGACGAAGGCGAGCAGTGCCATCCATGCTTCCGGCAGGCCAATACTGACGATGGCCAGGAAAATCGCCGCGAAGACGTACATCACCGACAGGCTCTTGATGCCGCCGATGCGGTCGGCGACATTGCCGCCGATCGGTCGGACCAGCGAACCAGCGAAGACGCAGGCGGCGGTGAAGAAGCCGGCAGTCTTGGCGTCGAGGCCGTACTGGATGTTGAAGTAGATGGTCAGTGAGGAAGCGAGGCCGACGAAGCCGCCGAAAGTCACCGAGTAGAAAAACATGAACCACCAGGCGTCGCTGTCCTTGAGCACTTTCAGGTACTCGGCCAGCGATTTTGGCGGTGGGCACTCCGGCGCATCCTTGGCGGCGATCATGTAATAGATGAAGACCAGCAGCAGCGGCATCAGCGCCAGGCCGAAGACGTTGGTCCAGCCGTAGGCGATGGCCAGGCTGGGTGCGATCAGCGCTGCCAGCGCGGTACCCGAGTTGCCGGCACCGGCAATGCCCAGGGCCGTTCCCTGATGCTCCGGTGGATACCAGCGCGAGGCCAGCGGCAGCGCGACCGCGAAAGAGGCGCCGGCGACGCCGAGGAAGACACCGAGGATCAGGGTCTGCTCGTAGCTATGGACGCCGAAATACCAGGCAAAAAACAGCGAGACCATCACCGTAACCTGGCCAATGGCACCGGCCAGCTTGGGCTTCAGATGATCGACCATCAGGCCCATGACGATGCGTAGCAGCGCGCCGGCCAACACTGGTGTGGCGACCATCATTCCCTTCTGGGCATGGGTCAGGCCGAGATCGCTGGCGATCTGCACGCCCAGCGGGCCGAGCATCACCCAGACCATGAAGGCCATGTCGAAGTAGAGAAACGAGGCGATGAGGGTTGGCCGGTGGCCGGCCTTCCAGAACGAGTTATCCATGGTCGTAGTCCGTCAGAGGGAGGGGGGAGGGGGCAAGTATCAGCTTTCAGATTTCAAGAAAAACCGTGCCGCTTTCGATGCGGATCGGGTAACGGCGGGCACAACCCTGGTCGGGGGCGACGGCCTCGCCGGAATCGAGACGCAGCTTCCAGCCATGCAGGGGGCAGGTCACCTGATTGCCGTGCACCATGCCCTGTGACAGCGGACCACCCTTGTGCGGGCAGCGGTCGCGTAGCGCAAACACTTCGTCGCTTGAGGTGCGGAAGAGGGCGATGTCAGCGCCCTCGTCGCTGTCAGGGCTCGCGCCGCTGCCGCCGTTCCTTGGCCTGACGACGCGACTGCCGAGTCGCGGGATGTCGTCAATGTGGCAAATCGATTTCCATTCAGGCATTGCTGTTCTCCAGGTTTTTCGGCTTCATACCGCAAGCGTTTCGTATTCGTTCTTCTCGACACCGGCGATGCGCTCGGCCCAGGGGTCCTTGGCGTCTTTCAGTTCGGCGAGCAGGCGGCCGTACAGCGCCTTGCGGTTTTCCTCGTCGTCGACGACGCGAGTCTTGGCGTGCTCAAGGCCGACGCGTTCGAGGTAATGACAGGTGCGTTCGAGATAGAAGGCTTCCTCGCGGTAGAGCTGCAGGAAGGCGCCGGAGTATTCCATGACCTCTTCGTCGCTGCCGACCTTGACAAAGAACTGCGCGACTTCGGTCTTGATGCCACCATTGCCACCGACGTAGAGTTCGTAGCCGGAATCAACGCCGATCACGCCGACGTCCTTGATGCCGGCTTCGGCGCAGTTGCGCGGGCAGCCTGAAACGGCGAGCTTGACCTTGTGCGGCGAATACATGTCGAAGAGCATCTTCTCGAGCTTGACGCCCATGTCCATCGCCAGCTGCGTGCCAAAGCGGCAATGCTCGGCGCCGACGCAGGTCTTGACGGTGCGGATCGACTTGCCGTAGGCATGTCCGGAAGGCATGTCGAGGTCTTTCCAGACGCCGATCAGGTCATCCTTCCTGATTCCCAGCAGGTCGATGCGCTGGCCGCCGGTGACCTTGATCGTCGGCACCTTGTACTTGTCGGCGACGTCGGCGATGCGCCGCAGCTCGGCGGCAGTGGTCAGCCCGCCCCACATCCGCGGTACCACCGAGTAGGTGCCGTCCTTCTGGATGTTGGCGTGCGCGCGTTCGTTGATCAGCCGTGAGCGCGGATCGTCCTTGGCCTGCTTCGGCCAGGTCGAGATCAGGTAGTAGTTGAGTGCCGGGCGGCACTTGTCGCAGCCATCGGGCGTTGTCCATTCGAGGAAGCGCATGGTCTCGCCGATGCTCAGCAGCGGCTGCTGACGAATCGCATCGCGCACTTCCTGATGCGAGAACTCGGTGCAGCCACAGACCGGCTTGCGGTTGGATGCCGCCGGCGTGTAGGCACCGCCGATGGTTGCCGAGAGAATCTGCTCGCAGAGACCGGCGCAGGAGCCACAGGACGATGCCGCCTTGGTGTGCTTCTTGATGTCGTCGAGCGTGAACAGGCCGTTTTCCTTGATCGCCTTGACGATCGTGCCCTTGCTGATACCGTTGCAGCCGCAGACCTCGGCGCTGTCAGCCATCGCCGCCGCCTTGCTGTGCCCCTGATGGCCGACGTCGCCGACGTGCGACTGGCCGAAGAGCAGGTGGTCGCGAATTTCGTGGATGTCCTGGCCGTCGCGCAGCAGCTGGTAGTACCAGGGCCCGTCCGCCGTGTCGCCGTAGAGCACGCCGCCGACCAGCTTGTTGTCCTGGATGACCAGCTTCTTGTACACCCCGCCGGCGGCATCGTTGAGGATGATTTCCTCGCTGTCCTTGCCGCCGAAGAAGTCGCCGGCCGAGAACAGGTCGATGCCGGTCACTTTGAGCTTGGTCGAGGTCACCGAGCCGGTGTAGCGGCTGATGCCATAGTTGCCGAGGTGATTGGCCGCCACCTTGCCCTGCTCGAAGAGCGGCGCGACCAGGCCGTAGGCGATGCCGCGGTGGGCCACGCACTCGCCGACCGCGTACACTTTCGGGTCGTAGGTCTGCATGGTGTCATTGACCACGATGCCGCGATTGCAGTAGATGCCGGCCGACTCGGCGAGCGCGATGTTCGGACGGATACCGACCGCCATGACCACCAGATCGGCCGGAATCTGCAGGCCGTCCTTGAGGCGGATAGCCGCGACGCGGCCGCTTTCGCCGGCGATCAAGGCCTCCGTCTGCTTGCCGAGCAGGAACTTGAGGCCGCGCTCTTCGAGCGACTTCTGCAGCATGCGTCCGGCCGTCTCGTCGAGCTGGCGTTCGAGCAGCCAGTCGGCGAGATGCACCACGGTCACGTCCATGCCGCGCAGCTTCAGGCCGTTGGCCGCTTCCAGGCCGAGCAGGCCGCCACCGATGACCACCGCGTGCTGGTAGCGTTTCGCGGCGTCGATCATGGCGTCGGTGTCGGCGATGTCGCGGTAGGAAATCACCCCCGGCAGGTCATTGCCGGGAATCGGCAGCATGAAGGGGTTGGAGCCGGTTGCCAGCAGCAGGCGATCATAACTTTCTTCGGTGCCATCGTCGGCGATCACCCGGCGCTTGACGCGATCGATGCGGTTCACCGCCTTGCCCAGATGCAGCTTGATGCCGTTGTCGGCATACCACTGGTGATCGTTGAGAATGATGTCCTGGATGGTCATCTCGCCGGCGAGCACCGGCGAGAGCAGGATGCGGTTGTAGTTCGGGTGTGCTTCGGCACCGAAGACGGTGATCTCGTACTGCTCGGGGGCGATTTTCAGCAACTCCTCGAGCGTGCGAACGCCCGCCATGCCATTGCCGACCATCACCAGTTTCTTCTTGCTCATCTTCGCGACTCCATTCGATGCGTCTTGATGAAGGGGCTTAAGCAAGTGGCGTGCCAGAAGACGTGTGCATTGATTTTTCAGGAGGTTTTCCTGGCCGGCGCGAAGTTGTCGGCCGCGAAAATGATGCGGCGCACAACTTCGGGGCGCGCCGCCGTGTTCGGGTGCGGGATTTGGTGCAGGGAAGGTGGCTTGCCGACGGGCGCGGCCAGGCGGGCGAGGGGCAGCGTCGTCGACGCAAGCGCTCATGGCGAGGCATTCGCTTGCTCCACACTGCCGGCATTACCCGATCAACGCATAACGAATGCCTCCTGATGGAAGCGCAGGCGACCCTGCCACAGCTCGTGCAGGTCTTTGCGCAGGCTGTCGGCGAGTCCCTGCGGGCCACAAAACCAGACCTCGGCCGGGCGTGCGCGATCGTGTGCGGCGGCCAGCTCTTCAGCGCCGAGTTGCTGACCCTGCCTGGCAGAGTGCACGTACAGGCGGATACCGGGAAGCTGCGCGGACAGCGCTTGCAGGCGGGCGACGAAAGGATCCCCGTCGCGATCCCGCGTGCAGTAGTGCAGATCGGCAGGCGGGCGCATCGGCGGGCCTGGCTTGCTGCGCTTCCAGCCAGGCGAGGAAAGGTGTGACGCCGATGCCGCCGGCGATCCAGATCTGCTGCGCGTCGAGCTGTTGGCGGGCGATGTCGAAGCGTCCGTAGGGCCCTTCGATGCGCACCGGCTGGCCGACGGCCAGGCGCCGCGCGAGCTGTCGCGTATAGTCGCCGAGGGCCTTGATCTGGAAGCTGATTTCACCGTCGCCGTGGTCGGCGCTGGCGATCGTGAAGGGATGCTGACCTTCGCTGTCGTCGAAACTGACGAAGGCGAACTGCCCCGGCCGATGCCCCGGCCAGCCAGCGTCCAGGCGGCAGCGCACGGCAAGCACATCGGCAGCCGGATGGTCGAGCGCAACGACGCTTCCGCGCACCTGGCGCGAGCGACCGATGCGTCCGCCCAGCGCGAGCACGCTGCCGTAGACGCCGCCGGCGATGAGCACCGCCAGGAGTACGCCGACCGGCTGCGTCCAGTAGCCAGTCGGCGCCAGCAGGAGCGCGTGAAAGGCGAGCATCAGGTAGAGCACTGGCATTGCCCGGTGCAGGAACCGCCACACCCGGTACGGGAACCGTCGCCACAGGCTGATGGCCAGCATCGCCAGGAGTGCGTAGATCGCCCATTCGCCGAGGTCTTCGGCGAGATCGCGCAGCACTTCGATAAAGCCGCCGAAGTTTTCCTTGGGCACTCGCCCTTCGCGGCCGATGATGGCCTTCAGGATGTCACTCGACATTTCGATCAACCAGTGCAGGGCAGCGAAAACGCAGGCCAGGATTGCCGCCCACTTGTGCGTGCGATAGACGCGGTCCATGCCTCCCAGTGGGGCTTCGAGCCATGTCGGGCGGGTGGCCAGAAACATCGCCACCGACATCAGGGCGATCGAGAGCAGGCCGCTGAGGTAGAGGGCCTCCTGGCGCAGTACCCAAAGTGCTGCGCCGCCGGAGGGCGTACCGGCGACGAGTACATCCCAGCCCCAGGCCAGGGTGATGAGGGTGATGATCAGGGTGAGAGCAGTTTTCATGGTCAGCGCATCGTTCCGTCAGTGGGTCAGGCAGGGGAGTCTCCGGCGCCGGGGGAGGCGCCCGGCGAATGGAAATTCGAGCTCATTTGCCGGCAGGCCGAGGCACATCGACGGCGCTCGGCGGCAGGTCGTCGCGGCAACGCCGTTCGTTGCAGTCGGCCGAGGCGCCTTTTCGTTCGCCACCTTCGTCGCTCTCGCGCTGGCGATGGTCGATGACTTCCCCTGTCTGCGGATGAACGTAGAGCTTGCTGCGCCTGCCATCGCGGTTGGTGGCGCGCACTTCGTAGTTGCCGTGCTCGCGTTCGATCTTCTCGATGTTCCGATAGCCGGCCGCTTCGAGTTTGTCGACGATTTGCGGAATCGACAGCCATTGCCGGTCAGCAGGGCCAGCGGCGGCGGGCGCACGCTTGTCGTCGCTGAAGGCAGGGGTGACCCATGTGCTGGCGGCGCCGAGGGCTATGCCGATGGCCAGGGCAGGAAGGATTCTTTTCAGTGTCATGCGGGCAATCTCCGGTTGGTGGGCTGTGGGGAGGCGCAGGTGAGGGCGGGACAAGGGTGCGCGGCGCTTTCTGAACGTCTTGTGAAGCAGCGGTTCCTCTGGCGTTGTGGAAGTTGCGCTGCTTAATCGTCGTAGTAGCCGCGTTCGGCACCGGCGTGGCAGGCCAGGCAGTTGGCCTTGCTGCGCACCTCCTTGTGCTGCCACTCCCAGGCGGGAACTTCGCGGTGTTCCTTGACCCAGCGGTCGAGTTCGGTGATGCGCAGCGGCGCCTTGCTCGTCGACGTCCCGCGCAGTAGTTTGTCGCTGTAGCGTTGGCCGCCGGTATCGCCGGCATTGCTCACCAGATAGTTGGTGATGTGCCTGGCTGTGGCAGGATCGACGCTGGCGTCGTCGCCGAAATGGTTCGTCAGCTCACCCATCATTCGCTTCCACGAACTGGCGGGAAGCATCGAGGCCGGAAAGGCGAGGTGGCAACTGCCGCATTCCTCCTTGACCACCGGGTCGCCAACCGGCGGGAAGTAATGGCTGCCACCGGCCTGCGCGCGTTGGAAAACGAGTGCCGAAAAGGCGATCGCGAGCAGGCCGAGCGCGATCTGGCGATAGGGCAGAGCTATTGCATTCATTGGCTTCATTGGCTTCATCAGATTCTCCTTGGCAGTGCTTGCCTGCGTGTGGCTGTGGATCGCTTCCTGCGCGGGCTTACTGACTGATCATGAAGCTCAGCCAGTCGCCTTTTTCCTGCGCTGTGCACTGCCGGCCGAGCACCTCGTTGCAGTTGCGCTTGAACCATTTCTCGACCTTTGCCGGGTCGGCATAGCGGCCGGGGCTGGCCGACAAGGCCACCGGGTCGATGGCTTTTCCGGCAGGCGTCTGGCCCGATGTGCGCGGGTCCTTGGCATGGCAGCTGGTGCAGGCCGGGGTATCGGCTTTGCCGCCGGCGAATGACTGGCGATGGAAGGCTTCGCCGCGTGTTGCCGAGAAACCGGCGAAGGCCGGGTCGGCGCTTTTCGCCGCCGCGGCGTAGCCGGCCAGCAGCTCGTCGCGGGGTGCGGCGAACGCCGTTGTGTTGAGCAGGAGCGCCAGCGTCGCTGTCAATAGCAGCATTCCTGGTTGCTTGCGCGGGTGGTGTTTCATGGGTGTGCCCTTTCGCTTCGGTTTGACATGGCGCTACTTTGCCCGGCGCTGACTGAACCGATGCTGAAGCGCTCGTTCATCCTGCGTTCAGCTGCAACGCGGTAGAACGGGCGGGCCAGGCCGCTACAAGGCGCGCGCAGCGGTCTGGAAAGCGTCTGTGCCCGTTAAACTATGGAGATGAATCAGTTGAGAAATACTTTACTGGCCATTGCTGCGCTGCTCCTCGCGTGGGCGAGTACCGTCGTCAGCGCCGGCAGTGCCGGCGACCGTCACGGCGGCGACCACGATCGTGCGCGTCAGGCGCTCGAAGCCGGTGAGGTGCTGCCGCTGCGGGTGATCCTCGAACGCGTCGAGCGCGCTTATCCGGGGCAGATCGTCGAAGTCGAGCTCGAGCGCGAGCACGGCCGCTGGGAGTACGAGATCAAGCTGCTGCGCAGCGGCGGATCGCTGGTTAAACTCAAGGTCGACGCGCGTGATGGCAGCATTCTAGGGGTCAAGGGGCGCAAGGAGCGCGAGGAGCGCGGGCAAGGCGAGCGTCGTGGCAGTGACGACGAACGCCGTGGTGCGGACGCGGCGAGCCGGCTGGGGAGCAGCATTGATGCGCATCCTGATCGTCGAAGACGAAGCCCTGTTGCAGAAGCAACTCGCCGACGCGCTGCGCACGGCAGGCTACGCGGTCGATACCGCGAGCAACGGCGTCGACGCCCACCACCTTGGCGACAGCGCTTCCTACGACGCTATCGTTCTCGACCTCGGTCTGCCGCAGCTCGACGGTATCAGCGTCCTCAAGAAGTGGCGGGCCGCCGGCCGGGCCATGCCGGTGCTGATCCTGACCGCCCGCGACGGCTGGCCCGAAAAGGTCGCCGGCATTGACGCCGGCGCCGACGACTACCTGAGCAAGCCTTTCCACATGGAAGAACTGCTCGCCCGCCTGCGTGCGCTGATTCGCCGCACCGGTGGCCACGCCAGCGCCGAACTGCTCTGCGGTCCGCTGACGCTCGACACGCGCAACAGCCGGGCAAGCGTCAATGGCCAGGCCTTGACGCTGACCAGCCACGAATATCGTGTCCTCGCCTATCTGATGCACCATCGCGAGCAGGTGATCTCGCGCAGCGACCTCATCGAGCACATCTACGCGCAGGACTTCGATCGTGACTCGAACACCGTCGAGGTCTTCATCGGTCGTCTGCGCAAGAAACTGCCGCCGGGGCTGATCGAAACCGTGCGTGGCCTCGGCTATCGCCTGACCGCGGGCGGATGAGCGTGCCTGCCCCGCACTTCCCGCTTGCCGCGCGCGGCTCGCTGCGTATCCGCCTCCTGGCCGGAACGCTGTTCTGGATCGCCGCGTCGATTGCGGTCGCCGCCTGGGGCCTGAGCAGCCTGTTTCGCGAACACGTGGCGACGCAGTTCCACGCCGAGCTGAAAACCCACCTCAACCAGTTGACCGCCCATCTGGCGGTCGACGGCGAAGAGCAGGCGACGCTGTCGGTGCCTTTGAGCGACCCGCGCCTGAGCCTGCCGTACAGCGGGCTCTATTGGCAGGTCGACGCGTTGGCAGCCGAGGGCGACGCAGCCCAGGCACGCGCGGCGCGCGCCGGCCTGCTGCGTTCGCGTTCGCTCTGGGACAGCGTGCTCGCCGTGCCGCCCGATGCCCCGGCAGACGGCGAGATTCATCAGCACCGCGTGGCCGGTCCCGGTGGCGGGTGGCTGGGCATGGTCGAACGCGTCGTACGCATCGACGAGGGCAGCGGCACAACTGCCGGAGCCAAGCCTGCGGCACGCGCTTTTCGGCTGATCATTGCCGCCGACGAGACCCTGATGCTTGAGCCGCTAAGCAGATTCAACGGCGAGCTCTCGCTGGCGCTAGGCATTCTCGCTGCCGGCCTGGTGATCGCCGCGTTGGTGCAGGTAATGGTCGGACTGGCGCCGCTGCGCAGCCTGCGCGCCGCACTCGGCCGCGTTCGCAAGGGCGATGCGCAACGCCTTGAAGGCCGGTTTCCGGCAGAGATCACGCCGTTGGTCGACGAGTTCAATACCGTTCTGGCGCAAAACTCCGAGGTCATCGAACGCGCGCGCACGCAAGCGGGCAACCTGGCGCATGCGCTCAAAACGCCGCTGAGCGTCCTCGCCAACGCCGCCAACGGGAAGGACAATGAACTCGCCCGCCTGGTCGTCGGCCAGGTCGATGCCGCCAAGCGCCAGGTCGACTACCACCTCTCGCGTGCGCAGGCCGCGGCGACCCTGCGCGTCCCCGGCGCGCGCACGCCGCTGCGACCAGCGCTCGAAGCGCTACTGCGCACGATGCGCCGGATTCACGCCGAGCGGCAGCTCGAACTGCTCCTGCAGCCGATCGCCGAGAGTCTGGCCTTTCGCGGCGAAGAGCAGGACCTGCAGGAAATGCTCGGCAACCTGCTCGACAACGCCTGCAAGTGGGCCAGCCGCCACGTCGAAGTCGCCGCCCGTGCCGAAGGCGAGGATCTGCTGATCACTATCGACGACGACGGCCAGGGAATCGCCGCCGCCGACCGCAATGCCGTGCTCCGCCGTGGTGTGCGCGCCGACCAGCAGGTGCCGGGTTCCGGGCTGGGCCTGTCGATTGTCGACGATCTGGCGCAGCTCTACGGCGGTGAGCCGAGCCTGGCCGACTCGCCGCTAGGTGGTTTGCGGGTGGTATTGAGGTTGCCGGCGGTGGCGTGAGCGACGGGTCCCCGTCGCCACACCCGGGCCCCTTCACGCAATCATGCACCTGCTCGGTAATTGCGTGGAGGCGCAGCCGCCTACCGCCTCCAGACGGGGCGATGATTGTCTGCACCAACGCGCGGCGCGAAGCGAGCCGCGGCGCGACCGCCCTTGCGCGCTTCAGACGACGAGTTCGCTATGCTCAATACGTCCCATGCCGATATAAACGTGGGCGGCCTGATTGACGAAGCTGTCGAGATCAGGCCATCTCGTCTCCGGCACGGCCCCGGTAATCCAGCCGTTCGGCGCTTGCAGGAAGAACCCGGTATAGCAGTCGTGCGTCTTGTCACCGCCATCATCCATGTTGCACAGCGTGATCGGACCGATGGCGGTGATTGGCACAGGGTAGCCGTCGTCCGCGCGCACGCCGAAGCCAATCACGTTGAGGTGCTCGGTGATGCTCCACTTTTTGATGTCGTCTTTCGCCGAAGTGTCGACGTGAATCACTACCCAGCCAGCCTCCGCCGGCACTATCGCCTCAAACTGTCTCTTGGCCATCTCTCTCTATCCTTGAAGTTGTGAGCTTGCGCAGCACCATTGCCGGCACAGGCGGAAACGTATCACGTCCGCGCGTTCACAAGAAGCATGGCCGGGGATAATTCCATGGCCATGCCGCGTGCTCGAAATGACTACTGCACCGCCCTGTCGCTATCGAGTTCTGTGGGCTGTCCCTTGATCCGTGGTGCTTGATCAAGGGGCGCGTGCTCGCAGGCGGCTTGCGAACGGCTGCCGAAGGACAGCCGGGTGGGCCGGCCACCATCATCGCATTTGTCGGCAGCACACTCGCAACAAGGCGTCCTGACCCGTGCTCACGACGACGTCGCTGGGTGCGGCGAGGGCTCCAGCAGTTGGTGGGCGGGTGCCAGCGGCTCGGCAGCAGCGTCACCAACACCTCGGCAAACGGCGCCACTTGGCCGCGACTTGCCGCCGATCCGCCCTAGATGATGTCCGCACCCGTGCCCATGTGCCGCATGGTGCCGGATTTTCGTGGTTGTCGCAGATCACCGGGCTGTCCGCCAATCGCTGACTGAAACTGACTGATTACCAGGAGTCATCTGCAATAAGCCGTTTATTAATCTCCCCGCGAGATGCAGTCGTAATGACGATAGATCTGCAACAGGCGCAAAGTATACCAATAGTCTCTAATACCCAAGGCATGTACCAGTGCTGCTCGCCAGACTCTCGTCCGAGAAAAAACTTGCGGCTCCATATCCCGTCTGAACGAGCCGGCTATCTGGATTGCCGTCTTGCTGCGCTCAACAAGGGTCCCCTTGCCTCGTTTTTGTGATTTTTCCCACTGATAACTTGCATTTTTGTCGGGGGGCACTGGACAAGGCTGATGTCCCGGGTAGGTCTGCCACGGTGTTTTGAGTGCAAACTCGGGCAGGTGTTGAAAAAAAACTCGCATAAAGGCGATGCAGAATACCCCAGCGAGAGGGGGTTGCCGCCACGGCTTTTAGGAACTCGGCGTCATAGAATGGGACTAGCAACTCCAATCCGTGCTGGTCGATTGTTTCGAAATGCTTGAATAGATGGCGGCGCTGGTCGTTAAAAAAGAAGAAAAAAAATAAAGGCGCCGACCAATATCATCTCGTGGGTACCTGTTAACCTCGTCCAAGACGCTTTTCAGCAGCATTTGGGGCAGCTTCTTTCGAGCAGGTGCTGTGAGAATGCCGTGTTGAAGCGCTAGTGCGTTTACGTCGAAAAAAATGCTTCACCATGCCCTCGATATCTCCCTTGTCACCGAATTCCAGCATGCGCTCATCCATGTAAACATGCCCGAGCCCGACGCTGCCACCGTCGCCGGACCAAATCAACTGCGGCCGATCTACTGGTGTGTGCTCCCCTCTTTCAAGATTGGCTTTTGCAGCAAGAGCCAGAAAGGAAAAATTCGGAAAAACTCCGCCCGAATAATAATTCAGCCGACACTGGCTTGTGGTGGTTTCGGCAAATTGTTGCGCATAGTACTGATCTTGTGAGCCAGAAGAAGAAAAGTTCAGCGATTCGACGTGTCGGCCCATCTTTATCAGTGTGGCCACTATTGCGCGCGAATCCATGCCGCCACTTAGAAAGCTATATGAACGAATGTCGTCACCAGCACGTATGCGAACCGCTTCATAAAAAAGTGCTATAAAGTTTGGCGGCCGAATCCACAGGGCTATTGGCAAAAGTCTCCGGTTTTTCCCAGTCGTAGTAGCTGCGCAGCGTGACGTCGGACCCAGTCGTCGACAGTATCTGGCATTCCCGCAAAACATTTATACCCTCATACGGTGTCCGCTCGGCGAGTGGGAACGAAAAAAACCCCGAGTTCTGCCATGCCAAGGAAAGACAAATTCTTTCGTACCTCCGGCAAATCTTCGAGGATGCGAAGTGCGGTAGAGAAAATAAGAAACCCGCCCTGAATCGTATAGTAAACGGAGCGCAAGCCGACAGCGTCGGTAGCCAGGTAAAGCCGATCGTCTTTAGCCGAATAGTGGGCTAGCGAAAAAGAGCCGCGGCACTTTGCTAGTGAAGTCGAACTAACTGAACCCTCGGTAGGCTGATTATCGACATTTGCTTTTCGCGATTCAATCTGTGACCAGCTTCGATCAAGAGAGGATCGCCAGCGATTGTACATACCGAACCATCGGGTGTTTCCCGCCACGCTGGTTCGGAAAAAGCGCCAGAATCCCACTTGGTAAGAAACAACTTGGGCGTACAGTGGGTTTGCCGGCTCCCTTTGTCGTCATCGACCCTACGGAGGTTTCTCGAAACGGCGTCCTTCAAAACTCTCGGGACCTCGAGGCCGGGCGCAAGAGAAAAAGCTCCAGCAAAAATCGTCATGATACATTCCTTTATAAGCTACGGCTGCTATCGTTTTAGCGCCCCGAGTACCTCTTGGAAGTCTTTACGATTCGCAGTCATCGCGACACCACCATAAACCAGTGCGCCGACCAATATCATCACCGGGAGGCGCCACTCGACGTACCCTTCTTCGGGCATGCTTAGTCTGACCAAGGCCACGCTACCATACATGAGCATGCTGGAAAGCGCCGGCCGAATCATGCTTCCCATGAGGTCTCTGACCCGGATATTTATTGCGGGCAATAAACGCATTAGATTGATAAGGAAGACCAAAGGGAATCCAACTAACCATGCAATGCATAGACCCTTGACCCCCCATTGGCAGCCAATAAGGAAAGCGACCGGCATTATTATGCTCGCACCGATAAGGTTTTTCATCGTGATGTCAGGGCGACCAATCGCATCCACAGCTGACGGTAAAAAAGTTGCTAATCATGCGAAGCGGCATGATCATGGGAAGGATCTGAAGGGGAAGAATCGCCGGCTCCCATTTCGGTCCAAGCAGTAGCTGAACAATTTCTGGCGCAATGCTAGATATCCCCCAGAGAACAGGGAAAGATAGAAAACTCAAGATACGTACTGATTTTAGAACGTGGAGCTTGACCGTCGCCGAGTCATTCTGGATTTTGGAGAATGCAGGGAATGCTACCTGATTAAGGATGCCCGATACCTTTTGCACCGGCAGGGAGGCAAGGTGCATTGCAACTGAGTAAAAACCGAGCGCCTCTTTGCCGAGTAGTTTGCCAGCAACAAACATGTCTGCCTGAGAATAAAAAAAACCACAGAACTCTCCCGGCCGTAACCTTGCCACCAAAACTGATCAAAGTCCCTGCGCCGAGGAATGAAAAATGCGGCCAGTGAAGATAGGGTGCCGCAAAATTAACGCCGACCATATTTATGGTGGTGGAGAATATAGCACCGGCGACCAAGGACCATACCCCATATCCTGAAAAAGCCAGCGCGAGTGTTAGGGCGCCACCGGCAAGCTGAGCTCCAAGATTAACCAAGGCGCGTATTTTGAACTTGAGTGCGCGTGCCAATAGCGACTCAGGTATTACAGAGAAACACGAAATTACAAACTGCGAAGACAGGACACGCACAATCACGACTAGTCTGGGTTCGTCAAAAAAAATCAGCTATAATTGGGGCGGCGAAGTAAAGCAGGCAGAAAAGAACGGCATTGACAATGATTATCAAGCCGAGGAGCTGACGAAGGATTGCGTCATCCAGCGTGCCTGCCTGTACAATTGCAGGCCCTAAACCGGCTGTTGCCATTAGTCCTAGGAATGCTACAAAAAACGCTTGCCATTGCCAGCAAACCGTAGTCCGTCGGACTGAGTAGGCGCATGACGACAATGGTGATGCTCCAGGTGGCGAGTTGCCCAAGGAAGTTTGTTCCGGCAACCCACCCTAGACCGCCGATAACTTGTGATTTAAAGTTCATATAGGCTCTGGGGTGCACCGCAAAAAAAAAGCCATCGCACGCCAGCGTAGCGAAATGGCAGCGATGCGGGGCGGAAGCAGAGATGTCTAGACGTTCTAAGTAGTAGCTAAGTTCGTTTGGTGGAGTAAGTCGGGAGTGAGTCACCGGCAACCGCGGAACGACAGTATTCGCGAGAAGTTTCATGATTTCGCCAGCTCATCGAGAAGCAGGGCCAACTCTTTTGTGCGCGATTTCCTGGAATGTTTCATGGCGAACTGCTTCGATATGCCGGGCTCAAGGCCCGCGGAGAGGCTCTCTAGGAACCGTGGGATCGTTTTCGCAATATCTTCTGCGCTGGCTATATCGGCAATATGGCGTGCCTTGGCATCCGACAACATTTTTGCGGAAATTCCGTCGGGATCAACCAAGCCCAGAATAGGGCGCCCTGAACGGTAGTACTCATAGATCTTTGCCGGGATCTGATGGTTGCAGGAGGCGGCCTGGAATAACAGGAGTCCATCAACGCGCAGCATTTCCTGGAGGGCGTCGCGATAACTAAGCGTTGCTGCCAGTCGGACGATATCACCAATGCCCAGTTCCGCAATTAGCGGCCGGTAAAAGTCGTCGTTTCCAGTCGCCCGAAGAATAATCTGGAGCCTCGAGCCGTTGATGCTGCCTGAATGCTTGAGCATTGCCAAAGCGTCGAAGAAGGGGCGAGGGTTTCTTTCTATGGGGTATAGAATACCACTATGAAGAAGCGTGATCTGCCCTGGCCTTGAAAGCGGAACCGCTGGGAGGTCAAGCTCGGCGTCGCGAAAGTTCTCTTCATCGAAGCCGTTTTCGATGACCGCCCATCGCGATGGTGCAATGTCCTTATATCTTTGAGAATACATCTGTCGAGTCGGTTCTGTGGTGAACACGGCGCGTGTGCAATGATGGACTGTTTCATGCTCAAGCTTGCGATGGATTTCCCATGTCTTCGGATTGCGCGGGTAGCCTGGTTCGGTCATTGAGTCACGAAAGTCAGCGACCCAGGGTAGCCCGCTGCGCTTGCAGAGGCTTAGTCCAATCATGTGAGCCGTGGCGATTGGCGACGTTGAAAATATTGCGGCCGGTTTATGGCGGCGGATCATTCGCATCCCGCTCCAGACCGCGCCTGGCCACCAACTGAGCCAGCGGTCCGGCTGTGCCATCCAGCGGAAATAGCGGCCGCGAATTGCGAGGTGGCGAGCGCTGTCTAGCCCAAGGGCACGTTCGACAACAAGGTTCTCGGGGATTTCCCTGAGCTGATTCGCACTGGTCGATTCGTAGGCTTTAGGCGTAATAGTGAGAACCAGTGGTTCCCAGCCATGCTCGTGAAGATAGGTCGCGAATTTCAGGGTTCTCTGGATGCCACTGCTCCCTTGGAAGGGAGGAAAGTGGTAGGCGATCATTAGCAGTTTTCTGGTATTTGCCACATGCTGTCCCACGTTTGGTTAATGTCCATTTTATATTTTAGCCTGTCAGTGAAAGCCTATCTGGAGCCGGTGCTACCTCTTTGCAAACCGGAGAATGTCTATGGTAAGGCGAATTCTACGCATTTGGGCGTTTCTCCTGGCGCTAATCTGTACGGCCTGCTGGCTTTTCGGCTTCTGGCGTCTCCGTTTCGCGGGCAGCGCCATCGGGCAGCGGTTTGTTTTGCTTATTCGCGCCGGATGATTTGCCTGTCAGTAGGCGATGTTGCTCGCGTAGCACCCTGGAGTTCGGGCTGTGCTTCAAACCTGATGTCAAGACTTTCATCGCTTCCGTGTTGTTTCCTGACTGCATCAGAAATTCAATCCAATGCGAATAGGCGGGCCAGTAGTCTGGTTTTAGTGCTCTGGCCTTGGCAAATGAATTGTTGGCATCGCTGAATGCGCCGAGGCGAAGCTCGACTTCTCCGATTTCAGTATATATTTCGGGAAGCAGTATGAAATCAGGCGGGCTGTTGTTGATGACGTACGTATAATCACCAAGGACCAGGCTGAGGAGGTGCTTTCTCTGATCTTGCGGTGTGCTGCTTCGCAAGGCACGAAGCAGATTGATTTGTCCCCAACAATAGTGATGAATTGTCGTAAAACCAGGACCCGTTCTTGCAACCCAGTTTTTGTACTCACGTGATCGTTCATGCAAATGCATGCCTTGAGCATATGGGCAGTAGATTGGGATCAGGGCCATTTCCTGCCTGGTGATTTCTTGTGGTTTGGCGGCGATAGCGTTGGTCGCCACGCTTAGAAGAACCAGAGCAGTGGTTAGGTATGGCGCCGTGGCTCCAAAGAGATAGCTTTTTGGCTTTTGGTAATTGACCATTCTTGGGATTCCTATGTGTGACTTGATTCTCTTTGCGTACCGCTTGGCTGTCGGGCTCGTCCCGATGGTGACGGGTAGCAGTTCGTCACCATCATTGAATGAAACAATTAAAGTAAGCGTAAGGCGGTGCACCCTGAGTCGTGGAGGATTCGGCTTCCCGTGTGAAACGCCGCGGGAGTGCCAATAGTTGCACCGCTGGCGAGTGCGAGGTCTGCGGCGACATCTGTTAAGCCAAAAGTCTTCTTGCCAATTGCTCACCGTGGCGTTGCAAAGTTGCGGACAGGCTCGTGCTGGCAATATGTCCCCGCGTTTCGCGATCGATGCTTGGCGCAGGAGACAGCGTGCTGACTTCGAATCTGTCACGCTGCGATGCCAGAAACGCGCAAAGAGCTTCGAAACGCCTGACCACGATTCTGTCGGGATCGCAGCGTCCCGGTCGGAGCATCTCGAAATTGTGGGAAAGTATGACAAAGTGTTGGCTTCCGTTGCGGGCTGCGGTCTCCAGTGCGCCGCGCATTTCAGCAAAACTGCAGGCACCGATCTGAGCGGGTCTGGGTTTGCCGAAGCCGTCGCGAAATACAGTCATTGGCAGGATGCTGACACCCTCAAATTTCTGGGGTTGGTTAAAATCCAGAGTGTTCCTGAGATCAATTCCGCTATCCGGGTGGGCGGCGTTGAGGCTGCTATCGACTGCTATTCCGCTTTGTCGAAGAGCGCGGTAGGTATTCGCGTTGCAGGCGAAGCTCCCGGCCCGAAAGGCGGTTATTTTATCGCAGCCGGCGCTAGCCAAAAGCCTACGTCCGTAGTCAAGGAGGGTGCTCTGTTCCTCCAGCGTATAGTAGGATAGATGCTGGCGCTTCGCGCTTGCACCGGGAAACAATAGCGGGCGGATTTCATCGGTCCATTCAGGATGCAGGTGCAACTGGATATCGTGTTTGCCGGCACGAATCATTTCGACGATAATGGCCAGATGCTCGACGCCAAAACGACCCGCGAATAGCGGCTCCACGAAGAAAACTCCCATCAGGTCGTGGCGATCAAGAACCTCCATGGTCTTTGGCAGTGCATAATCCCCGCTAGGCGAGCGGCCATAGATGTAGCGCTGGAAGCTCCGAGGAAAGCGGGCTTCGAGTTCTTCCCAGCTATTGCACCAAATCTCGATATCAAAGGTAAGATAGACTTTCATCGCCTTGAGTGTGGGTCGTTACGAGTCTGCAAGTCTTGCCGTCCCGCGTGTGCGGGCTTATCGTTGGTTGCCGACGGCTGGCGAGGGCACAGTCGGAGGGGATTGGCTATGTGCACTCTTTCACCCCGAATATTGTAGTATCCGGGGTAAGAACGTGTCCCAAAAACCGTAACGGCGGCAGCGCGCGGACAAGCGACACAGCAGTGCGTGGGACGATTCCCATCTTGTCAGTATTCAGCATCTCGAAGCGGTCGTGGCAACGAATTTTGTATGCTGAAAGGAATGACGAAAGTCCATAGAAGCTGAACCAGTGAACAGCTGGATAACGCGCAAAATTCGCTAATTCCGGCTTTGTTGTTACCGCCAAGCGTTCATATTTCCGCTTGAGAAAACCTGGATACCAGCTATACATGGGAAGATTGAACTCCTCTTGCTTGGGGCACAGGACGTTCGTCGTGCTAAGGTATAGGACTCCGCCGGGCTTCAATACTCGGGCGGCCTCACGTAAACAAGCCTGCCAGTCCTCGACATGCTCTAAAAGCTCAGGTAGGAGGCATACGTCCATTGACTCATCCGAGAATGGAAGCTTGGTTGCCGATCCCACGTCAAAGTGGATGGAAAGACCGGATTCAAGCGAGCGACGCCGTGCCAGTTCAACAAGTGGCTTGTTGATGTCAACGCCAGAGACGTTATGGCCTTTTTGCGCCCATATCCGACACTGCGTTCCGGCCCCGCAGCCGATATCCGCAACGTCAAGTGCCTTTGTGGCTGGCTGGTCCTTACCAAAAAACAGCTTCAGGGCTTTGTCACGTACTGTAGTAAAACGTTCTACGGTGGCCGGCGCCAAGCTCTGGTTTTCATAATAATTGAAGAAGTTTGGGTCTGAGCTGGAATCCAGGTCGCCGGAATAATTGTCTATTTCTTCACTCATAAAACACACCGTACCTCGTTTGTCGTCACCGTCTTGAGATGATTCGCCGACTTCGATAGCGCTAGGCAAACGGTTTTGCCGGCGGTCGTTGATAAGCCGTCAGATATCTTGCTGCTCATTTTTTTTTCTATGCTCGTCATGGGCGATTGCGTCACGCAACCGTTTTAGTGCATCGGATAAATGGTTGCGCATGGCAATCCTCGCGGTATTGGCGACAGGCGCTGGTTCGCGACGGCTGGCCGCAACCGAGGCACGTCTGCCTACGCTTTGTCGTTCGTCTTGTCACTGATTGCGCGCTGGGTGCATGGGCTGCAGAAGAATTCTAACGACTGCAGGTCCGTGGGGTGTGAAATTATTCCGCGTTTGGCTAGATTTGTAAGAGTTCAGGGCTGTTTCCCGTCGCCGGGACCCGCTAGAGCAGGATGTCGCGGTGGAGCCTGTTGGCGTGCCCGCGCGAGAGGGTGGTTTTGCCGTCACCGCCGCGGGAGCTCAGTCTTCTACGGTACGAAGCAGCAAGCAGCAGAAAACAGCACCAGGCCCTTGAGCCCCTTCGTCACAGTGCATCCGCTGAAGCGGGCCGGGAGTGCCTTGGGGATCGGCGAGAAATGGTGAGAGTGCAATCTTCGCGAGTCAGCGACCGCAGACGGCTATTCACCACGCTGGCTAGATTACATAGCATGCGGATGTCCTTGGGCGTTATGTCTAGACCACTTTCTGCGCGTCGCGCTTAAGGAGGTTCACCGATATGCTTGGAGTCAGAAGGCCAGGGGTCACGCGGAGCAAGGTCGTAATCCGTGCCATCGCACGCAGGACATTGAGTCGGCCAGGCGAAAGGCCCATCCGGTGCTTTGCCTCGAGATAACTTCTGCATGCGTCCACGCGATCGGCATTTTCGAACCCCGGCCCGAAGCCGTTGAGAAGTTCCCAAGGCCAGACGCCTCGCTGTGGCGAACGGGCCGTGAGCTTGTCGACGAACCGTGGTAGCCAGTTGGGCCCGAACACTCCGGAGTGGACTTCGCGCGGCCAAAGGCGGCTGCTGGTACCCGTTATCAGTATCGTGCCACCGGGACGCAGTACGCGGGCGATTTCCCCCTGGACTTCCGGGAGGATGTCATGAGGCACGTATTCGAGGACGCTATTGCAGCTGACGATGTCGATGGTGCAGTCGTCGATTGGGAGTTGCCTGGTGTCTGCGACGTGACGGATGTCTATGTGGGTAAGGACGCCGTAGCGCTGCGCGTTTAGGCGCGCGAGATCAATGGCTTCAGAATCAACGTCTACGGCTATGACGGATGCTCCCAGCGCTGCCAGAACCACCGACGTTGCCCCGAAATTGCATCCGAATTCCAGGACTTTTGCGCCCCGAATCGGAGTGGTGCACGTCTCGAAGACATGTCGAGCATGATCCCATTCGTACTGGACATAACCGCCGACCCAAAGTGAGTCGGGATCCCAGCCCAAGGCATGGGCCGCCCTTCGGAATTCGGCGTCCGCGGCCTGATCGACGACCTCCGGTGCTTCTGCTCCGGATGGGCTCGGTGGAATGGATGTCAAACGCTGCATGGGCCCACCTGTCATTGTTTTCGCATTCGCCGCCTGATCCAGGTCTTGATGCCCCACCGGTCGAGCAAACGCCCGACCGAAGTGCCGACGTGGTCGACGAAGGTGTGGACTCCGAGCAGTCCGCGATTGTACAGCGTCGGATGCAGCAGCCAGACGTCGGCACAGAGCCAGGCATGCGTAGAGAAGAGTTCCTTGTGCAAGCCATTTCCCTGCGTGTAATCAAGCCATGGTGAGCAGCGTTCGGCACACATGCGCTCGAGCATGAGAACCTGCAGAACGACGCCGGGTGATACCTTCGAGTAGGCCGGGTCGAATCCGATGTAGGCGTAACGCATGATGCGGTCATGCATGTAGCAGTAGACAAAGGCGATGGCTTGTCCTTGAACGAACAGCAGATAACCGCGCCAACGTCCATCCGCGGCAAAGTTGCGGGTGCGTTGCACAAATCCATCGTCACGTGGCAGGCCGGAGTCGAGCAACCGGTCCTGGTACGTCGTTGAGGAAACCCGCCACGCGTGTTCGAGATATTCAGTTACTTCGTCGGCTGTCCTGTACTCACGCATGTCGATCGGGGAGCCGTGCGCTTCGCCGAATTTCTTTACCGTGCGTCGGATGTTGTAGCGTGATTTGCCCGACATATGTTCGAAGATGCCGTCGATCGAGCCAGTCAGGTCGGCCATGTAGCGATGGTAGGTACGGGGCGTGTAGTGCAGGACGCCATTGCGGCGCGTCAGGCGCGGCAGCGGGTCTTTGATCGGGAGCGAGCTGATGAGGATGGTTTCGCCTGGTCCGGGCACAAGTTCTTCGAGCTTTACTGCGGTTTCAAGCTCGGGAAAGAAGTTCGAGGGCGTACGAACCGGTAGTTTTGCTTCGAACAGGTGTAGATCCCCAAGGCGGAAGTTCAGCCACGCGGTACGCTCCTTCCAGGTAATCTCTGGCGGAAGCGGTGGCTCGACGCCGCTCTCGGCAGGGGCTTGCGGAGCCGGGCGATGGGCAGGAGAGGCTTCTGCAGATGGTGGTGAGGGGTTCATTGTGCGAGCATGCCAGGGACGCGGTGGGTGGTGCCAGAGTGGCCGGGAAGCGTAACAGGACGTGTGCGGACAGTCTACCGAAAGCTCCGTCCGAAAACGGTGACTTTATTCTCGCATCGGGTCGATTCGCTGGCCATGATCGGCGCTAGCAAACTATGGGGTTTCAGTAGGTCCTGCCTGCCACGAAGGGTGAGTGGACACGGCAGTTCCGTGTCGATCTGCACGCTCTGCACGATTGCGCGTGCGGGGAACGCCCCGGGCTACTGGCTGGGTCGGTTGGGTCGGATTAGCAGCGAGGCGGGTCGAGAAACCCACGAGCCGGATGGCGACCATGTCGCCAGCAACAGATTGCCGTTTCTCCAGATTGCGCGAAGTGCTGCAGTTGAGCGTAAAGCCTCATGTTGGCAACAGCCACTAAGGTGTCCCTCGGCTGCGGCGACACGGTTTAGGCGCAACGCCGCTTCTCCCATGGGTTCATCACTTGTCGTGGGTCAGATCCGGACGCCGTGTAGCCATCGGCTAGCCGCAGGACAGGGCAAGATCCAGTGGCGTTGGTTCTGGGCGGAATCTGGGCTAGACTGCTCGACGTTGAATTTCCTGCGCATTTGAAATGCACCTTACCGATCGTGATCTTTGTCAGCGTGGGCAAGGCGCTTTTTTCGCGGCTTTGGGAAGACCTAATCTGCGGGAAGCCGAGTGTTAATCGGTGTTGGATGCGAAGCTCGGTCAAGCGGATGAATCGTGCACCTACCGCCTTCCATATGCTGCAACAGAGACAGTTCCCGCAACGAAGCGACTGTCTGGAGGCCTTGCCGCCAGGACGGCCCGTTCGTCGAGACGGCCGTGGCGCGCGGCGGGAGTCGGGTACCGTCAGAAGTCGGCCATTGTCACCACCCTCGAACAGGCGCCGGCACGGAACACCTTGTACCGCTTCGCTCCTGATCGCCTTTGATCCTCGGCCGCTTAACTGCGGCGGGCCAGCCAGGAACGCGGCCGCCGGAGAATTCGGGCACTTTTTACGATTGCGCCTTCCCCGGGCTTCGGCTCCCACAGCGAAAATCGAGCCCACGCTTTTCCGTTGCCAACGGTGGTGCGAGGAGACGATCAATTGAGTGCGACTCCACGTTTCATTATTTCTTTCGGCATGGGTCCTGATGCGTAAAATAGAAAAAATCCTCGCGCTGCTGCGAACTGGTGGTGTTCGCGCATTGGCACGTACGCTGTTCCGGAGACTGGTTTTCAAGCGTTGGCGGAGCGTGGTTTTTGTTGATGATATGTCCGCTGATCATCCGCCAGTTGAGTGGCCAGCCGGGTACAAATACCAGTTATACCCTAAAACCACTGACCTCACATCGGATGAACATAGTGCTCTTGAGGCGATGAATGCCTCCGGTTTTGTGGCTGAACTTGGAGCAGCAGATGGCCTGTACGTTGTCTGGTACGGCAGGGAAGTCGCGTCATACGGCGCGATAATGTGCGGGACTCGCCAGCACTCGGTGCTTGGTTTGAATCTACGGGCCCCCCCTCGTCGGACTTTGTGGCACGGTCCGTGCGCATCGGAAACGAGGGCTCTACAGCCGTGCACTCGTTCTGACCGCACGAAAACTTGGCGCGCAAGGGCATAAGGCTGTGTTCGTCGAGGTTCTCGAGGACAACGAAGCGTCCATCGCCGGAATCATGAAGGCCGGCTTCATTAAATGGCGGGTAGTCGATGCACAGATTTACTTGGGCAGATTCGTTCGCAGAGACGGGCATTGGCACTGGGTGAGAAGGGCTCTATGTCGTTTCGTGTGGAACGGGCGCTGGTTTTGGCGGTTTGAGGGGGCGGCGATGTCAAGGGCGGACGCAGTCCGGGCGCAGTCCGGGCGCAGTCCGGGCGCAGCCGAACCCTTTACATCGCTGCCCGCTCGCTTACGCTTCCTCCGGGCCGAGGAAGGCAGTCTGCCGCCCTCGGCATGGAGGACAATAGCGGCCTTTCCTCTCGCGGCCTCTTCCTCATGATTGAAACGCTGTTCACCCAGGCTCTGGGCCTCGTTGCTCCTTGGCAGGTAGCTGAAGTCATCTTCAAGCCAGAGTCGGGACGGATCGATTTCCAGGTCCGATTTGGCGCGGCCAATCATGCTTGCCCGGCTTGCGGTGCGGCAGCGCAGCCGCTGCATGACCGCTTGGCGCGTTCCTGGCGCC
>NZ_SPMY01000042.1 GCF_012939955.1 Candidatus Accumulibacter phosphatis
TTAACGGTCATGGACACGTGGAGACACCCCAAATCATGAAAGTCATGACCGNTTTCCCTCTTCCCCCTGCCCCCTTCTCCCCGCAGAGGAGAAGGGAGTTTCGTGAGTCGCTGGCGCGACTTTCACATTAACCTCGTGGAGTGATGATGATGAACCGATGGACAAGCGTAGTCGTATGCCTGCTGTGGTCGCTGCTGAGCGTCACACCGGCAAGCGCCGCCGCCCGACCAGCCACCGCAGAGAAACTGCCGGCGGGTGTCGAAAAGCTGGGTACCGTTGAAGGCATCAGCGAGTATCGACTGGCCAACGGTCTGCGCTTCATCCTCTTTCCCGACGCCGCCAAACCAACGACCACGGTCAACGTGACCTATCTGGTCGGTTCGCGCGACGAGAACTACGGCGAGACCGGCATGGCCCACCTGCTCGAACACCTGATCTTCAAGGGATCGAAGAGCTTTCCCGACCCGACCAGAGAGTTCAAGACGCGCGGATTCCGGATCAACGGTACAACCTGGCTCGACCGCACCAATTACTACGTCACGTTTCCGGCCAGCGACGCCAACCTCAAGTGGGCACTTGGCTGGAGCGCCGACGCCATGGTGAACTCCTTCATCGCCCGGAAGGACCTCGATAGCGAGATGAGCGTCGTACGCAACGAATTCGAGATGGGGGAAAACAGCCCGAGCCGGGTCATGATGAAGCGCCTGCAGTCGCTGCTCTTTGACTGGCACAATTACGGCAACAACACCATCGGCGCGCGCAGCGATATCGAAAACGTCAAAATCGAGAATCTGCAGGCCTTCTATCGGAATTTCTATCAGCCCGACAATGCGGTGCTGACGGTCGCCGGCAAGTTCGATGAGCAACAAACGCTGCAATGGATTGCCGCCAGCTTCGGCCAGCTGGCGAAGCCGACGCGCCAGCTGGCGAAACAATGGACCGTCGAGCCGACGGCCGACGGCGAGCGCAGCTTCGTCGTTCGCCGCAAGGGCGAGGTGCAACTGCTGACCCTCGCCTATCGCACACCATCCAGCCTGCACGCCGACTCCGAAGCCGTGAGCATGGCCAGCGAGATACTTGGCGACACTCCGAATGGTCGCCTCTACCAGGAGCTGGTCCAACCCGGTCTGGCAGCACAGGTCTTTGCCTATGCCATCGACGCCCGCGAACCCGGCTTCGTGGTTTTTGGCGCGATGGTGAACAAGGGCGAATCGCTGGAGCGCGTGCGCGACAAGATGATCGAAGTCATTGAAGGCGGTTTCGCTCGCCAGACGGCGACCGCCAACGAGCTCGGCCGCGTCGTCGAACAGGCGCGCACCGCCTACGAACGTGCGCTGGCCAACCCGGAAGTGTTCGCCGTCATGCTTTCCGAGTACATCGCGCTCGGTGACTGGCGGCTGTTCTTCTATGCCCGTGATCAGCTCGACCAGATCAAGCCGGCGCAGGTCGACGCCGCCGCGGCGAAGTATTTTGTGCGTGACAACCGCGTTCTCGGCAGTTTCATTCCCGAAGATTCACCGCAGCGCGCCGAGATTCCGCCCGCCCCGACCGCGGTGGAACTACTGGCGAACTTCAAGGGCAGTGAAAAGGGAGACGCCGGTGAAACCTTCGAAGCGTCGCATGAGAACATCAACCAACGCTCGCAACGGCCGAGCGTCGGCGACTTGCAAGTGGCGCTGCTCGCGAAAAAGAACCGCGGCCAGACAGTCAACGTGGCCATGAGCTTCCGCTGGGGGGATGAAGACTCGCTGCGCAATCGGGATATGGCCGGCACACTGACGATGGCCATGCTCAGCCGCGGCAGTGGCCAACTGAACCGCCAGCAGATCGCCGACGAATTCACTCGCCTGAAAATCCGCGGCGACCTGACGCAGTTTGAAACCACCCGTGAGCAGCTACCGGAAGCGCTCAGGCTGGTCGCCCGGTTGCTCAAAGAGCCGAGCTTCCCGGCGAGCGAATTCGACGAACTGAAACGACAGACGCTGACTGCGCTGCAGGCCCAGCTCGACAACCCGCAGACGCTCTCCAGTGACGCTCTGGCCTCGCACTTCAACACCTACCCGCCCGGTGACCCGCGCTACCATGCGCAACTCGCCGAACGCCTCGCCCAGATCCAGGCGACGACGCTCGAGCAGCTTGTCGCCTATCACCGCGAGCTGATGGGCACGGCGCGTGGCGAAATAGCCATCGTTGGCGATTTCGATGAAGCGGCGATCAGCGCCGAGCTCAAGCAACTCTTTCCCGATTACGTCTCGCGATCGCCGTACGCCCGCGTTGATCGCGAGTATCGCGCCGTGACGCCGCAACGCATCGTCATCGACACCCCCGACAAGGAGAACGCCTTCCTGCGCGCGCGTGTCGATCTGAAGCTGAGTTTCGACGACGACGACACACCTGCCCTGTACGTGGCGAACAGTATTTTTGGCGGCAGTAGCGGACTGTCGAGCCGCCTTATGGATCGCCTGCGCCAGAAAGACGGCCTCAGCTACAGCGCGTCTTCGTCCTTGTCGATGGGTATGCGCAAAGATCTGTCGAGCTGGTCCTTTGCCGCTATGGCAGCACCGCAGAACCTGGATCGCGCCGAGCAGGCCTTCCTCGAGGAGCTGACGCGCGCGCGCCGCGACGGCTTCACGGCTGAAGAGGTTGCCGAGGCCAAGAAGGGAATCCTCGAAGCACGCGCCGTCGCTCGCTCACAGGACAGCGCCGTTGCCGCGCGCTGGATCTCCCTGCTCGACCTCGGTCAGGACTGGCTGTACTCGAAGAACTTCGAGACGCGAGTCATGGCGCTGACCCCGGAACAGGTCAACGCCGCTTTCCGCAAATACATCGACCCCGAGCAGCTGACCCTGGTCGTCGCCGGCGACGCCAGCAAGGGAAACGCGAACTGACGATGGCGGTAACTGCCGCGCATCCTGGCGAACTGCAGAGTGGGCGATTCGTCACGGCAGCCCTGTCGGCGATACGCGGCTGGCCAGGGATTGGCCATGACGCGCCGTCCTGGCCCCCGGGCCGCTGACTACTTCTTCAGGCTGTCGCGAATCTCGCGCAAGAGCAGCACATCCTCGGGCGGCGCGGCAAGTGCTGCCGGCGGCTCGCTCCGCTTCAGACGATTCACCTGCTTGATCATCATGAAGATGATAAAGGCAAGAATGATGAAGTTGACCAGGATGGTCAGGAAACTGCCATAGGCGAAAACGGGAACCTGCGCCTTCCTGAGCGCATCCAGCGTCTTCGCCGTCCCTTCGGGCACCGTGCCCAGCACCAGGAACAGGCCCGAGAAATCAAACTTGCCGCCCATGATGAAGGCGACCACCGGCATGATCAAATCGGCGACGACGGATTCAACAATCTTGCCAAAGGCACCGCCGATGATCACGCCAACGGCAAGATCCATCACGTTGCCCTTCATGGCGAACTCTTTGAACTCCTGCATCATGCTCATCATTTCTCCTTGGTGTTTGACCCGAAGGACACCGGCTCCCGTGCCACGGTGAAGTCATCGTGGCGCCGGTCATATGCCGCGCAGTTTTTCACCGGCGGCGGCCAGGGTTGCTTCCTGCTTGGCGAAACAGAAGCGTACGACGCGTTCGTCACAGCCATCGTGGTTGAATACCGACACCGGAATCACCGCCACACCGACCTCCCTGGTCAGCCAGCGAGCAAACTCCTGGTCAGGCAGGTCGGCAATGGCGCTGTAACGCGCCAGTTGGAAGTAGGTGCCGCGGCAGGGGAGCAGTTCGAAGCGTGACGCAGCCAGCTGGCGGCGAAAGAACTCCCGCTTCCCTTCGTAGAACGCCGCCAGACCGAGATGTCGCGAGGCGTCGCGCATGTACTCGGCAATCCCCAGCTGGCACGGCGTATTGACCGTAAACACGTTGAACTGATGAACCTTGCGAAACTCGCGCATCAGTTCGCGAGGCCCCAGCACGTAGCCGACCTTCCAGCCAGTGATGTGATAGGTCTTGCCGAAGGACGAAACAACGATGCTGCGTGCGGCCAGTTCGGGATGCGCAGCGACGCTTTGATGCTGCGCACCGTCGAAAACGATGTGTTCGTAAACTTCGTCGGCGAGTACGACGATAGGAGTGTCGCGCGTCAGTTCGGCCAGTGCCGCCAGATCGTCGGCGTCGAACAGGCTGCCGCTCGGGTTGTGCGGCGAATTGATGATGATCATCCGCGTGCGCGGACTGAGCAGGGAGCGCAGCTGCTGCCAATCGGGCCGGTAGTCCGGCGAGCGCAGCGCCGCGTAAACGGCTTTGCCACCCACCGTTTCGATCGCCGGCACGTAGCTGTCATAGACCGGCTCGAACACGACCACCTCGTCGGCGCTGCGCACGAAGGCGGCAATCGCCGTGAAGATGGCCTGCGTGGCACCGGCGGTGACCGTGATCTCGTCTTCGACGTCGTAGTCCGCGCCATAGAGCGCGGCCACCTTGTCGGCGATGGCCACGCGCAGTTCGGCCACGCCGGCCATCGGCGGGTACTGGTTACGACCGGCATGCATGGCCCGTGAAGTGGCTTCAAAGAGTGCCGGCTCGGCCTGAAAATCAGGAAAGCCCTGCGACAGATTGATTGCACCGCAGTCGGCGGCGAGCTTCGACATCACCGTGAAGATGGTGGTCCCGACCCAGGGAAGCTTGGAGTCGATGGCGACTGAGGATTGGCGCATGGCGATCCGCGACAAGCGCGGTGGAGAGTGAGCAAGCGCCTAGTTTAGGGGCGCCCCGGCGTTCAAACAAGGCTGCTGCGAATCCCGCGAATCGGCAAGCATGCAGCCACGCAGCCGAGAAGAGCAGGCGTTGCCCGCCCGCCCGTCTGGTCCTCGGCAAGACGAGCTGCTAGCATTCACCCCATTGTTCATTATCGCTCCGATCGTCATCGTCGGGCCGCCACCATGACCACAGCAAAATCCGTCTTGTGCAGCCTCGCCGGCGCGGCTCTCGTTTTCTTGCTGAGCACCGGAAACGCCCGCGCAGCCGAACCCCAGCCAGCAGTGCAGCCACTGCCAGCGCTGGGCGCCGAATTGAGCGAGCTCACCGTCTCCGGCATCTCCTCGGGTGCCTACATGGCGGTGCAGTTCCAGGTCGCTCACTCGAAGCTGGTGCGCGGCGCCGGCGTGCTTGCTGGCGGCCCCTATAACTGTGCCGAAGGATCGATCCGGCGGGCACTCACGGCTTGCATGTCGCCCTCCTGGTGGGCCGCAGCTCCTTCCGTAGCCGAACTGCGCGCCCAGGCGGAAGCGCTCGCCAAGGCGGGCCGCATCGATCCGCTGGACGGCTTGCGCGACGACCGCGTGTGGCTGTTTTCAGGAGGCAAGGACACGGTCGTCGACAGCGCGGTGATGGAGCGGCTGGCCGCTTTCTACGGCCAGTGGCTCGCTCCGACGGCGATTCGCTTCGTCCAGCTGCCAGACGCCGGGCACGCCATGATCTCGGTCGCCGACCCCCAGGCCAATGCCTGCAGCAGCGAGCAAACACCGTTCATCAATCGCTGCGGCGAGCTCGACGCGGCCGGCGAAATTCTCCAGCACCTGCTTGGCCCCTTGCAGTCGCCAGCGGCGACCGCCAAAGGCGAGCCGCTACGCTTCGACCAGAGCCCGTTTGTAGAAGGCAAGCCGATCGACGCGGGACTGGCCGACGAGGCTTACCTTTATGTGCCGCAGGCCTGCCTCGGTAGCGCCTGCCGGGTACATGTCGTCTTTCATGGTTGTCGTCAGACGGCGGCGCAGATCGGCCGACGCTTCGTCGATGGCGCCGGCTACAACCGCTGGGCAGACAGCAATCGGATCGTCGTCCTCTACCCGCAGGTACAAGCGCGCTATGGCCTGACCATAGGCTCCTGGCGGTGGCTGAACAATCCCTTTGGCTGCTGGGACTGGTGGGGCTATGCGGGCAGCGACTACGCCACGCAGGGCGGCGTGCAGATCAAAGCGGTGCGCGCCATGCTCGAGCGCCTGGCCGCCCCCCGCCAGGCGCAGGCAGACGCTGCGGCAGGACGCCTGCCCTAGCCGCCAGCGCGCAATTCGCTCAAGTCAGAGGGGAGGAATGCGCAGCATCTGACCGGGATAGATCTTGTCCGGATGACCGAGCATCGGTTTGTTGGCCTCGAAAATGACCATGTATTTGTTCGGATCGTCGTAGTGCAGCTTTGCAATTCTCGACAGGTTGTCGCCGGCGACGACGGTATAGAAGAGCGCTTCCGGCGCGCTCTGGTCAACAGACAGCATGTCGTTGACCCGGGTAACGCCATTCACATTGCCACAGCAGAGCAGGATCTTCTCCTTGCTGCTCTGATCGCCGGCGACCCCGAAAACGCTTGCCGCACCTGCTGCGCCATCGAAAGTCACGGTCAGCCCGGTGACCGTCAAGCCCTGGCTGTTGATGTAAGCCTCGATCGCATCACCGGCGGCACGGTTCATAACGTCCAGCTTTTCTTTCGCCGCATTGTCATCCGGCGCATTGCTCACCGCGTCCAACGCAGCTTGCGCGTCTCCGGAGCGAAAAAGCTTCTCGCCTGCTTCCTTGACGAAATCGAATAGGCCCATGCGGTTTCCTCCGGTAGGTTGGCGCCGTCTGGCGCCGGAAAGTGACTTGACGGCTGTTTGACGATGGTCTGTAAACCGCCTCGAGTCTAGCAGTTTCCCCGGACTTGGCAAGCAGGGGCTTGCCAGCGGTGAGCCCCAACGGCACAACGCCCGGCAGAGCGGGCGTTGTCATAATGGGTGCCGGGCCTGCGCGCTCAGCCGTAACGGCCTTCGATGTAGTCGGAAGTCTCCTTGTGGATCGGGGTCACGAACATCTCCTCGGTCAGCGTGTGCTCGACGACCTTGCCCATCAGCATGAAGATGCATTCCTCGCTGGCGCGGCGCGCCTGCGCCATGTTGTGGGTGACGATGAGAATCGTGTATTGGCCACGCAGCTCCCAGAGCAGTTCCTCGACCGCTTCGGTACCCTTGGGGTCGAGCGCCGAGCACGGCTCGTCCATCAGCAGCAACTTCGGCTTCACCGGCAACAAACGCGCGATGCAGAGCTTTTGCTGCTCTTCGAGCGACAACTCGGTAGCCTTGCGCTTGAGCCGATCCTTGACCTTGTCCCACAACAGCACGGTGCGCAGCGACTCCTCGACGATTTCGTCGGGAGTGCCCTGGTGTACGTCACCACCACCCTTGGCGTGCAGACGGTGACTGAAGAGGATATTGTCGCGAATCGAAACGGGTAGCGGATTGGGGCGCTGAAAGACCATCCCCACCTGTTTGCGCACCTGTATCAACTCGACGCCGGGGTCGTAGATGTTCTGGCCCATGACATCGATGCTACCTTCGATGCGCACGTAGCCGAGGCGCTCATTGATGCGGTTGACGCTGCGCAGATAGGTGCTCTTGCCGCATCCCGAAGGCCCGATCATCGAGGTGATCATGCCCTGGCGGATGCGCAGGTCGACATCGTACAGGGCCTGGAAAGTCCCGTACCAGAGGTTCAGTTTTTTGGTATCAATGGCGTATTCTGGAGCTGGCTGCTGCAAAGCAGCGGCTTGAACGGCGGTCATCTCGTTGTGTCCTTCGTTGGCATTCAGTCAATACAGTGGCAAGCAGCGTGGCGCGGTATTGGGCTCAGCCGAAGCGTCCCTCTACGTAATCACGCGTCCGCTGGTCCTTCACCTCGCCGGTGAACAAATCCTCGGTGACCCCGATCTCGACGCACTCGCTGTTCAGGAAGAACGCGGTGCGGTCGGCCAAACGCCGCGCCTGCTGCACCAGGTTGGTAACCAGGATGATGGTCACTTCCTTGCGCAGCTCCTTGAGCACATCTTCGATGCGCATCGTGGTGACCGGGTCGACGGCGATCGAGAACTCGTCGAGCATCAACAGGTCTGGCTCCTGCGACAAGGCCCTGGCAATCGTCAGCCGCTGCTGTTGGCCGCCGGAGAGCAGGCTGCCAAGCGCACTCAGACGATCCTTGACTTCGTCCCAGAGGGCCGCACGGGTCAGGCAGCGTTGCACGATTACGTCCAGCTCGGCTCTTTCCTTGATCCCGCGCAGGCGCGGCGACAGGGCAACGTTGTCATAGACGGTCATCGGCAGACCGACCGGCAAGGGAAAGACGACGCCAATCCGGCTACGTAGCGCATAGACGTTCTTCAGGTGGCGGGTATCCAGACCGTTGAACTGGATCTCGCCGGCCACGCGCATCCCTGTAGTGAACATGTCCATGCGGTTGACCGCCTTGAGGAAGGAGGTCTTGCCGGCGTTGGCGGGGCCAATGATGCCGAAAATTTCGTGCTCGCGTATCTCCAGGTTGACGTCCTTCAGGGCCACCGCCTTGCCGTAACTGATAGTCAGATCCTTGACCGCCAACTTGATCCGCGGCTCACCGGAAGCGGCGTTGGTTTGGCCAGCAGCCACCGGGGCCCGTTCGAGAGCGCTTTGCGCGCCTTGACTTACCATTTCTTCTTCCCCCTGAGCCACATGCGAAACGCGATCGACGCGCTGTTCATCAACAACACCAGTCCGATGAGTACCAGAGCGATACCGAACGGAACCTCTTCGGCGATCCCCGGAACCTGGGTCGCGGCAACAAACAGGTGCAACGACAAGGCCATGGTCTGGTCGAAAACGCTTTGCGGCAGGAATGGCGTGAAGAACACCGCCCCGGTAAACATGATCGGCGCGGTCTCGCCAGCGGTACGCGAAACCTCGAGGATCACGCCGGTCAGAATGCCGGTGATCGAGTTCGGCAGCACCACCTTGCGAATGGTCTGCCAGCGCGTCGCACCCATGTTCCAGCAAGCCTCGCGAAACGCCGGCGGTACCGACTGCAGCGATTCTCGGGTAGCAACGATGACCACCGGCATGGTCATCACCGCCAGGGTCAGACTGGCCGCCAGGATACTCGTCCCGAACTTGAAAAAGATGACGAAGGCGCCGAGCCCGAACAGGGCATGCACGATCGACGGCACGCCGGCCAGGTTGATGATCGCCAGATTGATCACCCGCGTGAACCAGTTGTCGCCGGCGTACTCGCTGAGGTAGATCGCCGCGAAGATGCCGATCGGGACCGACAGCAGAAGCGCCACCGTCACCAGCCAGACGGTGCCCAGCAGCGCCGGCAGGACGCCGCCGGTACGCATGCCGTCGGTTGGCGCGGTGAACAGAAACTCCCAGGAGATCGCCCCGCCACCCTTGTGAATCAGGGTTCCGAGAATGATCAGTACCGGCGCAATCAACATCAGGGTCATCAAGCCGAAGAGCATTCTATAGAGGCTCTGAACCCTGGCATTGCGGTGGTTCAGGCTGCTCGCCTGGAACATGGCTGCATTGGCAGTTGTCATTTTCTATCCCTTGCGAATGCCGCGCACGATCAGATCGGCGGTCAGGTTGACGGTGAAGGTAACCAGGAAAAGCAGAATGCCGATGGTGAACAGCGCCTGATAATGCTCGCCGCCGACCACCGTTTCACCCAACTCAGCGGCGATGGTGGCGGTCAGCGCGCGCACCGAGTCGAAGACGCTGTCGGGAATATTGACCGCGTGTCCGGTAGCCATCAGCACGGCCATCGTTTCTCCGAAGCCCCGTCCGACCCCGAGCAGCACGCCACCGAGCAGGCCGTTCTTGGCCGCCGGCAGCACCACCTTGTAGGTCACCTGCCAGCGCGTCGCGCCCATCGCCTCGGCGGCTTCACGGTAGCGATCGGGAACCGCCTTGAGCGCATCTTCGGCGATCGAGGTCATGATCGGCGCAGCCATCAAACCAAGGATGATGCCGGCGTTGAGCACGCAGAGACCCACCGGCACGTCGAACCACTTGATGATCAAGGGGTTCATGATCACCAGGCCGATGAAGCCCCAGACCACCGACGGAATGGCCGCCAGCAACTCGACCAGCACTTTCAAGGTTTCACGGGTCTTGCCACTGGCAAACTCGGCAATGTAGATGGCCGCGCCGAGCGAAAACGGCACGGCGACCAGCATCGCCAGACCGGTGACGCTGGCGGTACCGGCCATCAGCGCCAGGATCCCGTACTCGGGGGCGTCGGCGTCGCTCGGGAACCAGTACGGCGTGAGAAAGAACTCCCGGACGTTCATGTGGTGGAGGATGAAGCCGATGCCTTCCTTGAAGACGAAGATGAAGATTCCCAGGACGAAGACGATCGCCGAGATACCGCAGAGGAAGACGATGGCCTGGACGGCCTTGTCTACATACCAGTCGAGATCGCGACGATCGAACGTGCCAGCCCCGCCGGCGGCCATTGCGGCGCCGGGTACAGTGTTGCTGTTGGCCATCTCAGTCGGCCTCCTCGCCCCGCAGGGTGGTCATCAAATTGCTCACCTGCACGGCGATCTCGCGACTCAGCGCTGCGTAGCGCTCGCGTCGCTGATCCTCGGGAAGTTCCGCCGCAACCACGCCGCCGACATCCCACTCCAGCGCCGCGGTGTGGAAGGGCACGTTGTCCACGTATGACTTGACTGGCCCCTGCAGGCTGACGATGACGTGGAAATCGGCGAGATCCTGAAGGCTCAGATTCATCGCCTTTGGTCGGTGGCGAGCCAGGTCGACCCCCGACTCCTGGAGCAAGCCGACCACCTCCGGCAGCATCGCGCCAGCCTGACGGCCCAGGCTGCGGAACTCACCACCTCCGGAAGCAATCTTGCCAGCAACGGTCTCGGCGATCGGTCCGAGCAGGGTGTTGTCCTCGTCAAGGAAGAGGATCCGGAAAGCCTTGGCCGCCTTGGTCTGGCCGGTAACCGCAAACACCGTTTCCTCGCAGATGTTCTTCGCCTGATCCGACACCCGTTCGAGCGAATTGAAAACGCCGAGGTAGGCAAAGAGATCCTCGATGCTGAAGTTCCCCCCCTCATTGACCAGGTCGGCAAAAACCACATCAAAAGTGCGCTCGACCTGATCGGCCATGATCATCGTCGCCCTGGCCTTCTCGGCATTGCCGTCGATGAAGCCGCACATCGCCTGCTTGAACATCTGCCGCGACTCGCCGGCGAGCAATTCGACCTCGCGCTTGATCAACGCGTCGGGGCGCTTGGCGAGATGCACCGATTCGCGGGCGATGGTCACCGCGTAGTCGCCGACGCGCTCCAGCGCGACGTTGGCGTGAATCATCGCCGTCATCAGGCGCAAATGCCCGGCGCTCGGCAGGTGCACGCCGATGAACGCGTGGCACATCTTGTCCAGCTTGCGATTTTCCGCGTTGATCCGCTGATCTCCCAGGACTGTCGCATAGGCGAGCTTGTCATCACCGCTCAGCAGGGCACGTACCGCAGCAGCGAGGGCAGCGTCGACGCGCTTGGCCAGCAGGGTCGCTTGTTGTTTGATCAGGGACAGGTCTCTCTCGAGACGTTCTTCGTAATGGCTCATTGCTTGCGGCTCCCCACAGCGCTAACGGAACACAGATTTCAGAGCGGGCGCGAAGGACTCCCCGTCCCCGCGCCCGCGATGGCGTATGACTTACTTGCAGCTGACTTTCTTGATTGGCGCGTAGCCTTCCTTGGCAACGATGCATTGGCCAACGTCGCTCTTGATCCAGTCCATGTATTTCTTGGTGTCGGCTTTCGGCTGACCATCGGTGTACATGAACAGCGGACGGGCGATCGGATAGGTGCCGTCGAAAGCGGTATCCTCGGTCGGCATGACGCAGGGCTTGCCTTTCTCGGGCGCGATGCACAATGCCTTCAGGTGATCGGTAGCGTAGGCGAGGCCGCTGTAACCAATCGCGCAAGGCGTCTTCTCAACCAGGTCGGCGACATCCTTGGAGCCGTGCATGTCCAGCGTCCCCTGGCGGAACTTGCCCTTCTCACCGAGAACGGCCTCCTGGAAGTAGGCGTAGGTGCCCGAGTTGTTCTGCCGGCTGACGACGACGATCTCGTCCTTGCAGCCTGGAATGGTGATCCCCAGATCGCTCCACTTGGTCGCCCCACCGTCACGTCCGTAGATCTTGGCCAGTTCCGGGACGCTCAAGGTATTGAGCGGAAAGTTCTTGTGTACGAAGATAGCCAGGGCATCGTAGCCGACCACGTGCTCGACCGGATCGTGACCTTTGGCCTTGGCCTCGGCAATTTCCTTGTCTTTCATCTTGCGGCTGGAGTTGGCGATGTCCACGGTGCCGTTGATCATGGCTGCGATGCCGGTACCCGACCCGCCGCCGGAAACCGCGACGGCCACATCCGGATTGATCTTGCCGTATTGCTCGGCCCACGACTGGGCCACGTTGACCAGGGTGTCCGAGCCCTTGTTCTGGATCTCGGTTCGTGCAGAAACGGCACCTGACGCCAGGGCAGCGGCGACGGCAAGACTGACGCTCAAAAAACATCGATTTCGAAGTCATTTGGGACTCTCCAAGGGTGGGAAATTTTTTTGAAGTCTTTCGATGCAGATCAAAGACTTCAGAGGTGACGCGAAGCATTTGCGCGACGAAAAATTATCAGAAAAAATTCGATCTGACAAGCCCCCTAGAGGCAGCAAATAATAATAAAAAATTGGCCAGCCTGCTGCAAGCAGCAGCGGCGAAAGATTAATGCTCAGCGCATTTTATGCTGCGGACAGAATATCTTCATATGCAGTTATAAACATCTACCGCATTGTTTTGACACAATATTTTTTCGTAACTACACAAATGTTATGATCATTTACAAAATACAATAAATGAGGAGCAGCTCATCCCACATCTGATTAACTACTTTAACTGACAAAATACTGTAAACGGCAGGCCGCGGCCAGAACGCTTTCCGCACGGGAAGCAGTGCCGCGGCCACGAAACGGACTCTATTTAATCGTCACTACGGATATCTAAAGCTTCTTGTTCATGGGCTTACAGGCCATTCCCAGAGATCTGCCCGATGCCCGCGATTTCTCGCAGATTATTCAAGAATCATGACATTGGAACGTTCTGCGGCAGTCACGGGAAGCCTGCATCGTTGAGCCCACGTTTCGACTTTTCCGGAAACGCAAATCATGCGAAAAAACATTGAACACAGCGCACTTCAAGGCGACACAAGGTGGCGATTGGTAGGGGTCGGAAGGAAAGGCGCAGCGCCGCCAATAGGCGCGTAAGAACGGCAGCCGCCGTTGCAGGCAGGCAAGGAAAAGGCGAGCGCAGAGGGAGTCGATCGCCTTGGGCCGACCATCAGGCCTCCTCCCGCAGGCGCGACAAACGCCGTCGAGGACGCCGTCGCCGCGCCTACTTGCTGAGCAGACGCATCCCGCGCTCCAGCCCGTCGAGCGTCAGCGGGAACATGCGCCCGCCCATCAGGTTGTGGATCAGCGAGGTCGATTGCCGGTACTGCCAGGCGTGTTCCGATTCCGGGTTGAGCCAGATGGCGTGCGGCCAGGTGTCGGTCAAGCGGCGCAGCCAGGTGGCGCCGGGTTCGGCGTTGTTGTATTCGACGCTACCCCAGGGCTGCAGGATCTCGTAGGGACTCATCGCTGCATCGCCAACAAAAATCAGCTTGTAGTCATTGCCGTACCTGTGCAACACGTCGCGGGTGGCGATGCGCTCACTGTGACGGCGGCGATTGTCCTTCCACAGGTATTCGTAGACGCAGTTGTGGAAGTAGTAGTACTCAAGGTGCTTGAACTCGCTATGGCAGGCCGAGAAGAGTTCCTCGCAGACGCGGATGTGATCGTCCATCGAGCCGCCGATATCGAGAAACAGCAGCACCTTGACGGCGTTGTGGCGCTCGGGCCGCAGGCGCAGGTCGAGCCAGCCGGCGTTGCGCGCGGTACCGGCGATGGTGCCTTCCAGGTCCAGTTCCTCGGGCGCACCCTGGCGAGCAAAGCGGCGCAGGCGACGCAGGGCAATCTTGATATTGCGCGTACCAATCTCGACGCTGTCGTCGAGGTTGCGATACTCGCGCTTTTCCCAGACCTTGACTGCCGAGCGGTTCTCGCTCTTGCCGCCAACACGGATGCCCTCGGGATGCGTGCCGCCGTGCCCGAAGGGCGAAGTGCCACCTGTGCCGATCCACTTGCTGCCGCCTGAATGACGTTCCTTCTGCTCGGCGAGACGCTTCTTGAACGTCTCCATCAGCTTGTCCCAGCCGAGTTTCTCGAGTTTGGCGCGTTCGGCGTCGCTGAGGTGTTTCTTCACCGCCTGCCGCAACCACTCTTCGGGAATCAGTGCCTCCATCCCGGGCAGCGCTTCGACGCCCTTGAAGTACTCACCGAAGGCGCGATCGAACTTGTCGAAGTGCGTCTCGTCCTTGACCAGAATCGCGCGCGAGAGGACGTAGAAGTCATCGAGGCTGTGCTCGATGACGTGCTGCTGCAGCGCTTCGAGCAAGGCCAGGAACTCCTTGATCGACACCGGCAGGCGATTCTCCTTGAGGTGAAGAAAGAAATCGATCAGCATCGTCGCTAGCGCCTATTGCATTCGCGCATCGCCACTTAGCGGTTCTGGCGGGCCATGAAAATCAGGCGTTCGAAGAGATGCACGTCCTGCTCGTTCTTGAGCAGTGCCCCGTGCAGCGGCGGGATGGCGCTCTTGTTGTCCTTGCTGTGCAAGGCTTCCGGCGGGATGTCCTCGGCGAGCAGCAACTTCAGCCAGTCGAGCAATTCCGAGGTCGAAGGCTTCTTCTTCAGGCCGGGGATTTCACGCAGTTCGAAGAACACTTCCAGCGCTTCACGCAGCAAGGCGGGCTTCAGGCCCGGGAAATGGACGTCGACAATGCGCTTCATGGTCTCCCTGTCGGGGAACTTGATGTAGTGGAAGAAGCAGCGGCGCAGGAAAGCGTCGGGAAGTTCCTTTTCATTGTTCGAGGTGATGAACACCGCCGGCCGGTGGCGGGCACGAACGTTCTGACGCGTCTCGTAGACAAAGAACTCCATGCGGTCGAGTTCGCGCAGCAGATCGTTGGGGAACTCGATGTCGGCCTTGTCGATTTCGTCGATCAGCACCACCGACGGCGTTTCACATTCGAAGGCCTGCCACAACACGCCTTTGAGAATGTAACTGCCGATATCGGCGACCTTGGCCTCGCCGAGCTGCGAGTCGCGCAGGCGCGAAACGGCGTCGTATTCGTAAAGGCCCTGCTGCGCCTTGGTCGTCGATTTGATGTGCCACTGGAAGAGTGGCCGCCCGAGCGCGGCGGCGACCTCTTCGGCGAGCATTGTCTTTCCGGTACCCGGCTCCCCCTTGATCAGCAGCGGCCGCTGCAGGGTAACGGCGGCATTGACCGCCAGCGTCAGGTCACCGGTGGTGACGTATTTGTCGGAGCCGGAAAAGCGCATGGGGGATGTTCCTCGCGAAGCAACTGGCCGATTCTACCCGCAAAGCGTTGAGCGGGGTTTGCTGCCGCGCTTTGCGCGCCCGCCGTGGCAGACCTCAGGCGCCCGCGGCACGCCGCACACAATCCAGGTAGGCGATGCCATCGATGGCGCTGCCGTCACGTTGCGAACGCCACAGCGCCTCACCGAGACACTCGAGGATGGCATGTTCGGCGGCATGGACTTCGAGGCGTCCGCGCAGCACCTGGTAGGCGGCACGGATGCCCGGCGGCTGGTCGATGCTGATCTGCTCGGCGACGGCCAGGTGCAGGGAGAGGTGCAGGAAGGGATTCATCTGCCCGCTTTCCGGCGTGAAATCCTGCGCCACCGCCAGCTCCGGGTTTTCGAGCAGCGCGTGATATTCGGGGTGTTCGACGATCAGATCGGCGGCAGTCACTTCTGCACCTTCAAGGACGGCGCGCTCGCGATGCTTGCGCCAGGCGCCACAGAAGAACTGCCGTACCTGCTCACGACTGGGATTGAACATTGGGCCTCCGGGGTGGGTGACTGATCAGGGCAGTGACCACGGCGTTGTGCAGCGAACGGTTGCCACCCGCGACGCAGGCTGCGATCTGCCCGGTTCCGTAAACACCGAGCAGCGGCAGACCGGGAAAGCTTTGCCGCAGGCAGTCGAGCTCGCGGTCGTCGCCCCCATGAAAATAGGGGCCGCGACCGAAACACGAGAAAACCAGGCCGGCAAGGGGTTTCGCAACCACAGCGGCCAGTTGCCCGACACTGCGGCGCATATCGTCTACGGCCGACTGCGGCCGGCGAATCGCCCACGCCAGCCGCTGCCCCGGCTTGCTTCCTTCGGCCAGGCTCACCGAGCGATCAGCCGCGTTGGCGGAGAGAATGGCGGTCGAATGCCAGGCACCCGCCGCGAAAGCGTCCTCACTGGCGAGCGTGCTGCCAAGGCTGGCGACCGCGCCAGCGCTGCCCGCACCGTCCTCGTCAAAGAGCACGGCCGACAGGGCGCCAAGTGGCAGCGGTGACTGCTCGCGCAGGTCTGCGGGCAAGGCGGCGAGGAGGCTGTCGAGCGCAGTTTCGCCACCCAGTTGCAGCAAGTCATAGGCGCGGCTGCGCTCGATCGGCCGTGCCTCGGCGAGCAGGCTCCAGCCGCTCGATACAGCGACGTCGACCTGTGCGCCGCACAGGTGCACGCTGCAGCTCGGCGCCAGACGGCTGTGCTGCCAGGCGGTCGGAGCGCTGCCGCCGCCGCTACCCGCGAAGCTGCCGCCGAAACGCTTGTTCGTCGCGTCGCCCCACGGGTAGGGGAAGCTGCCGCCGGCATAGCTCAGGACGGCCTGCCGATCCGCGTGGCCAAGGGCAAGGCCGCCTTGGCCATGATGCAGCGAAAGATCGCCCGCAAAGACCATCACCGCCGCCGCGGGTCGGTCGAGTACCCAGCCGTACTCACTGAAGACCCCCGCCGCGATGCCCCCGGCCACCTCGGTGCACTGGGCTGCCCGGGCCACTGCGCTGACCGTCTGCTGCGCGTGCCGGGCAAAGTCCGGCGTCAGAAACAACAGCACACCCGTGGCGTGGCAGGCACCGGTCCTGGCCAGCGCCTGCGCCAAGGCTTCTTCCGCCAGAGCGGGCCGCGGATCGTTGCCGGCGACCAGCGCGCTGGCAACGCTCATCGCAGCTGCGCTCCGAAGGGGTCGGTCTTCGCGGGCCAGGCGCAGAGATCGGCGATGTCGCAACGCCAGCATTCGGGTTTGCGCGCCTTGCACACGTAGCGTCCGTGCAGGATCAGCCAGTGATGTGCCGATTGCAGGAATTCCTCGGGAACTCGCTTGAGCAACTGTCGTTCAACCGCCAGCGGCGTTTTGCCAGGCGCCAGCCCGCTGCGGTTGGCGACCCGGAAAATATGCGTATCGACGGCAATCGTCGCTTCGCCGAAAGCCGTATTGAGGACCACGTTGGCCGTCTTGCGACCAACTCCCGGCAGAGCTTCGAGCGCCGCCCGCGCGGACGGCACTTCGCCGCCGTGTAGCTCGATCAGCTGCCGACAGGTGGCAGTGACGTTTCTGGCCTTGCCCGGATAGAGACCAATGCGATTGATGTACGCGGCCAGGCCCGCCTCGCCGAGCGCCAGCATCGCCTGCGGCGTCGGCGCGTCGGCGAAAAGCTTGCGCGTCGCCAGGTTGACGCTCTTGTCGGTGGCCTGCGCCGACAGGATGACGGCAATCAGTAACTGGAAAGTCGTGCCGTACTCAAGCTCGGTAGTCGGCTCGGGATTGGCCGCGCGTAGGCGCGCGAAGAGTTGTTGCCGCTGCTGGATATTCATCCGCGCACGATTCGCTGGCGCTCAGGCGCCGTCGGCAAGAGGCAGCGGCGACGCCTGGTCCGATCCGGAATCGGGCTTGCGCGCCGCGGCGCGCGCTTCGACCCAGTTCTTCCAGGCGATCAGGAAGCCGAGAAGAATGAAAGCACCTGGCGGCAGAATGGCGAGCAGGAATCCGGGATAGTCGGCCGGCAGTAGTTGCAGCCCCTGCGCGCCGGGGAAAACCATGTCGATCCCCGAAAACAGCGTGCCGCCGCCGATCAGTTCGCGCAGGCCGCCGAGCAGGGCCAGGGTCCATAGCAGGCCGACGCCCATGAAGATGCCGTCGAGCAGCGATTGCAGAGGCGGATTCTTGTTGGCAAAAGCTTCGACCCGCGCCAGGACGATGCAGTTGGTGACGATCAGCGGGATGAAGATACCGAGAACCAGATACAGCTCGTGGAAATAGGCGTTGAAGAGCAGGTCGACGACGGTCACCAGCGCGGCCACGACCAGGATGAAGACAGGAATGCGAATCTCGTGCGGGATCAGATTGCGCAGTGCAGCAACGGCGACATTGGCCACGGCCATGACCATGATCGTCGCCAGCGAGAGCATCACCCCATTGACCAGGGTCGTGGTCACCGCCAGCAGCGGGCATAGTCCGAGCAGCTGTATCAGGCTGGCGTTCTGGTGCCAGACGCCGTTGTCCACGATCTGGCGGAATTGTTCGCGATCGATCACTTGCTTCCTCCTGGGCTGGCTGAGGGGGGTACAGGCACTTCAGGGTTGGCAAAGAGCTGCTGGCGGTTTTCGGCGACGTACTGCATTGCCTTGTGCACTGCCTTGATCACCGCGCGCGGCGTGACGGTCGCGCCGGCGAGCGAGTCGAAACGACCGTGATCTTTCCTGACCGCCCATTCGCGCTCGGAAACGGTCGCCAAAGAGAGATCGTTGAACTGGGTGATCCACGGCCGCTCCTTGTTCTTGTCCTTGCGCGGGTCGATGTAGTCGCCGAGGCCGGGCGTCTCCTTGTGCTGCGTGACGCGCACGCCAAGCAGCCTGCCGTCGGCGGCCACCGCCAGCAGCAGGCGAATCTTTCCGGAATAGCCATCCGCAGCGACGGCTTCGAAGATCAGCGCGCTGGCGCTGCCGCTCTTGCGCCCCAGATACGCCGTCGACGGCTCGTCGAGGCCGAGCCCGGCGTTTGCCGGCAGCTGCCGCTGGTCGTTGAGCAGGTCGTTGTCGTAGAACTCGCGCGGCAGAACTTCGCCGATCAGTTTCATTTTCTCGGCCGCTGCCGCGGCTCCGATGGCCGGCTCGGTCGCCTGGTAAGCGGCTGCCAGCAGGCCGGTAAAGACGACGACGAAAATGAACAGGACGATGGCCGTGCGCACGGCCATCGATGCGGCGCTGAGCGTCTTGAGTGGCGGCGTCATGGCTCGTTCTTCAGACCGAAGACCGGCGGCTGCGAATACATGTCGATCAGCGGCACACAAAGATTCATCAGCAATACGGCAAAAGCGACGCCATCCGGAAAACCGCCGAAGACGCGGATGATGTACGCCAGCAGGCCGGCGAGCAGACCGAAGATGAGCTTGCCTTTCGGCGTCGTGCAACCGGAAACCGGGTCAGTGACGATGAAGAAAGCGCCGAGCAACGCGCCACCGGAGAAGAGATGGAAGACCGGACTGGCGAACTGCTGCGGGTTCCACGCCCAGAGCGCAGCCGCCAGCAAGCTCAAGCCGAGGATAAAACCGAAGGGCGCGTGCCAGCTGATCAGCTTGCGCTGCCATAACCACAGGCCGCCGAGCAGATAGCCGGTGGCCACCCACTCCCAGCCACGACCGGCGAAATTGCCGAAAACCTCCTGCGTCGCCAGCAGCATCGGCACATCAATGCTGCCATCGGAGAGCTTCAGCGCCGTCTTGAGCGCATCGAGCGGCGTCGCGCCGCTCATCACGTCGATGCGTGGCGCCAGGCCGGCAATGATCTGCAACTGCTCGAGAAAACCAAGCTTCAGGCCGAGCGCCGGCCATTGCGACATCAGCGCCGGAAAGGAGACGATGCAGGCGGCAAAGGCGACCATCGCCGGGTTGAACGGATTCTGGCCCAGGCCGCCATAGAGATGCTTGGCGACGACGATGGCCAACAGCGTAGCGACGACGATCAACCACCACGGCGCCAGCGGCGGGAAGCTCAAGGCAATCAGCCAGGCGCTGACGATGGCGCTGCCATCGCTCAGGAACAGGGCCAGGGGCTTGCGCCGCAGGCCAAGCATCAAAGCCTCGCCGGCGAGTGCCGTCAGCGTCGCGATCACCAGTTGCACGACGATGCCCGGGCCGATCAGCCAGACGTAGGCGGCAACACCGGGTAACAGGGCCAGCAACACCTGCACCATGACGCGGCGCACGCTGATGCGCTCCTGCAACAGATAGGGGGGCGTACTGAAATCCATCATTCGGCCATCGGCCCTTGTTTTTCGACCTGTTTAATGTGAAAGTCGCGTATGCGACTCACGAAACTCCCTTCTCCCTCGCGGGAGAAGGGCCGGGGGAAGAGGGGGCGGTCATGACTTTCATGATCAGGGGTGTCTCAACATGTCATGACCGTTAGGCGTTTCGACGGATGCCCTCGCCGCGCCCGCCTCTGCCGCCCCTTCTCGCTCTTCTGCCTGCAACGCGGCCCGCCTCGCATCGACGGCAGCCAGCTGGCGCTTCTGCTCGAAAGTCAGTTGATCGGTGTTTCTCGGTTGCACCGCCGCGCGCTGGGCGCGCGCACGCTCCATCGCCGCGACGATGGTTGCTTTCTTGATCGCTTCGGCATCAAGCTCGGGAGCTTCGGGAGGCGCAGGGCTGGCGAGCGCGGTCGAGGCCACTGCTGCAGGCGCGTCGGCCGGTTTCAGCTGCGGACTGGCGACACTAAAAGCCGAGTCAGCGACCGCAGGCTCGACCGCCGCTACCGCGCGCGCCTGCTTCTCGGCTGCGCGCGCGGCAGCGCCTTTGGCCAGCCGTGCCGCTTTCTCCGCCTGTTCGCGCTCCTCGCGCGCGTTGCGCAGTTCGAAGCGCGCCTTGGCGGCGTCGGCGCCTTTCTTTTCCCGCTCGCGCGACCAGATCTCGCTCTTGGCGAAACGAAAATACTGCACCAGGGGGATATGCGAAGGGCAGACATAGCTGCAGCAGCCGCACTCGATACAGTCGAAGAGGTGGTATTCCTGCGTCTTGCCGAAGTTGCGCGCCCGCGAGAACCAGTACAACTCGAAAGGTTGCAGCTCATGCGGACAGACTTCGGCACAGGCGCCGCAACGAATGCACGGCATCTCCGGCGGGCTCGGCGCGAACAGCGTCGGCGACGCGGCGATGATGCAGTTGCTCGCCTTGACCACCGGCGCGTCCAGGCTCGGCAAGGCGAAGCCCATCATCGGCCCGCCCATCAGGTAGCGATCAGTGTCGGCTTTCGGCCCGCCGAGCGCGACCAGATCGCGCAGCGGCGTGCCGAGTCGCACTTCCCAATTGCGCGGTCGCTCGATATTGCCGGCCAGGGTGACGATGCGCGAGATCACCGGCTCACCGAAGGCCAGTGCGCGATACGCCGAGTACACCGTGCCAACGTTGAAGCACTGCACGCCGAGTTCGGTCGAGCGCTTGCTGGCCGGGACTTCCTTGCCGGTCAGAACGCGAATCAACTGCTTGGCGCCGCCAGCCGGATAGCGGGTCGGGACGGCGACGACCTGATAGTCTTCGCCAACGTCCTGCACCGCTTGCTGCATGGCGGCGACGGCTTCCGGCTTGTTGTCCTCGATACCGATCAGCACCCGCCGCGCCGCCAGCAGATCGCGGAAGATGGCAATGCCGCGGACGATTTCCTCGGCGCGCTCGCGCATCAGGACGTCGTCGCAGCTCATGTAGGGCTCGCACTCGGCGCCGTTGATGACCAGTTCTTCCACGGCCACGCCTGCGGCCGCCGTGAGCTTGGCGTGACTCGGAAAAACCGCCCCGCCGAGGCCAACGACGCCGGCGTCACGGAGCGCCTCGCGGACCTGCTCGGGCGGCAGACTGCGGTAATCGAGCGGCGTCCGCTGCACCCATTCGTCGCGGCCGTCGGGCTCGATGACCACGCTCAGCGTCGGCAAACCCGAGGGATGCGCGGCCACATACTCCTCGATGGCAAGGACCGTGCCGGAAGTGGAGGCGTGTGCCGCCGCCGACAGCCAGGCGTCGGCACCGCCTATCGCCTGCCCCTTGCGTACCCGCTCACCGACTTCGACCAGCGGGTTGGCCACACCCCCGATGCTCTGATGCAGCGGCACGTAGAGGCGCGACGGTAGCGGCGCCACGGCGATCGGCTCCTGCACCGAAGGCGTCTTGTGGGTCTGCGGTTTGACGCCTCCCTTGAAGCTGAACAGTCGCTGCAGCATTGCCGTCGCTTTACCGTGAAAGTCGCGTACGCGACTCACGAATCGGCCTTCTCCGCGCTGCGGGAGAAGGGTCGGGAAAGAGGGGGACGGTCATGACTTTCATGACCGTCAGGCCGCACGCTTGACGGGCTTTATTTCGATCACCGGGTATTTCCATTTCCAGTTCTCGAGGTTTTCGGTGATCGGCCGCATTTCGATGCACTCGACCGGGCACGGTTTGACGCACAGCTCGCAACCGGTGCAGAGGGACTCGATGACCGTGTGCATCTGCTTGGCGGCGCCAACGATGGCGTCGACCGGGCAGGCCTGGATGCACAGGGTGCAGCCGATGCAGGTCTCTTCGATGATGATCGCCAGCTGTTTCGGCTTTTCCTCGGCGTCCAGTGGTTTGACTTCGCGGCCGAGCAGGTCGGCGAGTTTGCGCACCCCATCCATACCGCCCGGCGGACAGAGGTTGATGTCGGCTTCGCCCGCCGAAATGGCCGTCGCGTAGGGTTTGCAACCCGGGTAGCCACACTGCCCGCACTGCGTCTGCGGCAGGATGGCGTCGATCTTGTCAACCACCGGGTCGCCCTCGACCTTGAACTTGATCGACGCATAGCCGAGCGCCGCGCCGAGGACGATGGCCCCGAGCGCCATGATTACCAGGGCAGTGATCATTGCCTGTCCACTCTCACTGGTAGCGGTCCAGCCCGGCAAAACCCATGAACGCCAGGCTCATCAGCCCGGCCGTGACCATGGCAATCGCCGTGCCCCGAAAGTAGACCGGAACGTCGGCGCCTTCGACGCGTTCGCGGATGCCGGCAAAGAGCACCAGCACCAGCGAAAAACCAACGGCGCTGCCGGAACCGAAAAGCAGCGATTCGACGAAGTCATTCTTGTTGGCAATGTTCAGCAAGGGCACTCCGAGAACCGCACAATTGGTGGTGATCAACGGCAGATAAATGCCGAGCACCTGATGCAGCAGTGGACTGGTTTTCTGGATCACCATTTCGGTGAGCTGCACAACGGCGGCGATGGTAACGATGAACGACAGGGTGCGCAGGTATTCGAGGCCGAAAGGCATCAACAGGTAATGGTCGATGATGTAGCTGGCACCGGTGGCCACGGTGAGCACGAAAGTCGTCGCCGCACCCATGCCGAAAGCCGTCTCCAGTTTCTTGGAAACGCCCATGAACGGGCAAAGGCCGAGGATTTTCACCAGCACGACGTTATTGACGAGGACCGCGCCGATGATGATGAACAGGTAGTGGGTCATGATGTGCGTAGGCGGTGGGCGGCGCAATCCGGGGCGCAGCGATTATCGCGTGTCGAAAGCGTGCGTACAACCACCTTGTCAGTAGCGCCTTCCCGGCTCAGGCCGTGCGCGGCGAGTGCAGCGTGCGCTGCTTGGCGATTGCGGCGGCGGCCTCGGCGACCAGTTCCGGGCCGCGGTAGATAAAGCCGGTGTAGAACTGAACCAGACTGGCGCCGGCGGCGATCTTGGCTGCGGCATCGTCCCCGTTCATGATCCCGCCGACGCCGACGATCGGCACTTCGCCGCCCAGGGCTGCCGCCAGCTTGCCAATCACGGCCGTCGACAGGGCCAGCACCGGTGCGCCGGAAAGGCCGCCCGCCTGCTCGGCATTCGGCATTCCCTCGACGCCGGCTCGCGACAGCGTGGTGTTGGTGGCGATGACGCCGTCCATACGGTGCTGGCGCAGCAGCGCCGCGATCGCCTGGATCTGCGCGTCTTCGAGGTCCGGGGCGACCTTCAGCGCCAGCGGCACGTAGCGGCCGTGGCGGTCGGCAAGCCTGGCCTGCGCGGCTTTCAGGCTGCCGAGCAAGGCGTCCAGCGCGTCGTCGCGCTGCAGTTCGCGCAGGTTCTTGGTATTCGGACTGGAAATATTCACCGCCACGTAACTCGCGGCGGTATAGACGCGCTCGAGGCAAAGCAGATAGTCGTCGGCTGCTTTCTCGATGGGCGTATCGAAATTCTTGCCGATATTGATGCCAAGAACGCCGCCCTCGCGCGCAAACCTGGCGCCAGCGATGTTGCTCAGCAGTTTCTCGACGCCGTCATTGTTGAAGCCCATGCGGTTGATGATGGCCTGCTTTTCCGGGATGCGGAAGAGGCGAGGTTTGGGATTTCCCGGCTGCGCACGCGGCGTCACCGTACCGATCTCGATAAAACCGAAGCCCTGCGCAGCCAGTGCGTCGACGTGCTCGCCGTTCTTGTCAAGACCGGCAGCCAGGCCGACCGGGTTCGGGAACTCCAGCCCCATCACCGTCACCGGGTCGGGAGCGACCGGGCGCGCCAGCAAGCACGCGATCCCAGTGGCCTTGGCGAAGTCGATACCGGCCATTCCGACGCCATGAGCAGTCTCGGCGTCGAGGGCGAAGAAAAATTTGCGTAGCAGCGGATAGATCATCGCCGCATTTTACCGCATGGCAGCATCCGGCGCGTGCAGCGGCGAGCGGGAATCAAGCGCTATCCATCATCCCGCAGCCAGCGTCATTGCCAGGAGGCGCGGCGGGTCGTCCGGGGCAGTCGCCGGAAGCACGAATAGGGCTTGGTCGGGCTCGAGTTTGTCGATAAACTCGCTTTCCAGCAGCCCTCTCGGGTCGCTTGACTACGGCAGCGGCATGCTCCTGACCAAGGCCGTGGTGCCGGCATCGACAAAGCGCGGCCCAGCGCTTGTCGGCGGCAAGCGGGGGACAAAAAAACAAATGGAGTCCCATCATGACCGTTAGCCTCTACCGCCTGGCAACAGCATTCATCCTGCTCTTCGTCGTGCATTCGAGCGCCATCGAAGCGCGCGATCTGCGCCTGGCGACGACCACCAGCACCGACAATTCGGGTCTCCTGCGCGCCATCCTGCCGCAGTTCGAAAGGCAACGGGGGATCAAGGTGCATGTCATCTCGGTAGGTACCGGCAAAGCCCTCAAGCTGGCGGAAAACGGCGATGTCGACGTCGTTCTGGTCCATGACCGCGAGGCCGAAGAGGCCTTCGTCGCCGCCGGCCACGGCAGCGAACGGCGTGACGTGATGTACAACGACTTTGTCCTCGTCGGCCCGAACAGCGATCCGGCCGGGGTGCGCGGTGGCGACGACGTACTGGCGGCGCTGCGGCAAATCGCCGCCACGCAGGCGCGCTTCGTCTCGCGCGGCGACGATTCCGGAACCGAGCGCATGGAGCACAGCTACTGGCGAGCACTCGACATCACCGCCCGGGGAAGGCCATGGCACCTATCGGCGGGTCTCGGCATGGGCGAGGTGCTGACCATGGCTGGCGAAATGCAGGCTTACACCCTTTCCGATCGCGCCACCTTTGCCAGCTATCAGGCAAAGACCGGACTGGAGATCCTGGTGCAAGGTGATCCGCGCATGTTCAATCCCTACGGAATCATGCCCGTCAGCCGCAGCAAGTACCCGGACATCAACTTCAGCGACGCGCTGGCGCTGATCGACTGGTTGACCAGCGCCGCCGGGCGGGCGGCAATCGGCGCCTTCAAGCCAAAAGGAGAACAGTTGTTCTTCGTGGCGCCGGCCAGCAAGCAGTAGCGGCCCACTCTTTGGGCCTCCTCGACGCCACTCGCGCGGCACTGCGGCTACTGCTCTCCGGAGATGCTGAGCTGTGGACCATCGTCGGCGTCTCGCTATCGGTGACCCTGCGCGCCATGCTGATCGCCATGCCGGTCGGGGTTGGTTGCGGCTATCTCCTGGCCACCCTGCGCTTCCCGGGGCGGCGTGCGCTGATCGTGGTCATCCAGGGACTACTGGCCTCACCGACGGTGGTCGTCGGTCTGCTGCTCTACCTGCTGCTTTCACGCCAGGGCGTCTTCGGGCAACTGAATTTGTTGTTTACGCAGACGGCAATGGTCATCGGCCAGGTGCTCATCGCCCTGCCCGTACTCATCGCCTTCTCACTGGCGGCGATCCAGGGCGCTGACCCGCGCGCACGCGAAACTGCCGTGGCGCTCGGGGCGTCGGCGACACGCGTTGGCTGGACGATGCTCGTCGAGGTACGTTTCGCGCTGCTGGCAGCGGTGTGCAATGCCTTCGGTCGCATCGTCTCGGAAATCGGCTGCTCCTTGATGGTCGGCGGCAACATCGCGGGGGTGACCCGCAACATTCCGACGGCGATTGCCCTGGAAACCAGCAAGGGAGATTTTGCGCAGGGAATTGCCCTCGGCATTGTGCTGCTGGTGGTCGCCCTCGGCGTCAATTCGGCTTTCGCCTTCTTTCAAGGGGAATCGCGCCGATGAACCTGCTGGCAGTGACTGCGCTGAGCAAATCCTTCCGCGAACGACGCTTGCTGGCGATCGACGCACTGAGCCTGAGCGCCGGCGAGCGTTACGTTCTGACCGGCGAAAACGGCAGCGGCAAGTCGACCTTGCTGCGCATTCTGGCCGGCATCGATGCACCGGACAGCGGTGTCGGCCACTTCGGCAAACGCCATTTCGACTGGTCGCCCTATCCGAACTGGCTGCGCCAGGAAGTGATCTACGTCCATCAGCAGCCCTATCTTTTCCATACCAGCGTGGTCGAGAATATCGCCTACGGGCTGCGCGCCAGGGGTGTCGAAGCGGGCGAGCGCGAACGCCGGGTCGCCGCGGCAATTGCCTGGGCGCGCCTCGGCCACCTCCTGCGGACACCGCCGCAGAAGCTGTCGGGCGGCGAAAGGCAGCGCGTGGCGCTGGCACGGGCCTGGGTGTTGGCACCGAAAGTGCTATTGCTCGACGAACCCACCGCCAACCTCGACGCCGAATCACGCCAGCAGACGATCGATCTGGTGCAGGCCTTCTGCGGGCCAGAGACCACGGCGGTCATTGCCTGCCATGATCGCGACATGATTGCCCTGGCCGACCGGCGTCGGCTGCACCTGGTCGACGGGCTAATTCAACAGAACAGCACGCCTGCGCTGTGAGCGGCCCGCGTGCACGGCGGACCGGCGGCGCCGAATCCTGCCCCGCGGACCCGCGCTACGCCGAACCAATCACCCGGCGCGGCTGCACATTGCCCTGGCCATCGACTTCGCCGAGACCGAGGAGCCGACCCTGCCCATAGACGCGGCACTTTCCGGGCGCCGCAGCGCTGCCCACCGGATTGCCGTGCGTGAAACGCAGCGCGGCCTCGTCGTCGAGACTGACCGCTGGCAGACTCTGCAGTAAAGCGTCGGGAGGCAACAGCCAGCGTTCACGCCCCTCTTCAGTGAGTGCCGCCAACTCATCAAGGGTCACGGCGTCGGCAACGGCGAGTGCGCCGACGGCGACGCGACGCAGAGCGGTGAGATGCGCGCCGCAGTCGAGCACCCGACCGAGATCCTCGGCCAGGCTGCGGATATAGGTGCCTTTGCTGCAGGCGACAAACAACCGGCAACGCTCGCCACTGTAATCCAGCAAGCGTAGCTCGTGAATCGTCACCGCGCGTGCCTCGCGTTCGACTTCAATGCCCTGGCGCGCCAGCTCGTAAAGCGGTTTTCCGTCGCGCTTCAAGGCCGAGTACATCGGTGGGATCTGGCGAATCGGCCCGCGCAAGCCGGCCAGAGCAGGCTCGAGTTCGTTGCGCTGAAAAGCGACCGGGCGACGCTCGACGACACTGCCATCGGCGTCACCGGTATCAGTCGTGACGCCGAACAGGAGATCCGCCTGGTAGGTCTTGTCGGCGGCGAGCAGATCGACCGCGAACTTGGTAGCGTCGCCGAAACAAAGCGGCAGCAGGCCGCTGGCCATTGGGTCGAGAGTGCCAGTGTGACCACCCTTGGCCGCTGAGAACAGGCGCCGGGCAGCTTGCAGCGCCGTGTTGGAAGTCATCCCCGTCGGCTTGTCGAGGAGCAAAACGCCGTCAACGCGTCGCCAGCTCTTGCGGATACTCAAACCTGTTCTGGAGGATCGGTTTGATCCGAGATCGCCGCTGCCTCGCTGATCAGCTTGGACATTTTCTCGCCACGCTCCAGGGACTCGTCGAAAATGAAGTGCAGCTGCGGAGTGCTGTGAATGCTGATCCGTTTGCCGAGTTCGCTACGCAGAAAACCCGATGCCTTCTGCAGACCGAGCATCACCGAATCGAGATGTTCGCTACCGGCCAGGCTGCTGAAGTAGACCTTGGCATGCGCGTAATCGGCGCTGATATGCACCTCGGTCAAACTGATCATGCCCACGCGCGGGTCCCGCAGCTCGGTTCGGATGACTTCGGCGAGCTCGCGGCGGATCTGCTCGCAGATCCGGTCCCGGCGCAAAAAACCTTTGTTGGCAGGCATTTAATTGGCCAGTCGCGCAAGCGACTCACGAAACTCCCTTCTCCCCTTGCGGGAGAAGGGCCAGGAGAAGAGGGCGGCGGTCATGGCTAGAGTGTCCGTGCAACTTCGGTAACGTCGTAGGCTTCGAGCTGGTCGCCCTCTTCATAGGCATTGTAGTTCTTCAGCGACAGACCGCATTCGAAACCGCCACGCACTTCTTTGGCGTCATCCTTGAAGCGCTTCAGGCCATCCAGTTCGCCGTCCCAAACGACAATATGGTTGCGCAACAGGCGGACGCGCGAGTTGCGTTTGACGACCCCCTCGAGGACGTAGCAGCCGGCAATGGTGCCAATTCGGGTGGCATGGAAAACCTGTCTGATCTCGACCAGGCCGGTGATGTGTTCGCGCTTCTCGGGCGCCAGCATGCCGGAAAGCGCGTTCTTCACCTCGTCTACCGCATCGTAGATGATGTTGTAGTAGCGAATATCGACACCCGAATGCTCGGCTCCCTTGCGCGCACCGGCGTCGGCACGAGTATTGAAACCAATAATCACCGCATTCGATGCTTGCGCCAGATGGACATCGGACTCGCTGATGGCACCGACAGCTGCGTGGATGACGTTGACCTTGACTTCCGCGGTCGACAACTTTTGCAGCGACTGCACCAGCGCTTCCTGAGATCCCTGCACGTCGGCCTTGATGATCAACGGCAACACCTTGGCTTCGGCGGTGGTCATCGTATCGAGGATACTCTCGAGGTTGGCCGCCTGCTTGGTCGCCAATTTGACGTCGCGGTACTTGCCCTGACGGAAGAGCGCGATTTCGCGCACCTTGCGTTCGTCGGCCAGCACCACGGCCTCTTGCCCGGCCGTCGGGACATCGGAGAGACCCAGGATTTCGACCGGGATCGACGGTCCGGCCTCCTTGATCACCTTGCCGTTTTCGTCAAGCATGGCGCGCACCCGACCGAAGACCTGGCCGGCCAGCACGACGTCGCCCTGACGCAGCGTTCCGGACAAGACCAGCATCGTTGCCACCGGTCCGCGACCCTTGTCGATCCGCGCTTCGATGATCAAACCTTTGGCCGGCGAATCCTTCGGCGCCATGAGTTCGAGCATGTCGGCCTGCAGCAGGACGTTTTCGAGCAACTCGTCGATACCCTGCCCGGTCTTCGCCGAAACCGGGATAAACGGCACGTCGCCGCCATACTCTTCGGGTACGACCTGTTCGGCAACCAGTTCCTGCTTCACGCGTTCAGGTTCTGCGCCGGGCTTGTCGATCTTGTTCACGGCGACCACCAGCGGTACGCCGGCGGCCTTGGCATGGTGAATCGCCTCGCGCGTCTGCGGCATGACGCCATCGTCAGCAGCAACGACCAGGATAACCAGGTCGGTGGCCTTGGCGCCGCGGGCACGCATCGCCGTAAACGCTTCGTGACCCGGCGTATCGAGAAAAGTCACCATCCCGCGCGCTGTTTCAACGTGATAGGCACCAATGTGCTGGGTGATGCCACCCGCTTCACCGCTGGCAACACGAGTACGGCGAATGTAGTCGAGTAGCGAAGTCTTGCCGTGGTCGACGTGGCCCATGACGGTCACCACCGGCGCACGCGGTTCGAGCGGTGCATCCTTGTGGTCGACGCCTTCGTCATCAAGGAGGAAGGCATCCGGATCGTCGAGCTTGGCGGCAAACGCCTTGTGGCCCATTTCCTCGACGATGATCATCGCCGTTTCCTGATCGAGCACCTGATTGATGGTCACCATCGAGCCCATCTTCATCAGCGCCTTGATCACCTCGGTGGCCTTGACGGCCATTTTGTGGGCAAGGTCGGCGACCGAGATGGTCTCCGGGACAGAAACGTCGTGCATCACCGGCTCGAGGGGTGCCTGGAAGGAATGTTCTTCATCGGCAGTGCTACCGCGACCGCCGCGCTTGCCATGCTTGTTGTCCCGCCAGCCGGCAGCACCGGTTGCGCCGCGCGTGCGCAGCCCCGCCCGCTTGTTGGCACCTTCGTTCTTCCACTGCCCCTTCTTGTCGGGAGCGGCCTTCTTCTCCGGTATTTTCTTGTCGGTGCTGGCAGGCTTGCCAACCGGCTTGTGCAAGGTCTTGTCTTCCGCCGGCCGTTCGCTGGCGGTTTGTGCGGCGACCTGCTTGGCAACCCCGGCGGCCTTGGCCGCGACGGCCTTGGCTTCGGCATCCTGCTTGGCCCGCGCCAGGTCGACAACGCGTTGCTGCTTGTTCTTGAACTCGGCTTCCTGCAGCGCACGCAACTCGGCGTTACGCCGCTCTTCCTCGGCGCGCAGTTTCTGCTGCTCCTCGCCGATGATCGATGCCCGCGTCACCACTTTTCTGCCGCCGGCTTCGACCTTGGCTTTCTTGGCAGGTGGCTTGGCATTTTCCGCGACCACTGGCTCGGCCTTCGCTTCTTGCGCCGCTTCGACCACCGCTTCGGGCTTCGCTTCGACCGCCGCATCGACCACTGCTTCGGCCTTCACTTCAAGCGCCGCTTCGACCGGCGTCTCGATGAGCAGTTCGGCGGGCACTTCGCGCACTGGCTCGGCCTTTTCCTCGACAGCCGGCTCGGCGACCGGCTCGACAGCGGCAACAAGCTCCGGCGTGGCATTGTCCGCGACCACCGGCTCAAACACCGACGCCAGGACTGCCTCGGCCATTTCCTCACCCGCTCCAGCAGCTACGGCAGCCACTGGCGGCGGCACTGCGGCAGCGGCTCCTCGCGCCTCGGTCGGCTCGCGCTTGACGAGCACGCGCTTCTTGCGCACTTCGACCTGGACCGTGTGCGATTTTCCGTGCGAATCCTGCGAGCGGATCTCGCTGGTTTCTCTGCGCGTCAAGGTAATCTTGGTCTTGGCCTCACCACCATGCGACCGCCGCAGGTACTCCAGAAGCCTGGACTTGTCCTGCTCCGAAAGCAGATCATCCGCCTCGCTCTTGGTAACGCCGGCGCGATTCAGCTGCTCGAGCAGGGCACCCGCCTGCATCTTCAGTTGGGTAGCAAATTGGGCAACACTCGTTTGCGCCATATGAATTCCTTTTTCCCGCTTACTCGAACCAGTGCGCACGCGCCGTGGTGATCAGTTGTTTAGCCCGCTGGGTATCCATGCCGGTCAATTCGGTCAGTTCATCGACCGCCAGATCGGCGAGATCGTCGCGCGTCTTGATACCGCTTCCCGCCAGCTTTCCGGCCAGGGACTTGTCCATCCCTTCAAGGCTCAGCATATCCTCGGCGACATCCTCGATCTTCTCTTCGGTAGCAATCGCTTCGGTAAGTAGAACATTTCGCGCACGCTCGCGCAGCTCCTGAACCGTCGCCTCGTCGAAGGACTCGATTTCCAGCATTTCGTGGACCGGCACATAGGCAACTTCCTCGAGCGTCGAGAATCCTTCCTCGATCAGGATATTGGCCACTTCCTCGTCGACATCGAGCTTTTCCATGAACAAGACGCGAATCGCTGCCGCCTCGGCCTCGACCATCGTTTGCGCCTCGTCTTCGGTCATCAGATTGATCGTCCAGCCGGTCATTTCCGAAGCGAGACGAACGTTCTGGCCGCCACGACCAATGGCAATCGCCAGGTTCTGCTCGTCGACCACCACGTCCATGCAATGCTTTTCCTCATCGACGACGATCGAACTGACTTCCGCCGGCGCCAGCGCACCGACGACAAACTGTGCCGGATCTGGCGACCAAAGGACAATATCGACGCGCTCGCCGGCCAGTTCATTGGTCACCGCGGTGACCCGCATGCCACGCATACCGACGCAGGTGCCGATTGGATCGATACGCTGATCATTGGATTTCACCGCGATCTTGGCGCGCATGCCGGGGTCACGGGCAGCCGCCTTGATCTCCAGCAAGCCGTCATCGACTTCGGGAACTTCCAGCGCGAACAGCTTGATGATGAACTCCGGCGCCGTTCGCGAGAGAATCAACTGCGGCCCGCGGGCAGCACGATCAATACGCAGCAGATAGGCCTTGACGCGATCGCCGACACGCAGGTTCTCGCGTGGAATCATCTGGTCACGCGGCAGCAAGGCTTCGATCTTGCCGGTTTCGATGATCGCGTTGCCACGCTCCATGCGCTTGATGGCACCGATCACCAGATGTTCCTTGCGCGCCAGGAAATCATTGAGAATCTGTTCGCGCTCGGCGTCGCGGATCTTCTGCAGGATCACCTGCTTGGCAGCTTGCGCGCCGATACGACCGAAATCGATCGGCTCCAGCGCCTCTTCCAGGAAGTCACCGACCTCGACCTCGGGATCCTGCACCTGCGCTTCGGACAAGGGGAGCTGTTCCTCCTCGTCAAGAAAGTCAGGATCGGCAACGACCTCCCAGCGGCGGAAGGTCTCGAAATCGCCGGTTTCGCGGTCGACCACCACGCGAACATTCGCGTCGTCGTGGATGCGCTTCTTGGTAGCCGACGCCAGCGCCATTTCCAGCGCGCCGAAGACGATGTCTCTGGTGACGTTCTTTTCACGTGCCAGGACATCTACCAGCAGCAAGATTTCGCGGCTCATTTGCTCATTACCTCCTAAACCAGCCTATCAGTCGATTTTGCCAAGTCGAAGTTGGGCACCAAACGCGCCTTGTCAACATTGACCAGGTCGAACAGCACCTCGCCCGAATCGATCTGCAAGCGCACCTTGCCTTCGTGCACACCCTGCAGGACACCTTTGAAGTTGCGTTGGCCGTTCGCCGGCAAGCGCAGCTTGAGAGTGATCTCGGACCCCGCGAAACGCTCGAAATCAGCCTCTTTCTTCAACGGCCTGTCGATCCCCGGCGAGGAGACCTCGAGACAATCGTAATCAAAGTTCTCGACCATCAATACCCGCGACAACTGATTGCTGACCAGCGCACAGTCTTCGACATCGACGCCGCGCGGCTTGTCCGGCTTGTCGATGAAGACGCGCAGCACGCGGCCACGCGGACTGCGCTCGACATCGACCAACTCGTAGCCGAGGCCGGACACCGTTTTTTCAAGAACTTCGTGCACATCCATGGCTGCAAATAAAAAAATGGGCGAAACGCCCATCCCCGAAAAGTTGTGCCCACAAGGGGCGACCGGAAAACCGCTGGATTATAGCGAAAATAGTCGCCGACGTAAATCGGCCTGCGCGCTGACAGAGCTCTCGCGCTGCGCGCTCATCGCTCGCGGCTGCGCCGCGGGGGGCGATCGCCTTCCGGGTTCTCCATGTCGAATCCCGCCAGCAAGCGCTTCACCTCGTCTTCGGCAAGCTCCAGGACCTGCCCGCGCTTCAAGTTCGGCGGCAGCGCAACAGGACCGTAGCGAACGCGCATCAGGCGACTGACGAAGGCGCCGACGGCTTCGAACATGCGCCGCACCTCACGGTTGCGGCCTTCGAAGAGCGAGACGCGATACCAGCGGTTGGCGCCTTCGCCGCCGGCCTCCTGAAAACTGGCAAACTGTGCCGGCCCGTCGTCGAGTTCGACACCCTCGAGCAAACGCTGGCGTGACTCGTCGGTGATTTCGCCGAGAATGCGCACCGCGTACTCGCGCACCAACTGATAGCGCGGATGCATCAGGCGGTTGGCGAGTTCTCCCGAGGTGGTCAGCAACAGCAGACCACTGGTGTTGAAGTCCAGCCGGCCAACCGCCACCCAGCGTCCGGCCGAGAGGCGTGGCATCGAGGTGAACACCGTCGGGCGATGATTGGGATCGTTGCGCGAAACGATTTCGCCTTCGGGCTTGTGATAGAGGATCACCCGCGGCAGACGATTGGAAAAGCGCAGACTTACGAGTCTGCCGTTGACCTTGACCCGGTCGCCGGGGCTGACCGTCTGCCCGACGTGCGCTGGCTGGCCATTGACGTTGACCCGCCCGGCGACGATCAGCTCTTCCATCTCCCGCCGCGAACCGATGCCGCTTTGCGCCAACGCCTTGTGCAGGCGCTCAGGCTTGCTGGGAACGTCCTGGTGCCGGCCACGTTTTGACGGATCAACGGTCGGGCTCGGCGCAGCCCGGCGACGAGCGCCCTCCTCCGTGGCCGCAGGCTCGGGGGAAGGAGCATCGATCGGACGTCGCCGGGGGGCGCCGGCTGCCGCCGGGCGCGGGGAACGAGAAGGGGCGGCAGGCAATCTGCGCTTGCTATTGGCCATCAGCGAGGTCCAGGGTTGAATTGATTTGTTGCAGAGGCGGCAACTCGGCCAGACTGCGCAAGCCGAGGTCGTCGAGAAATTTACGGGTCGTCGCCAGTAATCCTGGCCGCCCCGGGGTGTCGCGATGACCGACGACGTCGACCCAGCCACGCTCCTCGAGCAGCCGGATGACCTGCGTGGCGACGGTGACACCGCGGATATCCTCGATGTCGCCGCGCGTCACCGGCTGACGATAGGCAATGATGGCCAGCGTTTCGAGGACTGCACGCGAGTAACGCGGTGGCTTTTCCGGGTTCAGCCGCTCGAGATAGGGCATGAACTCGGCGCGCGTACGAAAGCGCCAGCCACTTGCCACCTGCAGCAACTCCAGGGGGCGCATGCTCCATTCCTGGCGCAACTCGTCGAGCAAGGCGCGCAGAAGGTCGGCGCCAATCCGCTCGTCGAATACCTTGCCTAGTTCAAAAATCGACAAGGGCGTACGGGTGCTCAAAAGCACCGCCTCGAGCACCCGCTTGAGATCGGCGTGAGTGCCCGGCAGCGCTTCAGCGCGCAGCGGCTTATCGAGATTCGTGGCGCTCATCGCTCAACCTCAGGTAAATCGGCGCGAAGGCTTCGACCTGCGTCATTTCGAGCAGGTGCTCGCGCGCCAGTTCGAGCAGCGCCAGAAAGTGCACCACCAGCACCGGGGCCCCCTGTTGCGGGTCGAAGAGATCAACGAACTCGACGAAGCCGCCGGCATCGCGCAGATGACGCAGGATCATCGTCATGTGCTCGCGCACCGACAATTCCTCGCGCTGCACCCGGTGATGCGAGTGCAGCCTGGCCTGGCGGAGAATGCCCCGCCAGGCATTCTGCAAATCCAGCACGCTGACCTCGGGCAGGCGCCGCAACAAGGTCTTCTCGACCCACACCTCGACCCACTCGAAATCGCGCTCGGCCTGTGGCAGTTCATTGAGCCCATGCCCTGCCAATTTCATCTGCTCGTACTCAATCAGGCGGCGCACCAGTTCTGCGCGCGGATCGTCGGCCTCATCATCGGCATCGATCTTTGGGCGTGGCAACAACATGCGCGACTTGATCTCGATCAGCATGGCCGCCATCACCAGATAATCGGCAGCCAGTTCGAGATTGTGCGTGCGCATCGCTTCGACGTAGAGCAGATACTGTGCAGTCAGCGGCGCCATCGGAATGTCGAGGACATTCACGTTGGCCTTGCGAATCAGGTACAGCAGCAGGTCGAGCGGCCCCTCGAAGGCGTCGAGCATCACCGCCATGGCATCTGGCGGGATATACAGGTCGAGCGGCAACTGCGTCAGCGGCTGGCCGTAGATGCGGGCCAGCGGACTCACCACTTCAGGAGGCGGCGGCTGTTCTGCTGCGCCCATGGTCGCGCTATCGCTCATTTCCGTGCGCCTCGAAACCGTGCTCAGCTGTAGTTCAAGCCCATCGCGTCGCGCACGTCGCGCATCGTCTCGCGAGCGAGCTGGCGCGCCTTGTGGTTACCTTCGGCGATGATCTCCTGCACCAGGCGCGGGTCGTCCAGGTACGGTTGCGCGCGCTCGCGCATCGGTGCCTGCTCGGCGAGAATGCCATCGATCACCGGCTGCTTGCAGTCCAGACAGCCAATACCGGCGCTGCGACAACCCTGCTGCACCCAGGCCTGGCAGGCCTCGTCCGAATACACCTGATGCAATTGCCAGACCGGACACTTGTCCGGATCGCCCGGGTCATCGCGACGCACGCGCGCCGGGTCGGTCGGCATGCGCCGGACCTTGTGTGTCACCGACGCCGCATCCTCGCGCAGAGTGATCGTGTTGCCATAAGATTTCGACATTTTCTGGCCGTCGAGGCCGGGCATCCGTGACGCGGCGGTAAGCAACGCGCCGGGCTCGACGAGAATCATTTTGCCGGTGCCTTCGAGATAGCCACAGAGCCGCTCACGGTCGGCGTGCTCGAGGCCGGGAACTTCGTCGAGCAGCGCGTGAGCACGCTCGATGGCCGTCTTGTCACCGTTCTGCTGAAAATAGGTGCGTAGCTGCGTATAGGAGCGGGCGCGCTTCGACCCCAGCTTCTTGACCGCCTCCCTGGCCTTGTCCTCGAAGCCCGCTTCGCGTCCGTAGAGGTGATTGAAGCGCCGCGCCAACTCCCGCGAGAACTCGATGTGCGGCACCTGATCCTCGCCCACCGGCACCTTGTCGGCACGATAGATCAGGATGTCCGCCGACTGCAGCAGCGGATAGCCGAGAAAACCGTAGGTCGACAGGTCCTTGCTCTCCAGCTTTTCCTGCTGGTCCTTGTAGGTCGGCACCCGTTCCAGCCAGCCGAGCGGCGTCATCATCGACAGCAAGAGATGCAATTCGGCGTGTTCGGGAACCTGCGACTGGATGAACAGCGTCGCTCGATGCGGATCGACACCGGCCGCCAGCCAGTCGATGACCATGTCCCAGGACGCGGCGACGATGCCTTGTGGATCGTCGTACTGGGTGGTCAGCGCGTGCCAGTCGGCGACGAAGAACAGGCAGGGATGCTGGTGCTGCAGCGCGACCCAGTTCTTGAGCACGCCGTGGTAGTGGCCAAGATGCAGGCTGCCGGTCGGGCGCATACCGGAGAGGACTCGTTCTGCGTACATGTTCGCTCTCTGGACGTTCAGCCGGAAAATTGAAAAATGAAATAAATCATGCCCATCACCGCACTCATCACCGGCATCAGGAGCTTGCTCAGGATGCCGGTAAACAACAATAGCAGCAGGATCGGAAAGCCGAAGGGCTCGAGCTTCGCGAAGCGCCAGGCGGCTTTTGGCGGCAGCAGGCTGACCGCGATACGGCCACCGTCGAGCGGTGGCAATGGAAAGAGGTTGAGCACCATCAAGGCCAGATTGACCAGGATGCCGATTTCGGCCATTCGCGCCATCGCTACGCTGAAGAAATGGATCGGCAGCGTCACGGTCAGCTTCATCAGCATCGCCCAGAACAATAGCATAGCCAGATTGGCGGCCGGCCCGGCGGCGGCGACCCACAGCATGTCCTGCTTGGGGTGGCGCAAGCGGCCGAAATTAACCGGCACCGGCTTGGCCCAGCCAAACAGGATGCCGCCCGCGCCCGAAGACCACGACAGCGCCAAAATGATGATTGGCACCAGGATCGTTCCGACGGGGTCGATGTGCTTCAGCGGATTGGCGGTGATGCGGCCCTCTTGCCAGGCCGTCGGATCGCCGAAGTAGCGCGCCGCGTAGCCGTGCGCCGCCTCGTGCAGGGTGATCGCCAGGATCACCGGCAAGGCGGCGATGGCGACAGTCTGGATGATTTCTTGCATGTAGTCGCCTTCCTCAATCGAGGCCGAGAGGCGCCAAGGGCCCCAGTCCGGCGCGGACCAGCGTCGGCAGCGCAGCGGTCAGATCGACAACGGTCGTCGGCTCGATGCCGCAATTGCCGCTGTCAAGGATGAATTCGAGCTGGCTTTCGAGCCGTTCCTGGATTTCCCAGCCTTCGGTCAGCGGTCCCTCGTCGCCGGCAATAATCAGCGTCGAAGTCAGCAGCGGCTCGCCAAGCGCTTCAAGCAATGCCAGGGTGACGGCATGCGCCGGCACGCGCAGGCCGATGGTCTTCCGTTTCGGGTGCAGGACACGCCGTGGCAACTCGCGCGTTCCTTCGAGAATGAAGGTGTAGCTGCCCGGCGTCGTCGCCTTGAGCAAGCGATAGGTGGCATTGTCGACGCGTGCGAACTGACCAATCTGCGACAGGTCGCGGCACATCAGCGTCAGCAGATGGCGCTCATCGACACCACGGATACTGCGAATTCGCTCGACCGCCGCCTTGTCGCCGAGTTGGCAACCGAGGGCGTAGCTGGAGTCGGTCGGCAAGGCGATGACGCCGCCCTGGCGAACGATCTCCGCCGCCCGCTTCAGGTGTCGCTGTTGCGGGTTATCGGGATGTATCGAAACGTACTGCGCCATCGCTCTCTCCCCGGCTCAGAACGCTTTCCAGATGGGTTTCAACCCATCCGGCAAGGCGGCCAGTTGCCCCAGATCAAAATAGCTCTCGCCCGGCCCATGGAAATCGGAGCCCCGCGAGGCCAGAAAGCCATACTCCCTGGCGTAACGCCCGAAAGTATCGACGTGCTCCTGGGTGTGGCTGCCGGATACCACCTCGATCGCCTCGCCGCCAAGATCCTTGTATTCGGCCAGAAAGCGACGCATTTCGGCGCGCGAAAGCTTGTAGCGCCCGGGATGCGCCACCGCCACCAGCCCCCCGGCGGCATGGACCCAGGCCAGAGAATCGGCGAGAGTCGCCCAGCGGTGATCGACATAACCCGGTCGACCGGGAACCAGGTAGGACTCGAAGACGCTGCGCAGATCCTTGGCCACTCCGGTCTCGACCAGGAAGCGGCCGAAATGCGCACGACTGATCAGGCTGGGATTGGCCGCGTAGCGCATCGCACCGTCGAAAGCGCCCGCAATGCCGACTTTCTCGAGTTCGGACGACATCTGCTGTGCGCGATCCACGCGCCCTGCGCGAATACTTTCCAGGCCGGCGTTGAGCGCCTGATGGCTACTATCGAAGGCGTAGCCAAGAATATGAATCTGCAGCGCCTGCCACTCGATCGAAATCTCGACGCCGTTAACGAAACCCATTCCCGCCGCTGCTGCTGCCGACCGCGCCGCCAGCAAACCGTCGAGCGAATCATGGTCGCTCAGCGCCAGCAGGTCGACGCCGTTGGCGGCCGCCCGCGCGGCGACATCAGCTGGCGCCAGAAGGCCGTCGGAGCAAGTGGAATGGCAATGAAGATCGCAGTTGAACACGGCAGAAGATAGGCCCAGGCAGCGCAAAATCGTAAACCACGCATGATAGCACAGCCGCCGGATGGCTCCCCGCGCCGGGCTCGCCTTGTCCATCCAGGAATACTCTGCTGAGCGGCCTCGCGCCGCTTTCACGCCGCAAGCCCACACAAAAAAGTGGCCACTTGCCCTTGCCTTGCCTTGCCAAAACCAGGCTGGCGTTGGCCAGTCAACAGGAGCCTTCTCGGCTCAGCCTTTTCCGTCCAGCCGTCGACGACGCATAGCGGCCAGGAGAGATGCCAGGTCGAACCCGCCCGGGATGGGTTCGCCGAAGAGAAAGTCGCGGACGTCGTCGACCACGTGCATGTCAACTTCCTGTTGTTTGTCGGAGGCCAGCCCTTTGCGAAAGAATTCGAGTTCGCCCGCGCCACTCAGGTTTTCCATCTGGAAGAAGGCATCTCGCAAGAGCACGTGGCCACCGGGTGCTGCCGTTCCGTCGTTCCGTCGGTCTGCACACGCATCAATTGCGGCGAGAGCATGGTATGACCGACCCGGAACAATGCCGTCGAAAACTCACTGAGGATCGCCGCACTGCTGTTCGCATCGTAGGTGCCGGTGATGCTCGGTGCGGCATCGCCCAGGAGCGCCGGCAGGAACTCGTTGAACGTGATGACCTGGATTTCGGCGGCAACCAGTTTACGGGCTCGTTGATAAATCGCCTCATCATCCCAACTGGGGTTGACGATGGCGATTTGTTCCGCCAGGCGGTTATGCTCGCGCATCATCAAGGTGTGCACGGCAGTGAGTCCGATCTCGTCGTTGGCGCGCAGGTCGCCGGCGACATAGAACTTTGTCGGATCAACGGACCCACCGGTGCCATTGTCCAGGCCGAAGGTATTGAGCGGTAGAAGATTTCCCGAACTGGTCTTGAGTTTTCCGGCGCCGCCGAGCGTTCGCAGCGCCAGCGCGCGCGCTTCGTCCGAACCATAAATCATCGACGCGTCGAGATACGACGTAATTTCGTTGATCTGCTCGCGAGGGCTGCTGATGCCGGTCGATGAATCGTAATTCGAGCGCAGAAAAGGCTTGATCTGCGTTCCCGTGGAAGCGGATCGAACATCGGCTCGCCGGCCGGGATGATGATGTTGAACGGCTCCGGCGGAGAAGCCGCGTTGCTCAAATCGAGATCGTGGTCGACGAACTGCCCCCATTGAAAAACCCAGTCGCTCATCTGGTGGGTATTGGGCAGCATCGTCAATTGGGCGACGACCAAGTTGCTGATCAGCCTCGGATTGGGAAGGCCGGAGCCACTGCTGCCGCGCGGAGCCGAGAGACCATCGTCATAGGCCGCGGCAACCGCCCGCACCAGCGTGGTCCCGGCAGCTCCCCAACTCGGGTTGGCCAGGTTGTTGCCTGAGCCGTCGTAGCTACGACCTTCCGCCTGAGCCGCCAGGGGGCCAAGGCGATTTCTGTCAAAAAACCTACCATCTTGCTTGTCTTTTCGCCCGCCTTCTGTGTTGCGACAACAGTTACATAGTTCGACTATGCGCCTGTTGTCGCGCCTTGAAGCCGACCGAAAATCCGGCGCAATCTGGTAGGTTCCTTTCCGGCAATCGCCTAAGCGCAGCTTCGGAGGTTACTGTTAGCTTTGATGTGTTTGCCCCCCGCGAGACGAAGACAGCAAACCGGGCTCCGGATTTCAGTAGGTCGGGAGCCGGCTCTCGAGATCCGGGGGCGACGCAAGGACAGGAAACGGGTCTAGCGAACCACCAGTACCGAACAGTTCGCGTGACGCACTACCTTGGCCGCGGTCGAGCCGAGAAAGTAATCCTGGAAGCCGGGTCGATGTGACGCGATGATGATCAAATCGACATTTCTCTCCTTGGCCACCTTGAGAATGGTATCGTAGGAATGGCCGACTCTTACATCAACATCCATGTGCATGCCGCTGGCTTTGGCTATCGCTTTCAGTTCCGTTGTCGTCAATTCGACTGATTTCTCGAACTGACCTGCCGGCAGGTCGATTGCTGCCCAGTTCGGAATGTCTTCCACCACATTCAGCAAAATGACCTTCGAGCCCTGCGCGCAGTGGCTCGCGGCAAGATCGACGTTGGCCTTACCTTCGACGACGTGCGCCATGTCGATGGGTACCAGAATAGTCTTGTACATGTTGATATTCCTCTTTTTTTTCGGTCTGAATGAACCTGCGAATGGACGCGCATGCCAGCTTCACCGGCAAGTATTACCGACGCAAGGCGCCGCGGTCAATCACTTCACGGATTGAGGACATGAAAGCGTCAGAAACCGCCAGAAAAACTTCCCTACCATCCCCAACACACGCCATCCAGCAAGGGGAGCGCCGTGAGCGTCGAGGGCGCTGTCAAGGGCGGAGCCCGGCGAAGCAAAGCTTTTACGGCATCCGAAACGCTCATACCCGCAAGGTCCTTGGGCTGATTGCGGCCGTTCACTGTTACGGCTAGCTCCCCCGCCCGTCCGGCGGAGAGGACTTCCCCACCCGCCCTCGGGGGCCAAACCTCGCAACTGGGCATTTCGTCATACGGGCTTGTAGACCTGCTACCAAGGCGGTTGTTGCTGCAGGATTCGAGGCATGGAGCGGTCTGCGACACACTTCCGGAGGGTTTGCAGCGATCTCCTGGATCGCGTGGGTTCAACCCATAGCCTTATACACAACTTACCCAGGATCTGCCTGACGCATGAACTGGAGGCCGATAGCGCAATCCATGACACGCTGCAAACCGAGCCAGATGGTTTTGACGCCCGGTTCTCCGTCGCCTTTGCGTGCAAGGAAGCCGCCGAGCATGGCGACCAATCTCAGGACCTGGTTGAGAGTTGGGAGGTCAGCGGGTGGTTTCTTCTTGTGAAGGAGGTAGGCGGCATGCCATTCATCTTCGTGGAAGAACAAGTCGGCGGGCAATTCGGGGCAGGTTCGGCCGAATCGCATCAGCACAGCAATCCGCCAGGAGACCATGAGGTAGAGTGCGATGGCACGTTGCAGACCAGCGATGGTTCCCAGTTGCAGAGCCTCAATGCGGCAGCCGTTCTTGAGGATGTGGAAGAGGATCTCGATTTCCCAGCGTGCGCGAT
>NZ_SPMY01000043.1 GCF_012939955.1 Candidatus Accumulibacter phosphatis
ACGTTCCGACCGGCGGCACCCTTCTGCTCGGTAGCGCTTCAGATCCGGTCGGTCTACTGGACATTGCAGACAACGCCACTGGCGGCGCCGACACCACTGCGGACCTCGACTTCTCGGTAACCAACCCCATGTTCGCCGCCTATATTGGCAACGAATTGCGCATTGGTTCCGCGGCGGCCAGCAGTTCCTCTGGTGAGCTTGTCTTGGCTTCAAACTCCGCGCTGAACGTGGGCACCGAAGCAGCGTTGGCTGACGTCAACATTGGATACGCCTACAACTGGGACGCGACCCCGACGGGTGTCCTGGATGCCCTGGACGCTGCCGCAACCATCAACCTGCATCTCGATGGACTCTTTGTCGGCCGTTCCAGCCATAGCGGGGCAGTTGCCGCGAGGGGCACTTTCCTCATGGGCGAAGGCGTGACCGGCGATGCGAATTCCGTGGCAATCGGCGCAGGCACCGGCGCCACCGGCCTCGTCGACATCGTCGGCGGCAGCCTGCACGCCGTGACGCTGACGCTCGCCAGCGGGACGCTCGACGTGAACGACCAGCCGCTAATTATTGGCTCCACTGGCGCGCTCAACGCGCAGACGCTCGACCTGGCCGGCGGCTTGCTGACCGGCCAATCGGTCGCCATCAACGGCGGCACCTTCAACTTCTCCGGTGGCGTCCTGGCGGTCGATACCTTTACTGGCCTGCTTGAACAGGACGGCGGCGTGCTCGCGCCAGGAAACTCGGTTGGCCAGACCACGGTAAGCGGGAACTATGCCCTGGCGTCGGCCGGAACACTGAGCATCGAGATCTTCGGCAGCACCTTCAACACGACCACCAAGCTGTACGACCGCCTGGCGGTCAACGGCACGGTCAATCTGAACGCCGACAGCAACGCTGGTGGTGGCGGCACCCTCGACGTACACCTCGGCTACAGCCCGAGCGTGGGTAGCGCCTTCACCATTCTCACCAACGACGGCAGCGATGCGGTCAGCGCGCGATTCAAGGGATTGCTCGAGGGAGCGACGTTCAACACCGCCTATGGTGGCCAGACGGTGACCTTCCAGATCTCCTATTCCGGAGGTACCGGCAACGACATCGTGCTGACCGTCACCAACAAGACCGGAACGGCGCCGACCGGCCTGACCGTGACCGGGACAGCCGACAGCGAGTTGTTGAGTGGCAGCGTCGGTGCGGACACGTTTACCGGGCTGGGCGGCAACGACATCTTCACGGGATGGCTGGGCAACGACTTGTTCACGTTCGATGTCGGCTGCGGTTTCGACCGGATCAACGACTTCAGCCCCGGCAGTGATCACCTTCAGCTGAACATTGCGCTCGGAGTGGACAGCTTTGCCGCCCTCGACAGCAACAGTAACGGGGTACTGGACGACGCTGATGAGCTCGTGATCGTTGCCGGCAACGATACGATCCTGATGTTTGGCACCGATCAGATCGACATCGTCGGTCAGACGGCGCTGCACAGCACCGACTTCCTCTTCGTCTGACGCCGCGGGAGCGGGCGTTTGGCTCGACGACACCACGGCGTGGTGTCGTCGCCAGCCTGTGTCGACAGCACAACCCTGTCCGGTCAATTGCGTGGCGCCGAAAACGCCTGCCGTTGGGTAAGTATTCGGCCAACCCGTAGTGAGCCAGCGCCGTTGGCGAGGCGGGTTAGCGGCAGAGGACTGATTGGAAGGATCGGTGAAGGGGATCAGACAATCTGATCTCGGCGCCATGACGTTCGCACGATCGTCATGCTAAATCCACGGAAGTTTATGAAGTTGGCTTGCCAAACGATGAGCAGTTCGTAAGGATTCCGTGAACCCGTAGCCCCCGCCGTTTTAGTCGACATGCGTCAGTCAGCGAATCTCTGGCGCGCCGGGATGCTGTACACAGTAGAGAAGATCGGGCACCATGCCGCGCATGGACACGGGTGCGGACATCATTTGCGGAGGATCGGCGGCAAGTCACCGCCAGGTGGTGCCGTTCGCCGAAGTGATGGTGACGTTGACCAAGGAGCAGGAAATCAAGCTCCGTTGCGAGGCCGACTTCTGGCGGAGCCAACATCGGCAAATGCTGGTCCGCTTGGCGCAATCGGAGGCCGCTCATCGGGTGGAAATGGCGCAAGCGGCGGAGCAAGCGGCGGCGCGTGAGGCGGCCTTGCGCAGCGAGCTAGAGCAGGCCCAGGGCAAGATCCGCGATCGGCAAAAACGCCTGTTTGGTCGCAAGTCAGAACGCTCTTCAGGAGCCGAGAAGAACCCGCTAGCAGACCAGAAGTCGTCGCGGGCCCGAGGTCAGCAACCGGGAGCAGCGGGTCACGGGCGGAACCCGGAAAACCACTTGCCGACGCAGATCGAGGTCATCGACGTCGACTGCCCGCATTGCCCGGACTGTGGTCTGAGCCACGTCGACTTTCCCGGCACGGAAGACAGTGAAGTTCTCGAGATCGAGGTCAAAGCCTACCGCCGGAAGATCTGCCGGCGGCGCTACCGGCGGACCTGTCAGTGCCCGGGGGCGCGGGGTATTCTGACCGCGCCACCGCCGGCACGACTCAGCGTTGATTGCGCGCGGCAAGTACGGAGTGTCGATCTGGGTGCACCTGCTGCTGTCGAAGTTCTTGTACGGCCAGCCGACGCATCGGCTTCTGCGAGACTTGTCCGATCACCAACTGACGCTCTCGGCGGGAACGGTGACCGGCGGACTGCGGGCCTTGGCGCCGCTGTTCGAGCCGCTTGAAGAAGCGTTGCTTGGCCAACTGCGCCGCGAGAAACAGTGGCACGCGGACGAGACCCGCTGGCGGGTCTTTGCCGAGACCGAAGGGAAGGTCGGACAGCGCTGGTATTTCTGGGTGTTCCACTGCCCATCGGTCATCCACTTCGTGCTCGACCCGAGCCGCTCGGCGGCGGTGCCGATCCGGGAGCTCTCCGCTAGCGCCGGGGGAATCATCATCTGTGATCGCTACTCGGCCTACAAGAAACTCGCGCGCGTCCTTGCGCACTTCATTCTGGCCTTCTGCTGGGCGCACCAGCGGCGGGACTTCCTGGAACTGGCCAACGCCCGTCCGGATCTCGCGGACTGGGCACTGGCCTGGGTCGAGCAAATCGGTGAGCTCTACTACTTGAACGGGGCGCGCCTGGAAGTCCGTAACGACCCGGCACAGTGGGCCGAGCGCGCCCAGCGCACGCCGGTGGTCGCCCGCAAGAACTTCTATGGGTCGGGCAGTCACTGGTCCGGCGCACTCGCCGCGACGATGTTCAGCTTGCTGCTGACGCTGCGCTTGTGGGAAATCAACCCGCGCATCTGGCTGACGGCGTATCTGGAAGCCTGCGCCGCCAACGGCAGGCAGCCGCCGACAGATTTGAGTGTCTTTCTGCCCTGGGCGATGGCGACCGATCGTCTGGCCCGGATGCGTGACATCCCGGTCGCTCAGACGCGTCCCATCGATAGCTCGTGAAGCCTTATTGCGGGCGTCACTTTACCGCCGACGAACTGCAGACGATCCGCGGCCTGATCGAGGCCCATCCGGGCAACAGTCGCGCACACCTCTCGCGCCAGGTGTGCGAGCTCTTCGACTGGCGCAAGCCGAACGGGGAGCTGAAGGACATGACCTGCCGGGTGGCCATGCTGCGCATGCAAGCCGACGGCCTGCTCACCCTGCCGGCGGCACGGTGGGCCGCTCCTCGTCAACCCGACTATCGGCCCACGCACGCCACCGATCCACAACCGTTGCTCACCCAGCCGGTGCATCAACTACCGCCTCTCTCTGTGCGCCAGGTCGTCGGCTTGGCGAACTCGCGTCTGTGGAACGAGTACATCACCCGTTACCACTCTCTCGGTCACACGCCCATGGCGGGCAGTCAGAGCCGCTACTTCGTCTTCGCCGGCGAGACCCTGGTCGCCTTGCTCAGCTTCGGCGCCAGCGCCTGGAAACTCGCCGCGCGTGAGCAATTCATCGGTTGGCACGATGAGCAGCGACAAAAGGACCTGCAACTCGTGGTGAACAACGCCCGCTTTCTGATTCTGCCCTGGATTCAGTGGCGCCGCATTGGCATTCCTGACGAGCTTTTAAGCAAGCCTGACAGCGGAGCGAAACCCACGGGGTGGCCAGAATTCATAGGTTCCGTACTGCGTGTAACGTTACACTAGCCTGATGAGTGATGCAGTTTGCCGAAATTTGCGTATTCATGGCCGCGTGCAGGGCGTTGGCTACCGCTGGTCCTTGGTTGCCGAAGCGACAAGGCTTGGGCTGAGCGGCTGGGTGCGCAACCGCCGCGATGGCAGCGTCGAAGCAATGGTCAGCGGCCCGTTCGAGGCGGTCGACGCACTGCTCGTCTGGGCCCACCGCGGGCCGTCGATGGCCCGCGTCGATCGCGTCTTGTGCAACGAAGGCAATGCCGGCGAACTGGGCAGCCGCCCCGGCTTCTTCCAGATTGCGACGCGCTGAGCAAAAGTCTTGCTGCCTTCAGCGCACGCTGATTTCGACACGATCGTAACGACCGGCGTCGTCCATGACTGTGATCTGGTAGCGTCCGGCATCGCTGAAGCGCTGTTGCAGGGCGCGACCAGCCGGTACGCGGCCGATCTGGCGGCCGTTCAGAAGCCAGATCAGCTCTTCCTGGCCGCCGCGCGCTTCGAGGCTCAGCTCGGGCGCCGGGCCGTTGCCGGCGCGGCGGATGGTGGCGCCGTTGCTGATGCCGACGATGCGCAGGCCGCCTTCCGGCGCGCGTGCGCCGATGCAGTCTGGCGCCCACTCAGGGGGCAGTGCGCGGGTTCGCGTCGCCGCGTCGAGCCAGGGTTCGAGGGCGGCTGGCCAGCGCGCCATGTCGACGGCAGTCATCTCGCCAGCGGCACAGGCTGCGCGGACGCGTAGTCCGCTGGCGGCGTCGCGGTAATCGGTATAGCGCGGGCTGCCGCCGCGCAGGCGGTCGGCGAAGGTCGGCGGCGCGGTGTCGTTGACAATCCAGGCCGTTCGTTCCTGATGGCAGAGCTCGGGCGGCGTGCTCTCGCTGCGCGTGCCGAGTGGCCAGCAAATGCGGGTCGTAGATACGCTGGTCGGCGGCGTGCGCGGCCCTGGTGGTGAGTCGTCGACGACCGCAAAGACGTCGACCAGCAGGGGTGCCGCGATGTTGGCGCCGAAGAAGCCAGGGTTCGGCGTGCCATCGGGTCGGCCGATCCAGGCGCCGACCGTGAAGCGGTCGCTGACGCCAACTGCCCAGGCGTCGCGAAAACCGAAGCTGGTGCCGGTTTTCCAGGCGATGCCACGGCGTGCGCCGACGCCGTCGTTGAGCTGCCGCGCGACCGGGCCACCCGCTTCGAGGATGTCGCGGATGATGAAGGCCGCGCCTGCGCTCATCATCCGTGCTTCCTCGCGCGGCGCGTCGGCAAAATAGCGCGGCTGGCCGCTGACCCCGGCGCGCGCCAGCGCGGTATAGGCGCCGACCAGACCTTCCAGGTTTACCGCCGTGCCGCCAAGGATGACACTGAGGTTGGCTGCGGCACCCTGCGGCAGTGCCAGCTTCAGGCCGCCGCGGCGCAGCAGGGAAACGAAGCGCTGCGGCCCGAGCCGTTCGAGCACTTCCACTGCCGGGACGTTGAGCGATTTCTGCAGGGCTTCGGAGACGCTGACCGGGCCGCTGAAGTTGGCCTGGAAATTGCCCGGCTGATAACCCGAGAAGGATTGCGGCACGTCGGCGAGCAGCGACTCGGAGTGAATCAATCCTTCGTCGAGGGCCAGGCCGTAGAGGAAGGGTTTCAAGGTCGAACCCGGTGAGCGCGCCGCCTGCACCATATCCACATGCGCAAAGCGCGCGTCGTCGCTGAAATCGGCGGAGCGGCGTAGGCCCGCACTTCGAGAGTCTGGTTATCGACCACCAGTGCCGCCATCGACACGCGTGGCGGCAGCAGCGGCAGCCTGGCCGCAAGCAGGTATTCGACCGCTTGCTGCAGGCTCGCGTCGATGGTGCTGTCGATGCGCGCGACCTGTGGCCGCAGTCGCCGCAGGCGTTCGGCGAGCAGCGGCGCGAGGAGCGGCTCGCGGATGCTTTGTGCGATCACCGGTTCCTGACGGGCGTCGGCGATCACTGCCGCGCCCCAGCGCGATTGCAGGCGATCGAGGACCTTGTCGCGCGCCTGCCGGGCAGCTTCCGGGTAGCGGTCGGGGCGCAGTCGCGAAGGGGCTTGCGGCAGCACGGTCAGCAATGCCGCTTCGGATTCGCTCAGTTGTCGGGCCGATTTGCCGAAGTAGGCACGGCTGGCTGCTTCGACACCCTCGACGACGCCACCCATGGGCGCAAAGCTCAGGTAGATTTCGAGAATCTCGCGTTTCGAGAGGCGCAGTTCGAGCTGTAGCGCGCGCGCGATCTGGCGCAGCTTGCCGGTGGCACTGCGCGAGGGCGCGTCGGGTTCGAGCAGGCGCGCTACCTGCATGCTCAGTGTCGAGCCGCCGGAGATAATCTGCCCGTGTCGCTGCCATTGCCAGGCGGCGCGCAGCAGCGCCCAGGGATTGACGCCGGGATGCCACCAGAAGCTGCGGTCCTCGTAGGCAACCAGCGCTTCGACATAGCGTGGCGAGACGTCTTCGACGCCTACCGGGTGGCGCCAGATGTGCTCGCGGTCGGGGAAGGCGCGCAGTGGCGTTCCGTCGCGGGCGACCACCAGTTGCGCCTGTGGCGCCGACTGCCCAGGCAGGGGGGGCGGGAAAAGTTGGTCGGCGATGAGGAGTGCGGCCAGCGTGCCGGCGAGCATCAAGCGCCAAGCCCTGGGCGATGGTAATGGCAGCTTGCTGCGCGTAGCAAGGGTCACGATCAGGCCAGAGCAGGCGCTTTGTGCAGGGCTTGGCGCTCAAGCTCGCGCATAGCCAGCCTCCCGTTGACTGCGCACGGCCAGGACAAAAACGGTGTCGACTTCAGGCGCATAGACGTATAGCGCCAGATAGCCACGCGAAGAACGCCCGATCACCAGTTCGCGCTGGTCACCATTGACCGGTCGGCCAATCAGCGGGTTATGTTCCAGGACGCTGATCGCGGCGATGATTTCGCGCAAATGCGACGCGGGGTCGGCGGCCGCGTAGCTGGCGAGATGATCAAGGATTCGCTCGAAGTCGTCGCCGACCTCCGGCGCGAGTTCGATGCGTGACATTCTTGGCCCGCTAGCCTGCCAGCTTGCGAGCTGCCGGGCGCTTCAGCGTATTGCCGGCCAGGCGGTCTTCAAGATAGGCGCGCATTTCCTGCCAGGGAATGGCCTGGCCCGAAGCCAGGATGCGCGCATGGCGCTCATCGGCCAGCGCAGCGAAATCAGCGCGCAGTTCGGCCGCTGCCGCCTTCTCGGCGATGGCTTCGAGAATGAAGCCATGCGCGCTGGTGCCGGCGCGCTCGGCCGCCGCCACAACACGGGCTTTCAGATCGTCTGGCAAGCGAATCGTCGTCGTGGACATGCTTGTCTCCTGTCGAATCAGAGGTCTGAGCCAACTGTAGCACATTCGTGCTACAGAACCTTTCCAGCTTGCTCCCTCGGCGGCCTATCGGCTCTCGCTTCGATCATCCTTGCCATCGCTCACCAGCAAGGTCTCGCCACCCCCTGCCAGGCCGTAGATCTGCGGCTGGTACATGTCTTCGGCGTAGGTCGGTGGTAGCACGAAGCGCCCCGGCGTAACGACGCGCACGCGGTAGAAGAAATGCATCTTGCCGGAAAGTCTGGCGGCGACGACGAAACGATCGTCGCGGAACTCGACATGCTGGATGCTGTTGTGCTGCATTGCCTGGCGTGGATCGACGCCATCGATGGTGATCACCGCCTGCTCGCCCTGGACGATGTTGGTGTTCTCGATTTCGAGACCGGCCGGGATGTAGTCGACGACCAGGCCGTTGACGTAGCGTCCGGCGCTGTTCACCTGCAGGCGAACGATCGCCGTTTCGCCGACGCGCAGTGGACGCTCGCCGAGCGGCTTGCCGTCGGCCGAGAACCAGTCGCGGCGAAGATCGAAGTCCGTGCGGCGTGCGGAGGGCATGCTCAGCGGGTTGCCGGCGAAGTTGAGCTCGGCGACGAGGGGGGCGTGGCCGGGGTTCCTGATCGTCACTCCTGCCGCCAGTTGCTCGGTCGCCAAAGGAAGGTACTGCGTTCCCTGGCCACCGATCATTTGCGCCTCGCCTGCCGACAGAAATTCGCCGCGCCATTCCCTGGCCGTGTCGGTAGCGAAGCTGCGCCCGAGGAGGAACAGCGCCATCTGTTCCTGCGTGCTGTAGCTGCGCTGGCTGAGCATTTCGCCGGCGACCTGGGCAAGCAGGTCCTCGCGTCCAGCCGGCGTCAACCCATGCTTGTCGAGCAGCACGTAGATCAGCGCCCAGTCGCGCAGATTGCTGCCGTAGTCGCCCCACCAGGCGCCGTGTGGGCCGGCACGCCGCTTGAGCAGGCCGGCGGCGATGGCGCTGTTCGCGCGTGCCTCGTCGCCCATCAGCTTGAGCGCCAGGCCAAGCTGGACCAGGGCCAGCCCGGACGGTGCGGCGGCTTGCGCGTCGGCCAGCTGGCGCAGTGTCGACAGCGGCGCCTTGCCCTGGCGCGCGAGGACGTAGGCGCCGTAGGCGAGCACCGCGAAACGGCCGGAGCCGGCGTAACGGGGGTCGTTCCAGACCGAGTTCTCGTTGTAGGTGACGGTGCCTGTCGGCAAGCCGGCAAGGCCTTCCTGCAGGCCCTTGAGGAGGAAGCCGAGAGCGCGTTTCTCGACTTCGGGCGGCACGTTGAAGCCCTGTTCGCGCGCGTCAATCAGGAAGTTGCTGACGTAGGCCGACAACCAGTACTGGTACTCGGAGAGGTTTCCCCACAGGCTGAAGCCACCGTTTGGCGCCTGCATGCCGGCCAGCCGGGCGATGGCCTTGTCGAGCATCGCAGCACGCTGGGCCTGGGTGAAGGGCTGGAGCGCGAACTTCCGCGCCGCCGCCGCGTCGATGAAGACGTGCGGATAGGCGCTGCTGGTCGTCTGCTCGGCGCAGCCGTAGGGGTAGCGCAGCAAGCCCTGCACGGCGTTGCGCACGTCGATCGGCGGCTGGTTCGAGATGGCCAGCGTCGCGGCCACCGTTTGCCGCAGGAAACCGCCCAGCTCGGCGTCGCGGACTTCGATGCTTTCGCCGGGAGCGATGGAGAGCCGCTTGATCACCGTCTGGCGTGGGGTCGGCGCCTGCACCTGTAGCGGGAAGCGGCGATTGATCTTGACGCGTGGGCTGTCGACGCGCACCTGTATCTCGGTCAGGCCAAGGGCGCTACCGGCCTCGATCGGGATGCGCAGGGTCCGCTTCTGCTGATCCTGGAGCCAGAATTCTTGCTCGCCATCCTGGATCAGCAGGCCGTCGCTGTTGCTGACTGCGAGGCTGATCTGCTGCGCGCTGCCGGCCAGGTTCTGCACATCGAGTGCCAGCACGGCGCGGTCACCGACCGAGAGGAAGCGCGGCGTCGCCAGTTCGACGATCAGCGGCGCGGCGACGGTGACTTCGGCTTCCTGCCAGCCGAAGCGCTCGCCGCTGGCGGCGACGGCCATCAGCCGCAAGCTGCCGTTGAAATCGGGGACCGGCAGCGAAACCTCCGCCTGGCCATTTTCGTCGAGCATGACCGGGCCGCTGAAGAGGTCGACCAGGCGTACTTTCTTGGGCAGGCTGCGCGTTGGCTGCGGCCCGGCGTCGCCGCCAAACTTGAGCTTGCCCCGGTCGCCGGCCATCTTCTCGATGACCCGGCCGTAAATGTCGTAGGCGTCGGCACCGTAACGCAGCTTGGCAAAGAAGAAAGCGAAGGGATCCGGGCTGGCGAAACGGGTGATGTTGAGGATGCCTTCATCGACCGCTGACAGGGTCAGCAAGGTCTTTTGCCCCTTGGCCTCGGGAACGCTGATCTTCACCTTCAGTGGCTGTTCGGGTTCCACCTTTGGCGCGGTTTCGAGGTTCACCGCCAGTTTGCGGCTGCCGCGGTCGAGTGGCAGGTGCAGCAGGCCCAGGGCCCGGGCCGGGGTCACTTTTTCGTCCTTGCCGCCGGGACGCAACACCATCACCGCGACGTAAAGGTCATGCCGTTCCCAGGCCTTGTCGATGGGGATGGCGATGCTCCCGCCGTCGACGCCGATCGTCAAGCGGCGTGCCCACAGTCCACGCTCGCCTTCGACGGTGACCAGCGCTTCGCCGGCGTGCGGCGGGGTGATGGTCAGGCGCGCCGTTTCACCGGCCAGGTAGGCGGGCTTGTCGAGTTTGAGCGTCACCCGGTCGGGGCGGACGCCCTGCGTCTCGTCGTCCTTGGCCGACCAGCCGGCGTAGAAGCGGAAGCGCGTCGTCTGGCCGGTTTCGGGGTCGAAAACTTCGACGCGGTAGCGACCGTACTTGACCGGCAGGCTCAGCATGCCGCGTCCGCCAGCAGGCACCGAGACCTGCGTCGTGGCCACCAGTTCATTGCCTTCGGTGAAACCCGAATGCCAGCCACGCTGGTCGTCGAAGCGCCAGTAGTAGTGCCTGTCCTCGCGGAAAAGCCGTACCGGCAGTGCCGCTCCGGCGAGCAGGGCGGCGTCGGCATTGGTGCGCACGACTTCGAATTCGGCCGGTGCGCCCTCGCGCGCGTAGTCGCCGACGAACATCGGCCGCAGTCCGACCAGGACCGGTGCCGGCCAGAAGACGCGTTCGATGCTGCGGATCACCGGCCGGCCGCCGCTTTCGAGCAGGCTCAGCGTGGCGCGCACGGTGAACGGCGAATGCCGCGCGACGATCGTCGCCAGGTCGACTTCGATGCTCGCCTGGCCCTTGTCGTCCATGCTCGTTTCCGGCAGCTCGCTACGCGACTTGACGCTGTCTTCGTCGGCATCGCCGAAGACGAATCCCGGCAGCTTCTGCGCCAGCGGATTGCGGTTGCGTGCGCTGCTCACCGCGCCGACCAGCTGGTTTCCGGCAGCCGCGGCACCGTACAGGTAACGGCCGCTGACGTCGACCTGCCAGGTAGCCGAGGCTTCGCTCAAGTGATCGCTGGCGGTGCTCAGTTCGAGCTTCATTCTCTCCGGCAGGAATTCCTCGACCGCGAAAGCCATGCTGGTGCTGGCCATCCTGGCCGCCGGGTCGGCGCGCAGTTCGAGTTGCCAGGAACCGGTGGCGGCGTCGACCGGCAGTTCGATGGCGCGCTGGTAGTAGCCGGCGAAGGCCGGGTCGGGTTGCCAGGTGGCCGTCCACTGGGCCTTTCCGTCGGGGCGGCGAAGAATGGCCTGGATCGGTTGTGGGGGGACGGGATGGCCGTCGGCATCGCGGGCCAGAACCGAGACTTCGAAGTGCTCACCCGGCCGGTAGAGGTTGCGACCGCTGTAGGCAAAAAGGCGCAGCGGTACGTAGGGCATGCCGGCGATATCGAATTCGGCGAGGTCGAGCGCCGCTTCGCGCAGCGTGATCAGCGACATCTGCTCGCCTTCTCTGGCCATCAGCACGCGCGCGCCGGCCGGTTTCTCGGCAAAGCTGACGCGGCCGTCAGCGTCGCTCTCGGCACGTACCAGGGTCTTGCCCTGTTTGTCCACCCAGCTCACTTCGACGCCCGCGCGCGCCTTGCCGTCGGTCAGCGAACTGATGTAGGCATCTGCGCCACTGGCGTACTGGCGCAGATGCAGGCCGAGATCGCTGACGTAGAAGTAGGTCGTCTGGTAGTCGCCGCGGAAACGATTCGGTTGCGACATCACCGCCACGTAGACCCCGGGTTCGCGGAGCGCCGGAATGCTCTCGACCGGGATGAAGGTGACGCGGCGGCGATCGGCTTGCTGTTCGGTCAGAAAGCGGCCGACGAAGGCGCTGCTCGTCAGCTTGTGCAGCTGATCGAGATCCCAGTAGCTGACGGCTCCCTTGAGGCGCGTGCCACGCTTGTAATAGTCGTGGCCGTCATCGGCATCAACATCGTCGTCGCGAGCCTGCTCGCTGCTGGTCGCTCCCTGGGCGACGACTTTTTCGAGGAAGCGAGCCAGTTGATCGGGCTTGACCTTGAGGAACTGGATGTCCACTTCCGGCACGTTGACCGTGGTCACCGGCAGGCCGCCGTTCTGCGCTGCCGGCAAAACCATGCCGCGGCTGGCAAAGTAGAAGGCCGGCGGAACAGCTGCGGTAACAATCGAGAAGCGCGCTTCCTGGTCGAGCTTGCTGCCGTTGCTGGCCGGCAAACCGGGCTGGACGCGTACCACGTAGCGTACCTGCGGCTTGATGCGTGGGAAGAACAGCAGGTGTGGGTTTTCGCCGACGACCCAGGCGCCGGCAACCGGCTTGCCGCCTTCGAGTTCGGTATCCTGCGGCGCGGTGCTGGTGGTGGTTTGCGCAGAGCGGTCGTCGTCCCCTGCGTCGTCCGCAGCGGCATCGTCCACGCTGCCGTCGTCGCGCGCCGGGCGGGCTTCCGTCGCGGCAGGCATTTCCAGAACCTGCACGAACTTGTCGTAGTTGCGCTTGCTATCGAGGGGCAGACTGAACGACAGGGCCAGCGCCGGCGAGCCGTCGAGTTCGCGATGCGTGCCGTCGACCACCTCGAAGTGCACGCCAGCCGTTGCCGCGTCATCCCTGTCTTTGTCTGGCGAATGGCCGATGGCCAGAAAGATTGAAATCGCCGCCACCGCGGCTGCGACAATCGCCAGCATTTGCGCCTGGCCAAGCTGTCGCCAGCCTTGTCCGCCGCCCTGTTCCGCCTGTCGTCCGATCTGCATGGCTTTCTCCAGAGGCAAGTTCTCCAGGGATTCTAGCAGGCAGCCGCTGCGCGGTGGCGAGGTCCACGGCAAAGAGCGGCGAGCGCAAGGCTCCGCGCTTGGCCGTGCCGGGGGACGCTCAGCTCAGTTTCGGGCTTCGCCAAGCGCGCAGTCGACCTGAAAGAGCTCGCGGTCTTCAAGGCGAATGGCGGTCAGATGGCGGCCCCAGAGGCAACCTGAATCGAGGGCCAGCAGATTGGCTTCGATTTTCAGCCCGAGCGCCGACCAGTGACCGGTGACCAGCACGTCGTCGGCGCTGCGTTGGTTGGGAAGCTCGAACCACGGCATCAGCCCGGCCGGGGCGCTGCTGAGCTCGCCCTTGGTCTTGAAATCCATGATCCCCTCCGAGGTGCAGAAGCGCATGCGGGTCATGGCATTGACGATGACTCGCAAGCGCGGCCATCCTTCCAGATCGTCCGACCACGCGGCGGGTTCGCTGCCCCACATATTGGCCATGAAATCGAGGTAGGTCGGGCCGGCCAGTACTGCCTCGACCTCCGCCGCCAGCTCGCGAGCCCTGTCCGTGGTCCATTGCGGCAGCAGTCCGGCATGCACCAGGCAGAACGGACCTTCGCGGTGACACAGCGGGCGATGGCGCAGCCAGCCCATCAATTCCTCGCAGTCGGGCGCGTCAAGGATGTCGTCGAGCGTGTCACCCTTGTTGCGCCGGTCGAAGCCCGCGGCGGCCATCAACAGGTAGAGGTCGTGATTGCCGAGAACGGTGGTTGCGGCAGCGCCCAGGTCACGCACGAAGCGCAGGGTTTCCAATGAGCGCGGGCCGCGGTTGACCAGGTCGCCGACAAACCACACGCGGTCTCGCGCCGGGTTGAAGCGGCATTTTTCCAGCAGCTGCTGTAGCGAGTCGAAGCAGCCCTGGATATCGCCGATTGCGTAAGTTGCCATGATCGTCCGTCAGGTCCTGGCGCACTGCTGCTGCCAGCGCCAGGCATCGCTGCACATCTCGTCGATGCCTCGCCGCGCTTGCCATCCCAACAGCTCTGCGGCGAGCGCAGGATCGGCGTAGCAGGCGCCGATGTCGCCGGGCCGCCGCGGCACCAGTGCGTAGGGTATCGGGCGTCCACTGGCGGCTGCAAAGGCGCGCACCATGTCCAGCACCGAGTAGCCGCAACCGGTGCCGAGATTGACCGTCAGCAGGCCACCCTTGGTGAGCAGATAGTCAAGAGCTGCCAGATGGCCGTCGACGAGATCCATGACGTGAATGTAGTCGCGCACGCCGGTGCCGTCGGGCGTCGGATAGTCGTTGCCAAAAACACTCAGTTGCCGGCGTTCGCCTGCCGCCACCTGTGCCACGTAGGGCAGGAGGTTGTTCGGAGTGCCATTCGGTTCCTCGCCGATCAAGCCGCTGGCGTGCGCGCCGACGGGATTGAAATAGCGCAGGCGCGCGATTCGCCACTCCTCATCGGCCTGCGCCAGGTCGGCCAGAATGTCTTCGATCATCAGCTTGCTGGCGCCGTAGGGGTTGGTCGTCGAGCGCGGAAAATCTTCCCGGATGGGCACCGACGCCGGGTCGCCATAGACCGTCGCCGAGGAGCTGAAGATCAGCGTTTTCACCGCGCTTTCGGCCATCACTTCGCAGAGGCTGATCGTGCCCCCGACATTGCAGTCGTAGTAACGCAAGGGTTGAGCGACCGATTCTCCGACCGCTTTCAAGCCGGCGAAATGAATCACCGCGTCGATCGGCGAGGCGGCAAAGACGCGCCGCAAGAGCGCTCGGTCGCGGACATCGCCCTCGAAAAAGACCGGCCGCTGGCCGGTAATCCGAGCAACCCGATCGAGAACTTCGGGGCGACTGTTGGACAGATCATCGACGACGATCACGCCATGGCCTGCCGCCAGTAAGGCGACGCAGGCGTGCGAGCCGATATAGCCGCTACCTCCCGTTACCAGGATATTCATTCTTAGCCTCACATGAATGCGCTTTCGAGCGCGTGGCCAGCGCTGTGCTGCGCGATCAGGCTCTCGTCGGGCTCGCTTTCGCGGCCCTCGCGCCGCGACAAGCGTGCGCTATTGGTCCCGGATTCGCTGGCTCAACTTTTTCGCACTTCTGCCCATGCTGACGCAGCGCCAGGGGCGAAAACGGGGTAGCGGGGAATAGTAACAGGCACACAGGCAACCGACACGCAGACAAATCTTGCGGCAATTTCGAGCATTTCAAAGCCATTCCCAGCATTTCCCACTGGCATCGGGAACGGCACAACAGCGCGGACTGTTCGCCGACAACTCCGGCCGCAAGCGGGCGCGGAGTGCCGGCATCAAGCGGCGCTGCGCGCCCTGCTAGCGAGCCACGAGAAACTCGTCCCGATGCCGACCCTGCCCCTCAAGGCTGGTCAGCCAGTTTGGCGCCTTGCCGCGACCTGACCAGGTTTCACCATTCGGCCCGCGAAACTTGACGGCGACCGTGGTGCGTATTTTTCCAGCCACGACGCCGAGGCCTTTGAAGCCACAATCGGCGGCTGTCAAACCATAGTCGGCAATCAGTTCCTTGGCCTGGGCGATCGCCGCCGACACTTCCGAGCGCCGCGCTTCGGCGATCTGCTGTTCCAAGGAATCACGCTGTTCCAATAACTCTTTGTAAGTCGCCATACTTATCTCCTGGGGTAAAAATGTGTTATCAAAAAAAGCAATTGAAACAGGCTGCGAGCCACCCATCAAGGGAAAATCTCACAAACCCGGGGTTACTCTCTGCCGGTCGGAAGGCCGGCTACAGAGGAGGTCGTGCAGGTAAGTCATTTGCTCACCGCCTTGCTTTGCCCGGTACACCACCATCATCGCTGCAGCCAGGCACCGCTGCGGCGGAAGCGGACCCCAAGCGCTTGGGGTCAAAAGTTGCAGTCTGTTCTCTCAGCGTTATCGCTCCGCAATTCCGCGCAATTGGCGATAGCAGCCACCATGAAAAATCAGGGGGTCACTCGCTTCGCCGCGGGCAAAACGCTGCACCCGGCCGAGAAAGACGAGGTGGTCACCGCCTGGGTGCTGCATTTCGTTGACACATTCGAACCAGGCCGAGCAGCCTTCGATGAGCGGTATGCCAGCGATGCCACGGCTCGTCGCCACGCCGTCGAAACGATTGCTATTGTCCGGGGAGGCGAAGCAGTCGGAGAGGTCTTGCTGATTGGCCGTTAGCACGTTGACCGCGTAGTGCGTTGCACGACGGAAGGCTTCAAGCCTTGGCGAGTGAGCCGACAGGCTCCAGATAAGTCAGGGGGGGGGTCCAGAGAAACCGAGTTGAAGGAGTTGATGGTCACGCCCATCGCCTGTCCATCCTCGGTCAGCGCCGTAAGTACGGTAACCCCGGTTGCAAAGCTGCCGAGCGCATCGCGGAAGTCACGGCAGACAAGATCTCTGGTCGCCAGTGCGCGGCCCGTGTCGCAGGTCTCGCACGGTAGAGGCTCGGCGAGCGCGGTAATGGACGTCGGACATGCCTGGGAATCGAAGCGCTGGGGCATCAGGGGGCGCCGATGCGTGTTCGAGGCATGCTGAAATTCGTGGTCGGCAGGAAGATTCGTGAGGTCCTCAATGGCAGAAAAAACACTGGGCGTTGGCGTTGATTTCATCGCCGGATTTGACACTCTCGATATTATGGTTGCTGCAGGCACCATCATGTCCGATACCGGCAATAATACTAGGGACAGGATTATCCTCGTGTAGCCTTTCTGTGTCGACATAATTCTGGCCCTGGCTCACAGGAAAAGTCTACGCCATCGGCTGGGCAGAACTTCATGGCTTGTCGCTGATAACCTCTGGAAAGAGCGCAGTAGCCCGTTTTAATTGGGAAATCCGCTCAGCACTCGGGGGTATCTCTCGCCTTCGCGCGATTCTCTGCTGGCATTTCAGGCGCCTCTGGGTGCCGGGCGCCGCGCTGAGCGATAGGAGCGCGAAGGAAGTCCTCGCACGCAGACGGGCGGGCCGGTTTGTGCACGACAAGACAGCGCGAAAAAGAGGAGAATCGCTAGCTTTCTGAGAGGAGCCTCCACTTGATCCGTGCCGCTGATTTTCCCATCCGTCGGGGACGCCGCCTGGCGTCGCTAGCCGCCCCTGCGGCTGGCGAATCGATGCGCGTCGCCCTGGGACTGGGACTGGGACTGGGACTGGGACTGGGAGCGCTGATCCATGGCTGACTCTCTGGATGCGGCGCAGCGCGGTTTCGCGCGCCGCATCATCATCTGGCAGGAAGGGCATGGCCGCCACGATTTGCCCTGGCAGAAAACACGAGACCCGTATCGGATTTGGTTATCTGAAATCATGCTGCAGCAAACGCAAGTGCAGACGGTGCTTCCCTATTACGCGCGTTTTCTGATGCGTTTCCCGACTCTGGAAGTGCTTGCTGCTGCGCCGCTCGAGAGCGTCCTCGAACTATGGTCGGGGCTCGGTTACTACGCGCGCGCGCGCCATCTTCACCGTTGCGCGCAAGTCATCGCCGCGGGCGACGGGACGCTGTCGGCAGATCCCGAAGGAAACGCACGCTTGCCGGGGATCGGGCGCTCGACAGCTGCCGCGATCAGCGTTTTTGCCTTTGGTCGCCGGGCGGCCATTCTCGACGGCAATGTTAAACGCGTGCTGGCCCGTTGTTTCGCTGCCAAAGCAGCGGCCACTGCCGCGCAAGATGAACGCCAGATGTGGGCCCTCGCTGAATCACTGTTGCCGGCCAGCAGTATCGAGAGCTATAGCCAGGGCATGATGGACCTGGGGGCGACGGTGTGCTCTCGCCACAAGCCGCAATGTGAGCTTTGTCCGCTCCGCGAGATCTGTCTCGCCTGCCGTGACGGTCGGCAGGCCGAACTGCCGCGGCGGCGAGTGAAACGTGCACCAGCGCAACGGCTGAGCAGCCTGCTGCTGCTCAGCGACGGTCGGCGCATCCTGCTCGAACGCCGGCCGCCTATCGGCATCTGGGGTGGACTGCTGAGCCTGCCCGAAGGCAGCGGCGATTCGGCGGCTGTTTTCGCCGAGCGCCACGGCTGTCGTCTGCTGAGTAGCCGGGAACTGACGCCCATCGAACACAGCTTCACCCATTTCCGCTTGACCATGCAGGTGTTGCACTGCCAGGTGGAGGCGATCGGCCTGCAGGCCAATCAAGCCCCGCTGCAATGGTTGCCGGTCGATGAAGTCGTCGCGGCGGCCTTGCCGGCGCCGATCAAGAGGCTGCTGCTGGCGCTGGGGATGCGCGACGCACCGTCGATCGAGGAAGCGAGCGTCGCCGATGATGAGGCGCACACCACCCGGTCGGAAAGCTGACCGGGTGATTACATTTCTGTAATAGGCCGCCCAGCGGCGTCGCAAGCAGGCACAATCTCGCGCAATGACTGGGCAGCGGACGACGCACATGAAGATACTGATTGTCGAAGATGAGCCAAAGACTGGCGACTATTTGCGCAAGGGTTTGCTTGAGGCGGGTTTCGTTGTCGATCTTGCACGTGATGGTCTCGATGGTCTGCACCTGGCACTGAGTGGCGATTACGATCTGATCGTGCTCGATGTGATGCTGCCTTCGCTGGACGGCTGGGGCGTCCTGACAACGGTGCGCCGTAGCGGTCACGAAACGCCGGTACTCTTTCTCACCGCCCGCGACGGCGTGGAAGACCGGGTGCGTGGGCTGGAACTGGGCGCGGACGATTACCTCGTCAAGCCCTTTGCCTTTTCCGAGTTGCTTGCCCGCGTGCGCACCCTGCTCAGGCGCGGCCGTTCGCAGGAAGTCGAGATGCTGCGCGCCGCAGATCTGGAGTTGGATCTCTTGCGCCGTCGCGTCAGCCGCGCGGGCGTACGCATCGATCTCACGGCCAAGGAATTCGCGCTGCTCGAGCTGCTCTTACGCCGCCAGGGGCAGGTCTTGCCGCGCTCCCTGATTGCCTCACAAGTGTGGGACATGAACTTCGACAGCGACACTAACGTGATCGACGTCGCGGTGCGTCGCTTGCGTGTAAAAGTGGATGAACCCTTCGAACCGAAGCTGATCCGCACCGTGCGTGGTATGGGCTACGTGCTCGAAATTCCGGCAGCTCTCTGAACGTGCGGGCGTGGCCGAGGTCACTGACCACCCGTCTGGCGCTGCTCTTCGCGCTGCTGACGGCGACCTTGTTGCTGGTTGTCGTGCTGGTGCAGGGGAGCGCCGTCGAAAGCCATATGCGCGAGCTTGACGATCATGAGCTCACTGGCAAGGTGACGCTCATCAAGAACGTCCTGCATGATGCCGAACCGTCCGCATCCCTGTCACGTCGGCTTGACGACGCTTTTATCGGGCACGACATGTTGGCGGTGGTACTGCGCGACGCCGAGGGCAGCGTCGTCTATGCACTGCGTCCGGAGTTCTTCGGCGAACGACAATTGGCCGCTGACTCAGTGCTGGATGTCACCACGACATGGGAAAAAGGCGGGGAAAAAGGCGGGGAAAAGGGCAGCGACGAGAGCAGCAAACAATACCTTGGGCTGGAGACTCTCGTCGAAGCGCTCGATTCCGGCTCCAGGCCGACTCGCTTGCGCGCGCTGGTCGGACTCGATGTCTCGCATCACCTGCGCTTCCTCGAAGAGGTACGCAAGCGCCTGTGGATCGACATTTTCTTCGCTGCGATCATCGCGGCTTTGTTCGCCTGGTTCGCGGCACACCGCGGACTCGCCCCCTTACGGCGAGTAACCGCTACCGCCCGCGGCCTGTCGGCAGAATGTCTCGGCGAGCGCCTTCCCGAGCGCGACGCACCGAATGAGGTTCGCGACTTGGTGATCGCTTTCAACGGCATGCTCGAGCGACTGGAATCCTCATTTCGCCGCTTGTCCGATTTCTCGGCCGATATCGCCCATGAGTTGCGCACGCCGGTCTCGAACCTGATGACCCAGACCGAGGTCGCCTTGTCGCACACCCGGAGTCCGGACGAGTACCGCGACGTTCTTGCTTCCAACCTGGAAGAGTACGAGCGCATTGCACGCATGGTCAGCGACATGCTGTTTCTTGCCCAGGCTGAAAACGGGCATCTGCTGCACTCGTCCGAAGCGGTCAATCTGGCCGATGAGGCGCGGGCACTGATTGACTTCTACGAAGCGCTGGCCGAGGAGAAAGGCGTGCAGATCGTCCTTGCGGGAGAGGCGAGCATTACTGCTGACCGTTCGATGATGCGTCGTGCACTGTCCAACCTGTTGTCGAATGCTCTTCGTCATACCCCGTCAGGAAGTATCGTCGAGATTTCGATTAGCAGTCAGGCCTGCTTGGCGATGCTGGCCGTGAAGAACCACGGCGATACGATTCCGTCCGATCAGCTGGCGCGGATTTTCGAGCGCTTCCATCGTGCAAGTCCCGAGCGACACCGACACGGTGAGGGCGCCGGCCTTGGGCTGGCCATCACGCGCAGCATTGTCGAGGCGCACGGCGGTCAGCTCAAGGTGACGTCCGCGGCCGGCGTAACCACCTTCACGCTGCATTTGCCGCTAGTGTAAGCTTGCGCGTAGTGTGGAACACAGGCATTCCAGACATGACAAGGGCTGCCATGGACACGAACGAAGCTTGCGTGCCAAAGGGCAGAGTCTTCGACTAGCTTGAAATGCGCCACGTATCACGGGTAAGCGAAACCTTTCTGTACGCCGATGGACGATTCACGCTGCTGATTTCTTCCAGGAACTTGTCAGGATCGTTTGACGGTAGGCGTTTGAGCACTTCGGGGTCCACTTCCCACCACTTCGAACAAAGGAGTCTGGCAACTGTTTCCGGAGTGTGGCGGTATTTCACAATACGTGCTGGAACACCGACTACGATTGCGTATGCTGGAACGTCACGAGTCACGACGGAGCGTGCTCCGATGATCGCTCCGGTTCCTATCGAGAGACCTTTCATAATCATGGCCTCTCTGCCGATCCATACATCGTTACCAATAACTGTCTGCGCGGGATCTTCCAATTCCTGGTTGAGAGCGTCATTTTGTAAACAACCTGTACTTACCCAATCTATGGGATGGCTTCTCGCATTTTGCCCAAGAACTACCTCATTGCCGATCGAACAAAAACGTCCGATGGCTGCAACGTTCAATAACTCACTTCCACTCCTTATATAAGAGTAGGCTCCCACCTTTAGATATTCGAACTCGGTTACGGAGGCATTGATGGACACCTGCTCTTCCAGGATCAATATTGCGTGTCGTTTGAATCCAGAAACTCCTTGCGATAGCTTTATATTAAAGCGGTGCAGAGAGCTGTTGAGGATGGTCGCTTGCAGTTTTCTTAGCATGGCTAGTACGGATGTGGGGAGAAGAAGCATTTCTTCCTTGCCAAGAGCCGGCCAGTTCGCTTGGAAATGTGGCGTGACTTTGAGGCTTGGCCGGGAAACCGGTATTGTGCCGCTGCAACTTGCTTACCACGTGGTGGCCGGGGCCCTTGGGGCCACGGCTTCTCATCGGAATTTATCGACGAAGCGGGCTTGCCACGTACAGCCACTCGGGTTTCGCGTTTGAGCAGTCCGACCTGATCGCTGAGAATATGCGCGGCCTCGTCCAGCAAGATATCTTTCGCATCTTTCCGCGCTTTTTCCGCTGCCAGTTCCTTCTTGAGATCACGTTCGTCGGCCTGCAGGCCGTCGTCCTGCACTGATCCCGTATTCCTGGCCTCGGTTTCCTCGCCGTTAGGCCCGGACTGGGCATCCTCTTCGGTGCCCCGCAGTTTTTTTCGCAAGGCAATTTTTGCCTCCTGGTCTTCACGCTCGCGGCGTCTTTCGGCCTCGTTTAAAGAGACTGAAGTTCTCTTGCGAAGGCGGCTTGCTTCGGCCACGTCCTCTTTCAGAAACTTGAAACCCTGAACAGATTTTATCCGGGCTTCGTGGCGCATTTGCAAGCTGGGCAGGAGCGCTTTCTGATTGCCCTGCGGTGAATAATCAGCTGCCTGGACTTTTGCCCAGGGGAGCGCATTATCGAAGCTTGATTCGCCGGAGTTCTCTTCGTCTGTAAACGAAGGGAAGTTGATGTCGGGTTCTACACCCCTGAGTTGCGTGGTGCCGCCATTGATACGGAAGAACTGGGCAATGGTCAGTTTCAAGTCGCCGAGTGCCGGAGTCTCGTTCTTGACGATTTGATCGAGGTTGATCATGGTTTGCACAGTGCCTTTTCCGAAACTGCGCTCGCCAATCACAAGGCCGCGGCCATAGTCCTGAATTGCCGCGGCAAAGATCTCCGAAGCGGACGCCGAATTCCGGTTTATGAGCACCGCCAATGGTCCGTCCCAGGCGACAATGGCATCGGCAGCCCTGGCCACGGTAAGGCTGCCTTTAGCATCGCGCTGTTGTACCACTGGCCCCGCGCCAATAAACAGGCCAGTCAGCTGGACGGCTTCAGCCAACGACCCGCCGCCGTTATTACGCAAATCCATCAAGACACCGTCGACCTTGTCCGTCTTCAGCTCATCCAGCAGACGATTCACATCGCGGGTGGCGCTTTTGAAATCCGGGTCACCTCTTCCCCGCGCTTCGAAATCCGCATAGAAGGCGGGCAGGGAGATCACCCCGATGCGGCGAGTGGTCTTTCCTTCGGCCACCGAGATGATCGACTTCTTGGCCGCTTGCCGATCCAGTGTTACTTTCTTCCGAGTCAGTGCGACTAGTTTGTGCTGGCCATCAGGACCGGCATCGACGGGCAGTATGTCCAGCACTACGATGGTGTCCGGCTCGCCGCGAATTTTCGCTACGGTGTCGTCCAGGCGCCAGCCGAGGATATCGGCGACGACCCCGTTTTTTCCCTGAGCAACGCCCATGATGCGATCGCCGGGCTTCAGTTGCTCGGAGAGTTGAGCGGGCCCGCCCGGAACAAGTTCTCGAATGATCGTGTAATCGTCTTTCTGGGTCAGTACCGCACCGATGCCAACGAGAGAGAGCCGCATTGAAATGTCGAACTCCTCCGTCGCCCTTGAACCCATGTAGTTGGTATGCGGTTCGATGGACGTGGCGTAGGCATTCATGAACAGCTGGAAGGCGTCTTCACTCTTGGTCAGGGCCACTCGCTGAAGGGAATTCTCATAGCGCTTGTCGAGCGTCTCGATAATGGCCTTGTCGTCTTTTCCGGCCAGTTTGAGTCGCAACCAGTCGCTCTTGACCCGTGTACGCCACAATTCCTTGATTTCCTGCTCGGATTTCGCCCACGCGGCCTTTTCTCGATTGTATTGGTAATGCTCATTCTTGCGGAAATCGAAACTGTCTTTGAGCAAGCTGCGGGCGTAAGTGAAACGCTCGACGACCCGCTGCGTGTAGAGGTTGAAAATGGCAAAGGGAAGGCCGAGGTATTCATTGTAGATGGCGTCATCGAAGCTGGTGCGTGCGGCTTCGAGGTGATCGATGTCGCTTTGAACAAAGAAACGCTTCTCACCGTCGAGCAATTTCAGGTAGCGGTCGAAGATCTTCGCCGACAGTGCGTCGTCCAGGGGGACTGGCTTGTAGTGGTGTCGGGTGAGCAATTCTGCTGCCAGGTGTGCTGCCTTCGGCTGTTCCGACAGGGGCTTCAAGGGCGGGACAGCTTGCGTCGTCAGTTCGGACGTCGCGGCCTGCACCCCCATCGCTGCCACAAATACGAAGCACCACAGTAACTTTTTCATTGATCTCCTGCCTCATCGAGCCGCCGAGTCCGGTGACTGGGTGCAAAATCGGTATGTCTGCCTTGACCTTCCGGGAACTCGCCGAACGGTCGCAGCAATTGTTGAGTGCGCGCAATACTAGTGGGTTTGTCGGACAACCGATAGACAGGAACTGTAACCGGATGTGCGTGATTTTATATCCGCCAACGCTATCCTGGTCCTGGCCGGCGTGCGCTCGGGGTCGGGCGAAGGGCGCCCCGCTCGGCGCGCAGCGTCTTCCAGGCGCTGTTGGCCACCCTGGGGGCGGTTGCCAGCCGCATCGGTTCGGAGTTCATGCCGACGCTCAACGAAGGCTCGCTGTCCTGCTTGCCGGCATGTCAGCCGGATTCCGTTTCGCTGCTTTGCCACGCACTGCTGACCACAGGTGCAAGCCGGCATGGCCGAAGTTATCGCGAGCAATGGCGATGCGGTAGCTCGGACACGGTGGTCGCGGTTTAGATCCAGGACGGCCATGTCCCGGCAAGAGTTTGGTACGCCAAGACGGGAGGTTGAGGGAATCGTCGCGGTTCTCTTGTCTTGCCACAAAACTCGAGCGAATTTGTCGGATTTTCTTACACTACCGGCGAAGGAATCGGCCGCTTGCCGTCGATTGGTGGCCGCGAAGCGTGAAAAGCGCAATTAATTCAGCTTCGCCGAGCGGTATCCAAAACCTCTGGCACGATTGCTGCTTCGACTAGGCGTGCACGGCGATTCGCCGTAAGGGGCTCGGATCGTTGAGCTCCGACCATTCTTCCACGACACCTGCTACGGGAGTTCCCCATGTTCAAACCAATCTCAATCCTCTCGCTATCCTTGCTGGTGGCGAACGTATCCCATGCCGCTTTGGTCACCGATCCGAACGACGCGCGTTCGTGGCAGGGCGCAACAGTCGGCACCTTCGCTGCCCTCTACTATGGCTCCGACACGCTGGCGAACCGTCAGTTGGTCGTCGACAATCAACTTCTGGACGATAGCTATTTCCAGTCGGCCGGCTTCGCTGCCGCGCAGTTCATCAAGTTCAACGGCGTTGACCTCGTCGCCAACCCTGGTTACAGCAGTTATGGCACGTCGTTGGACCAGCCAAATGCCAGTGACAGCAACGATGGTACCTACAATTACACCGCCGGTGCTCCGGGAGCAGTCGTCGGCGGTAGTAGCGTCGATCAGCACTGGGTACAGACTGATAATGTGATCGGCAATTCGATCTGGGATCTCGGTTTCCAGGCCACCAAGGCTGCCGTTTTCAACACCATCGACCATGGTCCCTTGCCTCAGGAAGCCATCGAATCAACGGTCTACCTGTCCAACGACAAGCTTATCTGGACGCAGGCGGTGACCGAGCGTGTATGGCTTGAGGGCATTTACGCTGACAGCTCGGTGGTCTGGGACGGATTTGCCTACGCCGTGGGCACCGGCAGCAACGCAACTTTCCGCTATGCGTCGGTAATTTGGGGTGGCCCCGGCGCCTTGCTGGCTGACGGTGACAACGAAATCAACGGCATCATGGGTTTGCAGTCGGATTTCCAGCCGCCTCCAACCGACGTTCCCGAGCCAGCCTCTCTCGCCTTGCTGGGGATCGGTTTGGCCGGTCTCGCAGGCATGCGTCGCCGTCGCGGCGCCTGATCAAGCGTGGTGCCGGATGATGATTGCTCCGCCGGTGTCCGGCGGGGTCTTCTCGTTCGGCCAAGCACCATTGTCGGACCGTGTCCAAGCGGGCTGATGGGAGCAAGCGGGGGAGACGGTACCCTGTGCCCCCGGAGTTCGACAGGCGACGTCGCAAGTTGTGGAATATGCAGAAGTCGCTTAGGGAAAGGAGTCGCTCGCTGGGTGTGCCCGCTTGTCCGCGCTTATCCCGGTTCCGCCGCGGCCTACTGACGTTTTCCGTGTCAGGAGTGACCGCTATCGTGCCGCTGATGCAAGGCGCTCTCGATCTTCTTGAGCTCGGTGATGCGGCGAAAGTTGATCAGTGAAACCTGGCGCGTATGCTTCGCCCGACAAAATCGCTACCGGTGTGCGAACGCTGCCGCTGAGACTTGCCAGTCTCGTTCCCTTTCAGCCGCAAGTGTAGGCTGGGCGGGAACGAGACTGATGCGCAAGTTTGCGAGAGGCAGGAACAAGCATGAAACGGCAGCTCATGAAACGCAGTGAAATCTGGTACCACCTCTATCCGCTCGGTTTTCTGGGCGCGGAGGAGCGGAATCCTGCTCCTGGTGCGGTTGATGGCCCCACTGCGCACCGACTGAGGGACCTGGTGGGCTGGCTGGACCATCTGGTCGAGCTTGGGGTGACAGCATTGCTGTTAGGCCCGGTGTTCGAATCGGAATCGCACGGCTATGACGTCGTCGATCCCTTTCGCGTCGATCGTCGACTGGGCAGCGAAACGGACCTGCTCCACCTCATCGACGAGTGCCACCAACGTTCTCTGCGCGTGGGACTCGATGTGGTTTTTAACCACGTCGGGCGCGGCCATGCTTTTTTTTGCCGACGTAGTGGAACATGGTCGTGAATCTGCCCGCTCGGATTGGTTCCACATCGATTTCGATCGACCGGGTCGCGACGGATTCGGCTACGCCAACTTCGAGGGTCACGGCCAGCTGGTGAAACTCAGGCATGCCAATGCCCAGGTTCTCGACTGGGCCGTGGATGTCGCCACCTATTGGCTGGATCGTGGCGTCGATGCCCTGCGCTTGGACGCGGCTTACGCCATCCCGGCCGGTTTCCTGGCGAGCCTTGAGAAACGCATGCGTGCCGCAAGGCCGGATTTACTACTGATCGGCGAAGTGATCCACGGCGACTACGCAGCAATCGCCAAAGCGTCACGGCTGACCTCCGTAACCCAATACGAACTATGGAAAGCCATCTGGAGTTCTCTCAACGAGCACAACTTGTACGAGTTGGCGCATGCGCTGGAGCGGCACATTGATTTCTGCAGGCATTTTGTGCCGTGGAATTTCGTGGGCAACCACGACACGACGCGTATTGCCAGCAAACTGCGCGACCGGCGCCATCTGCCGCATGCGCTGGCGATCCTGTTTACGATACCGGGCATCCCGGCCGTCTACGCCGGAGATGAGCAGGGCGCTGAAGGTACGAAGTACGATCGCGAGGGTGGCGATGCGGAGATTCGCAGGCCTTTAGCGCATCAGCCCGCCGACCTGGCCGGCGACAGCCTGCGCACTTGGCAAATGCACCGTGAATTGATCGCCCTCCGTCGCGCTCGACCCTGGCTCGTCGATGGCGTGTTAAAAGTTACGCAGCTCGGTAATCGTTCGATTGCCTTCGAGGTGCGCGCCCAGAAAAACCTGCTGGTGACGGTGTTGAACACGGATGAGCGCTCTGTTTCGTGCACCCTTCCACCCGGCCTGGTTCTGGTCGCCGGGCACGCAGTGAGCAAGTTGCAGGCGAGCGAGCTACCCGCGCAGGGATGGGGAATCTGGTCGTCGGCGTGAGGCCTGTTGCGCTTTCGGCCAATCACCTGCCAAGGGCTGCTTGACGGGCGCCAGAGAGTAGGCCAGCAAAGCGTTTAGCAAAGCGGCTACCCCAGCAGCAAAGCGATGCGGGTCACGGAGATCCTTCGTTGCGGCCTGCGTCAGTGGCCGCGGCGACAGCCTCCGCTGCTGCCGGCTTGTCCTTGAAGATGCGCTTGATCAGCACATAGAACATCGGCACGAAGAAGAGACCGAGGACGGTGGCCGAGATCGTGCCGCCGAGTACGCCGGTGCCGATCGCGTTCTGGCTGCCGGAGCCGGCGCCGGTGCTTATGGCCAGCGGCAGCACGCCCAGTGCGAAGGCCAGCGAGGTCATCAGGATCGGGCGCAGGCGCATGCGTACCGCGCTCAGCGTGGCGCTGACCAGATCGTGGCCGGCCTCGACCTGGGCCTTGGCGAATTCGACGATCAGAATCGCGTTCTTCGACGACAGGCCGATGGTTGCCAGCAGGCCGACCTGGAAGTACACGTCGTTGGACAGGCCGCGACCGCTCGCTGCCAGCAGCGCACCAAGCACGCCCAGCGGCACTACCAGCATCACCGCAAACGGAACCGACCAGCTCTCGTAAAGCGCCGCCAGGCACAGAAACACGACCAGCAGCGACAACGCATACAGCGCCGGCGCCTGCGCTCCCGAGCGGCGTTCCTCGTAGGAAGTGCCCGACCATTCATAGCCAATGCCCGGTGGCAGCTTGGCGATGAGCTCCTGAACGGCATTCATCGCGTCACCCGAGGAGAGTCCGGGGGCTGCCTGGCCGAGCACTTCGATCGACGGCTGGCCGTTGAAACGCTCGAGAAGCGGTGAGCCAAAGCCCCATTTGGCCGTGGTGAAGGCCGAGAAGGGCACCATTTCGCCTTTGCCGTTGCGCACATACCATTTCTTGAGGTCGTCCGGCGTCATGCGGGCAGCCGCCTCGGCCTGAAGATAGACTTTCTTGATTCGTCCGCGGTCGATGAAGTCGTTGATGTAATTGCCACCCCAGGCCGTGGACAGCGTGTCGTTGATGCTCGCCACGCTCACCCCGAGGGCGCCGGCCTTGGCATGGTCGATCTCGAGCTGGTACTCGGGCATGTCTTCCTGACCATTCGGGCGCACGCCGACCAGTCGCTTGTCCTCTCTCGCCATGCCCAGGAACTGGTTGCGTGCCGCCACCAGGGCATCGTGGCCGAGGCCGCTGCGGTCCTGTAGCTGGACGCTGAAACCGTTGGAGGTGCCCAACTCGATCACCGCCGGCGGGACAAAGGCAAAGACCATCGCTTCGCGGATCTTCGAGAAAGCGGCCATCGCGCGTCCGGCGATCGCCTTGACGCTCATGCCCGGTCCCTGCCGCTCGCTCCAGTTGCGCATATTGATGAAGCCAATGCCCATGTTCTGGCCGCGGCCGCCGAAGCTGAAGCCGGCGACGGTGAAAATCGAAGCTGCGGTGTCCTTTTCGTCGTCGAGGAAGTGGCGCTCGACTTTCTTGAGGACCTCGATGGTGCGCTCCTGGGTGGCGCCTGCAGGCAGCATCACCTGGGTGAACATCACCCCCTGATCCTCTTCCGGCAGGAAGGAGGTCGGCATGCGCATGAACAGGAAGCCGAGCACCACCACGATCAGCGCGTAGATGACCAGGTAGCGCCCGCTGCGCTGAAGAATGCGCCCGACCGCGGATTCGTACCGCCCGGTGTTGCGTTCGAACATGCCGTTGAACCAGCCGAAGAAGCCGCTGAACCAGCCGCCCTCGCCGTGGCCATGGCCCTTGGCCACCGGTTTCAGCATGGTGACGCACAGCGCCGGGGTGAACACCAGGGCGATGAGCACCGACAAGGCCATCGCGGCGACGATGGTGATCGAGAACTGGCGGTAGATGACGCCGGTCGAGCCACCGAAAAAGGCCATCGGCACGAAGACCGCCGACAGCACCAGGCCGATGCCGACCAGCGCGCCGGTGATCTGGCCCATCGACTTGCGGGTTGCATCACGCGCCGAGAGGCCTTCCTCGCTCATTACCCGCTCGACGTTCTCGACGACCACGATGGCGTCGTCCACCAGCAAGCCGATGGCCAGCACGGTGCCAAACATGGTCAGGGTGTTGATCGAAAAACCGAAGGCCGCCATCACTCCGAAAGTTCCGAGCAGCACCACCGGCACGGCGATGGTCGGGATCAGGGTGGCGCGGAAATTCTGCAGGAACAGGAACATCACCAGGAACACCAGCACGATCGCTTCGAGCAGGGTCTTCACCACTTCCTCGATGGAGATCCTGACGAACGGTGTGGTGTCGTAAGGGATGACCACGTCGACGCCGGCCGGGAAATAGCGCTTCATTTCTGCGAGGGTGGCACGCACCGCAGTGGCCGTTTTCAGGGCATTGGCGCCGGCCGCCAGCTTGACGCCGATACCGGCCGCCGGCTGGCCGTTATAGCGGGCAACGGTGCTGTAGTCCTGGGCGCCGATTTCGATCCGTGCCACATCCCCGAGTCGTACTTCGCCGCCCTGGCTGGAGCTGCGCAGCAGGATGTTTTCGAACTCCCCGACGGTCTGCAGGCGACTCTGGGCGGTAATCGCGGCGGTGAAACCCTGCCCGGGCAGCGCCGGCGTGCCGCCGAGCTGGCCGGCGGAGACCTGCGTGTTCTGTGCCTCGATCGCCGTCCGGATGTCGGCCGGCGTCAGCCGGTAGTTATTCAACTTGGCGGGATCGACCCAGACGCGCATGGCGTACTGCGATCCGAAAATTTGCACCTCGCCGACGCCGCTGACGCGCGACAGCGGATCTTGCACCGAGGAGACAATGAAATCCGCCAGATCGACATTGTCGAGCGTGCCCTGTTTCGAAACGAAACCGATCACCATCAGGAAGTTGCGCGCCGACTTGGCGACCTGCACGCCCTGCTGCTGTACCGCCTGCGGCAATAGTGGCAGCGCAAGTTGCAGCTTGTTCTGTACCTGCACCTGCGCAATATCCGGATTGGTGGCGGCATCGAAAGTCAGCGTGATGGCGGCGCGACCGAAGGAGTCGCTCGACGAGTTGATGTAGAGCAGGCCGTCGAGACCGGTCAGTTTCTGCTCGATGATCTGGGTGACGGATTCCTCAACCGCCTTCGCCGAGGCGCCCGGATAGCTGGTGTTGATCACCACGGCCGGTGGGGCGATCGACGGATACTGCGAAACCGGCAACTGCAGAATGGAAAGTGCGCCCGCCAGCATGATGACGATGGCGATGACCCAGGCGAAGATCGGCCGGTCGATAAAGAAATTGACCACGCTTCAGGCCCTCACTTCGCGGCCGCAGCGGACGCCGCCGCAGACGCCGTTGCTCCGGCACCGCCACCGGCGCCGGCTTCCAGCACCGTCACTGCTGCGCCCGGACGGATTTTCTGCAGCCCGTCGACAATGATCCGGTCACCCGCGGCCAGTCCTGCGCTTACCAGCCACTTGTCGCCGATCGAACGGGGTGTGGTCACCTGGCGCGCCTCGACCTTGTCCTCTGCACCGACCACCATCACCACGGCATTGCCGCGCCGATCGTGAGTCACCGCGGCATGCGGCACCAGGATGGCTTTTTCGATCTCGCCCTGTGCGATACGGGCGCGGACGTACATGCCGGGCAGCAGCTCACCCTGCGGATTCGGAAAGACCGCACGCAGGGTCACGCTGCCGGTATCCGTGTCGACCGAAATGCCCGAGAAGGCAAGCCGGCCGCTGGCCGCGTATTCGCTACCGTCCTCGAGCAGCAGGCGTACCGGAACCACCTGTTCTGCAAGCTGCTGCAGTGTGCCATCGGCGAGATCGCGCTTGAGGCGCAGGAGTTCGACGCTCGACTGGGTGAGGTCGACATAGATCGGGTCGAGTTGCTGGATGGTGGTCAGCGGGTCAGCCTGATTGGCGGTCACCAGCGCGCCGGCAGTGACGCTCGAGCGTCCGCTGCGGCCGGCGATGGGGGAGGGCACGCGGGTATAGGCGAGGTCGATGCGCGCTTTTACCAGCGCAGCCTGCGCCGAAGTGACGTCCGCCTCGGCCTGCTTGAGGGCCGCCACGGTGTCGTCGTCGGCCTGCTTGCTGATCATCCCTTTCTTCCCCAGGTCCGCGTAGCGCTGGGCTTTCAGCCGGACAGCATAAAGGTTTGCTTCGGCGCGGCTGAGACCTGCCTTGGCGCTTTCCAGGGTGGCGCGATAGCTTGCCGGGTCGATCTGGTAGAGCGTTTGTCCTTCCGTGACCTCGCTACCCTCGGTGAACATCCGTCGCTGCACGATGCCGCCGACCTGCGGCCGTACCTCGGCGACCATGTACGCCGCCGTGCGTCCGGGGAGTTCGGTGGTCAGCCTGACCGCCTCGGTGCTGGCCACGATCACGCCGACCGGAGTCGCTGCGGGAGCGCCACCGGCTGCCTGCTGCGGGCCACCGTCGCTGCATGCGGCCAGCGCCAGGGCGCTGGCGAGCGCGAATACCAGGCTTGGGGATGGCAGCCGTGATGGGAGATTCATGTTGTGCCTCGGTGGAGTCAGTGTAGTTGGTAGGGTTGGTGGAGTCGGTAGCGTCGGAGACTCCTGGGCAGGAGCGCTTGGATAGGTGGCGAAGGATAAACTAGAATGAACGTTCAATCTAGTGTATCTTTCCTGGCCCATTGCAAACTGTTTGCGAACTTTTCTCAGCCACTCCGTGGACCGTCGATGACCGAAGAAATGCACCCTGCCGCGGAATGCTCGCGCGCGGAAGCGCGGCGCACCCAAATCCTCGACGCCGCCGAGAACTGCGTTCGCGAATACGGCTTCCATCGCGCCAGCATTTCGAAGATCTCAACAGCTTCCGGCATGGGTGCAGGCCACATCTACCACTATTTTGCGAACAAGGAGGCGATCGTTGCCGCCATTGTCGCGCGTGAACTCGAGCGCTTGCTAACGCTCACCGCCGAGGTGCAGGCGGCAGAGAACATGCTCGAGGCGCTGGCCCTGCGTACCGCAACGGGTGTGCTCGGAAACCTGGATCCCCATGCTGCGGGACTCAAGCTGGAAATCGTTGCCGAGGCGTCGCGCAACCCGACGATCGCCGAAATCGTGCGTGCGGCGGACAGCCGCCGCAGCGCCGGTCTCGAAGAAACCCTCAGGGCCTTGCGGCAGGCGCACGGCCTTGCCGACGACGCGGCAACAATTTCAACCATTGCCGAGGTGATCGCGGCAATGTTTGAAGGTCTGATGGTGCGCGCCATACGCAATCCGGCCGCCGACCGTCAATTGATCGCCCGAAAATTCCAGCAGGTGGTCCGCGATCTGGTGCTTTCGTGAGCCGGCAGCGTGCGCGGCGGGCGTAAGCGGGGGGGCGAGTGTGCTCTGTCGCCGGGTCTCGCGGTTCTCTGTCACTACCCGTTTCAGCCTTCGGGCTTGTTGCTTTCGACGCGAATTTCCGCTGACCGAGGCACGGCGGCCGCCTGGAGCCGCTTTCTGAACTCAAGCACATCGGCGATGACCGGAATCGTCCAGTCGATGCGCTGCAGGATGGTCTGCTGGACCCGGCGCTGAGTGCTCCACGCGGACGCCAGAGTCGGGTCCTCCTTAAATTTCTCGGTCAACTCCGTTTGCAGGGCCTGCAGCGTTACCAGGTCACTGGCGTCGCCGACCACCTCCAGGCGTTGCAGCAGGCGGTCGATGGCGCGGTACAGCGCGAAGCGGTACAGCGGATTGTTCTCGTTCGCGTGCTTGTCGATCAGCCAGCGGACCCTTTCGGCATTGCCGCTCGCGGCGAAACCGATCCAGGCGCCGCGACGGATGGCGTAGCTCGGGTCAAGCAGCAGTTCCTTGGCGCGCTGTTCGTCCAGACGGGCGATCTGGCGGGCGAACCAGGTTTCCAGCGCCTCGTTGGGCTGCATGGCCTTGAGCTTGCGCTCCCATTTCTCCCTGGCCTGACTGAGTTCCTGTCGCTGGTCCAGGAGCTTTTTGTCATTGAACGCTTCCTGCCAGGTCGCGCGGTGCTTGCGCCAGTCCTGCCGGCGTTCTCGCTGCGCGCGCAGGCCCCGTTCCATGAAGGGCAGGGCAGTCTTCGATGCGATGCGGTCCAGCGCGCTGTAGATCGGGTTGGCCAGGGAGGGATCTTTCGTGATGAGCTCGGCCAGGAATCCGGCCGCCGAATCTGACCCGCTGTCGCCCAGCGCTCGGATAGCCGCGACGCGGATCGGGCGCGTTTCCCGCTCATCCTCGGCCACCGCCTGCAGACGCGCGATGGCCTTCGGGTCGCGAGTCTTGCCAAGAGCCAGCAGAGCGGCAGTGCGCTTGTTCTGGTTGTTCTCCTTGGTCCCGGTCTCCAGTTCGAGGAGCTTCTTCAGGATCAGCGGCGATGGAAAGCGGGCGAGCTCGGGCAGAAAGGCGTTGCGCTCTTCATCGTTGAGCGCCTCGATGCCGGACACGAGCAGCGCAGCATTGCTGTCTCTCATCGCCGCTTCGGCAGCTGCGCTGGAGTTTGACGGGGGTTTGGCCGCTATCCCGCTTTGATGCGGTGCACCGGATACAGCTTGGTCCGGGTTCATCAGGGCCAGAGCCAGCCGCGCTGGAAAGCTTGATGCTCCGGTCCCGGATTCGGCGAGGTGTCGAAGGGAGGCGGTAGCGGACGCTATGTCGAGGAGGCCTGCATAGCGGAGGAGGACGCTGGTCGCGCTGTTTCGGACCTTCGGGTCCGGGTGTTTGAGCAGGGCGACCAGCGGTGCGACGGCCTGGTCGCCGCCGGGCTGCCCGGCAAAGCCGCCGAGGGCGCTGGTCGCCCTGTCACGGACCTCGCTGTCGCGGACCTCGCCGTTGCGGCCATCCGAGTCCCGCTTCTTGAGTAGAGCGACCAGCGGTGCGACTGCCTGTTCGCCGCCGGGCTGCCCGGCAAAGCCGCCGAGGGCGCTGGCCGCGCTGCCGCGGACATACAGGTCCGGGTCCTTGAGCAGGGCGACCAGCAGAGCGACGGCCTGTTCGCCGCCGGGCTGCCCGGCAAGGCCGCCGAGGAGCGCAGCGACCTGTCGCCTCACCCCCGCGGTTCCATCGCGCGAGGCATCTTCCAGCAGACCCGGTGCGTGTGTGGTCGGCAGCCCCCGCCAGTCCGCGACGAGTTGTTCTCTTCTCTCTGGATCGGGCTCGTCCTCGAGAAATCGGGCCACAACGGCGCCGGTAGCAGGGTTGCGGAACCGGACCAAACGCAGCATCGCCTTCGCCGACGCATCCCGGTCGCGACCAATCAGTGTCTGCGTGAGCAGTTTCAGCCCCTGCTCATCGAACCCGGCCTCGCGGTAGGCGTCGATGCGCTCTATCAGCGACGTCAGCCCAATCAGCTCGATGTTGAGCTGCTCGTAGTCGCCTACGGGTGCGTGTTCGAGCTGTTTGTCTGGTGCGACCTCGTTGCGAAGCAGCTGGGTCTCGGCCTGGAAGGTCCGCTGGCCAATCAGGTCGAACCCATCGTGGGTGCCGCTCCACAGCTCGATACGGTCCGACAGGCCGGCCGGGGGCGCCAGGCGCAGGTGGTCGTGCGTGCGCTGGTAGACGATGTTCCAGGCCGCGTAGAGTAGCAGCGCGCCGGCGGCCGCGCCGGTGACCCCGAACACGGTGCGGCGCCGGGCGCGGCTGATCTTGTATTCGCGGTTCCAGTCGTTGACCGCCTTGGCGAAGAGGTCGTGGTACAGCTCGTAGTAGGGCTCCCACTCCGTTCGGTCGCTCTTGGTTTCCAGGCGTTCCTGGCGACGCAGTACGCGGGCCTTTTCGAGGTCCTCCAGCACGAGCGCAAAGGCATTGGCATTCCGTACGCCGGTGCGTTTGAGCAGCTCGTACAGCGGGTAGGCCATCTTGGTGCCCTGGCTGCTGACCAGGAAGTCGAAGGCGCGCGACGCGAGGTCTTGTTGGCCGGTGCTCAGTGGCGCGACCTTGGCTTCGAAATAGCGCTTCAGCAGGCCGTCGGTGCCGCCCATGCTCTGGTAGGTGCTCTGCCGAAGCTGCCGGCTGTCGTCGGCGTGTTCCTTTTCCCAGAGCTGGGTGCAGATGATCTGGATCTGCGCCGGTTCGATGCGCGCTGGCGGGAGCTCCAGCAGGCGACCGCCGGGCTGTGAGCCGCTGTCCGGCTGCTGGTCGTACTTGCCGAGGTCGTTCAGCAGTGCCTCGAGCAACGCCGCTTCGCAGTCGCAGTCGACGCGCTTCAGCGGTGCCAGGATCACGGTCTTTGCGTTGTCGCGGCTGAGCGCCTCCAGCCGGAAGTAGTTGTCGAACAGCAGGGTCGGCAGCTCGGGCTTGAAGGCGTTGAGCTCGAGAGCGAAATCCTCGCGCATCGAGAGCAGGAAGCGGGTCGCGCTGGCATCGTCGCGGATCGCGGCGGACAGTTCGTGGATGAAGGGGCGGAACTCGGGCCGGTGGCGCTGGTAGTTAAAGAACTCCTCGAACTGATCGAGGATCAGCACCAGGGGGGCGCTGCTGAAGAGGGTGCAGCGACGCAGGAATGGTGCCAGTGGGGCGTCCAGGGGCAGTGGGTAGTCCTGGGGGATCTTGTCGCGGCGCCTGAGCTCCTCCACGACTTTCGTCTTGAGGGTGACGCCCGGTTCCTTGACCCAGTCGTTGCAGTACACCACGTCCAGGGCGTCGTGGCCCGGCGGCTCCGGATGCTCCAGGGCCGGCAGCAGCGCGGCCTGCAGCAGCGAGCTCTTGCCGATGCCGCTGGCCGCGAACAACAGGGTCAGCTTGCGGCTGAGGAGCTTGTCGGTGAGGATGCGGGTCTCGCCGTCGCGGCCGAAAAAGTTGTCCTTGTCCGACTCTTCGTAAGGGCGCAGGCCCTTGTACGGGCACTTGCCGTCATCCTTTGCCGTGCCGGTGTCGTTCGCCGGCGTGCTCATTGGCGGTCTTGCTTCATGGCGGCCTCGATGGCCTGGTACAGGGTTTCGAAGTCGCTGCCACGGTGCATCTCCGGGGTCAGGACGAGCATGTTCCTGAGAATGTCGGTCAGCCCGGCGATCTGGTTGCGGATGCGCGTGTACAGGTCGATGTCCTCGCGGATGCCGTGCAGGTTGGCGCTGCAGACTTCCTTCATGGCGCTGTCCAGCTCGGCGATGCGCTGTTCCCAGTACTTGATGTAGCGAATGCGCTCGATGGCCTTGTAGATGTCGGCGCCTTCGAGAACGATGGGGAAGATGCGTTGCTGGAGGTCGCCGTGGCCGGCGATCTCCAGCAGCTCGAACATGCAGTTCTCGGACTTCAGGTATTTCTCGCTGATCACGACGATGACGTAGCGCCCGCGCCCGATGCTTTCCATGAACGCCTTGATGCTGCCCTTGTAGCCGAGATTGCGGCGGTCGCGGATGATCTCGATGCCGCGAGCCTGGAAGTTGCGGTCCAGATCGTCGACGATCTCCTCCCAGGGTTGGCCAAAAGCGTAGCTGATATAAATGGCCGCTTTGCTCTCGGCGGAGCTGGCGCCAGCGGTCAGCGTGCTTGTGCTGGATGGTTTGCGTGGTTCGGGCGGAGCTGTCGTGCCCGGTGCCGGCGTGGGCAGCGCGTCGTCCGGCCAGTCCAGTTCTGGCCGCAGCTTCCGCCCGGTGCGGACCAGATCGTCCAGGCGCTTGCGGCGCTCAAGGTACTTGACCAGCTCGCGGGCCTGCGCGGGCCGAGCGCTGCCGGCGAGGTCCTCGAGCTCGACTCCCAGCCGGGTGGCGACCTCGTCCAGCTCGTCGCGATTGAAGTCGGCGAGCAGGTCCATCAGCGGGATCAGGCGGGGATCAGCCATTCATCTTCTCCGCGAGCTTGTCGAGGAAATCCTTGGGCTCCAGCTTGCAAAGGTCGATCTTGCGGGATTTCCAGTAGTTTTCGGCGAAGGAGCCCGGCCGTGGCTGGATGGCGAGGCTGCGCCCCGGTTGCTTGTCCTGTATCACCTGGATCAGCAGGCGCTCCTCCCAGCCGTCCGGGTAGTGGCCGAAGTACCACAGGCTGCGGCCCTTGAGCTGTCGGACCAGGTAGGCGGGCATCAGCCGGTCGAACTCGCGGGCGAAGCGGAAGTAGTCGCGCTCGGAAAGGGTGAGGGTATCCGACGCCGGGGTGGACTTGATGAAGCTGAAGCAGCCGCGGATCTTGTAGATCAGTGAAAAGCCCTTCTTCAACGGATCAAGCTCCGACAGCTGCTCGGCCGTGTAGAGTTGCGGGGCGCCATCGCTCCCGTCCCTGATCAGTACATTGCCGGCTGACGCAGCCCCGCTGTCCTGGCTGTGGGTCAGTAGCTTGAAGGGCTTGCTGCGGGCCTGAAAAGCCTTTTCCAAGGCATCGCCATAGGTAGCCGAGATCAGCAGCTGGGGCTGATGGACTTTGTCGGCGAGCAGTTTGTACAGTGCCTGCTGGGCGCCGTCATCCTGCGCCGACTCCTGGTTCTGGATGTCGCTGATCTTGCGCAGCAGGGTCTGCCGTCCGTCGCTCTCCATGAATTCGCAGATCTGCGAGAAGCTGCCCTGGAACTTATCGAGGCGCGCCGCCCGGGCCAGTCCGTCGACCATGGAAGGCGGGTAGCAGGCCCCGAGGAACAGGACGATCTCGCCGTGCTGCAGGCGGTCGGCGAGGTCGACATAGTCAAGCTCCGTTCCCGCCACCGCCTGTTGTTTGCCCTGCTCCTTGTGCCACAGGCGCACCAGTTGGGCTCCCGATATATCGCCTTCGCCGAACATCTCCAGGGTGTTCAAGAAGATTTCGTCGGCAGCGGTGATGCCCTGGTTTTCCAGTCGCTTGAGGTAGGTAATCAGCTCGGGAAAGATCTCGTCGACCTCTTCGGAGTCCTGCTTTCCAATGGCCCGCCTGAGGGCGCCGAGGCGCGCACCGGGGAGCTGAGGCCAGTCCAGTTCGTGACGCAGCTCGCGACCTTGCTCGAGCAGTTCGGGGATCTTGTTGCGCCGTTCGAGGTGGTCGAGGAATCCGTTGATGAAGGGCGTCAGGGTGTGCGGGAACTCGTCCTTGTTTTCGTCCAGCCTGAAGCACAGGTCGTGGAGCTCGTCCATGTTGAAGCCGTCGCTCAGGACTTTCTGCAAATTACGGAGCGTAGTTCTGTCGGTCATGTGGATAGCGCCTCTTGCGAAACGGGCACTGCAGGGCTGACTCCTTCGCTGCCGGGAGCGACAGCGGAGGGTGCAGGCGGTCATTTCCGGCTGGATGGTTTACTCAAGACCAACATCATGACACTCGCGAAATGGATACTACTCAACACGAATTGATCATGCAACGCTGGAACGGGGTTCAGTACCGGTTCCAGCCTCTGAGGTGGGCTTGCTTTCGCCCGACGCGCCAGATACAAAACCCGTAGCTGTCTGTCGCCGTCAGCTTCTGCTCAATTCCTCATTCAGGCGGGTCGCGCTAAACAGGATGATCTTGAGTTGCTGCACGAAGTTTTCCGACATTTCGGCTTCGAGCAGGGCCTGCCCGGGCGGCAGGTCGAGAATGTCGGTTGCCGCCGCGAGCATGGTCATCACGATCATCCCGCAAACCATCTGCAAACTTGCCGTTGGCAGTTGCGTGTAAAGGCCGCGCATCCGGAAATCCTGCGCCATTTCATTGGTGAAATGGGAGACATCATTGCGAATCGCCAGGCGCAGGATGCGGCTGCCCCCTGAGCGCTCGCTCGAGATGAACATGAACTGCAAGCGGTTCAGCTTGACGTACTCCAGATAGACGCTGACTGAACGCCGCAGCATGTCGCGCGGCGCCACCGCCATCTTGCGTGCCTCGCGCAACAGCCGCCGCAGCGTAATCCCAACGTCCTCAACCAGCACCAGACCCAACTCATCGGTATTGCGGAAATGGCGATAGAAGGCGTTCGGGACGACGCCGGCTTCGCGGGCGATTTCACGCAATCCAAGACTGGTGAAACTGCGCCCCTCGCCCATCAAGGTCAGCGCGGCCTGCAGCAGATTCGCGCGCGTCAAGTCCTTGCGCGCGCTGCGTGTCAGGTACTGGGGATTCGTCGATGCCGTTCTATCGGCGGGCATGGCAACACTCCTGTTTCAGTGGCTATAAAAACACGTGTATCGAACGACGTGCATGAAATTGACCTATTATCGCTTAACAATCATGTTCCTACCTATAGACGGCAAGAGCAAGCTTGCTATCAGAAAGTTTTCAGAGGACACTCGTGCACTAAGCGTCGCAGCCCGGCAAAAGTGGCCGCTGATCGCTGCTCACACAGCGAACGCGGCACCGAGTCACTTTGCCCTCTTCTCGAAGGACAGCAGCATGCCGACCTATAAAGCTCCCCTGCGCGACATGCGCTTCCTGATCAACGAGGTGCTCGACTATCCCGCGCACTACGCGGGCCTGGCCAACGGCAGCGAGGCGACACCCGAGCTCGTGGACGCCGTACTTGAAGGCGCCGCTACCTTGTGCGAAGAGGTCCTCGCGCCGATCAATCTTTCCGGCGATCGGGAGGGCTGTCACTTCAACGCCGGCGAAGTCACTACTCCGGCTGGTTTCAAAGAGGCTTACCGCCAGTTCGTCGACGGCGGTTGGCAGGGACTTTCATTCCCGACGGAATATGGTGGCCAGGGGCTGCCAACATCGCTCAGCCTGTTCAAGACCGAGATGATGGGCGCCGCCAACTGGTCGTTCAACATGTATCCGGGACTAAGCCTGGGCTGCATCAATACCCTTTTGCGCTACGCTACCGAGGCACAAAAATCGCTCTATCTACCATCGCTCGTCAGCGGCGAGTGGACCGGCACCATGTGCCTGACCGAGCCGCAGTGCGGCACCGATCTGGCGCAGGTCAAGACCAGGGCCGCGCCGCAGCCCGACGGCAGCTACAAGCTCACCGGCACCAAGATGTTCATCTCGGCGGGCGAGCACGATCTGGCCGGGAATATTGTGCACATCGTCCTCGCCCGCCTGCCCGACGCCCCGGCCGGCACACGCGGCATTTCGCTATTCGTCGTGCCGAAGTTTCTTGTCGCCATTGACGGCTCTGCCGGCCAGCGCAACACCGTCAGTTGCGGCTCCATCGAACACAAGATGGGAATTCGCGGTTCGGCAACCGCCGTACTGAATTTTGACGAGGCAACCGGGCACCTGATTTTCGAACCCAACAAGGGCCTGGAAGCCATGTTCACCTACATGAACACCGCCCGAATCGGAATCGCGATCCAGGGTGTCGCCCACGCCGAAGCCTCTTTTCAGGGCGCGCTGGCCTATGCCAAAGACAGACGATCAATGCGCGCCCTCTCGGGAAAGAAGGAACCCGAGGCCAACGCCGACTCTCTGATCTGGCACGCCGATGTGCGACGCATGCTGCTGACCCAAAAGGCCATCGCCGAAGGGGGGCGGGCGATGATCTATGCGGCCGCCCAGACAGCCGACCTGATGTTCAACGCCACGCTCGAAAACGACCAGACCAACTACGACCGCTACGACAACGAACTCGGCTTCTACACCCCCATCCTCAAGGGCTTTCTTACCGAAATGGGCCTCGAAGCCGCCAATATCGGCATGCAAGTGTTCGGCGGGCACGGCTATATTCACGAGCACGGCATGGAGCAGATCGCCCGTGATGCGCGCATCTCCACCCTTTACGAAGGCACCACCGGCATCCAGGCGCTCGACCTGCTTGGCCGCAAGGTATTGATCGGCACCAAGGGAAAGTGCGTGCGCGAATTCACGCGCCTCATGCTGCGCCTGGCAAGAGCCAACTTGTTTGCGCGCGGCCCCACCGGCACCATGGCGCGCTCAATCATGAAGCGCGCCGTCGAGTGGAATCTCCTCACGCTGCGCATCATGCTACGCGCCGGCAAGGATCGAGATCTCGTGGGGTCGGCGAGCGTGGACTACTTGATGTATTCAGGCTACGTCATGATGGGCTACTTCCTCGCCTTGCAGGCGGAGAAAGCGCAAACGCTATTGCTCAACGGCAAAGGAAGCGAATCCGCCGATTTCTATCGCGCCAAGATTCAGACGGCCACCTTCTACTTTGACCGCATCCTGCCGCGGGCCGACGCCCACCGCAGCAGCGCACTGGCGCCAACGCACTCGCTGATGCAGATGGACAACGCAAGTTTCGCGTTCCTGTGATTCGGCTTGAACAATGCGGCAAGGCAAGCCATCTGCATCACGCCACACCCTGACCCGACAAAACAAAGGAGAAATTGTGCCCACCACAACAAGCTCATCGACAAAAGCAGCCGACACTCCTGTCGCCAAGACAGCCAAGGAGAGCATTCCGATCGCCGCCAAAAAGCCGCGCACGGTCAAAGCCAAGGCCAGCACTTCCACCCAGCCATCCCTGCGCTTCTATTATTCAGAGGCTCTTCGTGAGAAAACGGACACCGTCCTCTCGGCACTCGATACACGGCCAAGTGAGCCCGGCCACGGAGAGGCCATTGCCGACCTGGTCACCGAGTTGATCGATGCGGGCATGGATTACTATTTCCTGAAACCGCTCAAACAGGCTGAAGTCGGCTTTGTCGGCGAGCAGTCGGCCCGACTCGGCATATCCGGGGCGGTCAAGCTGCTCAGCTCGGTTAGTCGCAAGTTCCTCACGCGCATGGATCACGCACAACTGCTGGTCGTTGCCAAGCACCTACGCACTCTTGCCGCTCCATAACAGCCGGTCGTGGCGCTTGCGGCCATCACGGCAGCCGCAGACGAGACTTGAGCAGCGACCGTTCGGGGACGAGCGCGGCGGCAGCCAGTGGCCTGGCCGCCGCCGAAGCTTGTCCGGCCGATGCCGGCAGGCGCCAGAATATCGAGCATCGTGTTGGCGGCGTAAGAGCGTGCAAATCTGGTGGCTATGAGCGCAAGCGCAGTCCGAGCGACGACAATCAACGACCGGTACTTGCTTTCAAGCAGGCATTCTGAAAGAGGCGCACCTCGCCTGGCCATCGGCCGTTTCGGACATTGGCGTCACTCTGGGCGGACCTCCGGCAGGGTTCCTTTACCGGGCGCAGGACGGGAAATTGCACCGAACGGCTGCTTCAACCGTTTCGCTACGCCCGGTTCCGACCCAAAGCGGAAGTAGCGATCGCCCGATAGCGGCCATTCAGCTAAACCCAGGTTCAGCGAACTGGAATTCTCCGAAGCGGCCATTTGCGACCTCACCCTCCCGGCCATGAGCAGGCACTCACTGGTCGCTTAAACCCGCAGATTGAGTGTCAGCAGCAATCTTGAAAGAAGACGTCCGCCGACAGGCAACTTTCGGACACGTTTAGCCTTGCCTGCCACCGGATGCAGTACAGCAGGCAGCTGGTCGCCGCAATCCGATCACGATGTAGCCATGGCAGAAATGATCTACCCCAAAGTGGTCTCCCCTGTGCCACACCGAGCGCGCCACTTCTTTGGACTCACCTGTGCACATTTCCGAAATGCTCGTGAAAATACGGCTGAGTCAGCGTAATGCAGCGCCGCCGCAATTTCCGATAAAGGAAGTTGCGTGTTTGCCAGTAGTTGCTGTGCAAGCGTGAAGCGCGTTTGAGTGACGAGTTGCTGTAAGGAAGTCTGCTCCGCGGCGAGCCGTTTGCGCAGCGTTCGATCATGGATGCCAAACAGGCGTGCCACGTCCTGCGCTGACGATATGCCATTTAGCACCATCTGGTGCAGCGCGCTCCGCACTTCATCGACAAAAGACGTTGTGCCATTTGCATGTTCCTGCCTGATCGCCTGTGCGATCAGCACACGAAGCGCGGGGTCTGCACCTACGATGGCATGGTCAAGCCACGACGAGGCGAAAACGATACCCGACACCTCGGCATCGAAACGGAGGTTTGAGCCGAAGAGTCGCTGGTAGGGTCTCGTATCTTTTGGTCGGACATGCGAAAACTGAACGCGCAGCGGTTTCCAAGCGGGACCGCAGATGTCAACCAATGCCCGGAAGCCAATTGCGATCGCCGCATCGTAGAGTTGCGAGACACCCGGCACCCCGGGTCGATAGATGGAGTAACCGAGGACTACGGTTGATGTATCCAGATTGAGCAATACCGGCGCCGCACCCCGATCATGCAGGTGAAGGTGTAGAAGCAGTGCCCGCAACGCTTCGCCGACTGTCGCTGAATTGCGCATCAGGTAACCGATGGCACCGAGTCCTTTCAGATCGAAGTGTCTTCCGACGAGCAGGCCGAAGTGGGTGCAATTCGTCAGGCTTGCACACTCCGAGAGCAAGCGCCCCAGCGCGTCGAAGGCGATGCGATTTTCGGGATTCTTGAACAGGTGAAGCGGCACGCCGGCCCGCACGAACGCCCGACGTGGATTGATGCCGAGTTCAGTCAATACCATCGGCACCGCAGCGACTGGGCCGATCCTGACATCACCGTCGGCAGTGACGGACACAGCAGCGCGCCGAGCTGACATCGAGATGTTGGCCTGTTGCAGGGGAGGCTTACTGATACTTCCGTGGTTTGTCATGGAAACCTTGTCTGCCGCTGATTGTTTTGATCGAGCCATCCCGAAACCCCCTGTTCCTCAGCTGTTTTCGGCGTGCCCGATCCTAAGCGGAGCTTGGCGGACGGGTCAATGAGAGGGCCGGAATTGCAAAGTAGCTTTTCCTCGAAGCTGATACGCTGACGAACAAGCAGTGTTACTTGGACGCTTCAACCCAGCGGCCGGCGGATCTGCCATGAACACCGAGACATGCAATTTACCGGAGTGAAGAACATGACGAAACAAGCGCTTATGGGCGCACTGCTCGCCGCTGCCTTCGTGGCGACAGCGAGCGCCAGCGATTACAAAATGACTACGCCGATCGCACCGGGCGTCGCTATACCGGACACGGTCGAGACGTCGATCGGCACCCTGAAGCTCAATGACGGTTTCCCGACCACCGAGACCATTGAAAAAGTCTACGACAACCTTGATCGATCGCGCGCGCTACAGGCCTACCTGCTGGCCATCCCGATTGTCAATCAGGCTGGCATGCGCGATTCGCTGCGCAAGTTTGGTCCCGACAACCAAACAGACGTCATTTGGGAAAATCTGGTCGACCCGAAGACAGTTGAGCTGACTGCAAACGACAACACGGTCTACAGCTTCATCTGGCTGGACACCAAAAAGGGACCGCTGGTGATTGACATTCCCCCCAAGGTGCTGGGGCTGATCGACGACTTCTGGTACAAGTGGGTGGTCGATGTCGGCATCACTGGTGCGGATAAGGGACGAGGCGGTAAATACCTGGTGCTCCCGCCCGGTTACAAGGGCGATGTCCCAGCCGGTTATCACGTCGTGCGACCCAGCACCTACGGCACTTGGCTGGCCTTCCGATCCTTCCTCGTCGATGGTTCGACAAAGCCCGGGGTCGAGTCGGTCAAGAAGAACCTCAAGATCTATCAGCTTGCCGATGCAGCCAATCCGCCGTCGATGAAATTTGTCAACGCTTCGGGCATTCCATCGAATTTTGTCGCACCCGGCGACTACTCATTCTGGAATTTTTTGAACCAGATGATTCAGGAAGAGCCGGCTGAGGGTTCCGACCCAACTACCCTTGGACTCTTTGCCTCGATCGGCATTGTCAAAGGCCAGCCATTCAATCCCGATGCGCGAATGAAGAAGATTCTCGCTGATGCAGCCAACATCGGTGCTGTCACCGCCCGTGCCATTGCTTTCAAGATGCGCGAGAAGGACGCCTATTTCTACCCGAACAGTTCGTGGCGTCTGCCCTTCTTCGGCGGTTACAAGTTCGAGGTGGCGCCGGGTGTTGCCAACCTCGACGGCGCTGCCTTCTTCTATTATTTCGCCACCGGCGTGACGCCTGCGATGGCCGAGAAGATGGTTGGCCTCGGCTCGCAGTACCCATGGGCCGCCCTGGACTCGAAGGCAAAGCCTTTTGATGGTGGAAGTACCTACAAGCTTCGTCTGCCTCCAAACGTTCCGGTCAAGGATTTCTGGTCGGTCATCGTGTACGACAACCAGACACGCTCAATGCTGCAGACCGATCAGAAGGCGCCGAGTGTCAGTAGTCAAGACAAAGGATTCAAGACCAATGCCGATGGCTCTGTTGATGTCTGGTTCGGACCCAAAGCTCCGGCAGGGTTCGAGAATAACTGGGTACAGACGATTCCGGGCAAGGGCTGGTTCATGATCTTGCGTCTCTACGGACCGCTGGAGCCGTGGTTCGACAAGACCTGGCGACCAGGAGAGATCGAACTGCAAAATTGACCTGCCTGACCAGGCGTAATTGAAACGAACCAATGGGCGCTACGGCGCCCATTGTTGCTCCTATGGCGACGACGTCCACAGGTTGCTCAATCAACTCCGTAAATGGCAGCTCAACTGCCCAATCCAGCCATAGCACTTGCGAACGTCAGCAGGCCGCTTCGGGTCGTGATGCGCCCGACCTCTCGTCGACTTTGTCGCCGGAAAGCGGTCAGTGAAGCTTCGCTTCCCGGAAGCGGCCATTCATCATCGAGTGCTGACGACCCAAACCTCCCTGCTACATTTAGCATACTCAATGGCGGCTTACTGATCATCAAGCTGCCGGTCATGGGCATCTGATGTCAGGCTGGTTCTCGGCCGGAGCCGATGCTGTAACATCAGACGTTCGGCGACCGGCTAGGGGCTGCCAGGCGAGGGTTAGCCGTTCCACATCAGGAAAATGGGAACGACTGACGCCTGATTCTTGACCTTCCTTCGACTCGAGGGCAAGCTGACGGCTCGCTCAATCGACGAAAGGCTCCCGCATGCCAGCTACCAAGGCCATGCTACTCCCGACTCGCGCCGCCTGTATAGGCACGCTCCTGATGATGGCCGCCATGCCTGCCGCGGCGCAATCCTTGAAAGACATATTCCGTCCCTTGGTTGCGGAGGCGAATCTGGGGGCGGGCTATGCGCAGATGTTGAACCTAGCGGCGACACCCGATATCGGCGCGGCACACTTCGAGATCGATCACGGAGGCGATCGGCCGACCATCGATATCTTTCGCCTTCCCTACCAGTCTCGCTGGCTCGCACTTTCGCAGGATTCCGACCTCTATTGGCGAGTGTCCGGAGACTACCTGCAACAGAAGGAAGATCTCGACGTGGGCGGTGGCAGCATCGCAAGCAAGTGGTCGGCATACAGCCTTACGGGCGGGCTGCTAGCCAAGATTCGACTCGGCAACGGCTTTACGCTCGCGCCCGCGCTTGACCTTGGCGTCGCCCGTCTGGACAACCGGGCGGACTATGACGGCACGGCCAACCTCCTAAAACCGTTTTTCGATGAGTTGTTATTCAACTGGCGAACAAATGCATGGTTGGTGACCCCGAGTGTCCAGCTCGGGTGGAACAGGATCGACGAGGCTCGAAGGATCAGTATCAGCGGCCATGTTGCGCGCTCGTGGATTTCCAGCTTTGGCGAGTCGGACCGCGTACTCGAATTCAACGAAACCGCCAATATCTACTCGCTGCGGGCGGAGCACGCCGCGCCGACCGACATGCAACTGGCTGGACGTCCGCTCGACTGGGTAATTTATGGCGGCTACGCCGGCTTCTTCGGCCCCAACCGCGATGTGCTTGGCTTCACGTCAGTCGCAGAAGTGGGTGTCGGTATGGAAACGCCTCTGGTGACCGATCAAAAGCGCCCAGACCGCGCGCGACTGGGCGCAAGCTACCTGTTCGGTGAGCACGTCAGGGGATGGACGATAAGCCTGTCGCTGCAATATTGATTTGAGGCGATATTGGGCCCCCACACGCATTCACAGGCATCGCGTCACGTCGCGCTTGCAGGCGGAATTTTTCTCATCCGAGAAATTGGGGTACCGAGAGACTAAGTGGCACGCGCGTTGCGCAGATTCCTCCAGCCAATTGTGCTTGTGCTAATGAGACGGCGACCGCGTGGCCAGCCAACCGAGAGCCAATTCGGGCAACTAACGTCGAGCGCTTCTTTACCTACCTACTTACCGTCCTGAACGGCGCCAAGTGTAGATTCCGCCATCTGCATACAGAGACATGTGCAACTGGCCCTCGCGTAGCAGGTAGGAGCGAACGTAGGCCATGTCCCGTGCGACGCGCTCGTCCTCCGAGGGGGGCAGGCACAGGGCTTTCGTTGCGGCAAGCGGCCCGAAAGCAAGTTGTCCGGAATCTCCCCTGCCGGGCTGCGCACTCCAGTCCCCAGTCGCCCGATTGCAATTCAGCCTGAAGCTGGCGCGGCCATCTCTGCCAAAAGTGAGCACGTAGTACGCCGGCTCAGAAATGTGGGTGGTGCCTGTCGCATCATCCATCGACTGGATGGACATCAATTCCCACGAGGTGCCCACCAAGGGTGCACTGGCCTTATTGTGATGTGCTGGTACGCACGCCGAGAGCAGGTAAGCCAGAGAGATCAGGCCGCAATAGTTGGCAATACGGTGCATGTCTGCTCGTATTCACACTCATCATGAAGACCGGCAACCCATGATCGCCCGGTCCTGAAAATTGACCACGGGGTCAGGATTATCAGGATTGGCCAGATGATCAACAGATCAACCCGTATGTTCGCCTCTGGCGTCATGGTGACAACCAGCCATTCCCAGACGGCATAGTACAGCCAGGCGATCGCCGCCACCCGCAGCGAATTGCCGTGACGGGAACGCTCGCCAGGAGCTCGACGCGCCAGGCCCCAGGCAAGAAGGCAGACGACCGCGACAAGGAGGATGTGCAGCGGCTGCTGAACAAACACGCGACTCAGGATTTCCATTGCCGGAACCTTGGTCGCCTGCTATGACGACTTTCACGATGATGTAAGAAGGGAAGTCGCCGGCATTGTGCAGCGAGTCGTCGGCGTCCCAGACTATCGATTGGATGTCGGCGATCGTGCGCTAATCAAGAGGCAGGCCGGAGTACGACCAAAGCGGTTGGACTGGGGAATCAACCGCCCGAGATCACTGCCTGCGGAATCTGGTAGTGCTCATAGTCGTTGACAGTAACCGACCACATATCGCCGCTCTTGGTGGCCTCCACCTTGGCGTCGCCCTCTGAACTCACCTTGTTGCCGGCGAAGTTCAGCGTGCGCTTGAAGCCCCTCGGTGGCATCACATGGACCGCGGCGTTGCCCGGCTGGCCACGGATCACGCCGAAGTTGCACTGCGCAGAGCCTTGAGGCGCATCGCCCTGCGAACATGGCACTTCCCCGGTGGCGTGGTACGGCGTCCCCTTCACCTTTGCATCGCTAGCGGGCGCGGCCTCCGCGGCAGGCGGTGCTACAGCGGCACCGGTGATGCCGACGGTGAGGGTGTAGTTGGCGGTCTCGTTGCGGCGGGCGGCGTTGCGCATCAGGTAAACCCGAACCGCGTATTCGCCATCGTCCTGGAGGGTCCCGGACCATTCGTTGCCGCTGGTCGAGCCAACGAAAATGGCGACATCGCTGGAGCCGGGCGGGAGCACGTTGAAGTAGTTGCTGAGGTTACTAGTCTTCAACTTAACGTTCATCGACTGGCCTGCCTTAGCCCGCAGTTTGTAGTCGACAACCTTGTAACCCTTGAGCGACCCTTTCACTGTGGCCGCGGAAGCGCCCTTGGCAAAATGGATCGACCGGGACTCGACAGAGTCCGCTGCAAATGCGAAGAAATTGGTAGCCATCAGAACACACGCCAGCATCAGGCGTCTAGTCGTTACGACCATCGTATCCTCCATATCAAAGACTGACTCTCGTCAGGGAACGCTGGCGAGTGGCCGCGCGGACTTCTTCAGCATTTTCACCAGTTTGATTGAATAGCTTGCTCAAGCTTTCCAGAAGCACTGTTTGAACTGGCTGGCTGCTGCTTTCGTTATTACGAACAAGCCTCATGGGAAGTTGGCTTCGTTCTTCCAGGAACTGACCAGCCGTCAAATGGTAGCTTGAATACCCGATCAGTTGCCTAGACCGGTTAGGTCAGGGGCAAGTTCCGATCGGATGTTTCGGCCGATGGGCCGTCCTATGACCACCAGAGTCGAGCGGCTGGTTTCTGATGTGTTGCCTGCCGTTCAACATCGCTATTATTCGAGCCGTTGGATGACCGGATCTGGCCGGGTCGAGACAGTCCAAACATCAAGTTGCTTGCCGAATTCCGGACATTCAGCCGCGTCAGGGAACGCCTTGGCTATTCAAATTGGATGACCACCTCGACTGGCAGGTTGTGGCCGACTGCTGACGCTCAAAAATGTAGCGCAGCGGCGTGCTCGCCGGCGAATTTTCCGCGCGGCCACAGCGTGATCGGATAGCACTCAGCGTGCAGTTCCCCTGAACCTGTGCCGTGGCTGCCTCGCCACGGAAATTCCAATAGCCCCTATCCTGGCCAGGCCTGCATCCGGAAAGCGTCGGCGAGAAAGTCGATCAGCAGGCGAACCTTCGGCGCGACGAACTTGCGCGATGGGTAAACCGCGTACACGCCGAGTTCGATCGAACGGTAGGCCGGCAACAGCTCGACCAGGGTTCCGGCGATCAGATCCGGGCCGACGAGGAAGGAAGGTTGCAACACGATTCCCTGATGGCGCAGCGCGGCGACCCGGCAGGTGTCGCCGTTATTGGTGCGCAGGCGCGGTGACACTTTCACCGACAGCGTGCCTTGTGGCCCCGTGAACGGCCAGTTGTCGCCCATCGAGAACAGGCTGTAGGCGACGACCGCGTGCTGCGCCAGCTCCGACGGATGCGCCGGCGTGCCGTGATTGCGCAGATAGCTGGGGGAGGCACACAACACCAGGCGCGCCGAGGTGAGCTGGCGGCTGATCAGCGTGGAGTTGGGCAGGCGCGCGATGCGCACCGCCATGTCGAAGCCTTCCTCGACCAGATCCACCACGCGGTCGGCCAGCGTTACGTCCAGCGTCACTTTCGGGTGCAGGGCCATGAACTCGACCCATAGCGGCGCCAGATGCAAGTGGCCGAAAGTGAAAGGGACGTTGATGCGCAGGATTCCCGTGGCCTCGCCGCTGACCGAGGTGATTTCGGCTTCCGCCTCTTCGACGCTGGCGAGCAGTTCCTCGCAACGCGCATGGAAGACCTCGCCCTCGGCCGTCAAGGACAACTTGCGGGTCGTGCGGTGTATCAAGCGCACGCCCAGGCGCGACTCCAGATCCGCGACATGGCGCGATACCGCCGCCTTGGAAAGCGCCAGCGCGTCGCAGGCACCGACAAAACTGCCGGCGTCGATCACGGCGACGAAAACCCGCATGGCTTCGAATCGGTCCATTGGTCTCGAAATTCGGAACAGTGAATCGCATTCAAGCATGTTTATCTGCCCAGACGCAATTCCTACAATGCGCTCTTCGCTTGACCACCCTTGTCCGGAGCACCCCATGAGTACCGCCAATACCACTTCCCTCCTGCAACGCGTCGTCGCTACCAACGCCGGCTGGAGCGCGCTGGCCCTGCGCATTCCCGTGGGCATCATCTTCGTTGCCCACGGCGCGCAGAAGCTGTTCGGCGCCTTTGGCGGCTACGGCCTCGAAGGTACCGGCCAGTTCATGGCCTCGCTCGGCCTGACGCCGGGCTACCTGATGGCCTTGCTGGCGGGCAGTGCCGAGTTCTTCGGCGGTCTGGCGCTGATCGCCGGGCTGCTCGTTCGCCCTGCCGCAGCGACCCTGGTGTTCGCCATGCTTGTCGCGATCTTCAGCGTGCATATCGACAAGGGCCTGTTCATGGCCAACAACGGCTACGAATTCGCCCTGGCACTGCTCGCCGCATCGCTCTCGCTGTTGATCAGCGGCGCGGGTCGAGGGTCGCTGGATGCCATGCTGGCCGCGCGCGGCGCGCGCTGAAGCGCAGCGCGCGAACACTCATCCGACCAGGAGCGACGCCATGGAACGTCTACCCAGTTTGTTCGTCTCGCACGGCGCCCCCAGCTTCGCGATGGAGCCCGGCCTGGCCGGGCCGCGACTGACGGCCCTGGGTCGCGAACTGCCCAAGCCCCGCGCGGTGCTGATCGTGTCACCGCACTGGATGACGCCCCGTCCGCAGGTCGGGATGGTGGAACGGCCGAGGACGATCCACGACTTCGGTGGCTTCGACCCGGCGCTGTACGAGATCGACTACCCGGTGGCCGGTCACCCGCAGCTGGCGCGTCGCACGCTCGATCTGCTGCAGGAAGCCGGCTGGTCGCCGCGAGCGGACGAGCGCCGCGGTCTGGACCACGGCGCCTGGGTGCCGATGCTGTACCTTTACCCCGCGGCCGACGTGCCGGTCTTCCAGGTCTCGCTGCCGTCACGGCTGGACGCCGATTCGGCCTGGACCTTCGGTCAGGCGCTCGCGCCGCTCGCCGACGACGGCGTGTTGATCGTCGGTTCGGGCAGCCTGACCCACAACCTCAACGAGGTTCGCGGCGCCCACGGCCCCCACGGCCAGCACGGGCACCACGGTCATGACGAGGCCTATGTGGCCGAATTCGCCGCCTGGGTTCGCGAAGCCCTTGTCGCCGGCGACAGCACGCGCTTGCGCCAGACCCTCGCCTTGGCCCCGTATGCCCAACGCGCGCATCCAACCGCCGAGCATTTCTGGCCACTGCTGGTGGCCGCCGGCGCGGCTGCCACGTCCCTGCCGGCGACGGTGATCGATGGCGGCATCACGCACCGCGTGCTGGCGATGGACAGCTTTGTTTTCGGAAGAGCCGGCCGCGAAGGTCGCGAAGGTCGCGAAGGCCGGGATGACGGCATCGTGGCGAAGGAAATCCTCGACGCCGGCGGGCACTCTCTTGCGCAAGGCGATAGCGGCGAAATTCGTGGTACGGAAGCTTCCGTCTGAACCACCACCCAGCGCGGAGCGGGCGCGATCCAAGAACCGGCGCCACGGTTCCGGTCCCCGAAAAGCGAGTGCTTCCACTTCACGGTTGTCGGGAGTGCCGCCCTATTGCGAGCACTCCCTACGGTAGTGATGCATTCTGGATGAGACGTTCGGCAAGCATCTCCCACCCACCGTCATTGCGAAGAGGCGCAGCCGACGCGGCAATCCAGAGCTTTGGTTTTTCGCGTTGTGAATAGGTCAATGCGGCGGGGAAAGAGTTAGAGGATGGAACTGGATTGCCACGTCGGCTGCGCCTCTTCGCAATGACGTGTGGGCTGGTGTAGTGCCGCACTCCTCATTCCTCGTTCCCGACAAGCCTTTCAGTAAACCTGACAGCGGAGCGAAACCGACGCGGTAGCCGTAATTTAGAGGTCCCATATTGCGTGTAATACGACACTAGCGACGATCGCTCCGCTTCGCGCCCTCTCTCGCAAGCAACGCCGAACGCCGAAGCGCATCCGGAAATTCTCCCCGGCAGCCTGGGCCTCGAAGAATTCCGCGTCGCCGTCCAGCTCATCGAAGCGCTCTACCCCATTCGCCACGCCGCCGAAACCCTGGGCCGCCGGATCGACGACAGCTACTTCGCCGCCGGCAGCGAAGCCTACGTCCGAGCCTTGCTGGTGGGCCAGTACGCCAAAGTCCACCACATCCACACCGGCGCACTCGAAGAAACCCTCGACGACCTCGGTCGCCGCTTTGCCCGCAAGACCAGGAAGAGCACCGAAGCCCCGTAAAGCCAGCCCTCTGGCCGGCGGCGACCATCCCGGTCATTGTGCCGGCCAGGGGTGCCCATTCCAGGGACGGATCGATCGATCCATGCCGGAGAAGCAAGGGTCCATGCCGACGATCGATCATTCCATGAAAAACATGGGAGGTTTCATGTCGCTGATAGAACGCTTCATGAAAAAGATGGAACGTTTCATCCACACGATCGACGCTTCCGTCAAAAACAAGAAACGACCGAGGTTGGCGATGAAACATTCCCTGCCAACGATAGAAGGCTTCACCACCGACAGGGAGCGATTCGCCAATCTCGGCCAATTCTGCCGTCAGATCCTCAACGACTAAGCCGCAATCTCCAGCCACTGCACGACCCCAGCCTGCCGCTCACCAACAATGTGGAAAATCTTCCCACCTGGCCCAATTGTCGCCTCGACGAATGGTTGCCAATCAAAAAACTGCCTGCCTGATTTACAAAAGGGTAGGTGGGTGCGCTGCACGTTCACCTTGACGAAGCGCCACAAGATTCGGATGCGGAAGGTGGCACTCTGCCGGGTTTCCCGGTTTCCCGGTTTCCCGCGGGTTTCCTGCTCTTCCGGCATCAGGCAGTGCTCGGGGTGCCATTTGGAAGGGCTCTTCTGCAAATGGTGACGCATGCCGGCCCAAGATCGGCGATTGACGGCTGCACGCGGCGTCAGCCATACTCTCCGAAGGCCGGTTGGATTTCCTCTCCTTTACGCGGCCGCCGGGCTTTCGCAGAAACCATGAAGGCATGCCACGCAGGGCGTTGACCTACGGCGCCATGCGAGCCTTTTGCGAGGGCGCGACGAGGCGTGCCGGGCCATGTTTCTCTGGTCCGGTTCATGGCCGCGAGCCACCGACAGTGACGGGGCATGAAATGAGCAAACTTGCTCTCTCTCGCAGGCGTGTCTCCGACGGGGTTGCCAAATCGGCGGACGCCGCGCGCCCGGCGACGAACTCGGGCATGCCGCGCTACCTGGAACGTCGCCCTGCCGCCGTGGCCCAACCGACCGACGCAAGCGCAGTGCCGGGCGATGCGATCGCCGATCGCGTGATGTCGAATGCATCGGCTTTTCCGCAGGCAGGCGAATCGACACCGCCCCACTCCCGAACCAACGAGACACACGCGGCAGCGTTCGCTCTGCACGGCGTTCGAGCAAAGCTCACCGTCAGTCGTCCGCAAGATCCGGACGAGGAGGAAGCCGACCGCTTGGCGGACCAGGTCATGCGTATGCCGAGAGGCGGGCCGCTGGCGACGTCTCCGTTCGTGAACTCGGCCGGCGCGTGGGCGTCGGCGAAGGCGGAGCGCGACACGCGCAGCCCTTCCCTGTCACGAAAACCCACAGCGTCGGGCGCGGCGCCCACTGCCTCCTTCGCCGTTCCGGACCGGAACAGCGGCCGGGCCTTGAACGCGAGCGTGCGTGACTTGTTCGAGCCACGCTTTGGTCGTGATCTCGGTGACGTTCGCATCCACGACGACGCGGCGGCCGCCGATTCGGCGCGCCGGATCGGCGCGCGTGCCTATGCCTACGGTGATCAGGTCGTCTTCGGCGTCGGCGAGTTCGCGCCCGACAGCGACGCCGGGCGGCGCCTGCTCGCCCACGAACTGACCCACGTCCTCCAGGAAAAAGAGGGTGAACAGCGCATCCGCCGCGCGCCCGAGGACGTCACGCGACTTAACCAGCTTCCCTTGTCGGCACACCGATCCCGGCCGCATTTCACCATCGCTTTCTACACGGTGTACGCGGAGGCGACCGGAGATCTCCCGGATTTCAAGGCACGCGTCAAGTCGGCCTGCGCCGAGAGCAGCGAGGGGCTGAATCTGGACGCGGGCAACCAGGGCGCGGTCAACGCGGCGGCGGACGAGATGGCGGAGTTGACCGACGGCCTCACCGTCGGCGGAGCCTACCAGCCCTTCGATCTCGCCGGGGCAGTGAAGAAGCTCTACGAACTGATGCCCTCGGTACCGGGCGACATCCAGGTCACCAACTTCGGCTTCGAGTACATTTACGGGCGGCTCGTCTCACATTCGGCCGATTTCGTGGCCTTGAGCCTGCAGGAGCACGCGCACGGCCCCGATATCGACGCCGACCCCGATCTCAGCGCGGTGGCCGGCAGCAGCGACACGGCCTTCGTGCAGCTGTCGCAGGACCTGGCGCGCATCGTCGCCGCCCTCAGCGACGGCAAGAGCCTGCTGATGCTGGAGCTGGAGGGTTTGGTCAGCACGCTCGTCGATCTCCGCAACCAGTTCGATCCGCGCGCATCGCGAGACGAGCAGGCTGAGAACTACCGGATGCGCAGCGAGCTGGCGCGTCGGGCGCTGCTCGTCAACGACAAGCTGATGAAGATGAACGACGATCCGACGGCGCCCACACCGCTGGACACGAGCGTGGAAAAGACGCTCTCGGAAATCCGTAGGACGGCAAGAAGCGAGGAAGACACGCGCACCGCGCTCGGCGACACGAAATCGCTGCTGGCGGCACAGCCGCTCAACATGGCCGATCGGGTGGACGATCCCTTCTTCAAGGAAAGCGGGCTGAGCGAGGAGGCCGAAGGGGCGGAGATCAAGCCGCAAGTGGCGTTTCCGAAGACCACAGAGGGCTTCGCGGCCGAGGCACAGCACGACCTCGCGGATCGGATCAACAGGCAAAGCAAGGGCCTGCAGGAGCAACTGGCCCAGATCGTCCCGCCGCACGAGGAATCGAAATACAACCTGCCCGAGTTCGCGAAAGTACACAAGCACTGGTTCAGCCTCTTCGGCATCGAGGCGGAGAAGGCCATGATCCAGCAGGCCGGCGCGCTGGACCTGTGGCACGGTATCCACCAGGCAACCGCCATCGGCACGCTCTCGGTGAGCGGCGACATGATGACGGCCTGGCTGCGCTACGAAACCATGAAGCAGACCATGGGCCTGCTCGGACTTTTCGTCGGCACCGGGGTTGAGCGCGAGTTCGGCAGCGTGATCGCGCAGCAGACCATGCGCCGAAAGCAGGCGCTTTCCGGAACCGGTGCCAGCGATGCGCGATACGAGTTCGCGGAGCTCTACGGCAGCGCGTCCTCCCTGACCACGGGCGGCGAGGAGGCCTCCCGCAGCAAGGTCGCCGCAGAAGGCGCCAAGACCAGTTCGGCCCAGTTCTCGCGTGCCGCAAGCGTGCCGACCTTCCTGCAGACGCAGGCTGCCCACCAGCAGGGGCTTACCCCGGCACCGCTGCCGGTGCTGGGACTGCGCAAGGTCGAGGCCAAGGAAGGTTGGAGCTATCTGGTCGAAGTTCCCGATTACCTCTCGGGAAAAACCATCGCCTACGAGCAGAAGACGGCCACGCCCGAGGTCGCGGATTACCTGTTGGCGCAGCGCCAGCACGCCGCGACCCTCAAGAGCACGCATTCGGCCTTGGTGACGGTGTCCTCCCCCGGCAAATTCAGCAATGCCAGAACACTGCGGCACGTGGGGCCGACGCCCGCGCTGGAGGGCGCCCAGACCTCGCAGACTTCCAGCCTCGAGCGAGCCGACCGGGACGCGCGCGAGGCCATCGCCATGCCCGGACGTGGCAGCAGCAAGACGGCTCCGACGGGTACCGAACTGCTGCAAGGCGCGATGCTCGACTATCTCAACTTCTTCTTCAAGGAGGGCGATTCGGCGCTGCGCGTCGCGGCGATCATCCATATGATGAATGTCGAGCACGGCATCGGCAAGGTGTTCGACAAGATGCTGGAGCCAGCGGAAATCGCCAAGGTGCTGACAAAAGCTTTCGGCATGGGCTTCGGGCTCGGCGTGCTGGCCAGTCTGGGACCGATCGGCAGCATATTGTCCTTGGGGATCGGCAAGGCGATGAAAGTCGCCGGCGGAAGCGACATTACGGCCGCTCTCACCGTGGCGGCATTCCTCAAGGAAGCGGCCGAAACCGGAGACTTCTTCACGGCGCGAATGATGGGCTATCTCGGCGTTCCCATCGTCGAGGACATCAAGCAGCTCTTCGAGTCGGTGATTTCCGCCCCGGCGGCGATGGCCGGCGCGAAGGCAGCGGATGCCAGCGTCAAGGCGGTGCTGGACAAGATCAACCAGAAGCCGCCGGCAACCATCGCCGAGGCGGCCGATCTCGCGCGCGAGCTGGCGAACGCCTCGCCGGACGCGCGCGCGGACATGCTGGCCGCCATGGACAGCCATATCGCCGATATGGAAGCGCAGGGATTCGGCAAGACGCAGTCCAGCCAGGACTACGACGTCATGATCGCGTTCCGCAACGCCTTCCATCAGCAGAGCACGCTGAACCAGATGCTCGATCCGTTCACGACCAAGCTCGAAACCAAGGTGCCCGAGGAGGCGAAGACAGCGTTCGGCGGCGAGCCGTTCCGCCTGAAGACGCCGGGAGAGCGTGCCAAGCTGCTGGCGGCGATGGGCGACCTCGCCGGCAAGGTGATGCTGTTCCAGGATCCGACGCTGCGTGGCGGCGACGCGGCGACAGTGCGGGTCCATTACGACAACGGCAAGGTGCGGATACATCACGGCAGCGAGGCCACCGCGCGCGACATCGAGCTGCACTTACCCACGGTGCGTACACTGCGCAAGTATGAGGGCTTCAGCGGGTCGGTGCGCAGCCTGCTCGCGCGCGCGATTTCCCTGCTCGGCTTCACGCAGACGCCGCAGTACGGCAGCAAGGGCTTCGAGGCCGAGCTGGAAATCAAGAAGCTGACCGAGATCCGCGACGATCTTCTCGCCCGGCAGGAAGCGATCGATCTCAACGCGCGGCGCCTGATCGACAAGCAAATTGACAACGCGATCATCGACCGGCACATCGCCGACATCGACAAGCAGATCCTGCAGCACATGCGCGATCTCGACTCGCTGGAGGCCGGTCAGGGTTTCATCGCCGCCCGGAAGAAATCGGCTGGACTCGCGCGGGCAGAGACGCTCGGGCTGGATCAGGCGACTCCGACGGGGCACTACTGGCGAGAGCGCGAGGGGCAGCTCGAGTTGGTATGGCAAAACGAGAAGGCAGCGGGGTACTTCCTCAATCAGGACATCCTGCGAGCGGAGATCGCCAAGGGCAAGGCGGGCGATGCAAAGCTCGCCATTCGCCCGATCGCCGAGAACGCGTCCGCAGGTGCCCTGAAAGCGACTTCGATCGGGTTGGGAGACGCGCCGAAAGGACATCATTGGCGCGAGGACACGACCGGCGGGCTCACGCTCATACGCACGGACGAGAAGGCGCCGCACTTCTGGTTCGACCACGACGCCTACAGCAAGGCTGCAGACAAGTCGAAACCCTCGAAGTTCATCCGCCCGATCGCGGAGAAAGCAGACAGCGATTCGGCGTCATTCGACGCCAAGACCTGGGACGAAGCCTACGGCGAGCTCGGTGGCGGCGAGGCGAAGTCATCGTTCGGCAAGTTCACCAAAGTGATCGGCGAACTCGGCGTCGACAAGGTCGCGATCATCGACAAGATGAAGCAAACGGAAGGCGGGGATTCACGAGGCGATTCGCCGACCGGACTCAAGATCAGAACGATTCGGCACACGACCAAGCAGCACTTCATCGATGAAGTCATCCTGCCCCACCTGATCGATCCCAAGTCCCTGGCGGATTCACCGCGCTACCAGGCGCTGATCGATCAGGGCATTAATCCGCGCGAGGCCCAGATCGCCGCCAGCCACGAGCGTCTGCTCCGCATCACGCGCCAGCTCGACAGCGCCGACATCGGTAGCCTGGGCGAAAAGTGGCACACCCACTGGTTCGCGCAAACCGGCGACAAGACGCAGTTCAGCGTCAGCCAGAAGGATATCTCCGATCGGTACTCGGGCACCGACCTCGGTCAGGATCGCAATCTCGACCTGCTGAAGCTCGTGGGCGACGAACAGGCCGATCTGGTGGAAATCAAGAACCTCTCCTCGCCGGTCGGCGAGCGCGAAAGGGGCGAACTGGACGCGCACCTCGCGCTACAGGGCAAGGATGTCATGATGCCGGGCGCGGCAGGGGCCAAGGCGACGCCGCGAACGATTCGCATGGTCGTATGGGTGATCCTGAATCCCGATTTCCTGACCTCCAATGCGAACGTCGTATTCATGACGGATCGGCTGAAGAAGAACGCGTCCCTGGAGTTCCGCGTCTACGACGACAACGGGAAGATGGTTTCGGTCACCGGCGCGAACTATCGGACGGTGCTGGCCGGGCTGGCCGCCGCGGCGAAGAAGTCGAAGGCTGCGCGCGAGGCGGAGCCTTGAGCCGCCGCGATCGAAGACCCCGGTGCGCTTGGCAAGCGCGCTCAAGATTGCAGCAAGATGGAGACGAGGGCGACAAAGGTGATTGAACTAAGCTTGTCCGGAAAAGACATCAATGCGCTGGCAAGACAGATCAGCGAGCAGTCGTACTTCCACGAGTCGCTGCCGGAAACGCTGGAAACCGATTACGCCGCGCAAGCGATCGCGCCCGGGTGGCCCGATCGGATCGGCGACGCCTCCAAGTGCTTCGAGGCGGTGTGGGACGGGCAGCGGCGCCTCGCCGTCTACCCCGGCCTGACGGTGGAGGTCACACTGCCGCTGCCGCCGGAGTCCGAACCGATCATCGATTGGCTGGGCGAGCTCGATTTCGAGCTCGCATCCTTCTACACGCTGCATCCCGAGTGGCAAGCCATCGATCCCGATTACCTCCCGCCGGGCTTTACCAACCGTCATCGCCTGCACGGCGCCTTTGCAGCCATCAAGGGCAAAGGCCACCGGCGCCTGGTATCGGATCGGTGGCTCGACTACTGTCCGATCAAGCTGACGCGCCGGGGTGATCTTTCCTTCGTCCAGTTCCACGACCTGAAGGCCGACGCCGCCACCAGTCTGCAGCAAGCCAAGCCCGGTCACATCGCGCTCAGCAGCGAACCGCAGGGCGGCTTCATCAAGGATGGCTATCTGCTGCGGCATGACTTCAATGGGGTTCTCGAAGAACGAAGGGGCGTGCTGAAAGTCGCCGTGCTTGGGCGTAGCCTCTCGGCGCGGGAAATGCTCGACGCCTGCGCGGTGCGCGGGGAGGTCAGGGGCAAGAGGCTCAACAATGTTGGCTTCGTCTTTCTCGACGAGACCGAAATCGGCGATCATCTTCACCAGTTGTGGTTGCGCGGACTCGAATGCTGGACGATTCGCGACGGACGCGAGATTCGCCTGGACGATGCCTACGCACCGCCGCCGCTCGCGCCGCCTGCCTGGGCGCGATAGGCTCAGGAACGAAAGGCGAGCGATGAACAGATGCAGCTTTCACCCACGCTCCATTGCGAGCGCCGATCGATCGAGAAGCGCTCCATCGCGGCGTGACGCGGGTCGCGGTTTCGGCGCGTCGCCGCAGCGCTACCTGACCAGCACGCGCGTGACGATGACCCGGCGGCCGCGCCGCGCGCGCTGCAGTGCGGATCACGTCGAGCGAGGCCGCCACCCTCGGTGTGTTCGAGATTGGCATGACGACGCAGCCCTCCACGCCGACCAGCAATGCCGGGATCGTGGATACGATCAAGCTCCCCCCTGAGCCGAACGGCCCGTACTCGGTGGAGATCGGCCTCGTCCCGGCGGTCAATGTGACCGATGTCGCCGGAGAACGTCCGCTTCGGAGATCTCATGAAGGTTTGCGAGGAGCACTTCGCGAAGCCACGCCAATCGGGTACGAGTCTTGCGATCTTCAAGACGCCTTGGGTGGGCGATCCCCGGATCAACATCCAGGACGACAAAGGCAGGGCGAAGGGGTATCAGGTTCGGCAGGTGCTAACGGCAATTGATAAGTTGGAGGACATGCGCAATGAACGTTGATCATTACACCTGCCGTGTCACCTGGTCGCCCGAGGACGGCGAGCACCTTGCCCTGTGCGCTGAATTCCCGTCGCTGTCGTGGCTCGCAGCGACGCCAGAGGCAGCGCTGAAGGGGATCCGTCAGGTGGTATCCGATATCGCCGCCGACATGACAACGGCTGGCGAGACCATTCCTGTAGCTCTGGCGGAAAAACACTACAGCGGTGAGTTCCGTGTCCGAACTCCGCCAGAAGTCCATCGCTCATTGGCCATGCAGGCGGCTGAGCAAGGCGTGAGCCTGAACAGGCTGGCCAGTGCAAAGCTGGCTGGCTGACGGCCACGACGTTCGCTAACAATCTGGCTACACCTGCCGCCAGATGGTGATGGACTGCTTTCGGCGCAGATGCTGGGGGAGTCCTGTCGGCCATCAAGAGACGTAGACGCGGGGAAAAATCGCCCGGCACGAATGTCGGCTAACTGATAAGAAATCGGCAGCGGTGTTTGGTCGGTCAGACCTTGACGATCTCAGGAATGGACCCACTTTTGCTCACAAAAACGGACCCCCCTGGTCGTCATGGCCATGCGCGCGAAAGTGCCGCGCACACAGCCATTCCCGAGCGTACTCGCCTCTACGCGGCGTCAAGGGTACGCTGCGCCGGGCTGCAAAAACCGCAGCCCGCCCTTGACCCCGCTCCGAGGCGAAAACCTGAGTGTTGGCGCGCGCCAACGGTGGGTCAATTTTCGTGAGCAAAAAAGAGTCAGTTTTCGTGAGCGTCGAGGGTCAGAGCATTACACCTCACCGCACAGCGCGAGGAGTTCACGCGTCTGTGTGACCTGCGCGTCCATCTGCGCGCGCGTGAAGAGCTGCAGCGCGGTTTCGAGCCATGGCCTGGCTTCCTGTGGCTGCTGCAGGTCCTTGAGGAGCGAGTTCCCCACCAGGAGATACAGCGGCGCCGCGCTCTCGAGCTTGCCATCGGCCTCCAGCAAGCGCGCCGCCTCCAGTCGCGCGCGGACCGATTGCTGCGGCCGCTGCAGGTCGCGAACCGCTTGCGACGAGGCCGCACCCTCGAGCAGTTCGACCATCGCCGGCACGGGCCTTCCGGTCGCGCGGCTGGTGCAGCGCTGCAGCTTCTCCTGCAACGCCGGCATGCGCTCGGCGATGTTGCGCAGGCGCCAGTTCGCCATCGCCCGCCAATACGATCGCACGGCAACCGCCTCGAGACCCGGCGCTTCCGCTTGTGCGTCACCGATATCCTCGGCCACCGTGGCGGCGCGCTGGGCGTCCCCACACCGTTCCAGCACGTCGAGCGCGGCAATCATGAGGGGCACACGCTGTGTCACCGGCATGTCGACCGCACGCATCATCGATGCATAAGACGACAGTGCCAAGGCGGTCTGGTAGTCATCCTGCACACTGAATCCGAGCTCGACTGCCCTTCGGACGCTCTCCCTCGCCTCTTCGTCGCGCCCCTCTTTCGCCAGTAGCGTCGCCGACAACATCGCGATCGAAAAATCCAGAGATCCGTTCGGCTCGACCTTCGCGATCCCCGCCGCTTCGTCAAGATCCGCACGTGCGCGTTCGCTGCCGTCGGTCATCAGGCGAGCCGCCGCGAGGTTCAGGAGAACGTAGCGCAGATCCCTACGGTAGCCGAGCATCCTGACCAGCGCGAGCCACTCTTCGCCCGTGGCAACGGCGTCGGCCCATTCGACGAATTCGAGCTGGCCAACCATCCGAAGATTGAGAATCCGAGACAGGCTCCGTTTGTCGCCCGCCTCGCGGGCGCTACGCTCGACGTAATCGAGGTGCTCGAGAAATGGCTTGCCATAGCCAAGCCGCAACTAGGCGCGCGCGAGCGCTTCGTACAGGTTGAGTGGGACGATCGCCTCGGTAGGCCCCTTACCGGCGGCTGCCTGACGCACAAGGGCCTCGGCATCACGCCACGCATTGAGCGCATCGGTATTGCGCCCCCAGGCCCGTGTGTAGGGAGCCAAGCTCGACGAGCGCCGAATAGATCCCCGGCCACACGCCGAGCGCGCGGGCCTGCTGCTCCGCGGCTTTCAGATGGGCATAGGCATCGACGAATTGTCCGTGGTTACGGAAAGCGGCACCGGAGAGCAGGTTCGCCTGGCAGGCCAACTCCACTGAGCCGAGGCCCAGCGCCAACTCACGCATCCGGTGGAAGCAGGCAATGGCCCCGCTGTGGCTCCCCTCCACGTTCAGCAGGCTACCGATGGCGCGACATGCGGTTGGCGGACTGATGTGCCGCGTCGCCCATTCATCGAGCGCGGATGCCAGACGGGCGCGCTTCGCATAGCGCCACGCAAGCCTCTCCTCCGTCGCGACCGCGGTGGCGACAGGCCGCAAGCTTTCCGGAAGCACGGCGGCAATCGCGTCGGGCGCGAGCCCCGCAGCGACCAGTGCGCGGCCCCCGTACATCCGGGCGAGTTCGACGACGAGCGGATGCGGTTTCTCCTGGTACTCGTTCGAGCGAAAACAGCTCCAGAAGAAACCACGGGCCCGATCGAGCAGGCTGACCATGCCGAGGTAGTCAATATCGATCTTGAGATCAGCGCCGCTGTAGCCCCAGAAGAGGAAGTAGTGCGAGACCAGCAGCCGTTCGAGTGCCGCCCGGATCGTAGAGCGAAGCCCACTCCCTTCCTGCTCAACGGTCGCAGTGATCGTCGCGGGAATCGTGATGCAGCCGTGAATTTTCAGCAGGTGAACATCCTCGGCGGCAGGCGTGAACGAGGCGAATTCTGCGTCAGTACGATACAAGCGAAACGGCACGTCGCGTTGTCGGAGCGCCTTTTCGAGAAAGCCGTCGAAGTTGTGGTGACTACGTGCTGAACAAGCCCCTCCGCAGCGAGCGCCGCCACCGCTTCGTGATTCGCGTTCGGCTCGCCGTCGTGCAGGGCACCCAGGGAATCGAAGTAGGCGGGCGTCGCGTCCGCGAGGACGCTCGCCACCAACTCCGGCGTCATGCCACGCTTGCCCGCCTGCGCGAGCATTTCAACCGCGGTGAGGCGGCCAATGTAGGCGGCGGAGGTCGGGTCGCGGGTCGCGGGTCGCGACAGCGGCGATCGTCAGGTCGCGCAGGTCATGCCAGTCGGGAAGTCCGGCCGGTGGATCCAGACTGATGCCAGCGCCACAGAAGAGCGCGATCTGCTTCGCGGCGAGCAGTCTCGCTGCGGCGTTCGCTTCCATTTGCACCTCCTTCGAGGGACTCATTCTCGCCAGCCTCTGTGATATACCTCACAAGTTGGGTGTGCTGTATAGGCATGGTAGCCCCCATATCGTCGTCGGACCAATCAACGACCAGTTCTCTGGCGCTGCAGTCATTGGGGGGAATGCGTCTTGAGCATCCGCTGGACTCCGCATTGCCGCCTTTCAACCGCGTTCGCGGAAAAAAGCGAAGTCGATGACTCCGGATGACCGCTTGCTGACCAACGCTACTGACCTTTTCGACCCAAAGGCGCCACACGGACTCCCGAAAAACGGAAGTTCGAAGCCGCGCTTCTGCAGCCTCAACGTTTGAGTTAGACGTCAAAAGGCGATAACGCCACGCATACTTACAGCGGCTCCATTCCAGATTTCCTTACAACGGCGGCCGTTTCCGGCTGCCGTAGCGCTCTCAGAAAGGCTTGAGCCGCTTCTGGCTTGGGCGCTCGACTGTGCGCTGCGCCAGAGTAGATCGTGTAGTTCTGAATCTCCTCGGGAATGGGACCGAGGAACTGGATGCCCTTGACGTGGAGCAATTCACTGATCTGCTGGAACCCAAGCTCGGCCTCACCGGCAGCCAGTATGTCACCGATTTGAGCGCCGGAGGGCGGTTGCTTGACTTTGGCCTTGATCTGCTCACCCACACCCAAGCTGCTGAAGAGGTCGGACAGATAGCGTCCGCTTGTGCCCAAGGAGATGACGATGGACTTGGCGCCCAGCAGTGCGGACTTAAGTCCCTCAATCGAGGAAACATCGGGTCGAAGTGCGGACGGCGCGACCGCCACGCCGATAGATGACCTGGCAAAGTCGGTGCGGCTGCCTTGCGACAACTTGCCTTCGGTGGTTAGGCGATCGATGTTTTGCGCCGCATTGACGACGACGTCTGCTACTTCGCCTTCAGTGATTCGCTTCGTGATTGCTTCCGTGCCTGCCCAACTAACGATGACCGTATTACCGGAGGACTTCTCGAAGTTTGTCACTGCCTCTGAAACTGACTCCTTTGTCGCATTCGGCGCTAGAACACTGATGTTGGCTGCTGTGGCATGAAGGCAAGTTGCCGCAGCACCTGCGCAGAGGATGCGGATCAAGAGAGCTACGACTGAAACCGGTTTCATGTATACCTCCGTTGACTGATGGAGTCCTGTCCGATGAGCTCGCGTTCTGCGTAGCTGAAGAACGGCCATTCTGATGCCTAACGAATAGCGTTTATCTGCCGCCCCCCGACAGCGCCCCACTCATCAACCGTGGGCGGTTCGCGGCAGATAAACCTTGTTGAACTGAACCGCCGCACTGGCGGTAGCCATGGGAATTGTAAGGCGGGGCCACCCAAGGTCAATCGTTTTGCATGAATTGAGCGAGCGGATCGACGCTCATTGATCGGCGACGATGGGCGTCGATAGCCGTTCGGGCGGGAAGCCGCTGGAGAGCAACAGACGGGTTCTGGCACCAGTCGGCCACCAAGAAGGCGAACGCCACCGCGTACCGCATCACCGCCAGATCGCCGATTGCCGCCAATTTCTTCTGTATCGCAGTCCAGCGGCTGCTCACCGAAATCGTCAATGCGTACTTCTGTTAAGGCGATTGCCGGAAAAGAACGTACCAGATTGCGTCGGATTTTCGGTCGGCTTCAAGGCGCGACAACAGGCGCGTAGGCGAACTATGAAATTCCCCCGCAAGACTTGTCGCTATTGCGCGAATGATTCTGACATGTTGAAGGCGGCTGGAAAGTCGATACGGCGGCAGCGGACGGCGGCCCACATTGCTTTCACGCCGTTTTGCGTGACCCGGTAGAGACGAGAGTTGGTGACTTTGGCGATCAGGCGGCTGGTTCGATGCGTACGCCGCTTGATTTCGGCGGGGTTATTGGCAGGGACCGAGTAAAGCTTGCCCTGGAGATCGCGGTTTCGGAAGCCATTGATGGCGAACTCGCCGGCCAGCAGCGAGGTGAACAGAGCGACATTCTCCGCGGTGACCGGGTTGAAAGCGGCGACATGCCGACCGGCCTTGCTCTGTGACCGGCACAGGCGATCGATGGCCTCGATCGCCTGACCTTGAAGGGGAGGAGCATTGGCCAAGGCGTCGATCAGGCGCGAGTTGGCACCGTGAGCGACTTCGGCATAGCGCCAGAAATTCGAGACCCCTTTGCGCATCGGCGACCACCGGCAGACGACCTGGCTCTCGGCATTTTCGGACGAGGTGAGGATTTTGAACTCTGCCGGATTGTTGAGGGTGGTCTCGATTCTCAAGACGTTGAGATGATCGTAGAGTTTGACGGAGTTGCGTCGGATACGGAACTTGATCCGGCAACCTTCGGGCCGCTTCTTGCTGTCGATCACGACCTCGCCCGTGAAGAGGTGATGAGGTTTTTGGCCAAGAAAGCGCATGACGTCCGTGGCACCGAAGCCGGTGATGGCGGCATGGACGAGGTCCTGGTGGATACGTTCGAGATCGGCTCTGGACTTGAACAGGATATCGGTGGCGACTTCTGCCTGATCCATGCCAAACCAGTAGCCGTCGAACTTCGCCGCGGCGATGGCCGGCAAGAGCGGATTGACGCTGGCCACCTGGCGAATCAGAAACGCAGGCCAGTCGGTGTGGTTGAGCTGCTCGGCAAGTGCCGCGGTGGCTTCGAAATCCGACACCCAGAGAATCTTGTTGTCGCTCCGCTCGAAGGCGACACCCACTGGCGGCAGTTGCCGACACAGCCACTCCCGGCCATTGACGTAAATCTGAGTGGCGTACGCTGCCCAGGTCTGGATACGCACGTGCATCCAGCCAAAAACCGGGTCGATCGGATACCAGTACAGGTGCAGGCAGTGACGATTGCGCCGAACGACTATATGCCATGGCTATAGTGGCCCTCTAGCTCGCGAGGTGTAAAAAATCACCGTGCTCATGGCAATAATGGTGCCGCGGAACAGGCAATCGTGGGAGACGATTGCTGAGCAGGGCGGTCACCGCAGCATCGGGATCTTCCTCCATGGTGATTACCGGAAGAATCCCGCTTTGCATCAAGCGCGCATGGAGGCCGGGCCCCATGCCGCCGGTAATCAGGATATTGATGTCGGCCAACGGTTCGGCAAGCAGCCCGGAGCTGGCGTGCAAGCTCTGCTCCATGGACACCTCGACGAGGCGCTTTCCGGTCACGACACCCTTTTCAAGGTCGTAGATCCAGAACTTCCGGCACTTGCCGGCATGTTCGGTAATCGTCTTGCGATTCTGGCTGGTGACGGCGATTTGCATGATTTGTCCTTTCCTGGCAATTTGTTCGTGTCATGGCGAAGCGGCCGTTTGTGACGGCGACATGCCGACTCGCTTTTTCGAACGCCAGCGCTCAGGCCTGCCCGCTCGTGTCGCCGCCGATCAGCGGGCGGCGGTCGGCCAGATGGCGGTGTGGGGGGAATCTCCAGATTGGCGGCGTGTTCTTGAACATCGCTATCCTCGAAGGTCGGTATCCTTGAATCATCAACTGGCGGCTATGCGCCAACATCAGTCAACTCTTATCAAGATTCGTGCCAGCGTTCGAGCACCGGAACAAACAGCGAGAAAGCAATGGCTTGAAGATGCGCGAGCCGCACGCTGACGCTTCTTTTTGGTGCCTGGCTGCCGATGTGGCAGTCAAAGCGGCACAATATGGCAGTCTTGCGGACAGTGATGAGGCATCCGCTCTGCGGCAAGGGGAGTCCGGTAGCGGCCGCTATCCTTGGTGCGGTTCCTTTGACGAATTGAAAATCTACGTCTGCCAACCATTGGCCATCCAGCGCCGAGCTATGCATCGTCCGGCTACCAAGTCAGCCAGCGCTGCACGAAGCGGTTGTCACGCCGGATCAGGCAGCGCCGTAACTCGTCACCCAACAGAATCGCGGCCGCGAACGGCAATGCCAGCGAGACCTCGAACCAGCCTATCGGTGCGGTGCCGAAGAATGGCTGCAGGAACTCGATTTGCGAGATCGCCGCGAGTAGCGCCAGTTCCACCGCGATACCCACCCAGATCAGTTTGTTGCGGAAGATGCCGGCGGACAGGATGCTCTGCCGACGCGTGCGGCAGATCAGCACATCCGCCACCTGGCAGATCACCACGGCCGCAAAGAAGGAAGTCACCGCAGTGCGATAGAGCAAATCGGAGGTCGCCAACTCGACGCCCCACACCCAGCCTCCCCGATGCAGCACGACGAAGAATGCGAAGAAGCCGGCAGCGGCTTGCAGCATGCCGATGATGCCGTAGCTCATAGCCAGCAGCGGCCAGGTAAGCAGTCTTTCGTCACGGCGGCGCGGTGCCTGTTTCATCACGTCCTGTTCCGGCAACTCGCGCCCCAGCCCCAGCGCAGGCAATAGGTCGGTGCCCAGGTCAATGGTCAGGATCAGCACCACGGTCAGCGCCAGCGGCGCATCGATCGCCACGAAGGCGATGAAGGGCAATATCTCGGGGACGTTACTGGTCAGGACGTAGGCGATGAATTTCTTGATGTTGGAGAAGATGGTGCGCCCCTCCTCAATGGCCTGCACGATGGTGGCAAAGTTGTCGTCCATCAGCACCATGTCCGCCGCCTCTTTCGCCACCTCGGTACCGGATACGCCCATTGCCACACCCATGTTGGCATTCTTCAAGGCCGGCGCATCGTTCACCCCATCGCCGGTGACGGTGACGATCTCGCCCTTCTTCTGCAATCCCTTGACTATCTGAAGCTTCTGTCGAGGTGTCGAGCGTGCGAACACCAACTCCCGACCATCCAGCAGAACGGAAAGCTCCTGCTCGCTCATTTCCAGCAATCTTTCACCCACCACCACCTGCCCGTCGCCGGTGAACAGGCCAACCTGACGAGCGATGGACTCGGCCGTGGTGTGGTAGTCGCCGGTGATCATGAAGACGCGGATGCCTGCGCTGCGGCAGCGGTCAATCGCTTCGGCGATCTCCGGGCGTGGCGGATCGAGCATGCCCACCAGGCCCAGATAGACGAAACCCTCCTCACTGGCCGCATCGGCGTCGGTCGTCTTGCAGGCGAGCGCCAGCACCCGTTCGCCGCGCGCCGCCAGCACTTCGTACAGTTCCAGCGCGGTACGACGAGCCGACTCAGCGAATTCGACCCGCTCGCCGTGATGCAAACGATGCGTGCATTTTGTGAAAACGACCTCGGGCGCACCCTTCATGCAGGCGAGATTGGGCTGACCGCTCCCAGCTTTGTGCGTGGTGATCATGCGTTTTCTGGCGGAGTCGAACGGACTTTCGTGCAAGCGCGGGAAGCGCGCCGCCACATCGCCGATGGCTTGCAAACGCTGCGCCAGAACCAGCAGGGCGCCCTCGGTCGGATCGCCGAGATAGTGCTGCTCGGTCAGCCGTGCGTTGTTGCACAACACCATGACGGCCCAGGCATCGGCGAAACCTTCCGCCTGCTGCAAACCACTCTGAGCGGCCGACCATTCGCGCTCGCCCAGCACCAGCGTGGCGACCTGCATCTGGTTCTGCGTGATGGTGCCGGTCTTGTCGGTGCAGATCACCGTGGTTGAACCCAGCGTCTCGACCGCTTCGAGATTCTTGATCAGCGCGTTCTTCTTCGCCATGCGTTTGGAGGCCATGGTCAGCGCCAGCGTCACCGTGGGCAAGAGACCTTCCGGGACGTTGGCCACGATGATGCCGATGGCGAATATCAAACTGCCTATCAGGGGATTGCCGAGCACCATGCTGAGCGCGAAGAACAGCACGCCGAGCGCGATGGCGATGGCCGAGATGACGCGGATGAAATGGCGCAGCTCTTTGCGGATCGGCGTCTCCACCGTGCCCGCCGCCTTGGTCAATTGCACGATCTGACCGATCTGCGTGTTCATGCCGGTGCCGTACACCAGCGCACGGCCATTGCCGCTTTGCACCAACGTGCCAGAAAACACCATGTTTCGACTCTCCATCAGCCGCTCGTGGGTGCAGGCCATTTTGCGCAACTGCGGTTCGCTCTCGCCGGTCAGCGAGGCATGGTCTACCTTGAGCTGATTCACCTCGAGCAGTCGCCCGTCGGCCGGCACCCGGTCGCCCTCTTCCAGCAGGATGACATCGCCCGGCACCAGCAAGCGTGCCTCGATGCGCGATATTTGCCCATCGCGCTGCACCGTGATCATCGGTGGCAGCATGTTGCGAAAGCTCTCCATGATGCGTTCGCTTTGCTGCTCCTGAAGGTAGGTGAACAGCGCGTTGAGCAAGACCACTACCAGCAGCGCGACGCCAATGTAGAAATTGCCTTCGCCCGGCTTCAGGTAATCGGCAAAGAACGCCAGTGCCGAGCCGACGAAGAGCAGCAGGGCGAAGAAGTTCGCGAACTGGCGCAAGAACTTGACGATCTCTGGCGTTTCGTTACGTACGCGTAGTTCATTGCTACCGAACTCGAGCAGTCGTTGGGCGGCCTCGGCGCTGCTCAGTCCGTCCCCTGTGCAGTGCAGGCGCTGCCGCAAGGCTTCCAGCGGAATGCGGTGCTGGTCGGCAGGCACGGTTGTCTCTTCATGATGAGTCATGGCACGCCTCTCGGTCGATATCGGGGCCGGGCTTGCGCGGGCAAGGCGCAGCGATGAGTCAATCATAATTCGACCGGGCGGCGATGGCTCATCTGGCCGTCGTGCTGACAGGGGGCATCGGTTCTGCGGCAAGGGGAGTCCGCTAGCGGCAACTAGCGGTATTTCCTGAGGTACACGCCCTCGAAAAAGCGTTTGGCCCAGTGGAAGAGGCGCGACGAGGGCAGGATGATCTGGCGCCGTGGGTTGCGAAACACCAGGGTGCCGTGATCGATGGCGTCGATGATGCAGATCAGTTCGACCTTGAAGGTCGCGCTCGGCGTTTGTCCGCGCAGGCCGGCGAGCACGTTCTCTGCCGCGGCGGCGGCCTGCAGGTCGGCCATGTGGGCCTGCTTGGGCATCCAGTCGGGGCCCGGAAAGCTGCCGGAGTCGCCGACCACATACAGGTGTTGGCTGCCGACGACACGGCACTGAGCGTCAGCCTGGAGCAGGCCACCCGGCGAACGCGGCAGTGCGGTCGTGTCAAACCACAGGTTGCCGGTCATGCCGGGCATGAAGAGGATGAGGTCGGCGGCGAACTCGCCACCCGCGGTGACCACCCGGTCGGCCTCGAAGCGCTCCATCTTGTGGCCGAGGTGGGTGCGAATGCCACGCTTGTCCATTTCCGCCAGCAGGTAGTTGACCGCTTTCGGGCCGAGACGCTGACCCGGTTCCTTTGACGGATTGAAAAACACCAGCTCGAACTTCTCCCGCCGGCCCTCGCGCTTGAGCTGCTCGTCGATGCCGAACAGGAACTCGAACATGGGACCGCCGCGTACGGCGGCAGGCTCGTTGGGGTTGCCCGCAAATCCCACCGCAATGACACCGCCGTGCATGGCGCGCAGGCGGTCACGAATCTGTTCGGCTGCGGCAATCCCCTCGCAGGGGGTGATGGCGTGCTCGATGCCCGGCAGCTTCTTGATGAAGCGCCCGCCGCTGGCAATCACCAGCGCATCGTTACCGACGTCGCCGGCCGTGGTCTCGACGACCCGCCCGCCGTCACGCAGGCCCGTCACCTCCGCGGCCACGTGCATCACCTGCATGCGCCGAAAGAAGTTCGCCAGGGGCACTATCAGCTGTTCGCGCCTGCGCAGGCCCGAGGGAATCCAGATGGTGCCGGGAAGATAGTGCAACTCCGCGCGCGGCGCGATCACGGTGATCTCGACTTTCGCATCGCGGCGGCGGATTTCAAGCACGCTGGAGAGCGCGCCGAAGCCGGCGCCGATGACGGTAATGCGGGTGGGTGGATTCATGAAAGGAGGCTTCTTGTTGGCAGGGGGTTGCAGGGGGCTAAAAGGCGGCAGGGCGCACGGTCCTACAAGGCCGAGGGCATCGGCCGTGAAGGGCATCAGCATTCAGCAATCAAGAATCGTGCCAGCCAGTGGCGGCACGCAACAGGCCCGGTATTTACAGCGCTTGACGGTGAGCGGACTATTTTCACGGGCTGACGATCGCTGCCGCCTGCCAAAACATGGCAGTATTTGGCAGAGCAAACGCTCACGACATGTCGAGACAGCGCTGATAATGAATGTCTTGACCGTTCCCCCCCTTCCCTTTTTCCCCCGACCCTTCTCGTGCAGAGGGAGAAGAGAGCTTCGTGGGTCGCGGACGCGACCTGCACGGCAACAAGATGATTGGCAGCAATGACCCCTACCCCCCAACCCCCACCCTCCCGCCGAATTGATTTCCTTCCTCGAGTCGCTCGTCGAGCCGCATATCCTGTGTGACCGGAACTACCGCATCATTGCCGCCAACGACAGCTATCGCGCCAAATGGGAGGGGCAGCAGAAAATCATTGGCCGAACCTGCTACGAGGTATCGCACCGATATGCCGTGCCCTGCGACCAGGCAGGTGGATCTTGTCCGCTGCTGCGCAGTCTGCGCTCCGGTCAGCGGGAACGTGTCGTGCATCTGCATCACACCCCGCTCGGCGAACGCCTCGAAGACATCGAGCTGACGCCCATTCGGAACGCCGACGGCGAGATGGTCTATTTCATAGAGAAGATCGACCCGCTGCCGGTGCCGCGCAGCGATGAGCATGCGCGTGGCCTGATCGGGCGGTCAGCGGCCTTTCTGGCGATGATGGAACTGGTGGCGCGGGTGGCACCGTCCGAAGCAGTGGTCATCCTGCAGGGTGAGTCGGGTACTGGCAAGGAACTGGTCGCCGGCGCCATTCACCAGTTGAGCCGGCGGGCGCAGCGCCCGTTTATTGCGGTCGACGGCTCAGGATTGACAGAAACCTTGTTCGAGAGCGAGCTCTTTGGCCACGAGCGCGGCGCTTTCACCGGGGCTGTGGCGCGCAAGATCGGCCTCATTGAAGCGGCAGCAGCGGGAACCCTGTTCCTCGACGAGGTCGGTGATATTCCACTGTCGATTCAGGTCAAGTTGCTGCGCCTCCTTGAAACGGGAACCTTCCGGCGGGTGGGCTCCACGGAGCTTCGCCAGGCCGACATCAGGGTAATCTCGGCAACACACCGTTCGCTGGCCGAAATGGTCGAAGCCGGAAGCTTCCGGGAGGATCTGTACTATCGCCTGAATGTTTTCCCGATCTTCCTGCCGGCACTGCGGGAACGGCGGGAAGACATTGTGCTGCTCGCCGAAACCCTGCTCCCGAGAGTTTCTGGCGGGCGTTCGCCGCGCCTGAGCCGCGCGGCGATCGGCTGGTTGCTCGACTACGATTTCCCGGGAAATGTCCGCGAACTGCGCAATCTCCTCGAACGTGCCTGCCTGCTGAGCGACAGCGATGAAATCGACCTGCGGCACCTGCCGGCAAGCGCAGCTGGCGGGGGGCAGCGGTCGCTGGCGACGAAAAGCCCGCAATCGGGGCCAAAATCGGGCCAAAAATTGAACCTCAGCGATGCACAACTGCTCGATCTTGCAGCCAGTTTTCCCGGTAGCCGAAAAGAGCTCGCGCACCATGCCGGTCTGTCGGAACGGACGCTCTACCGGCGCTTGAACGCCCTCGGGGTGCTTGAGCAGGCCGAGGAAAACCGGCCGCGCGGAACGAAGTAGCCGCTTCGCGCAGCCAGCCTATTTGCTCGGCTTCTGGCCAGTCGCCTGCGCCTGTTTTTCCCGTAGTCGCTTGTTCTTGTCCTCACTGCCGAAAAAGACGTAGCGGCCGGCGAGTTCGCAGCCCTTCATCCCCGGATCACAAACCAGGTTTTTCACCTTGGCACATAGCCCCTTGATTTCATGCGGACAGCCCCACGACGACATGACAATCTCCAAAAAAAGGCGGCGATCAACGCGGCCAGAACGCAAGAAGGCAATTACCTTACCGCGAGAGCGCCTCCTGGCGTTCTTCACGGTCGGTGCTCATTGCCTTGCTGTAAGCAGTGATGGTATGAGCGCTAGTATAGTGCTGCTTTCTTGATGAGACTCTCGGCAATCATCCCGCACGCACGGTCATTGCAAGGAGGCGCAGCGTTGGTGGTCGTTGAGGCGGCCCCTTGCGGCGGTCGTGACGCGACCCAGGGGACTGGCGGCTGTGAATTGGCTTTCCTGACCATCAGGGTCGAATGGCCAACTCGATTCAGGCGCTACACATGGCTATGGCGTCGCTCCCGGCTCGGCCGTTGGCGCCGTCATGAGGACTTCGAGAGGCGAACCTGTGCTCAGATGCACGTCGCGTTGCGGGTACGAGATCTTGATTCCGCGTTCGCAAAAGGCCTTGTCGATGGCCATGTGCAGTTCGTGCGTGACGATGCTGCGGTTGAGGACCACGCGTGTGAACACGCGCAGCTCGAACTCCATACCGCTTTCGCCGAAACGCAGAAACAACGCCGCTGCCGCTGGCTCGTCAACAACGCTTTCGTTGTTCAGCGCGACCTCCATCAGGGTGTCGACCACCTGCTCCGCGTCGCTTCCGTAGGCGACGGCAAGGGGGACGATCAAGCGCGTGATGGGATCGGACAGGGTCCAGTTGATGCAATCCTGGGTGATGAAAGTCTTGTTCGGGATGAGCAGTTCCTTGCGATCCCAGTCGCTGATGGTCGTGGCGCGAATGTGGATGCGCGTCACCGTGCCGGTATGGCCGGCAATGGTCACGATGTCGCCGACGCGAAACGGCCGCTCGAAGAGAATGACGATGCCGGAAACGAAATTGGCGACGATTTCCTGCAGGCCGAAGCCCAGGCCGACGCCGAGCGCTGCGATCAGCCACTGCAGCTTCGTCCAGTCGATGCCGAGAAGATTCGACGCGGCAATCAGCCCGACGAGAACAATGAGGTAGTTCAGCAGCATGGTTATGGCATAGCCGGTGCCGGGAGCCAGATCGAAGCGGCTGAGGACGGCCACTTCGAGCGCACCGGGCAGGTTCCGGATGGCGATGATGGCGATGGCGAAAACCGTCGCCGCGACGATCAGGCTCCAGAGGGTCACCACCTGCTGGGGCAGCGTGCCGTCGGCAGCGCCGAGGCGCCAGAGGACGATCTCGTCAAGCGTGCGCACCGCCGGCAACAGGCCTTGCCAGATCCAAGCCATGGCAAAGGCAATGCCTAGCAGGACGAGCAGGCGGAGCAGTGCGCGCGTTTGCCGGCTGATCGTGTGACGGTCGATTTCGTAGCTCTGCAAGGCTTCCGGAATGGCGTCGGCGGCGCGTTCGGCCGCCTGGCGATCGATCGTTTGCGTGCCCGCATCCCGGCCCGCGTGACGCGCTTCGCGCGCCCGTGCCAGCGCCATTCGCCGCTCGAAGACGGAGAAAGCGCGCTCGAGCGTGGCGTGCACAAGCGTCGCCATGGTGATCAGCACGATCGACTGCATGGTTAGCCGCAGCAGCTGTGAAGCGGTGTAGTGGTAGCCAAGCAGGGAAAGGCCAATCGTCGCCAGCGCGATGAGCATTAGTGCGGGATACCACAGGTAGACGATGTACCACAGCCAGTTGTCGCCATCGGTCTCGGCGAGACTGAGACGCGACAGGCGCCACAGCCGGGAAGCGATCCAGGCAATCGCCAGACAGAACACGATCAGGGAAATCCGTCCCAGGCCGTCACGAATCTCCGGGGCGGCGTGCACCGAAACCAGGACCATAACGATGGTGATCGGCACGAAGAGCAGCATCAGCCGCCGGGTGTTGCGGCGCAGCAGGGTCAGCGTTGACAGGCTCCAGTCGAAATGCACGGCGGCGACGCCCTTGGCACGAACCAGCTGCAGGAGGAACTCCATGAACAGGATCAGGACGCCACCCGTCATAAGCGCGGTCTCCAGGCTGCGGGCGAAACCCGTATGGCTGTGAGCCAGGTAGGCCAGTCCAAAAAGTAGCAACGCCGGCGGCAAGGCAAGAGCCGCCGTGATCGCGAAAGCTTCCAGGGTCAGTACCAGATCATCCGACTGCACCTTGCCGATCCGCGGCGCCATCCGCTCCAGGCGCTGCTTCAAGCGGCCACGGCTGGCGATGGCGAGCACCAGGAGCAGCAGCAGGCCGAGGAATCCCGGCAGGCGGTGATCCAGATTTCTGGCGGCGGCCTGCCGCACGTCCTGCCAGTGCGCGGGCTCCGAAAGCCAGGCCATGGAATCAACCGCGGCGCGCAGCGTTTGCATGCCCATCGGTTGCGCGCTGGGAATCCAGAACAGATGGCTCTCGAGCGCATCACGGTAGGTATGCGAGCGATCGGAGAAATACTTGAGCTGGGTGAGCAGCACGAACAGTTCATCGGCGTAGCGCGCCTGCTCATTCTTCAGGCGGGTAATCAGGCTGCGGCGCTGTTCGAGCAGGCTGTCGATCGCCGCGCCCCAGTCCTGGGTAGCCCCACGCAGCAGCTTTTCCAGCGCCGGCTTGCTGGGCAGGTCGTAGGGCGGGCGCTTCTCCTCCAGTTGAAACAGGGCAATGCGGCTGGCCTCGAGTTCGCCTTCCGCCTTGCTGCGGGCGCTCTCGATGTTGATGGCGTCCGAAGCCTTGTCCCTTTCCTGGCGCAAGGCGATACCGAAGGCCGCCGAGGCGTCGAGCTGATTGAGATTGAGCAGGCGATCGAGCGTTTCCAGCTTGCTGTTGAGCAGCGACACGGCGCCGCGCAGGCGAGCGCTCTCGGCTTCCGCCTGCTGCCTTTTTACCAGTATTTCGTCGATCAATCTGGACAGGCGGATATTGCCCTCGGCAAAACCCAGCAAGTCCTCTGGCGCCGCACCCAGCGACTGCATGAAGGCCTCGAGATCGCTGACCAGCGCACTCACCCCGGCTTTGTGAACGCGACCCAGAATGGCTTGCAGCGCGGCGATGTAGTCCGTCGTACTGGCCAGCTGGTCAGCCAGCAGGTCGGCTTCGGCCTCCATCAGTGCCAGGCGTGCCGGTCGGCTGGCCAGGCGCTCGCTCAAGGCCTCGATCCGCGCCAGCCCGAGGCGCTTGTCGGCAGCGCGAGCGGCGGCCTCGGCCAGCTGAGTTTGCTCGGAGGTGCCGACTGCACGCGCGCTGTTGTCGACCTTGTCCACGCTCTCTTGCGCGGTGCTGAGCAGTTGCTTGAGCGCCAGAGCGCGTTCTGACTGCACGCTGGATTGCACCCGGGCGAGTTTTGTCCGCAGAATCGCTTCTTCACCCACGACGTCCAGAAGCGCCTGCTCGACAACGCTCGGCGGCTGCTTTTCTAGGTCTTTGGCGACTTTCGGCGGTCGGTAGGCTTGCTGCTCGGCGCGCAATCGCTGCCGCTCGCGGGGCAGGTCGCGCAGCGCCTGCGCATAGGCGCGAGCCTCCTCTTCAAAGCGCTCGGCAGCCTCGATGCGGGAGATGGCCAGCCGATACAGGGCGGCAATTTCGGCTTTCTGCGCAGCGCTGAGAGTGCCGGACTGCTCGACCGACGCCAGGCGCTGCTGCAGGTCCGCAACACCCGGCAAGAGCGTTTCCTGGGCGCCGAGCAGCGATGCCCAGAGCAGAACGATGGGTATGATGGCGCGGCGGACAATGAGCGCCAGAAACGTCGCCCGGCCGGGAGCGGATCGTCCCTGTCCGCGCAAGGGCATGGACATTGCTCAGCGCGCGCTATCGACGAGCGGCGCGAAACCGAGCACGACGCGGCGCGTCATCGCCGACTTCTTCTCGATGCGAGTGACGATGACGGTACCGACTTCGGCCGTGTTGGCCACATGGGTGCCGCCGCAGGGTTGCAGATCGACGCCTTCGATCTCGAGCACGCGCACCCGCCCCAGGCCACGCGGCGGCTTGACACTCATGCTGCGCACCAGGCCCGGGTTGGCATCAAGCTCGGCTTCCGTAATCCAGCGCTGGCTGACCGGATGCGCCTCTTTGACCAGGCGCGCCAGGCCCGCATTCAGCGCCGACTTGTCGAGCGGCGCAGTCATGTGGAAGTCCAGGCGCGCGTAATCGGCGGTGATCGAACAACCGTCGACCGGCTGCGGAACCAGCGCGCACAGCAGGTGCGTGGCCGTATGAAAGCGCATGTGCCGCTGCCGGCGCGGCATGTCGATCTGGGCGGTGACCGGCGTTCCGACGCTCAACAACGCCAGCAGCCCCTGCTGCGCAGCGCCCGCCAGGTGCAGAATCTCGCCCGGGAACGCACCCTTGCGGGTATCGAAGATCTCCAACTCGCTACCGTCAGGCAGGATCAACATGCCTCGGTCACCTGCCTGGCCGCCACCCAGCGGATAGAAAACCGTGCGATCGAGTTGCACGCCACGCTCGTCGACGCGCGTTATGCGGGCATTACAGGTGGCAAGCGAGGCGTCTTCGCGAAACAGCTCTTCGGTCATCGGTGGTCCTGTCAAGGAAAGCCGCACCCGCCGAACTTGTCACTGCGGGCGATCAAGGCAAATTGAGGACTTTGAGTGTATACCGCTACGCGGTAGCCGGAAAGGAGAAGCCCTCGTAACACATGGGCTAAATGGCTGAATTTATTGGCAGTGTGGGGTGAAATTGAAGCGCCGACTGACCGCCTGATCGATCGATTCTTGGACATATGGCCGTTGCCTTCGCGCAGCGTGCTCCCTGGATTGCTTCGCTTGGCTCGCAATGACGACGACGCTGCTAGCCGCTCCAGTCGCGACGCCGTCACCGCGAGAAACCAACAACGCGGCAATCGCGCATAGTTTTCTGGCAGCGACCATCGTGACATGCGCACCATTTTCCGGTAAGCAGCGCCTTGATTCTTCCGCTTCGTCGCCTCACCGCAGCCGTCATTCATGGGTTGCGGGTTATGCTCTGGCTGAATATTCGGCATGCCTGACACTTGCGACACACTGCCCGTTTCCGGAGTGAGTGGGCTCGCCTCACCCAGTAAAAGAAATCGAACCGAAGCGCTGATGGACCAGGCCACACATAACAAGATCGTCTCCTTCATCTGGGGCATCGCCGACGATGTCCTGCGCGACCTCTTCAGGCGCGGCAAGTACCCCGACGTAATCCTGCCGATGTGCGTCATCCGGCGCCTGGAGCCACTTCTACAAAGCGCAACCGCTGCGCGCACTGGAAGAGATCAGTGCGGATATCCTGGCCAACGAGAAGGAAGCCGAGGGACTGCTGGATGGGTTGCTGAAGGGCGGGACAGGCGCATGAAGAAAGGGATCAAGCGGCCCGACCGTGACGCTGCAAAGCAGGCAGTGACCAAGTCTGTGCCCACGGCAGGCGAGACAATTCCCGCTGACCAAGGAGCCCTGCTGGGCGATCTGCGAACTCTCGTCCGCTCGCCCCGCCAGCGGCTGGCCAGCATTGCCAATGTCACCTACACGCGGCTGTGCTGGCAGCTTGGTTGCCGCCTGCTGCGAGAAAACCTGCAGGCGGGACGCGCGGCCTACGGCAAGGAGATTCTTGCGACCGTGTCGCAAGAATTGACCGCCGAGTTCGGCGCCGGCTTCAGCTACACGGCCCTGACGCGCATGGCCCGATTCGCCGAGTGGATGACCGACGAGCAGATTCTTGCGACGCTGTCGCAAACATTGAGCGGGAGCCACTTCGTCGAGCTACTGCCGGCCGATCAAGGATCAGCTGGCCCGCGACTTCTACGCCGAGATGTGCCGCATCGAGCGCTGCGACGTGCGTACCCTGCGCCTGAAGATCGTCGGCATGCTGTACCAGCGCACCGCCCTGTCGAAGAAGCCGCAAGCCGTCATCTCGGCAGAGATCGGCAAACTTGGCGAGGGGCCGATGAGCCCCGACATCGTCTTCCGCGATCCGTACCTTCTCGATCTCCTGGGACTCACGGGGGCCTATATCGAACGCGATCTCGAGAGCGCCATCCTGCGCGAGATCGAGTGCGTGCTGCTGGAGCTTGGTACCGGCTTCGCCTTCGTTGCCCGGCAGAAGCGCCTAAGCGTCGGCAAGGACGATTTTCATCTCGACCCGCTGTTCTTCCACCGCCACCTGCGCTGGCTGGACAAATACGAACGGGAACTGGCGAAGAAGCGCCAATCGGTCTCATCCTGTGCGCATCCGCCGACGCCGAGCAGGTCGAACTGCTTCAACTCGACGCCAAGTCCATCCGCGTCAGCGAGTACCGCACCGAGTTACCGCCGTTGCCACTGCTGCGCAAACGGCTGCACCAGGCGATAGAACACGCCAGGGAACAGGCCGCCCGGCGCCTGCCTGACGCTGGAAGCCACGAATGAAGATCAACGACGCCACTTCACAGGCGATCGTCGCCCTCGCGCGGAGCATCGGTGAACTTCAGCAGCAGGCCGCACAGGAATACAGGCCAGTGGTCGACGACATCCTGCGCACTCGCTGCCGCGATACTCAGCACATCGAACACACACTGGATCGCCTGCTCGACTTCTGCGGTGATGACTCAGTGCTCGGAATGTACAAGCGGCTCTGCCGTCACTATTGGAATCTCGACCCGCTGGCGGACGAGGATGCGGAGATCGAGCCTGTCCCAACCGACGGGGGTGGCGATGGCCACAGCCAGCCAGAATTCGACCGCTTGAGCAACATCCTGAAGACCTTCAACGAGCAGTTCGGCACCCTGTTCGCCGACAGCGACCGGGTCGCCAGGCGTATTCGCGAGGACATCGCGCCAAAGGTTGCTGCTGACGCAGCCTTCCAGAATGCACGGCAGAACACGCCACATACGGCGCGTATCGCACACGACCAGGCGCTGAGCCGAATGATGCAGGCGCTGCTCAAGGACGACACCCTGGTCTACAAGCAGTTTGTAGAGAACGAGGCCTTCCGGCGCTCGCTCAGCGACATGGTGTATGCGATGACGGGATAGCGCCGCGCCGTGTTGCAGGTGCGGTGAAACGTACGAACTCCTGGCGCTGCACGGACTTGACACTGCTGCCACGGCAGCCAAGGCGAGTTCTGTCAAATGACATATCCGCCTGCGCGCCATTGCCAGCAGGCGTAGCCAAGGTCATTTCGAGGAGGCAAAGCCGACGGGGCAATTCAGAGCTTTGCCTCTTCGCGTTGTCGATGCGGCGGCGGCAAGGAAATCAGAACGTGGAACTGGATTGCCGCGTCGGCCTCGCCTCCGCGCAATGACGGGGTGGGCGCCTCCGTTACCGCTCGATCTGATGCGCGCAGGCGGAAACCGACACCTTGATCCGAGTGGCACGGCTTCCCTTTGAGGCAGCCCTGGAAGTCTACACGAAAGCCGGACAGCAAAAAGCCCCGGCTTTTGACCGGGGCTAAATGCTTTAATCCGTTGGTGGTGATGGGTGGAATTGAACCACCGACCTATGGGTTATGAATCCGTGAGTCCCGGTGGACCTATGGGTTTATAAACCTTAATGGAACTATACACAGCAGGCTATAGCGGCTAAACTCACCTTAACGGGGTTACGCGAAACAGGATGGTTTTTGACCTGGAATGTAACCCCAGCGTAATCCCAAATTTCCCAAGGGCATAAGGAGAGGTCATGAACGATACCGCGAAGCTGCAATTCAACAAGGAAAAGCTGCTCGCCCTGCCGCTACCTGCGGTGGGCTCGCGGTCGACTTATCACGACACCAAGGCGCCGGGCCTGCAACTGCGCGTGTCGGCAAGCGGCGTGAAAACCTTTTCGATGTACCGGCGTACGAAAGGCGGCGGACCGGAGCGCGTCACCCTCGGGCGATTCCCCGCGATGACCGTCGAGCAAGCGCGCAAGGCAGCCGCCATGGTGAATGCAGAAATCGAGGACGGCGCAAACCCTGCGCAGGCGAAGCGTGTACTAAAAGGGGAACCGACGCTCACTGAGGTCTTCGCCGAGTACGGCAGGCGACACGGGGAGAAAAAGCAAGCGTGGGCTGCCGATCAACAGCGCTTCCGTGACTACCTGCAGCCCTCCCTTGGCAAGCGGAAATTGGCGACAATCACGCGTGCGATGATCGCCCGGACACTTTCCGACGCCGAGAAAACCGGCAAGGCCGTGGCCACTGTGCGCAATATTCGTGCTCTTGCATCAAGCATCTTCGGCAAGGCAATCGAATGGGGATATGTCGACGCCAACCCGGCACAAGGTGTCACGATTTCGGGCGCCAAGGTAAGCCGTGATCGCTTCCTCCGATCCGACGAGCTTCCCCGCTTCTTCCAATCGCTGGCGGAAGAGCAGAACGAGACCTTGCGAGACTACATTCTGCTGGCGCTGCTGACCGGCGCGCGTCGCGCCAACTTGCTCGCGATGCGCTGGACGGAAGTTAACCTGAAAGAGTCCGTCTGGCGGATTCCCAATACGAAAAATGGTACGCCGCAAAACGTAACGCTTTCGCCTGAAGCGGTGACCATTCTGCAAGCACGACAGGACGCTGCCGAGAGCGGCGCCGTTTTTGTTTTCCCGGGAAGCGGCGAGAGCGGTCATATCGAGGAACCGAAAAAAGCTGTCATTCGCGTCATGGAACGGGCCGGCATCCCCTACGGCAGGAACATCCCGGACGGCGTAACGCTGCATGATCTGCGCCGGACCTTGGGAAGCTGGCAGGCCAAGACAGGTGCATCGCTGGCAATCATTGGCAAGAGCTTGAACCACAAGAGCCAGCAGGCGACCGCAATCTATGCCCGTCTCGACCTTGACCCGGTGCGGGCGTCTGTCAATACGGCAACTGCGGCTATGATGGAAGCTGGCGGAATGAAAGACGCAGCGGAGGTGCTGCCCATGCCGAAGCGGGGCAAGGCGTGAAGCTGATTTATCGACAGCATGCGGTGCGGCGGATGTTCGAGCGCCGCATATCGACTGCCGACGTTGGCGCGGCGCTGGCGTCGGGGCGCGTAATCGAAGACTACCCGACCGATACGCCCTACCCTAGCTGCCTGTGGCTGGGCTTCGCTGGCAACCGCCCTTTGCATCTGGTGTTCGCCGACAACCCCGACGATGGCGAGCGCGTCATCATTACCGTATACGAACCCGACCCCGCCCTATGGCTGGCGGACCTGGCCACGAGGAAAAACCCATGAAATGCCCTATCTGCCGACACGGCGAAACCCGCGCCGGCGCTGTGACTGTTCCACTTGAACGCGGCGACGTCGTGATTGTTTTCCGCGAGGTTCCGGCGCTGGTGTGCGAGAACTGCGGCGAAGCTTTCCATGACGAGGCCGTTACTGCTGCCTTGCTGAATCAAGCCGAGCAGGCAGCGGCGGCGGGCGTAGAAATCGACGTGAGGCGCTTCGCGGTGGCGGCGTGACCTGAGAAAACCTGAGTCTTGCTGCGCCTATCCCGACGGGGAGAAAACCGGGAAACCCTAGCCCGGCTGGCGCGGCATTCCGAATCAAGGGCGAGGCGTGAAAGGGGCGCTATGAATAGGTCTTGGCAAGAAGACAGTTGTGACAACGTGCGTGCGTATTTTTCAATCTACCCGGTTCCGGTAGCTGCTGCGCTATGGTGTGGCATCCCCGCCGGCGAAGTTGACGAGCAGTTGGGGATGGCGACGGCGGTTTATCGGGCGGTCTTGCAGCATCCTTATATCCCATGCCTTGAGCCGCGCTGCAGGGCAATCCATGACGCGATCGACAATGGTATCTTGCCGGTGAGCCGCGAAAACGGCCGAGCGACCGATGACCACGTAGCACCCGAGCGTCGGCATGTTTCGAGAAAAGACTTGAAAACATGGATTGCGAACGAGTTTCCAGCGGACAAACCTGCATTCCTGTTTGACGAAATTGAGCGACATACCCACTCATCAATCACCCCGGACGCCTATCGAGCGCTGAAAGCGGCGCATGACGCCAAAGAGCAAAAGCTTTTGCAAGCAAATGAGCGCATTCGGGAAACTGAGGAAGCGAAAGGCAAAGCAGAAACAGAACGAGATTCTCTTCGAGCAATGGTCGATTCCCTAACCAACAAGCTGTCTGCGGCCGATGTACCAGGAGCAAGGGCTGAAAAAACCTATCTGAACATCATTGCCGCGCTTCTGGACTGTATCAACGGCTCCTTGCCGGGTATCGAGCGTCATCCGTCATTCGCCAGCGAGGCGAAGCTGATCGAAGAAATTGACCGGCTATTCGACGGTTACGCGGGCCTGTCCGCAAGCAATCTGTCCCGTAAGTTCCCCGAAGCGAAGCGGTCAATTCAGGCCGGATAGTTCCGCAATTGAGGCGGTGGCGGCCGCAACTGCGGTGATCTTGTATTTCCCTTTCTCTAACCTTCGCTCCATGGGCTGCGCTGTGCAGTTCTGAACTGCCTCGTGCGGTTCCCTACTGGAGCGAATCATGACAAGCAAAAACCTCTCAAATCTCATCGCAGCAGCTGGCGACCTACTCGACGAGAAAGCAGCAGCGCAGTTTCTCGACAATTCCCCCGGCACCCTGTCTGTTTGGCGTAGCACCGGGCGTTACAACCTTCCCTTCATCAAGATTGGGCGCAACGTGCGGTATCGGCGCGCGGACCTTATCGCCTGGCTGGAAAAGCGCACCCGCGAAACTGGCGCAACGGCGTAGGCGGCGGCGATGAGCGCACAAGGAAATAGCCGCAACGGTGGCAACCGCGCGACCGGAGATACTGCTCTCGACGTTCGCTCTGATACCGAAACGGACCCGCTGAGAGGATGGTTCAGGCTCGCCGGCAACGTGAAACCGTCCCGCGACCGTCGGTGGAAAAGAAGTTGGAACGGGGAGCGAAGAGCATGAATGCACCTTGCACCATTCCGCGAGCCGACCAGGCTGCAATCATCAAGGCACTGGCGGCGCTATTTCCGCCTGACGACGTGATAGAGCTACGGTCTTTCCCCAAGGGACGCAAGCGCACCGACGCTGGATACTTCGACGGTGATCACCGGCACCAACTGGCAGAGCACGCGGCGATGCTGAACAGGAACGGCGCGGCGGTGTATGTCACCCTCAACCCGATCGACCCGCAATTGCTGGCGCGCTACTGCAACCGGATTGAGGCCGGCGCGGCGGCAACGACGACGGACGCGCAAGTTACCCGGCGGCGGTGGCTGCTGCTCGATTTCGACCCGACCAGGCCAAGCAACACCAGTGCGACCGACGCGCAGCTTGGAGCAGCCAAGGCGACGGCGCGGAGGTGCTACCAAGCATTGCATGATGATGGCTGGCCGGAACCTCTCGCGGCCGAATCGGGCAACGGCTTTCATTTGGTCTATCCCCTTGATCTACCCAACGATACCGAAAGCCGGGATCTGCTCAAAGGTGTGTTGGCCGGATTGGCCGCTACCTTCGACAACGAGCAAGTGACGGTCGACCAGACCGTGTTTAATGCGGGCCGGATCACCAAGCTGTACGGGACAGTGGCAACCAAGGGCGACCATACCGCACTTGCACCCTGGCGATTGTCGCAAGTGGTGTCGACACCGAGCCGCGGCGAGGTGGTCACTGTCGGTCAACTGCGAGCCAGGCTGCCGGCGGCAGCGAACGCGAACCCCTCGGCGCAAGCGTCCAGATATGAACGCGGCACCGGGCGGCGCGAGGCGTTCGACCTGGGCAACTTTCTGGAACGTTTGGGCATCGCATCCGCGCAAGACATCCACGAAGGAAGCGAGCGGTTCAAGCTGGCGCACTGCCCGTTCAACCATCAGCACGGCAAGGGCGAGGCGGCGATCTTCCGGATGGCAGGCGGCGCTTTGGGCTTCAAGTGCCAGCATAATTCATGCTCCGATAAGTCATGGGCGGATTTGCGGGTACTCGTGGATGGGCCGCGCCAGCAACGCAAACGGCCACCGGCGGATGTTTCGGCACTGCTGAAGCAAGGGCAAGGGCCGGCACCTGAAAGCGCGCTGAGCGACGACGGGCGCAAACTGCGCGCTGCTCTGACCGTGATTCCCAAGAGTGAAAATTCGGGCAAGCAGGCGTCACAGGACGATTCTGTCGACTCGCATCGCAACGCACCGAAGCCAGACACGGCAATGCTTTACGGGTTGATCGGTGACGTTGCGCGGGCGGCGGCCGAAACTACCGAGGCAAACCGCTACGCTGCCGCTGCCGCGCATATCGCGTTGCTGTCGGCGGGGTTCGGTCGAAACGTCTTCCTGGCTGTCGGCAACGTCAAACACCATGCGCGAATCTTCATGCTGCACGTCGGGCGCAGTGGGCGAGGTCGCAAAGGTGAGGCGACTGCTTTGACGAAGCGTATCAGGAGCGCTATCGAGAACCAGCACAACGAGGACACCGGCAATCTCGCTGATCCATTGTGCGGACAGATGCACGACGGCGGCTTGAGCACGCGAGAAGGGCTGGCGCTGTTGATCCACGACGGCTACAAGGCCGGCAAAGAAGAAGTCTTGCCGATTGAGGACAAACGGCTATGGGTTATCGAATCGGAGTTTGCGAACGTGCTACACCAAGCCAAGCGCGACGGGAACACCTTGAGCGCGGCGCTACGTGATTCGTGGGACGGGGTAGGCATCAGGCCAGCAACAAAGACATCACGGCTATGGGCGAGCAATCCGCACATTTCGCTGACGGGCAACATCACGCCATCAGAGTTGCTTGGCCTGATGGAGTCGCGTGAACTGTCCAACGGCTTCGCGAATCGGTTCCTGATCTTTTGGGCTGAGCGCGAGCGCATTGAGCCCTTCCCCCTGCCGACACCGCGGGCGGTGGTCACTGACTTGGCAGAGCGCACGAAAGCAGCGATTCGCTTCGCGACCGAGGGCTACCCGGAAAGCAAAGACAGCAGACCGATGGAATTGTCCGCTGACGCAAAGGCAGAATATGCACGGCTGTATCGCGGCGAGTTGTCCAGACTGGCAGATGGCGAGAAAGTTGCTGCGCTGACGGAGCGGCGAGCACCGATGTTGCTCCGGCTGGCAATGCTGTTCGCGTTGACCGATCACACGCTGACGATTGACGTGCACCATATCCACGCAGCGCTGGCCTGGGTCCGCTTTCACCGCGAGTCAGTGCGGTTCATTTTCAACGACGCCGCTGGTGAATTGGCCGCGCGTGAATCTTCGGCCGGCGCTGTAAAGATTCTCGACTACCTGAAGCAGAATGGCCAGACAAGCCGTGCCGACCTGTCGAAGAAATGCTTCTCGGGCCACTTGTCAGCCAAGCGGATGGACGAGGCGCTGGACAGTCTGCTGATGAACACCCCCCCGTCCATTGAGGTGCTGGAGGGTGAGAAAGACGATAAGAGCGGCAAGCGGACGAAGTTTTATCACTGCTGCGAAACTGGCGAAACTGGCGCAGTTGCTCATTCGGCAAGGAATTTAGCAAGTGCGCGAAGCTGCGAAGCCGGCGAACTTGGCGAAATTGGCATTGCTGCGACAAAGCCAATTCCGCCAAGTTCGCCGATTTCGCATGCGTGTGAAGCAGCCGGAAAGCCTGCAGATAGGCCAAGTTCGCCAGTTTCGCCAAGTTCGCGTCCTGCGATAGAACCGTCGGTTGATCTGGTGGAAGTAGAGATATGACCGCGGGGACAATCCTCAGAGATTCGGCGTTGGACGGCGTGACGCTCTCGCTGTCGGCTACCGGCACGATCAAGGCGGTGGGCGAACAAGCCGTGGTTACGCGATGGCTTGCCGCCATCCGAGAGAACAAGGCCGGCATCGTTGCGCTGCTGTCCGAAGACGCCAACCAAAAGCCCTTCGCGGCTTCGCGCTGGCTGGTCCACTTCGCCGACGGCGACGCACTGGCAGTGTCGGTGTCGCCCGCTGCCAGCAATGCCGAGGTTCTCGCCAACTATCCAGGTGCGCTGGCGGCTGAGCCGATCGACACGGTCAGCCAACAACCCGAGGCGATGCTGACCAGCGATCAAGAAGCCGCCATCGTAGGCTGGCTGACAGCGATCGGGGAAGCCGACCAAGCCATTGTCAGCGATGTGCGCGCCCAGTGTCGGCACGATGACGGCGCGCGGCAATACTTTCTTGGCCGCGCAGGCGAGTGCGCCACGGCCGACACAGATGACCGTCGACGCTGTATCCAGTGCGACTACTTGCGCTCTGGCGTCTGCGTGGTCGCCAAGCCTGGCGGAGTCGTCTCGGCTATCCGCGGCTATCGGCCGGCGCCGACGATTCTGCAGCGCTGTGTCGCCTTCGTGCCTGCGCGCCAGCCGGCGAACTCACTGTAAACTAAAATGCGAGGACAATTTCTGGCAAATGGAGGCGTCATGCGAGTATTCCGATCCATACGGGACGACGACGTGGTGCGCAGCATCGCTGGCGCGACTCGGCGTTTGGTCTTTGTGGCGCCAGGCGTCTCTGCTGCTGTCGCGAAAGCGCTGGAAACCTGCCTGACAGCACGCAACATTCCTCAGATCGTGATAATCCTGGATGCCGATGAGGAGAGCTGTCGACTAGGCTATTGCGACGCGCCCTCTCTCCAGTCGCTGAGCGCGGCGGCCACAAAACGAGGTTTTCCAGTGCGGCGGCAACGAGGTATTCGAATCGGTCTGCTGATGGCCGACGATGAAGTCCTTGTCTGGGCACCCGCGCCCCTGATGTTCGAGGCGCCTCGCAGTGATGACGAGCCAAACGGGCTGCTATTCACACCGGAAACCCTGCAGAGACTGCCCGAGGCGCTCGGTGTTGACCCCGAGCAGCCGGCGGCGAAGTGCGAGATCGGTGCCGAGCCCCTTGCCCACGAGGAGATTGCCAAAGTGGTCGCCGCAATCAAAGCCGCGCCACCAGCGCCCTTCGATTTGTCCCGTCTTTCTCGTGTCTTTTCGTCCAAGTTCCAGTTCATCGAAACGGTGCTGCGTGGCGCAGAACTGACCAAACGCGAAATGCGGCTCGACAGTCTGATCGTCAATTCTGACGCCCCCGAGGAGTTGCAGCCCTTGCTGCACACGACGGTACAGCCGTTCAATACCGACGCCGACAAGGCCGTCAACGTCATAGCCTTATACACAACTTACCCAGGATCTGCCTGACGCATGAACTGGAGGCCGATAGCGCAATCCATGACACGCTGCAAACCGAGCCAGATGGTTTTGACGCCCGGTTCTCCGTCGCCTTTGCGTGCAAGGAAGCCGCCGAGCATGGCGACCAATCTCAGGACCTGGTTGAGAGTTGGGAGGTCAGCGGGTGGTTTCTTCTTGTGAAGGAGGTAGGCGGCATGCCATTCATCTTCGTGGAAGAACAAGTCGGCGGGCAATTCGGGGCAGGTTCGGCCGAATCGCATCAGCAC
>NZ_SPMY01000044.1 GCF_012939955.1 Candidatus Accumulibacter phosphatis
CGGGAGAAGGGGCAGGGGAAGAGGGAAACGGTCATGACTTTCATGATTTGGGGTGTCTCCACGTGTCATGACCGTTAATGTGAAAGTCGCGCAAGCGACTCACGAAGCTCCCTTCTCCCTCGCGGGAGAAGGGTCGGGGAAGAGGGAAAACGGTCATGACTTTCATGATCTGAGGTGTATGCATTGTCATGACCGTTAGACGATATCCAGATGGCCGATGCCGGCGGTGAGGTCGCGGTCTTGCGATTCCTTGCCGTGCAACTTGATCTGCAGGCGTAGATCGTTGAGCGAGTCCGCGTTGCGCAAGGCGTCCTGATAGTTGATCTGACCGCCTTCGTAGAGATCGAACAGCGCCTGGTCGAAGGTCTGCATGCCCAGTTCGCGCGAGCGCTTCATGACCTCCTTGATCTCGTGCACCTGTCCCTTGAAGATCAGGTCGGAGATCAACGGCGAGTTCAGCAGCACCTCGATTGCTGGTACTCGTCCCTTGCCGTCCTTCTTCGGCAGCAGGCGCTGCGAGACCAGCGCACGCAGATTCAGGGAAAGGTCCATCAACAACTGGTGACGGCGCTCTTCGGGGAAAAAGTTGATGATCCGGTCGAGCGCCTGATTACTGCTGTTGGCATGTAGCGTGGCCAGGCAGAGGTGCCCGGTCTCAGCGAAAGCAACGGCGTAGTTCATGGTCTCCCGGTCTCTGATTTCGCCCATCATGATCACGTTCGGTGCCTGCCGCAGGGTGTTCTTCAGCGCCACTTCCCAGGAGTCGGTGTCAACGCCGATTTCGCGTTGCGTGACGATGCACTTCTTGTGCTCGTGCACAAACTCGATCGGGTCTTCTATGGTGATGATATGGCCATAGCTATTGCAGTTACGGTGATCAAGTAGTGCGGCCAGTGACGTGGTTTTTCCCGTGCCGGTGCCGCCGATGAAGATGACCAGGCCGCGGCTGGTCAGTGAGATGTCCTTGAGGACCGCTGGCAAGGCCAGTTCGTCCAGGGTTGGCACCACCAGGTTGATCGTCCGGCAGACCACCGCGACGCGCCCCTGTTGCACCAGCGCATTGACGCGAAAGCGACCGATGCCCGATGGTGAAATGGCGAAGTTGCATTCCTTTTTTTTCTTCAAACTCGGTCGCTTGACGGTCGTTCATGATCGAGCGTGCAAGCTCGGCAGAGTGCTGCGGCAGTAGCGGCTGGTTGGATACCGGCATGACCTTGCCGTCGATCTTGATCGCCGGCGGGAAATGGGCGGTGATGAACAGGTCGGAACCGTTCTTCTGCGTCATTAGCCGCAGCAGTTCGTGCATGAACTTCAGCGCTTGGTCGTGCTCCATGCTTTCTCTCCTGCTCGCGAAGCGGGTCTAGACGTTGGCGAAGGTGTCTTTGTTGGCGGCCTTGCTCTTGGCTTCCACTGCCGAAACGATATTGCGCCGGACGAGTTCGACCAGGTTCTGGTCAAGCGTTTGCATACCATGTTGCTGACCGGTCTGTAGTGCCGAGTACATCTGCGCCACCTTGTTCTCGCGGATCAGGTTGCGGATTGCCGGCGTGCCGAGCATGATCTCGTGCGCGGCGACTCGCCCCTGGCCATCCTTGCTCTTCAGTAGCGTTTGCGAAATCACCGCGCGTAGCGACTCGGAAAGCATCGAGCGAACCATTTCCTTCTCGGCAGCCGGGAAGACGTCGACGATACGGTCGATGGTCTTGGCCGCGCTCGATGTGTGCAGTGTGGCGAATACCAGGTGTCCGGTTTCGGCGCCGGAGAGTGCCAGGCGGATGGTTTCCAGATCGCGCATTTCGCCAACCAGGATGACGTCCGGGTCCTCGCGCAGCGCCGAGCGCAGCGCATTCTGGAATGACAGCGTATGCGGTCCGACTTCGCGCTGGTTGATCAGGCACTTCTTCGACTGGTGAACGAACTCGATGGGATCCTCGACGGTCAGGATGTGGCCGTACATGTTCTCATTGACATGATTGACCATCGCCGCCAGGGTGGTTGATTTGCCTGAGCCGGTAGGGCCGGTGACCAGCACGATGCCACGGGGAAACTCGGAGATGCTCTGGAAGATCTTTGGACAGTTGAGTTCTTCGAGGGTCAGCACTTTCGACGGAATCGTCCGGAAGACGGCACTGGCGCCGCGGTTCTGTACGAAGGCGTTGACGCGAAAACGTGCCAGATTCGGGATTTCGAAGGAAAAGTCGCATTCCAGCGTCTCTTCGTACTGTTTGCGCTGGCCGTCGCTCATGATGTCGTACACCCTGGCGTGGACGTCCTTGTGCTCCATCGCCGGCAGGTTGATGCGGCGCACATCGCCATTGACCCGGATCATTGGCGGCAGGCCCGATGACAGGTGCAGGTCGGAAGCCTTGTTCTTGACACTGAAGGCCAGTAGTTCGGTGATGTCCATCCGGTTCGGTCCTCGGGCGGTGGGCGGGGCGCGGTGCTATACTCGCGGTAACCTGCGTAGCTCCCGATTATGACCTTACTCTCCGCCAAGCTGCAAGCCGTTCTCGCGCGAATCGCCAGCGCCGCGCGGCAGTACGGACGTGACCCTGGCGATGTTCGCCTGCTCGCGGTCAGCAAGACCTGGCCTGCTGCGTGCGTTTGTGAGGCGGCACTTGCCGGGCAGGCTGCTTTTGGTGAGAGCTTTGTCCGGGAAGGTCTCGAGAAAGTGGGGGCACTAGCTTCCCTGGGGCTGGACTGGCATTTTATCGGTGCCGTGCAGAGTAACAAGACCCGTTTGCTTGCCGAGAATTTCAACTGGGTGCATTCTATCGACCGCTTGCGAATTGCCGAACGTCTTTCCGAACAAAGGCCTGCGTCACTGCCGCCGCTGTCGGTCTGTCTGCAGGTGAATGTCAGTGGCGAGGCCAGCAAGGGCGGGGTTTCGCCTGCCGCAGCCTTGGCCTTGGCGCAGGCGGTTGGCGTGCTGCCAAACTTGCGCTTGCGTGGGCTGATGACCGTTCCTGCGCGCAGTGACGTCTTTCTGGAACAGCGCCGTCCGTTTCGCATGCTGCGTGAACTGTCCGAACAACTGCAAGCCGGCGGGCTGGCGCTGGATACGCTTTCGATGGGTATGTCGCACGATCTGGAAGCGGCGATCGCCGAGGGAGCAACCTTGGTGCGTGTGGGTACCGCGATTTTTGGTGAGAGACACAAAGCATGAGAATTACTTTCCTGGGTGGCGGCAATATGGCCAACGCCTTGATCGGTGGCTTGGTGAAAACCGGGTTCTCGGCCGCCGATATCGCCGTTATCGAGGTCGGTGCGCAGGGGCGCGCCAAGCTGCGCCTGATGTACGGAATACGTTGTTACGAGGCACCAACAGCCGCTGCGCTCGACTGCGATGCGCTGCTGCTATCGGTCAAGCCGCAGCAAATGCACGCTGCCTGTGCGACGCTCCCCAAGCGCCTCAAGCAGCAATTGATTATCAGCATTGCTGCCGGCTTGCGCCTGGCAGACATTGCTCGCTGGCTCGGCGGCTATAGCAAGATCGTGCGCGCGATGCCCAATACCCCGGCACTGATCGGTGCCGGCATCACCGGCCTGTGCGCGCTGCCGGCGGTCTCGATGGCCGAGCGGTTGGGTGCCGAGCGCATCCTGCAAGCCGTCGGCAGTACGCTGTGGGTGGCCGATGAGGAGCAAATGGACGCCGTTACCGCGGTTTCTGGCAGCGGGCCGGCGTACGTCTTCCTGTTCATCGAGACCTTGCAGCAGGCCGCGACGGAACTCGGTCTGACGCCAGTCCAGGCGCGCCAGTTGGCCATCGAAACGGTACTCGGTGCGGCCAAGCTGGCGGTGCAGTCAGATGAAGCCGCCGCCGTGCTACGTGAGCGTGTCACCTCGAAAGGCGGAACGACCGAAGCCGCCCTGCAAGTGATGGAAGACCGCGGCGTCAGGGAAGGCTTCATCGCTGGCGTGCAGGCGGCCAACGCGCGCAGTCGTGAACTGGGCGTGCTGCTGGGAAAGGATAGTTGATGGCGGGGCAGGCGGTTTTGTTTCTGTTGCAGGTGGTCACCGGTGTGCTGAGCGTTGCGCTGCTGTTGCGCTTTTACATGCAGGCTTTTCGGGTGTCGTTCAACAATCAGGTCGGCACTTTCGTTGTCGACCTGACCAACTGGCTGGTCAAGCCTCTGCGCAAAGCGCTGCCCGGCCTGTGGGGACTCGATCTGGCGAGCCTTTTGCCGGCGTATCTGCTGCAGCTTGTTCTTGTCGTCGCCGTCGTTTCACTACAGGGCGGGAGCGAAGCCCGGTCAGCGCTGGACCTGCTGCCGATTCTGCTCTGGCAGGGCGTGCTGGCTACCCTGCGCATGAGTATCTATCTGCTGATTGGTGCCCTGCTGGTACAGGCCGTATTGTCGTGGGTCAGTCCGTATTCGCCTCTGAGCCAGCCTGTCGGGCAGCTGACCAGGCCTTTTCTCGAGCCTATTCAGCGTTTCGTTCCGCGCATCGGGGTGGTCGACCTGTCGCCCTTGATCGCCATCGTCCTGGCGCAGCTAGTGCTGATGTTTCTCTAGTCGGTGGCCGACTGGCTACGCGAGAGCGGCGCTACGCTGACCCTCAATGTCCATGTTCAGCCGGCAGCAAAGCGTAGCGAAATCATTGGCCTGCACGGGGACGCGCTGAAAGTCCGCTTGGCGGCGCCTGCGATCGACGGTCGCGCGAATGCCGCGCTGCTCGAATTTTTAGCGCAGCGGCTGGGGCTGGCCAAGTCGCTGGTCGAGCTGAAGAGTGGCCACAACTCGCGTCGCAAGGTCTTGATGTTGCGCGGCGTGTCGGCGGACACGCTACGGCGGCTTCTCGGGCAGTGAGCGGCGCTTAAGGCGATTTCTGTCAAAAAACCTACCATCCTGCTTGTCTTTTCGCCCGTCTTCTGTGTTGCGACAGCAGTTACATAGTTCGACTATGCGCCTGTTGTCGCGCCTTGAAGCCGACCGAAAATCCGGCGCAATCTGGTATGTTCTTTTCCGGCAATCGCCTAAGCCTCGAAAACGATGCGTCCGCCGACCAGCGTCATGCGCACTCTGCCGCTCATTTCGTAACCCAGGTAGGGGCTGTTCTTGCCCTGGCTGCGCAAGGCCTCGGGGCTAACGCGCCAAGCTTCGTCAGGGTCGAAGATGCAGATGTCGGCGCGACTGCCGACGCTCAGCGAACCGCCGTCGATGCCGAGGATTTCGGCCGGATCGCAGGTGATGCGGGCCAGCGCTTCGGCCAATGGGAGCTGCACCTGTTGCGCCCACAGCAGTGTCAGTGGCAGCAAGAGCTCCAGGCCGGTGGCCCCGGGTGTGGCCTCGGCGAATGGCAGTTGCTTGCCATCTGCATCGACCGGGGTGTGGTCCGAACAGATGGCCGCGAGGCCCTCCCGAACGGCGGCGCGGAGCGCGTCACGGTCGCTCTGTGCGCGCAGCGGCGGGTCGAAGCGAGCGTTGCTGTCGAAGTAGCCGATGTCCATTTCCGAAAGATGCAGGTGGTGGATCGACACGTCGCAGCTGACCGGCAGCTGCGAACGCTTTGCTGCCCGGACCAGTTCGACGCCGGCAGCCGAGGACAAACGCGAAAGATGCAGGCGGACCCCGGTTTCGGAAGCCAGTTGCAGCGCCGTGGCGATGGCCACGGTTTCCGCCGACACGGGTATCCCGGTCAGCCCCAGCCGTGACGCGACTTCGCCATCGTGGGCAACGCCATCACGGGCGAGAAACTGGTCTTGCGGTCGCAGGCGCAGCGCGTACGAAAAAGTGGCCGCGTACTGCATGGCACGCAGCAGCAATTGCGTGTCAATCGGCTGGTTGGCCTGCGAGAAGCCAATGCAGCCGGCACGCGCGAGGCCGTTCATTTCTGCAAGCCGCTGGCCTGCCAGGGCCTGCGTCAAGGCGCCGATCGGATAGACGCGCGCCAAACCAAGCGTTTCGCTGCGTCGTACCAGGCGTTCGATGAGCCCCGGCTCGTCGAGCGGTGGCTTGGTGTCCGGCGGGCAGGCCAGCGAGGTGACGCCGCCAGCGACGGCGGCGGCGAGTTCGGGTTCGATGCCGCCCAGCCTGGTCGACAGATCGACCAGGCCAGGGCAGACGATCAGTCCGCTGGCGTCGACGCTGCGGTCCGCCGAGAAGCCGGCGGGCGGCTGGCCGATGGCGGCAATGCGTGCGTCGCTGACGAACAGGTCGAGCGGCTCATCGAGGCCGTTCCTGGGATCGATCAGCCGCGCATTTCGGATGTGGAGGTTTTGCCTGTTCATCGTTCAGTTCCCTGCCAGAATGCCCAGTACGGCCATGCGCACGGCGATTCCGAAGGTCACCTGCGGCAGGATTACCGCCTGTGGTCCATCGGCGACGTCGGAGTCGATTTCCACGCCCCGGTTCATCGGCCCCGGGTGCATGACGATGGCGTCCGGTTTGGCGAGTGCGAGGATCGCTGGCGTCAGTCCGTAACAGCTGAAGTACTCGCGGGCGGAAGGCAGCAGCGCACCGTTCATGCGTTCGTTTTGCAGACGCAGCATGATCACCACATCACAATCACGCACCCCTTCACGCAGGTCATGGCAGACGCGCACACCCATTCTTTCGATCGCGGCGGGCAGCAAGGTTTTCGGTCCCACGGCACGTACTTCGGCGGCGCCGAGCGTGGTCAGCGCGTTGATGTCCGAGCGTGCGACCCTGGAGTGCAGGATGTCGCCGACTACCGCGACTACCAGATTGCTGAAATCCTTCTTGTAGTGGCGAATGGTGTACATGTCGAGCAGACCCTGCGTCGGGTGGGCGTGTCGTCCGTCGCCGGCATTGACCACGTGCACGTCGTTTCGTCCGAGGCGGCGCAGATGCTCCGTGATCAGGTGCGGGGCGCCACTGGCCGCATGCCGTACGACAAACATGTCAGCATGCATGGCGATCAGGTTGTCGACGGTGTCGAGCAGGGTTTCACCCTTGGCGGTCGACGAGCGCGTCACGTCGAGGTTGATGACGTCCGCGGAGAGGCGTTTGGCGGCAATTTCGAAAGTGGTCCGCGTGCGCGTGGAATTCTCGAAAAAGACGTTGAAGACGCTCTTGCCACGCAACAAGGGTACCTTCTTGACGTCACGATCCGAGACTTCGATGAAGCTCGACGCAGTATCGAGGATCTGATGAATCAGTTCACGCGGTAAACCCTCGATGGACAGCAGGTGCGTCAGCTCACCATTGGCGTTGAGTTGTGGGTTATGCATTGCCGGCGAGACTCCACTGCAGCTGAGCGTCGGCATCCGCAGAGAGCAGCAGCTCCTGCGTCGGGTCGAGATCGACCTGCCAGGTGCAGAAGTCGGCGCAAATAGGTAGCTGACGCTGGCCGCGATCGGCCAGTACGGCGAGCTGGATACTCGCCGGTCGACCGTAGTCAAACAGTTCGTTGATTGCCGCCCGTGTCGTGCGTCCGGTGTATAGCACGTCGTCGACCAGGATCAGCGGCCGGCCTTCGACATCAAAGGGGATCGACGTCGGCCGGACGCGTGGATGCAGGCCTTTCTCGCCGTAATCATCGCGGTAGAAGGAGACATCGATCAGGCCGATCTCGTTGTTCAGTTCGAGCAGATCACGCAGCCGTCGGGCAACCCACACGCCGCCGCTGTGAATGCCGACCAGGACCGTGTCCGGTCGCAGCCGGGGGCGGATAAGTTCAGCGAGTTCTCGGCATTGCACGTCGGCGTCGGGGAGTTCAATGGCTGGCATCTGTTTGCTCGTCAGGGGCTGGTGAAGGCATGTAGGGGTGTCGGAAAAGGCGTGTTTTGGCGCCTACGGAGACTGCTGCATCAGGGGCTCGCACCGCTGTCGAAATAGTCCTGCAAGATCAACTGGGCGGCGACGGCATCAAGATGCTTGCCGGCCTTGCGCGAGTTGTGCCCGGCCGAACGGAGGCTTTCCTGGGCGGCGACCGATGAAAGCCGTTCGTCGGCGTAGTCGACGCTGAGCCCGAAGCGGCCGCGCAGCTGATTGGCGAAACGTTCGCAGCGAGCGGTCATGGCGTGTTCGTCGCCGTCGAGCGACAGGGGTCGTCCGACGACCAGGGAGCGCGGCTGCCATTCCTGGATCAGGGTGGCGATGGCGGCGAAGCGCGGTGCGTTCGCCTCGCCGTGAATGGTGGTCAGTGCGTGCGCTTGCCGTACTTGCCACTCGCCCGTCGCGACCCCAATCCGTTTTTCTCCAAAGTCGAAAGCGAGCACGGCGCCAGTCGCCTGGCCGCTGCTCTCAGGCATGACCGACTTGGTCGGCAAGGTTGGTAAGGCTGACCCCCAACAGGTCCAGTGCCGAGGCAAGGCGTTCCTCGTAGGGCAAGTCGAAGAGAATCGGCAGCTCGGCAGCGACGGTCAGCCACGCGTTCTGGGCCAGTTCGTGTTCGAGTTGGCCGGCAGACCAGCCGGAGTAGCCGAGGGTGACCATCAAGTCCTGCGGTTGGCCTTTCTCGGCGACCGATTGCAGTATGTCGCGCGAACTGGTGAGGCCGACCTGCTCGTTGATCACCAGCGTCGATTGCCATTGGCCGAGCGGTCGGTGCAGGACGAAGCCACGATCGGTCTGTACCGGCCCCCCGAAAAGAACCGGCAGCTGGGCAAAGCCTTCGCTCGCCAGCGGGACGTCGATTTTGCCGAGCAGCGTTCCCAGACTCATGTCGATCGGTCGATTGACGATCACACCCAGCGCTCCACGCGCATTGTGTTCGGCAATGTAGACCAAGGTCCTGGCAAAATACGGATCTGCCATGGCCGGCATGGCAATGAGAAAATGGTCGGTGAGGTTGATGCTTTTCATGGTCTTATTTTAATCGGCGGCGGCGGCGGACACAAAGGTAATCCATGCTCGATTCCATTCTGGTCTGGTTTCGGCGCGATCTGCGTGACATTGATCACGTTGCGCTTGGCGAAGCCCTGCGGCGAGGAAGGCGCGTCCATTGCGCGTTTCTCTTCGATCGCGAAATTCTCGATTCCCTGGTCAGGCGCACCGACCGACGCGTCGAGTTTATTCGTGAATCCTTGCTTGAGCTCGACGCCGCTCTGCGCCGGCGCGGCGGCGGCTTGCTGGTACGCCATGGCTGGGCTGTTGAGGAGATCCCCCGGCTGGCTGGCGAGCTCGGCGTCGCCGCGGTTTTTGCCAATCGTGATTACGAGCCGCAAGCCAAGCGCCGCGATGCCGCGGTAAGCGCTGCCTTGAACGCCAGCGGTATCGCCTTCGAGTCTTTCAAGGACCAGGCGGTGCTTGACGGCGACGAAGTGCTGACCCAGGCTGGGCGACCGTTTACGGTGTTTACCCCGTACAAGAAAGCCTGGCTGAAGCGCCTGACCGAGGACGACGTGCAGCCCGGCGAGGGCGGTGCCGGGACCTTGGTCAGGCCGCCCAATGTGCAGCGGCTGCCTGCGTTGGCGGAACTCGGTTTTGCCGCCACCGACCTGCGCGCCTTGGGCTTTGTTCCGGGGATGTCGGGCGCGCGGCAATTGCTGGCCGATTTTCTCGGGCGAATTTCTGGCTACCGGCAGCAGCGCGACTTTCCGGCTGTGAAAGGGGTGTCCTACCTCTCGGTCCACCTGCGTTTCGGGACCCTCTCGATTCGCGAGCTGGTCGCCGAAGCGATTGCCGCGGGCGCCTTGCGGCCCGGCCATGAGGGCGCTGCGACCTGGCTTTCGGAGCTTGTCTGGCGCGACTTCTACTTCATGATTCTCGATCGCTTCCCGCAGGTTGCCGAGCGTGCATTCAAACCGGCCTACGAGGCCATCACCTGGGAGCAAGGGCCGCCTGCCGAGCAGGCCTTCGCCGCCTGGTGCGCCGGCCGTACCGGCTATCCGCTAGTCGATGCCGCGATGCGCCAGCTCAATGGCACGGGCTACATGCACAATCGCCTGCGCATGCTGACCGCTTCATTTCTGAGCAAGGATTTGGGTGTCGACTGGCGGCGCGGTGAGGCTTATTTTGCCGCCCAGCTGAATGATTTCGATCTCGCCGCCAACAACGGCGGCTGGCAATGGGCGGCCTCGAGTGGCTGCGATGCACAACCCTATTTCCGGATCTTCAATCCATTGCTGCAGTCGGAGCGCTTTGACCCCGCCGGCAAGTTCATTCGCCGCTACCTGCCGGAACTGGCTGCCGTCCCCGACCGCTTCATCCACGCGCCATGGCGGATGAGCCTGTCTGAGCAGGTTGCTTGCGGAGTGCGTGTCGGACGCGATACGCCGGCACCGCTGGTCGACCATCAGCAGGCCAGGCAGTTGACCCTGCAGCGCTACGCGGTCGTCAAGGGCCTCGCTGCTCCCTGACGTGTGCGGCTACCAGGCGCAGCAGCTCCTCTTCCTGATAAGGCTTGCCCAGGTAGTGATTGACGCCCAGTTCGAAGGCGTAGTGACGGTGCTTTTCGGCCGTCCGCGAGGTGATCATGACAATCGGGACGCCCCGCAAGCGCTCGTCGGCACGCACGTTGCGCGTCAACTCGAAGCCGTCCATGCGTGGCATTTCGATGTCCACCAGCAGCACATCGGGGACGATCGCCACCAGTTGTTCGAGGGCATCGACGCCATCCTTGGCGGTCATCACCTGGTAGCCTTCACGGGCCAGCAGGCGGCTGCTGATCTTGCGCACGGTCAGCGAGTCGTCGACGATCATCACCGTCGGCAGGGTGGCGGCGACACTGCCGGTACTCGCCGCATGGCGTAGCGTCGGTAGCGGCGAAACGGGGATCGCCGTACGCGGGCGACTGGCCAGCGCAACCGGATTCAGGATCAGTAGCACCTGGCCATTGCCAAGCACCGTCGCTCCCGACACGCCGATGACCCGCGCCAGCTGTGGTCCGATATTCTTGACCACCACTTCCTGATTGCCCAGTACTTCGTCGACTTGTAGCGCTACGCGGCGGGTGCCGCTGCGCAGCAGCAGGACCCAGTACTGGCTATGCCGTTCGGGCAGCGCTTGTGGCTCGCCGAGGAGGTGTGGCAGATAGTGGAAGGGATAGGGATTACCGCTCCACAGCGCGGCATTGGCCTCGCGAATACGTGTCAACCCCTTTTCCCTGAGGTCGAGTACCTGCTCGATCATTGCCGCCGGAATTGCATACTCGCGCTGGCCGGAGCGCACCAGCAAGGCCTTGGTGACCGCCAGCGTCAGTGGCAGATAAAGGCGGAAGGTCGTCCCCTGGTCGGGCGTGGACAGGACTTCAATGCGGCCGCCAAGGCTGACGACGGCACTCTTCAAGACATCCATGCCGATGCCGCGCCCGGCCAGGCGCGAGATGCCGCTGGCCGTCGAGATGCCTGGTGCAAAGATCATCTCCACGATCTGCGCTTCGTCCGCGGCCTGCTCCTCGTTGAGCAGGCCAGCGGCCAGGCCGCGCTCGCGCAAGCGCTGCAGGTCGAGTCCGGCGCCGTCATCGGCAAAGGCGACAATGACCTCGTTTCCTTCCTGCGTCAGCTTCAGAGACAGTTCGCCGATTTCCGGCTTGCCCTTGGCCAGACGCTGCGGCGTATTTTCAAGGCCGTGGGCGATGGCGTTGCGCAGCATGTGTTCGAGCGGCGCCAGCATCTTGTCGAGGACCGTGCGGTCGAGCTGCAACTGGCCACCACTGATTTCCAGATTGGCGCGCTTGCCGAGTTCCTTGCCGGCCTGGCGGACAATTCGGTACAGGCGATCGGCAATACTGCTGAATGGCACCATGCGCACCGACATCAGCTCTTGCTGGAGTTCGCGGTTCAGACGCGATTGTGCGAGGATGGCCGCATTGGCGTCGTCGAGGTTTTTCAACAGATTCTGTTGCACGGTGGCGACGTCGTTGACCGATTCGGCCATCATCCGGGTCAGTTCCTGAAAACGCGTGAAGCGGTCGAATTCGAGCGGGTCGAAATCGATCGGGCGGCGTTCATCGGCCAGCGCCGTGCGTGACTGCATCTGCAATTCGGCCTGCAGTTCGATATCCCGCAATTGCCGGCGCAGACGGATCACGTTTTCGGTGAGGTCGAGCAGGGAGCCTTTGATGGCCCGCATTTCGCCTTCGATCCGCGACCGCGCAATCGAGAGTTCGCCGGCTTCATTGACCAGGCGATCGATCAGGTCGGCGCGCACGCGCAGCAAGGCACGCTGTTCGCCGCCATCGCTTTCGCCTTCCTGCTGTTGCTCGGGCGCTTCCGCAGGCGCATCGTGGTCGGCAGCCGTCCACGCCAACTCGGCGTCCGAGGCAATTTTTCCGACGGCCTCGTCGGGGACGTCGACCGGGGCGTCGCCGAGCTCGCCACGTTGCAGCCGTTCGACAATCTGGACGATGACGTCGAAAGCGTTGTCGATGTCGTCGATCAGTTCGAGCGGCGAATTTTCCGCCTGCTGCGCTTCCGCCATGCGCGTTTCGATGGCATGCGTCAGCTCGCCAAGGTTCATCGCGCCGGCCATGCGTGCGCTACCCTTGAGGGTGTGGAACAGGCGCGCCAGACGCCGCAGGGCGTCGCTGTCGGAAGGCTTGCTGCGCCAGGCGCGCAATTGCGTGGCAATGCTCTGGGTGAGATCGAGCGCCTCTTCCAGAAATAGCGGCAGGAGCTGCTCGTCGAGCTCATCCTGCATTTCCGGGACCTCGAGTCCGCTTCCGCTCAGCGCTGCCGCTGACGGTTGCGTTGCCGTGACCGGCGCCAGCTGTGGTCCGGCCGTTGCTGATACCCGCTCGTGGACCTCCAGTACTTCACCATCCAGGGCTGCGGCGCTGGTTTCACCGCCTTCGCTGTCTCCGCTGCCGGCGTCGCCTCCCTCCTCGGCAAGCGCTGCCCGTTTTTCGACGGACAGCTCCAGGTACAGCGCTGCAAGCGCATCGATCAGTACCGGTGCTGCTTCGGGCTCGTGGAAGCCGGCGACGTCCGTCAGCATCAGGGCCAGTCCGGCGATTGCCTGACGGATCGTTTCCAGCGCTCCGACACTGTCCGGATTGGCCGCCTGGTTGCGCCGCGACACGGCGTGTTCGAGGGCCATGCTCAGGTGATTCACTGGCTCGATACCTACCGTTCCGGCGATGCCGGCCAGCGTATGAGCGGCACGGTACATCTCGTGCGTGGTGGGTGCCAGTGGGTCGCTTTCGAGAACCGTGAACTCATGCTGCAGCGTTGCCAGGTGAGCTCCCGCCTCTTCGTTGAAAATCTCGGCGAGCGCCGAGGTGATGGTCAGCCTCTGGCGTAGGCTGCGTTCATCGCCGGCGCGATCATTGGGTTCTGCCGCTGCTTCCGGCAAAGGCGTTTCGATGGCGCTGCTGTCCTCGCTGGCGCGCAGCAGCGACGCGGCCAGGGCCATCATTGCCGTGGCATCGGGCGCCTGAACCTTGCCGGTCTTCAGATGTTCGACCCAGATGACAAAGACGCTGTAGCCCTGGCCGAGTAGGTCGACGAGCGCTGGCGTGACTTCGTGCTCCTGGCGCAGCCACAGGTTGAGAACCTGTTCGACCGACCACGCCGCTTCACCGAAATCCCTGAGTCCAACCATCCGGCCACTGCCTTTGAGTGTATGCACTGCACGGCGGATGGCGGTCAGCAACTCCGTCTCGTGCGGCTGCGTCTTCAGCAACTGGAAGTTGTGGTCGATGCTGGCCAGTACCTCTTCCGCCTCGGCAAGGAAAATTTCCAGGATTTCGGCGTCTAACTCCTCGTTAGTGGCCTGTGAGAGCTGGATCGTTTCAGCCGAGGGGAGTGGTGTCTCGGTGGTTTGCGGCTTGAGCGCGGCCATTGTCGCGTCGAGCTGTGCGCCGGCGTCGCCAGCGGCGGCCAGCACCGACAGCAGTTGCTTGATCTGTGGTCCGCCGTCCTTGTCGCCTACTAGATCGCTGTCTTTTTGCAGGGCCGCGAGATGTTTGGCGACTTGCTTGCGCAGCTGGGCATCGTCTGGTTGTTCCTTGAGCGCTTGCAGCAAGGCGTGCGCGTCGAGTTTTTGCTGCTCGAGTTCCTTTTCGACCGTCGCTGCGGGTTCCTCGACGAGTACCTCGCGGCCAGTGCTGGACTCCATCTTTCTGACGAAGGCATCGAAGTCCGTCGCACCGTGCTGCAGGGCGTCGACGAAAAAGCCAAGCAGCGACAGTTTTTCCGCCAGTTGCTCGAAGTCGGTCTCCAGCGGCACATAGTCTGCTGCGGAGAAAGCCTTGATGTCGGCGGCGCACTTTTTCAGCACCACAACCGCCGTCTCGTGGCGCATCATGGTCAGCGCACCGATGACCTGTCGCATCGGCGTTTCCAGGCCTGCAAGATCGGCGCCTTTGTCGACGTCCCGGAAGAAACCGTCGAGTACCTGTTCGACGTGCGTCAGGTTGTTCTGGATCTCCCGGGCCACCTGGCTGATCAACAGCTTTTCCTGCGCCTGGCGAGACATTTCGTCGAGTGATGGCAGTTCCGATTCCGGTGACAGTGGCTTTCCGGAAAGGCAGCCATGAATCCGATCGACCATTACATTGACCTGGTGCGTGAAGCTGCCGTCCAGGTACTGGATGTTTCCCTGCGCATTCAGCGCCAGCAGGATGGCCGTAGCCGTTTCCATGGCCAGCGCTTCGCTGTGCTTTATCGGCGCCTTGAGCAGGAATTCGGCCACCTCTCCGATGGCCTGAACCAGGCGGCAAAAGTCGGCCTGGCCAAGTTCTTCGACCACCGCTGCCAAGGCCGTGGCGTTGCTGCGGAACGTCGGCAGTGCCTGCGTGCTGCCGGCACAAAACTTGTTCCAGGACTCTTCTGTGCCGGCGATCGCTTCACGCAAGCGACGGCGGACGGATTCCTCAGCGACCGCTGTTTCGGGCGCCGCACCGGGCAGCAGCGCGGCCAACTGGTAGGCTTCCTGGACGCGGTTGACGGCGCGCTGCTTGCTGACCGCGTTGCCGACCAGATACAGCGCGTCGCGCATCAGACGTTCGGCGACATTGCTCGAACCTTCGAGCAGTCGCCGAATCTGCAGGTCGATGCGCGTGCAAAGTTGCCTGGCATCGGCATCCGCTGGCAGCGCCCGTTCGGCCAGCGCGGTCAGGAAGGCGGTGGCTACCCACCAGAAAGCACGGGCGGAGGGTAGTTCCTGGAGGGCATCGATGCGTTTGACGGCGTTGAGCATTTCCGGCACGCCGGCACCGCTCTGCGGCGCACGCAACCACGACAGCAGGCCGCGCTGGAAGTAAGCGCGCTGCTGCCGCAGGCGACTGTGAAACTCGCCGCCGCCAATTTTCGGGCTACTGCCGTTACGACGGGGGGGGCGTACGCGCAGGTCGGGGAAGAAGAGATCGGTCGCCAGAACACGTTCTTGTCCGCGCGCCGCCTGCAGTTCTCGATACACGGGTAGCAGGCGAAGGGCTTGGTTTGGCTGGCCGCCGATCAGGTCATCGAGGTAGTGACGAAGGCTGGCCATTGCGCGTCGTGCCAGCTCGATGTGGGTTGCGCTGCACGGCTGCTCCTGACGTTCGACCGCCTCGAGGAGGGCTTCCAGCGCTTCCGTAAACTGGGTGACGCCGTCGAGACCGACGATGGTCAGCGCGCCCTGCACCTGGTGCAGGTGGGTACGACAGAATCTGACCTGGCCGAGGTCGGCGTTGGCGACGGCCACGCTTGCCGCAAGCTCATGCAGTGCCTTGTCGGCACGCTCCAGCGCGAGGTCGATCTCGCTCTTGACCCAGGTCAGCGGGCCGATATCGAAGTCCGTCTGGGCATTCATCCGGGAAGGGTTCTCCACTCCAGTCTATAGCCGCGGGCGTTCAAGTAACTTTGAAACCGGCAACCGAGCCTTTCAGTTCTGTCGCCAGACCGGCCAGCTCGCCAATTGCCGTCGCCGTTTTTTGTGTGCCGGCCGTCGTTTGCCCGGTGACCAGCAGGATGTCCTGCATTTTGCGGGCCACTTTGGTGGCCAATTCCGATTGCTGACGGGTGGCGCCGGCGATGGTTTCGATCAAGGCCGTGAGCTCGCTCGAAACTTCACCGATCTTGGCCAGGGCCTGACCTGCGGCGTCCGACAGTCGCGCGCCGTCGACCACGCCGCGGGTCGATTCCTCCATCGCCGAGACGGTGTCCTGAGTGTCGGTCTGAATGGTCCTGACGATCGCACCTATCTGCTTGGTCGCTTCGCCCGAACGTTCGGCGAGGCGCTGCACCTCTTCGGCAACGACCGTGAAGCCGCGCCCGGCTTCACCAGCTGAGGCCGCCTGGATGGCGGCGTTGAGCGCCAGGACGTTGGTCTGCTCGGTGATGTCCGAGATCAGTTCGACGATTTCACCGATTTCCTGGGACGACTCGCCGAGACGCTTGATCCGCTTCGAGGTTTCCTGAATCTGGTCGCGGATCTTGTTCATTCCCTTGATCGAGTCCTCGACCGCCTTGGTGCCTTTGGCGGCCGCCGCCAAGGACTGCCGGGCGACGGTAGCCGACTGCTTGGCATCGCCGGAGACGTTGGTCATTGACGTTGACATGCTCAGCACCGACTGACCGGCCGATTTGATTTCGGTGGTCTGCCGCTCGGCAGCGGCGAGCAGCTCGGCAGAGGTCTGTTGCGCCATTCCGGTGGCGTCGGTGACGCGGCTGGCAGCATCGTTGATGCGGCCGACGAGGACGCGCAGCTCTTCAATGGTGTAGTTGATGGAGTCGGCGATGGCGCCGGTGATGTCCTCGGAGACGGTCGCGGTGACTGTCAGGTCGCCGTCGGCGAGGTCGCCGAGCTCGTTCATCAGGCGCAGGATGGCGCCTTGATTCTGGCGGTTCACCGCCTCGGTTTCCTGGCGGCTGCGTTCGGCGGTCTCCGCCTGTCGCTTGCTCTCCGTAAGATAGCTCCTGGCCAACAGGAACAGCAGGCCGATGGCAAGCACGATCAGGCCGGCGAGAGCGAAGCCGTAACCGGTGCGCTTCATGACGTTGGCTTGGTAAGCCTGGGCCAGCTGCTCAGTGGCATGAAGCAGCTCCTCGCTGTCACGAAAGATCTGCGAACCTGCCTGCTTGGCAATTACCAGGCGCTGCAGATTGCCGAGAATGCCGCCAACGGCAGTCCGGTATTCGCTGAAACTGGTATCGAGTTCGCCGAGCTTCTGCTTGGTATCGGCGTCGGTGGTGGCACTGATGCGCAGCACCTCGCTGCCTTTGCTCAAGGCATTGATGTGGTCACGAAAGGTGTTCGTGTCCTTGCCCAGGAGAAAGGCGACCTCCGCGTCGATGGCGTCGCCGACGAGCAGTGCATTGGCGTTCTTGGCAATCCTCTGAGTAAGCATCACCAGCTGGTTGGCGACGGCTATGTCGCGGATGCCGGCACTGTTCTGCAGCTTGAGTGCGGCGATCTGCTCCGAGCGGTCGAGGAGTTGCGGGTTCTTGTCGTTGATCGAGGCGACGTCCTTGCCGAGCGAGATCAGGTTTTTCTCCATCTCCAGCAGGCGGCCGGCATTGGTGTCGGTCTTCTTCCAGGCCTCGGTCAGGAACAGCAACTGCGGGTGCACGCTTGCCGGCGATGCGGGCACCAGTGTAGCGCCCAGTTCGCCACCATTGATCAGTCGGTCGAGGCTGGTCACGAAACTGTCGCGCGAATCCCTGAGTTGCTTGAAAGCCGCCGCATCGCCAAGCAAAGCCAGGCTGGATGCCTTGGCCAGTCGCTGCGAGAGCATGCCCATGTCAGCGGCAGTGGCGATGTAGGCGGTGCCGTAGGTTGACTGTCGGTCGTCACGATAAACCACGGCGGCAATGATCAGCATCACCAGCAGCAGCGTGCCGCCAAGAATTTGTAGTTGTTTGGCAACCGGGTAGCGGCCGAGGACAGGCAGCGGAAATGGGGTCTTCCCTTGATCGCCGCTCGTCGGCTGGTGTGCATCCATCACCGTGCGAGCATCCAGGGTCTCGCCGGCCGGGTCTGTCGTACCGGACAAGAAACTCGGCAGCTTGGACTTCAACGTCATATTGCTTCTCCGGTTACACGGTGGCTACGGTGTGACTGATGGTAGCCGAGGAGAGTTTATTCATGGATGTGGCTCACACGCCAATGTCCATGAACGCCTCGTCGGCCAGCAGTTCCCGCACCTTGAGTTTCTTCCAGCGCCGCCCTTCGTTGTCGCTGTATGACTCCTGTGCCCAGGCCGGCGCTGCCGGATCGGACGCTTCGAGGTGCAAGGCTTCGACGTTACGTAGGCCGATCATGCGCGTGACCAGCAAGGCGGCGTTGCTGCCGTGGCGGGTGCCGATCAACAACAGGCGCGAACTCGCATTCTGCGGCGTCGCTTCCTTGCCAAGAAAGGCTGACAGATCGACTGCCGAGTAGAGGTTGCCGCGGATATTGGCGACGCCGGCGAACCACGGCTGGGTCAAGGGAACGCTCGTCAGCGGGGTCAGCGGAACGATTTCGCCGGAGTCGGTCAGGTCCAGGAGCCAGTAGTCCGAACCCGCCTGAATACCCAACAAGCCGGCGGAACTCTGATTGCCCATGCCGGCGAGCCGTGCCGCCAGGTAAGACTGAAAATCGTGCAGGCTGATCTTTTTGGTCATGCGCTTGCTGGCAGTCAGAGTGCTGCAATTTTGGCCAGCAGCTCGGGGCCGTTGACGGGTTTGACCAGGTAATCCTGCGCGCCCTGGCGCAAGCCCCAGATCTTGTCGGTTTCCTGCCCTTTGGTGGTGCACACGATGACGGGGATGTTGCGAGTCGCCTCGTCACGTGTCAAGGTGCGGGTTGCCTGGTAGCCATTCAGGCCTGGCATGACCACGTCCATCAGGATCAGGTCCGGCAATTCGCTTTTCGCCTTGGCGATTCCCTCTTCGCCACTGTTGGCGGTAATGACCTCATAACCGCTGCTGGTCAGTAGTGCTTTCATGACATGGCGCTCGGTAGGCGAATCGTCAACGACGAGAATTTTCTTGATGGTCATGGCGTTGGGCTTCCTCAGGCTGACGGCGGTGCAAAAGTGGCGACCGCTTGCAGGAGGCTGTCTTTGGTGAATGGCTTGGTCAGATACTGGTCCGAGCCGACCATGCGGCCGCGCGCACGGTCGAACAAGCCATCCTTCGATGACAGCATGATCACTGGCGTGGAGCGGAAACGCTGGTTCTTCTTGATCAGCGCACAGGTCTGGTAGCCGTCGAGTCGCGGCATTACGATGTCACAGAAAATGACTTCTGGCTGATGGTCCGCGATTTTTGCCAAGGCATCGAAACCGTCCTCTGCCAGCAGCACCCGGCAGCCGGCCTGGACAAGGAAAATTTCCGCGCTACGGCGTATGGTATTGCTGTCGTCAATGACCATGACCTTGACGCCGCGCAGGCTTGCCGCTTCAGCCAATTGTCTCCTCCAGGGTGCGTCAGGTTTTTATCTTGAGGACGTCGCTGTTCGGACGTCATCTCCTGCTGACATTACTATAACGCATTGTCTTCAAATCTCGACCATTTCGAAGTCTTCCTTGCGCGCACCGCACTCTGGACAGGTCCAGTTGATGGGAACATCCTGCCAGCGAGTGCCAGGGGCGAGGCCTTCGTCGGGCAGGCCGGCTGCTTCGTCATAAATGAAGCCGCAGGTGAGGCACATCCAGGTGAGGTAGTGGTGGTCGTTTGCTGTGTTCATGGCTACCGTCAGTTTTCGGTTAGAATCGGCGAAAAACCCGTAGATTCTAGCCAAACCCCTCTCTTGCTGCCAAGGTTTTCTTTTCGACAGAAAATCTTCGCTTACCGCGGTTGCTTATTGATGACCACCTATCCTGTGCACATGCCGCCACCGATCGTGTTGAGTTTCGCGGCCAGCGACCCCTCTGGCGGCGCCGGCTTGCAGGCCGACCTGATGACTGCCTCGGCGCTCGGCTGTCACGCTTTATCGGTGATCACGGCGTTGACGGTTCAGGACTCTCTCGGAGTCGCCAGTATTTTCGCCATCGCTGCCGACTGGGTCGAACGTCAGGCGCGGACCCTGCTGGAGGACATGCCGGTAGCAGCGTTCAAGATCGGACTCCTGGGCAGTGCCGAGAACATGCACGTCATCGCCGAAATTCTCGCCGATTACCCGCATGTGCCGGTGGTTCTCGACCCGGTACTGGCCTCCGGGCGCGGCGACGAACTGGCCGATGACGAAATGATTGCCACGCTGCGCGAGGTCTTGCTGCCGCGGACCACGATCCTGACGCCGAATTCGCTGGAAGCGCGTCGCCTCGCTGACGAGGCGGAAGAAGGGGAGGGCATGGATGCGCCCCGGGCCCTAGATGACTGCGCGCAGCGCTTGCTTTCCTTCGGTTGCCAGTACGTGTTATTGACTGGAACGCATGACAATACGCCACGCGTTGTCAATAGCCTCTACGGCCGCGAGAGCGGGCTGTTGCGCAGCGACGTCTGGGACCGCCTGCCCGGCAGCTATCACGGTTCGGGTTGTACGCTGGCCTCGGCGATAGCCGCTCATCTCGCCAGTGGCCTGCCGGTGAGCGAGGCGGTGCAGGCGGCGCAGGCGTACACCTGGCAAGCACTGGCGGCCGGTTTTCGTGCGGGCATGGGCCAGTACCTGCCGGATCGCTTCTTCCGCTTGCGCGCTGGCAGCGGAGCTCTCCTTGTCTGACACGATTTGCTCGCTCATGCAGCAACGGAAGCAGGATCCCCAGCAGCCGCTGCGCGGCCTCTACGCGATCACCCCTGATTGCCTGGCCGCGACCGTCCTGCTGGAGCGGGTTCGGGAGGCCTTGCAGGGCGGCGCGGCCTTTGTCCAGTATCGCGACAAGGGCGGTGACGCGGCTCGCCGGGCGGAGACCGCGCGCGCTTTGCTCGTGCTTTGCCGGCAGTTCGGCGCCCGTTTGCTGATCAACGACGACCTGGCGCTGGCGCTGGCGGTAGGCGCCGACGGGCTGCACCTGGGCGCCGCCGATGGCCAGCTGTCGGCCGCGCGCGAGGCGCTTGGCGGCGCTCGTCTGCTCGGCGCTTCGTGCTACAACGACTTCGAGCGCGCCCGCGCTGCCGCGGCGGCTGGCGCGGACTACCTGGCCTTTGGCGCCATGCACCCCTCGTCCAGCAAGCCGCTGGCGGTGCGTGCCTCGCCGTCGCTGATTACTCGCTGTTGCGCCGAATTGCAGCTGCCGGCCTGTGCCATTGGCGGTATAACCGTCGAGAATGCCGCGCCGCTGCTGGCTGCCGGTGCCGATCTGCTGGCGGTGATCAGTGATCTCTTCGAGGCCCCCGACGTGGCGTCGCGCGCCGCCGCTTATCAACAACTATTCGAGGAAAATGCTCTTGATCTCCCAAAATCAACAACTCTTTGAGCGTGCCCAGAAGCACATACCGGGTGGCGTGAACTCGCCGGTGCGTGCTTTTCGTTCGGTCGGCGGGACGCCGCGCTTCTTCGTTGCCGGCTCCGGCGCCCATGTCACCGATGCCGACGGTCAGCGCTACATCGACTATGTCGGCTCCTGGGGGCCGTTGATTCTCGGGCACGCGCATGCGGGCGTGCTGGCGGCGGTTCAGGAAGCGACGCTGCGCGGGCTGTCTTTCGGCGCGCCGACCGAAAGCGAGGTCGATATGGCCGATCTGTTGTGTGAGTTGCTGCCTTCGCTGGAAATGGTGCGCCTGGTCAGTTCCGGGACCGAGGCAACGATGAGCGCCATCCGCCTGGCGCGCGGCCATACCGGGCGTGACCTGCTGATCAAGTTCGAGGGCTGCTACCACGGCCATTCCGACAGTCTGCTGGTCAAGGCCGGTTCGGGGATGCTGACGCTCGGCAATCCGAGTTCCGCAGGCGTGCCTGCTGACCTTGCCCGGCAAACCCTGGTTCTCGACTACAACGATAGCGCCGGGCTCGAAGCGGCGTTTGCCGAGCACGGCGCGAAGATCGCGGCGGTAATCGTCGAAGCGGTCGCCGGAAACATGAACCTGGTCATGCCGCGGCCGGAATTTCTGCAGACGATGCGCAACTTGTGCAGCGAGCACGGCGCAGTGCTGATTTTCGACGAGGTGATGACCGGTTTCCGGGTCGGCCTCAAGGGCGCGCAGGGGCTGTACGGCATCACGCCGGACCTGACCACGCTTGGCAAAGTGATCGGCGGCGGCCTGCCGGTGGGTGCCTTCGGCGGTCGTCGGGAAATCATGGCCCAGGTGGCGCCCCTTGGTCCGGTCTATCAGGCGGGCACCCTGTCCGGAAATCCGGTGGCTGTGGCGGCGGGCCTGGCGACTCTGAAGCGCGTCCGCGCGAGCGGTTTCTACGAGCAATTGACGCAGCGTACCCGGCAGCTGACCGATGGCTTGCGAGCTGCGGCAGCCAAAAACGGCGTCCCGTTTTCAGCGCAGGCAGTGGGCGGCATGTTCGGACTCTACTTCCGTTCCGAGTGTCCGCAGACCTACGCCGAAGTGATGAGTTGCGATGTGCATGCCTTCAACCGCTTCTTTCACGGTATGCTCGACGCCGGCCACTACTTCGCTCCCGCCGCTTACGAAGCCGGTTTCGTTTCGGCAGCGCATGAGGAGGCCGATATTGCGGCGACTGTCGCTGCTGCCGAAGCGCTGTTCAAGGCCTGGTGATGGGGATGGTGTTTGGCCGCCTGGTGCAGCGTGGGCAGGGCAGCCCTGTATTCAGGCGGTCCTGCGGTTGGCGGCGCGGTTGCTCTTGAGTCTGCGCTTCTCAAAATATTTCAGCCCGAAATACATGCAGCTGCCGATGCCCACCATGCCGACGAGCAGTGCCGAATAGGCGATCGGCCAGGGAATGCCCTCGGTCACCATCGTGAACTCCGACATGCCACCCATGCCGGCCAGGACGTTGATCGGCATGAAGATGACGCTGAGAATCGTCAGCCGCTTGATGTCCTTGTTCTGGTTGATGTTGATCGCGCTGTCGGTGGCATCCATCAGGAAGTTGATCTTGTTGAACAGGAAGGCGGTGTGGCCGTCGAGCGACTCGATGTCGCGCAGGATTTCCTTTCCGTCGGTCAGTTGCGCGTCGGAAAGGAAGCGGCCGCGCAGCAGGAACGACAGGGCGCGGCGGGTATCGAGCACGTTGCGCCGGGTGCGTCCGTTGATGTCCTCGGCCTCGGAAATGGCCGCCAGGATCTGCGTTGCTTCCTGGTCGGTGACGTGTGAACGGAGCACCTGCCTGCCGACCCGCTCGAGTTCCGCGTACACATCCTCCAGCGCATTCGCCGAGTACTCCACGTCAGCGGCGTAGAGGTCGAGCAGGACGTCCTTGCCGTCGGTCACATAGCCGGGCCGCGTGCGCGCGCGCGCGCGCTGCAGGCGGAACACCGGCAATTCCTCGGTGCGGATGGTGAACAGGATGTCGTTCTGCAGAATCAGGGCCACCGGGACGTTGCGCGACTCTTCCCTGGTATCGAGCAGAAAGTCCGAATGCAGGTGAATATGTCCTTCTTCATCGACGTAGAAACGGGCGCTGGCTTCCAGATCGGTGAGGCTGCCGGGGTCGGGCAAGTCGACTTCGAAGCGGCGGCCAATCCAGTTGCGGATTTTCTTCGTGGGCGCGATCAGGTCCACCCAGATCGGGTGCACGCCCTGCAGGTCTTCGGGGCGGGTAATGGCGATCTGACGCAGGTGGCCGGCGTGCAGTTCGAAAGCAGTGACCGCCGTTTTCTCGTTGCGGTAATGGCTGTCGTCGATCAACTCTTCGAGGATATCGTCGGAAAGTATGGCCAGGATCGGATCGGCGCCTTCCTTGACTTCTTCCCAGACCACCAGGCGCTCGTTGGGCTCCAGCGCTTCAATGATATAGGCAACTTCTTTCGGCGGCATCAGCCTGAGCTTCTGGCGCAGTTCGCGGCGATACTGTTGCTGGATCTCGGCGCTGGCTTCGTCGAGCGCCAGGCTGTCCTGGTCGCGCAACAAGGGCTCGACGAGTTCCTCGACGCGCTTTTGCAGCGAGAGCAGCGAACGCACCTCGTCGAGATGAACGTCGGCGAGTCCTTTTTCCAGCGCTTCGGGCGCCAGCCGCTTGTTTTCGTCGCTCAAGGTTGTGCCTCGCCGATGTGAATGCCGCACTATAAGGGGCGGGAGTTTAGCATTCCCGGAAGGGCAGGATGTTCGCGTTCGGGCGCTTTTTTTCGCAATCGAAACAAGTTGAAATCCTTGTCCCGCGAGCACTGTGGCAGCGCTGCCTTTTGTGCTGCGATGGCCTCTTTTCTGTTCTTGCGATCGCCTTGCATTCGTCCTAAAATCGCCCCCTTCTTTGCTTCTTTGCTTCCTCCTTGTGGCGGTTGACGAGAGACTCAGGGAGCGCCTTGCCAAATGGGGATCCGTGACCGGCTGCAGCCGCCTGCCCGCCCCGCCCTCAGGTCGCGGAAGACCCGCGGCAATCGTAGCAGCGTTAGCAGCATTCACGGAGAGGCGATGAGCGCCGAGAACGTAACACACGGCAACAGCCCGGGCTTGGCAGGGACCGCCCTGGCGGCGATGGGCGTCGTCTTTGGCGACATCGGCACGAGTCCGCTGTACACCATGAAGGAAGTCTTTGGCGGTCACCATCCGCTGCCGATCGATAGCGACAGCGTGCTGGGAATTCTCTCGCTCGTTTTCTGGGCGCTGACGATCACCGTTTCGCTCAAATACGTGCTGTTCATCATGCGTGCCGACAACAAGGGCGAGGGCGGCATCATGGCCCTCACGGCCTTGGCCCTGCGCACCGCGAATGCCTCGCCGCGCGTCTTGTGGATGTTGTCGGCCCTGGGCATCTTCGGCGCCGCGCTGTTTTACGGCGATGCCGTGATCACCCCGGCGATGTCGGTCCTCGCGGCAGTCGAAGGTCTCGAAGTCGTGGCGCCGCAGTTGGAGGCCTACGTCTTGCCGATCACCGTCGCCATTCTGGTCCTGCTCTTCGTATTTCAACGCCACGGCACGGCTGCCGTCGGCGCGTTGTTTGGCCCGCTGATGTTGTTCTGGTTTGCCACCCTCGGCGCACTTGGCTTGTGGAACGTGATCCAGCATCCGCACGTGTTGCTGGCGATCAATCCCTGGTATGCGCTGAGTTTCATTGTCGAACATCAGGGGTTGGCCTTCCTGGCGCTGGGTTCGGTGGTACTGGCGATCACTGGCGGCGAAGCGCTTTACGCCGACATGGGCCATTTCGGACGGCGGTCGATCAAGTGGGCGTGGTTCGCCTGCGTCTTTCCGCTGCTGTACCTCAACTATCTTGGCCAGGGAGCCTTGATTCTTGCCGACTCGACGGCGGTCGAAAACCCCTTCTTCCTGATGGCGCCCAGTGAGCTGCTGCGCGTACCGCTGGTCTTGCTGGCCACCGTGGCCACCGTGATCGCTTCGCAGGCGGTAATTTCCGGAGCCTTTTCGCTGACCAGCCAGGCCATGCAGTTGGGGTATTGTCCGCGCATCCGCGTCAAGTTCACGTCCGAACGCGAGAAGGGCCAGATCTACGTTCCGAACATCAACTGGCTGCTCCTGGCTGCAGTGATCGTCGTCGTCCTCGGCTTCCGCTCGTCGTCGAACCTGGCTTCGGCCTACGGCATTGCGGTCACCCTGACGATGATGATCGATACCCTGCTCGCCTTCGTCGTGGTGCGCGCACTGTGGCACTGGAGCTGGCCGCGCGCCGCGCTGTTCCTGGTTTTTTTTCGTAGTCGTCGACATTGCCTTCTTCTCGGCCAACGTGATCAAGATCCTTGACGGCGGCTGGTTCCCGCTGGCTCTCGGTCTGTCGGTCTTTGTCCTGCTGTCGACCTGGAAGCTCGGGCGCCGGCTGCTGTACGAAAAGCTCGAACAAGACACGATACCGCTCGACGCGTTCATCACGAGCCTCGAAGCCGGAGGACCGCACCGCGTCGACGGCACCGGCGTCTTCCTCACCGCCAACCCTGACGGCGTGCCGCGGGCCTTGCTCCATAACCTTTATCACAACAAGGTCCTGCACCAGTGCGTGGTGTTGCTGCACGTCGACGTCGAGGACGTCCCACGCATCGCCGAACCCGAGCGCGTGCGCGTCGAAGCATTCCCCGCCGGTTTTTACCGGGTGTTCGTCCGCTATGGCTTCAAGGACGAAGCGGACCTGCCGCAGGCGTTGGAACTGTGCGCCGGCCACGGCCTGTCGTTCGAGATGATGGAGACCTCGTTCTTTCTTGGCCGCGAGACGATCGTCACCATACCGATTGCTAGACGCTCGCGTATGGCCCTCTGGCGGCAGGTCCTGTACACTTGGATGTTCCGCAACGCCGACCCGGCGACTGCCTTCTTCAAGATCCCGCCGAACCGGGTGGTCGAGCTGGGTGCGCAGGTCGAGCTGTCGTAGCCCTTGCTTAACGGCTCGCGACTGCGTAGGCGATTGCCAGAAAAGAACGTACCAGATTGCGCCGGATTTTCGGTCGGCTTCAAGGCGCGACAACAGGCGCATAGTCGAACTATGTAACTGTTGTCGTAACACAGAAGACGGGCGAAAAGACAAGCAAGACGGTATGTTCTTTGACAGAAATCGCCTTAGTTTCCAGGGATCGACGAGGCTTCCGTCCACCGCTGCATGGCCGATCATCGGAGAACGAAATGAGCGTCCGACGACACCTCATCACCGCGCTCCTCCTTGGCTCCCTGACGGCCGCTGTGCCCGCCGGGGAACTGCCCTCGGCGCCCGACGAACTGGGCAGCATTCGTCGTAACGAGCGCGGCCAGCTGGAGGTGTTAAAGCCGCCCGGAGAGACTGCACCGGGCGCCGCCCGTAATGCCGATCGACAGGCTGGGCCTGGCCAGCCGCTGCAGCAGCAGCGAATCCCTGCGACGACGAGCGGCCGGACCATCGTCGTCGGGCCGCAGGAGTCGGTGCGCAGCATCCAGGAAGCGGCGCGCATCGCGCGTGACGGCGACACCATCGAAATTCGTTCCGGCGAGTACCGGCAGCAGGCGGTCGTCTGGACGCAAGCCCGGCTCACCATCCGGGGGGTCGGCAAGCGTCCGCGGCTGATTGCCGACGGCGATCATGCCGAGGGCAAGGCCTTGTGGGTGGTGCGCAACGCGAACATGCTGATCGAGAACCTCGAGTTCAGGGGCGTGCGCGTCGCCAACGGTAACGGCGCCGGCATTCGCTTCGAAAAAGGCCACTTGAAAGTCGTTCGCTGTGCGTTCTTCGACAACGAGACGGGAATCCTGACCAGCAATTTCGCGGACGCCGTGCTCGAAGTAGAGGATAGCGAGTTCGGCGAGGCACCAAGGCACGCCGGTGCCTTGCACCACCTGCTTTACGTTGGCAAGATTGCCCGACTGAGCGTCCAGGGAAGTCGCTTTCAGCAGGGCTTTCGCGGTCACCTGCTCAAATCGCGGGCGCGTGAAAGTGCCATCCTTTACAACCTGCTGGTCGACGGCCCCGACGGCAGTGCTTCGTACGAACTCGAGTTCCCGAACGGCGGTCTGGCCTGGGTGATCGGCAACGTCATCAGCCAGAGCGACAATACCGAAAACCCGGAGCTGGTTTCCTACGGCGCCGAAGGTCAGCACTGGCCCGATAATGCGCTCTATCTGGCGCACAACACGCTCTTCGACTCCTTGCTCGCTGGCCACTACCTGCGCGTCTGGACCGACAGGATGCCGCCCGAAACGGAAGTCTGGGCGGTCAACAACCTGCTCGTCGGCCGGGGTGTTTTCGCGCCGCAAGCCCGCGGTCGCTTCGAGGGCAATCGCAGCATCGATCGCTCACTGCTGGTCGATGTCGATGGCCTGCCGTTCCGGCTGCCGAATAACTCGCCCTTGCGTGGCACGGCCACCTCGCCAGGCTTTGTTCGTGAGCGGAGTCTGGCCCCCAGCGCCGAATTCAAACTGCCCGCCGGAACCCACCCACTGCCCGTTGGCAGCCCCTTGACAGCGGGTGCCTTGCAGTAGGCCGCTCCAGCCACTCCAGCCACCCCCCCCGCAATGGCGCGTCAGCAAGTGCGCTCGCTACTCCGTCTGCTCACTCGCCGTCGTCCATGACCACGTTGGTATAGACCTCCTGGACGTCATCGAGTACGTCGAGCGCGTCAATAAGTTTCTGCATGCGCTGCGCGTCGTCGCCGGTGAGGGGCGTCTCGTTTTCCGCCTTCATGGTCACGCCGCCGTACTCGGACTGGAAACCGGCGGCTTCGAGCGCGTCCTTGACCACAAAATACGCTCCCGGCGCAGTGATCACTTCCATCGAGCCGTCGTCATTGCTGAGCACGTCGTCTGCACCAGCTTCGATGGCCGCGTCCATCAGTGCTGCTTCGTCGGTCCCGGGGGCGAACAGCAACTGCCCGCAGTGGGTGAACTGAAAAGCGACACAGCCATCGGTGCCGAGATTGCCACCGTATTTGTTGAAGGCGTGGCGAACGTCGGCGACGGTGCGCGTCTTGTTGTCGGTCAGGCAATCGACGATGACCGCGGCGCCGCCGATGCCGTAGCCTTCATAGCGAATCTCGACGTAATCGACGCCTTCAAGCTCGCCGGTGCCTTTCTTGATCGCGTTGTCGATCTTGTCCTTGGGCATGTTGACGCCTTTGGCCTTGTCGATCGCCACCCGCAGGCGTGGGTTGAAGGCCGCATCGCCACCGCCCATCTTGGCCGACACCGTGATTTCCGCAGCGATCTTGGAAAAGGATGCGCTGCGTCTTTCATCCTGGCGACCTTTGCGGTGCTGGATGTTTGCCCATTTCGAATGTCCTGCCATGCTGACCTCTACTGATCGCGATCTTGCTGCCGGCGTTGCCGGGGCAACAAACCGGGCCGCAAATGGTTGATAATCAAGCTCGGCATTTTAGCATCTCTCGAATTGTCATCCCGCCCAGTCCCCATTTTTCGGAGTCGCCCATGAGCAAACCCCTCGTTATCGCCAGGCACGAAGGCACAGAGCTGGCCTTGTTGCCGGCGTTGGCCAACCGCCACGGACTGATCACCGGCGCCACGGGTACCGGCAAGACCGTGACCCTGCAGGTTCTCGCCGAGCGCTTTTCCGAGATCGGCGTGCCGGTGTTCATGGCCGATGTGAAAGGTGATCTCTCGGGTCTGGCGGCAGCAGGCAGCGTCTCGCCGAAGATGCAGACGCGCCTCGACGCGCTGGGCGTCAAGGAGCACACGCCGGCAAAATGCCCGGTTGCCTTCTGGGACGTTTTCGGCGAGCAGGGGCACCCCGTGCGGGCGACCATTTCGGACATGGGGCCGGTTCTGCTGGCGCGTCTGCTGACTCTCAACGACACCCAGACCGGCGTCCTGCAACTGGTGTTCAGGATTGCTGATGACAATGGATTGCTGCTCCTCGACCTCAAGGATCTGCGCGCCATGCTGCAGCATGTCGGCGAGAACGCCAAGAGCTTCAGCAGCGAATACGGCAATGTCTCGGCGGCGTCGATCGGCGCCATCCAGCGCGGCCTGCTTAACCTCGGCGACCAGGGCGGCGACGTTTTCTTCGGCGAGCCGATGCTCGACATCGCCGACCTGATGCAGACCGACCAGGGCAGGGGGGTGGTCAACATCCTCGCTGCCGACAAGCTGATGGCCTCGCCGCGGCTGTACTCGACTTTCCTGCTCTGGCTGCTGGCCGAGCTTTTCGAGCAACTGCCCGAAGTCGGCGACGTCGAAAAACCGAAACTGGTTTTCTTCTTCGACGAGGCGCACCTGCTGTTCAGCGAAGCGCCGGCTGCCTTGCTGGAAAAGATCGAACAGGTCGTGCGACTGATCCGCTCGAAAGGCGTCGGCGTCTATTTCGTGACCCAGAATCCGCTTGATATTCCCGATAGCGTGCTTGGTCAGCTCGGCAACCGCGTCCAGCACGCGCTGCGCGCTTTCACTCCGCGCGACCAGAAAGCCGTCCGCGCGGCCGCGCAGACGCTGCGCGCCAATCCGCGTTTCGACGCCGAGACGGCGATCAGCGAACTCGGCGTCGGTGAAGCGCTGCTCTCCTTTCTCGACGAGCAAGGCCGACCAAATGTCGTCGAACGCGCCTTCGTCCTGCCTCCCACATCGCGGATGGGGCCGCAGACTGCCGAGGAGCGGCAGGCAGTGATCAAGGCCTCGACGATTTACGGACACTACGAGGCAGCGGTCGATCGCGAGTCGGCCTACGAGTTGCTCAGGGAAGCGCAGGACGCCGACCCGCAAGCTGCCGGTAAGCAGCCCGCGGCCAGCGCGCCGCAGCCAGACGCTTCGAGCGGCGGCTGGCTTGGCGGTCTCGCTGACCTCTTCACTGGCGGTTCGAGCGGCGGGCGCTCACGCGGCGGCGATTCGGTCGCCACCACGGCGGCCAAGAGCGCGGCGCGGGCGATTGGCTCGCAAGTGGGCAATCAGCTTATTCGTGGCCTGCTGGGTTCGTTGCTTGGCGGCAACTCGCGCCGGCGCTGAGCGGCGCAGTGCCTAGGTCGCGAAGCGTAGTTCGCATTCCATCACCGTGATCGCCGACCCCGAGAGCACGACGCGCTCGCCTTGCAGCGTGCAGCCGAGATTGCCGCCGCGTTTCGAGACCTGCCGTGCGCTGAAGTTTGTCCTGGCGCCATTCTCGCCGAGCCTGGCGGCCCAGTAGGGCGTCAGAATGCAGTGCGCCGAGCCGGTGACCGGGTCTTCGGGGATGCCGTACTTGGGCGCAAAGAAGCGGCTGACGAAGTCGACGGCGTCGCCCGGGGCGCTGACGATAACCCCGCGCAAGTCTAGCGTACTCAGCCAGCCGTGGTTCGGCGTGATCGCGCGCACTTCGGCTTCGCTGGCGAACACCGCCAGGTAGTCATCGGCGGCCAGCACTTCGAGCGGCTGCCGGCCGAGGCCGGCGACCAGGGCCTCGGGAGCCGCGCAAGCGCTTGCCGGGATGGCTGGAAAGTCCATTGCCAATTGCGCGCCCTGGCGTTGTACCCGCAGATCGCCGCTACGGGTGGAGAAGGTGATCACTGGCTGCGCATAGCCGAGATGTTCGAAAAGCACATGCGCCGCAGCCAACGTCGCGTGACCGCAAAGATCGACTTCGGCCACCGGCGTGAACCAGCGCAGTTCGAAGCCTTCGCCGGCCGGGACGAAGAAAGCGGTTTCAGCGAGATTGTTCTCCTCGGCGATGGCCTGCATCAGCGCGTCGTCGAGCCAGCGTTCAAGCCCACACACGGCCGCCGGGTTACCCTCGAAAACGCGGCTGGCGAAGGCGTCTACCTGGTATTGCTTGAGTCTCATCGCTTGCTCCTCATGGGGTGATGGCAGCAACTCGTCGCCCACCGTCAAGGCGAGGCGGCGAAGCCGACGCGGCAATCCAGAGCTTAATCCTTTTCCATGGTCACTGCGGCGATTGACGACGCCCGCAGGATCCGGGGATACTCGCCTGGCCGACCGCAATTCCTGTCGTCCACCGCCGCTGCCCGCTGCGAGCAACCTGCCTTTGTCGCCCATGGCTGCCAACCTGCCTCCAGTCACTCCGTGGTACGTCTGCCTCACCAAGCCTCGCCGCGAGGCGCTGGCTGTGCGCAAGCTCGAAGAACAAGGCTATGAGGTTTTCCTGCCCATGCTTACCCACTGGGAAAAGACCAGGGCCGGCTGGGCGAAGCGACAGCAAGTGATGTTCCCGCGCTACGGCTTCGTGCGTTGCGCTCGCCCCGAACAGAGCATCGGCCCGATTCGCAGCACGCCCGGCGTTAGCGGACTGGTCAGTTTTGGTGTACTCCCCGCGATCCTGGATGATGGGACGCTGGCTGCAATTCGCTCACTGGCTGAACGCCAGGCCAGGAAAGTGGAGGAGAAAGTGAACCCCTTCCAGGCCGGCGACAGCGTCGAGGTCGCTGCCGGTCCCCTCAAAGGCATGTCTGGCATTGTCTCAGCTGTTGCCGAAGAGCGGGTCACCATCATGCTCGGTCTGCTCGGTCGCGAAAAGCCGGTTGCCGTGCCGGTAGGGCAAGTAACGCTGGCGTAACGAAGCGCTGATTGCCCGTAAATCGAGTTCCTACAAGGCCTCTCCTTCGCCCCTGAACATCACACCGCCCCCTTCAGGCGTATTGGCGTTTGTGACGCCCTCAAGGGTACGCTTCGCCGGGCTTCTCCCGCCCTTGACTGCGCCCTCCGCGCCGGTAACACCGCTGCTCCGGGTTGCCGGGCACCTCGGTTGGCGGCGACGGCCGGCGGCCGGTTCCGAACGTAACGAGAAAGAGCCGCTTTCCGGCAGGCGGAACAATGAGCGATACTGACGCTGATCAAAGACCTTTCTCGCGAGCCAGCACTCAAGCCAACACTGTGAGCCGGCCGCCCGGAGCGCTGCTGCTCGATGCTGGATTTGCCGGTGGCCGCCGTGCGCCTGCCGGAAGCGGTGCAGGCGCAACTCAAAGCGAGTGGTGTCGCGCACCCGGTGACCGCGGTTCTGCTCAACTTCCCGGCTTACGATACCTTAGGCGATTTCTGTCAAAGAACCTTCCATCTTGCTTGCCTTTTCGGTGCTCGCCGCAGCACTGGTCGCCTGTGCGGCGGGGTGGGGCGGGTGGCGGGCCCCGGGCATCCAGCCGGGAGATGTGCTGATCTGGCTAGAGCGGGCGGCGGCGCTGCGCCTCGTTCCCATGCCGCGTCCCTGGCGATCGGAAAGCCTGTTTACAGCTGCGCCCGCGGCGACCTCTCAAATTCGTCGCCTGGAGGAAGCGCTGCGCACCTGGCCGATGGCGGGAGGCTTGTGGTTGCTTGTGCTCATCGCCATGGCGGCGGCGTTGCTGGCGGCGTGATTCGGTCGCTCAGGATCGCGGCCGGCGCCGGCGCTTGCGCATGACGTACCAGTACCAGCCGACACTGGTCAGGATGTAGCTGGCGAGGCCGATCAGGCTGGCGGTAATGGCCAGGCCGACGACCAGCGGTGCCCCGAGGGCCGTGATGCGCCGCCAGGTGTCGGTGTTCGCTTCTACCGGGGCGGTGCTCGCGGCTGGCACACGCGGGTCAAGTTTTTCACCCGTGACCCAGGCGCCGATCTTGTAGGCGGCGAAATAGACCGGGGCAAAGGTGATCGGGTTGGTGACCAGGGTACTCGCCGCGGCGGCCGGCAGATTTGCACGCAGTATCACGGCGGCGGCAGCGGCGAACGGGATTTGTGCAATCGGGATCAGCAGTCCGAAAAAGACGCCTATCCCGACCCCGAGCGCCACCCCGCGGCGGGACCAGTGCCAGAGTTTGGGGTGGCCGAGGTAGGGTGCCAGCCAGCGCAGCCAGCGATTACTGCCAATCTGCTCGCGGGTCGGGATCAGCGCGCGCCAGCGTTCAAGCATCGCTGGCATGACCCTGAGGCGTCCCGATATCGCTGGTCACCAACACATCGCATTGCGATTCGGCCAGCACGTGCTTGGTGACGCTCCCCAGCAACAGCTCTTCGGCTTTGTGCTGGCCGTGCTTGCCAATGATGACCAGGTCGCAGGCCTGTTCCTGCTCCAGTGCAGCGATCAGTTGCGCGGGGTCGCCGTGCCGAACCAGCGGTGCATATTCGCCGGACGCCAGTCCGGCGCTGGCGGCGAGTTGATGGAGTTGTTGCCGCCGTTCCCGGCGCGCCGTCTGTATGTAGCCATGGATGACAGCATCCTCGACGCCGGCAATGCGCAGTTTGCCCGCGTAGGGCAGTTCGAAGGCATGCAGCAGCACGATTTCGGCTGTGGGGGCCAGTTGCCGGCCGAGGCGGATGGCCTGTGCGGACGTCGGCGAGAAGTCCACCGGAATCAGCAGGCAGCGGTAGGATTCGTGTGGTGGCTGCTTGACCACCAGCACCGGTCGTTGGAGCGACTTGCGCAGCAGGCGCGAGGCGGTGGATCCGAGCAGGGCATGGCGCAGGAAAGACTCGCCGCGCGCACCGACGACCAGCAGGTCGGCATCGAGCGCATCGGCCTCATCGGCGATGAACTTCAGGGGGGCTCCGGAAACGATGCGGGCATCGGCTGCCACGCCGCGGTTGTGCGCCGGGTTGGATAGTAGACGCTGCAGCGTTTCGCGCGCATCGTCGGCCAGTCGCTGCTTGATTTCGCGGGTGTCGGCGCCAAGCAGATCCGACAGGCTATCCAGAGCGTCGAGTTCCGTTGCATGCATTACCGTATAGCGCGCATGGGTGTCGGCGGCGATATAAAAGCCACGATCCACCGCATGGCGGGCGGGTGCCGACAGGTCGGTGGCGGCAAGTATCCGGGTGATGGGTTTCATGGTGCTGTCTCCTTTGTGCCAATGAACTTGGCAATTGTGGCGCTGGCGTAGTCAAGCGAACGGGGCAGTGGGCGCTGATGGCTCCGGACCCCTTCACATGCTGCGCACCTGCAAGTGCCGCAACACCGCTTTTTCCGCTTCGACGGCGAGGAACTTGCCTGCGCCGAGAGCGAGGATGAACAGCCAGGACGCCGCATCCAGCGGAGCGGTGTGGAACATCTGCTGCAGCGGTGGGGCGTAGGTGAACAGCAACTGGAAAACGATCAGGATCGCGCTGACCCAGAGGGCCACCGGGTTTCCGGTGAGGATATCGCGGTTGAGAGCCGAGGCGGTGAAGTGGCGGACGTTGAAAAGGTAACCAACGCCCCGATGAGCAGCATATTCACCGCCGCCGTACGCGCCGCCTCGATACTGTTTCTGGTCTGCGTTAAGCCCCAGTTGCCGGCCGATGGCTGCCGCGGTGACTGCGTGGTCCCCGGTGATCATCTTGACGCGCAGGCCGGCGCGCTGGCATTCGGCGACGGCGGCGATCGCTTCCTCACGCGGAGGATCGATCAGGCCAAGCAGACCGAGCAAGGTAAAACGCGGACGGATGTCGTCCATCGCCAGGGCCGTCGTCTCGGCCGGCATTTGGCAACGGGCCAGCGCGAGCACGCGCTGTCCGGCGCCGGCCGAAGCATGCATCCGTCCTTCCCATGCGTCGCGGTCAAGCGCCTGACCGCTGCCCTCCTGGGTGCACAAGTCGGGCACCCGCTCTGGCGCGCCCTTGAGCAGCACAGTGGTGTGTCCGGCGTGGTCGTGGTGCAGCGTGGCCATGAAGCGGTGTTCCGACTCGAAGGGGATCTCGTCCACCCGAGGGTGGGCCGTAGCGAACTGCACGGGGTCGAGCCCGGCCTTGCGCGCCAGCGTCAGCAGTGCGCCTTCGGTGGGGTCGCCGACGAGTTGCCAGCCGCTGCCGGCGCTGTGCTTGAGATGGGCGTCGTTGCACAGCAAGGCGCAGCGGGCCAGTTCCTGCAGGGCCTCGTCGCGCTGCGCGTCGACGGTAGCGCCGTCGCGGCGGAAACCTCCTTCGGGCGCGTAGCCGGCGCCGCTCACTTCCAGGGTATGCGTGGGCAGCATGACGCACACCGCGGTCATCTCGTTCTTGGTCAGCGTGCCGGTCTTGTCCGAGCAGATGACGGTGACCGAACCGAGGGTCTCGACCGCCGGCAGGCGCCGGACGATGGCGTTCTGGCGGGCCATGACGCGGGTGCCGATGGCCAGGACGATGGTCACGATCGCCGGCAGACCTTCGGGGATCGCTGCCACCGCCAGGCCGATGACGGCGAGAAAAATCTCCAGCACGGGCATCTCGTGTACCAGATGGCCGTACAGGAAAGTGATCAGTCCGACCGCCAGGATGAACAAGGTGATCTGGCGGGCGAACTGGTCGAGCCGGCGGGTGAGCGGCGTCGCCAGGGTACGCGTAGCCCCGACGAGGAGCCCGATGCGTCCGATCTCGGTCGCCTGTCCGGTGCCGATGACAAGGCCCTGTCCCTGGCCAAAGCTGACCACCGTTCCGGAAAACGCCAGGCACAGGCGATCACCGATCGCGGCGTCGCTGGCCACGGCTTGCGTGCGCTTCTCGGCAGGTAGCGATTCACCGGTCAAGGCGGCTTCGTTGATACGCAAACTCTTCACCCGCAGCAGGCGCAGGTCGGCCGGAACGCGGGCGCCGGATTCGAGAAAGACGATATCCCCGGGAACCAGCAGTGACGCCTCAATTTCGTGCCGCTCTCCGTCGCGCAGGACGGTGGCACGACTGGCCAGCATCGCGCTCACCGCTTCCAGCGCCTTTTCCGCCTTGCCTTCCTGAATGAAACCGATAATGGCGTTGATCAGCACCACGCCGACGATCACTCCGGCATCGATATAGTCTCCGAGCGCGAAGGTGACGCTGCCGGCGACCAGCAGCACGTAGATCAAGGGGTTGTGGAACTGCAGCGCAAAGCGCAGAAAGGGTCCGCGCCGCTTGGGTGGCGGTAGGCTGTTGAGCCCATATCGTTCGAGTCGCTCGCTGGCATCTTGCTGGCCAAGACCACTGGCAGCAGCGACCGACAGCTGGTGCAAGGCGTCGGCGACAGGCAGCGAGTGCCAGTCTGGAGCGTTTTCGGGTGCGGTATGCGGACTGGACATGAATCACCTCAAGCGAAATGCGCCGGATTGCCAGGATGCTTCGGACTACAAGCTCAACTCACCCGGTGAGTTTCCTGCGGGAATTCATCTTCCTAGAGCCGGGGTAAAAGCACGATTGAAACGAAGGAAGTACGCTGTTCGCGAGTGGCTTCATCGTTGCCCCGCACTGTTGCGCAGCGCCGCGATACGTTCCGTCAGCGGCGGGTGGGTCATGAACAGGCGCTTGATGCCGCCGCCATCACCACCGCTGATACCGAAGGCCGCCATTTTTTCCGGCAGGGGTGCGGGATGCTGCGCGTTCAGACGTTCCAGCGCGGCGATCATGTGCTGTCGCCCGGCGAGGGTGGCGCCGCCCTGGTCGGCGCGGAATTCGCGCTGGCGCGAGAACCACATGACGATGATCGAGGCGAGAACGCCGAGCACCAGCTCGGCGACGATCATGGTGACGAAGAAAGCCGGCCCCTGGCCGCGCTCGGTCTTGAACACGATGCGATCGACCAGGTGGCCGATGACGCGCGACAGGAACATGACGAAGGTGTTCACCACGCCCTGGATCAGCGCCAGCGTCACCATGTCGCCGTTGGCGACGTGGGCGATTTCGTGACCGATGACGGCTTCCGCTTCGCGCTTCGACATCTGCCGCAAGAGGCCGCTGGAAACCGCGACCAGGGAGCTGTTTCTGCTCATGCCGGTGGCGAAGGCGTTGACCTCGGGGGTGTCAAAAATGCCCACCTCGGGCATCTTGATGCCGGCTTTGGCCGAGTACTTGCGCACCGTGTCCAGCAGCCAGGATTCGGTCGAGTTGGTCGGCGATTCGATCACCTGCACGCCCATCGCCCTCTTCGCCGACCACTTGGAGATGGCCAGCGAGATGAAGGAACCGCCGAAACCCATGACTGCGGCAAAGATCAGCAGCGAGGTGAGATTCAGGCCGTTGGCGTTGAGGTAGGGCTCGACGCCCAGGAGGCGCATGCTGACCGACAACACCAGCACGATGGCCATGTTGGTGGCCAGGAAGAGGAAGATGCGTTTCATGGGTGCTCCTTGAGGTTCGTGCTCATGGTCGTTTCAGCGATACACCAGAAAGGACAGCGCCAGCAGTGCAACGGTTGCCCAACCCAGGCGGTCCATATAGCGGTGCAGGACCGCTTCCATGCGCGCGCCGCCCCAGGCCATCAGCGCGGCGACGAGGAAGAAACGCGCACCGCGCCCGATCAGCGAAGCGATGGTGAAAGGCAACAGGGCCATCGACAGGGTGCCGGCGGCGATGGTGAACACCTTGTAGGGAATCGGCGAGAAGCCGGCGATGAACACCGCCCAGAAGCCCCAGCGTTCGAACCACTCGACTGCCGTCTGATAGGCCTGCCAGTAACGGCTTTCCTGCAACCAGGGCAGTAGCGCGTCGATGGCGAAGTAGCCGATGCCATAGCCGAGGAGGCCTCCCGCCACCGAGGTCAGCGTGGTCAGGAGGGCGAGACGCCACGCCCGCTGCGGTTGTGCGAGGCACATCGGCGCCAGCATCACGTCCGGCGGGATCGGGAAAAACGAGGACTCCGCAAAGCTCATGCCGCCCAGGTACCAGGGTGCGTGCGGATGCCGGGACCAGATCATGGCCCGACGATAGAGGGATGAAAACAGTTTCATTGGCGGATCTCGTGGGATTGGAAAGTTCGGCAGGGTTCGAGCATCGTCGCGACGACAAGCGCATTTTGTACCGTGTGGCGGCTGCCGATCAGCGAAATAGGGATGTCCATCATTCTGCCGTCCTTTGTTGCTGCTGTGGGGTATTCTCACCACGAGGATCGCCGCAGAAACCGCGGCTGCTGATGGCTGTTCATGAAACACGGCAGGTGCAGAAAGCTGGGTTCCACGAACAGATTGAAGAGGGAGACGAACAGCAACTTTGCGGCTGCCTGGCTCAGGGCTTTCGGCCGCAAGCCAAGCATTTCCCCGTCGTCAGGGGTGACTCCACGCGGCTACAGGAGTCTGGTTCCTGCTTTAGTCTTCATCGTCCAGCACCGCAATCGGCAGCAGAGCCATGTATTCCTCGACCGAACCACCAGCCAGGCAACATTCGATAATCTTGCGGCCCAGGGGGTTGAGATCAGCTTCCAGGAACTGCTTCAGTTCGCTCTGGAAGAACTCGGTCAGCTGCAGTGCGCCGACGTCATAGGCGGCCTTGCCGACCTCCGGCTGGCTTTCGACGCGCAGGAAAATCCCGGGAATCGTCTGCCCCTCGACGACCACGCTTTTCATCGCGAAGCCGAGCAATGGACAGCGCGAGGGAGTGACCTGCTGTGACGAGAAACGTGCGCCACCTCGGCGAGCGAGATATTCGCGGGCGATCCATTGCGGCATGAAGCCGGTCTCCCACGCGCCGACGTGCTGGTTCGGGCACAGGATGTACTTCATGCGCGGCGTGGCGACGATCTGATCGAGCAGCAGGTTGGCCTGATCGACCATGCGCCCGGTAGCAAACGGCCAGTAGGAACCGACGCCTTCCGAGGTCATGCCTTCGGTCGCCACGATGCTTGGATTGGCATGTCCACGCGGCGCCACCAGCCGCCACAGCCAGGCCAGCGCGGGCGGCAGCAGATGGAAGAGACCGACGATACCGTAGGTCGGCTGGTCGGCCGTGTTCGGTGGGCAACGCACGCCGAAGCTGCGGATGTCCACACTCACGGCGCCCTGATAGACGCCGGGCACCGCCTTGCGCGGGACGACGACGCGCGGGTTGGGGCACGGTTTGCCGGGCTCGTCCTCGATGTGCTCCCAGATCAGTGCGGTGCCGCCAGGGTGGGCATCGATGTTGAGAAACAACAGCGGCTCGGTTGGATGGATGGTCATCTTCTCGAGGTTGGGGTCGGTCCCGTAGTGGGTAATGTGATTGACGCGAACGAACCAGCCCTGTTCGGCATCGATCAAGGCCAGACGCCCGTCGTTCTTGCCCAGCGAGGGGTGGCACAAGGCCATGTCGTCGGTCACCGCACGCAACTCGCAGTTGTGCGGCAGCACCAGGGTGCGGCGTTCGCCCGACAGCACATTGGTACCGAGCAGCAGAGCCCCGTCCTTCTGGCGATGGACCTGCTCGAGTATTTCGCTCTTGCCGCCACCACTGGCTCCTTCGTGCATGATGCACAGCTTGTTTGCATAGGGTGTGATGACCTGCACGGTGGCGCAGTGTGCCGTCAGCCAGTGCTCGCGTTCGCCCAGGGCGAGCAGGACGCCGTAGATGCCTTTCTTGGCACTCGGGCCGGGATAAAGGTTGTAGCTGAACAATTCGTGCCGGCCAGGACGGCGGTTGTGCACCACCATCTGTTTGCCTTTGAAATGGGTATGGCGAAACGGTGGCGCAACGAAGATCACGGCCTTCGGGTCGAAGTCCGGCGACAGGGTTTTTTCGTCGAGGATCCCCTGTAGCAAGGCCAGCCCGAGCGCGAAGAAACCGGCGTTGGCTGGCGCCACCACCAGGGCATCCATGCCCATTCCGGGAACCCCTGCTATGAAGGGAAACACTGCCAGCTCCTGGGTTTTCAGCCAGGCGAAGGTTTCGGCGCGCAGAGGCTCGAAGGACTCGCCGTACTGATCCTCGAAGCGGGGTTTGTCGGTGGGCAGGTCGTCGGCGATGACCATGCAATCCGGATCCCGGCGGCGCATGTAGGGCTCGACGTAATTGGCGGCGATGCCGTTCTTGACCCGGCACACATTTGCTTCCAGCACCCGACCGCGGCCAGGCACTTCGTAAGCCACCTCATGGATGCCATTCACGGCGTCACAGGTTGCCAGCTCGTACAACTGTTGCCACGTACTGGCCAGGGTGTATTTCGGACATGCGTCGAGAATTTCCTGCACCGACAAGGGGATCTGGAAGCTCAGTTTAACTTTGCTCATAGAAATCTACTCCAGCAAAAACAATCCAATAAATGCAATGGCCTGGTGGGGCCTTGTGCGGTGTTCGCCGCACGACGATCGCCGCGGAAATCGCGGCTACTGATTGCTGTGACAGGACAACTCATGGCGATTCTTCGGGGGGCGCTTGTTGTCGCGCACATGCCATCATGGGGAAATCGCGTTGCCGCGCCAGGTGGCGATCAAGCGCCCGGCCGATGCGTTCGGCGGCGCGGTCGATGGCAACGTCGAGGTCGCCCTGGATATCCTCGACGGTCAGGGTCGGAGCGCCCTTGAGGCGTACTTCGATGCGGCAACACTTGTCTTCGTCCCCGCGCAGGCCATTGACATCGGAAAGGCGCACCACGATGTGCGTGACGACGTCCCGGCCATTATTGAGAGCGTGTGCGAGGCGCGAGCTGATGTGCTGGCGCAGCCCGTCGGTCAGCGGGAAGTCCGGAGCTTGGATCTTCAGGTTCATGGCATTCCTCGGGCGCGATTGGACGACAACAGGCGTATTATTCGCGCGTTGATTGTTCGATACAAACAGGCATAAATATGCGATATGATCGAATAAATCGAACGATTGGAGGGCGCTATGCTGAACTACAAGCACTTGCATTACTTCGCCAGTATCGCCAGCTCGGGCGGCGTCACCCGCGCCGCGGAGCGCCTGCATCTGACGCCGCAGACGCTCTCCGGGCAGGTCGCGCAGTTCGAGGAACGGCTCGGCGTGGCGCTGTTCCGACGCGTTGGGCGCCGATTGGAACTGACCAAGGCGGGAAGGTTGGCGTTCTCCTATGCCGAGGAAATCTTCCAGACCGGGGCCGAACTGGAAGACTTGCTGAAGAATGGCGCCGAGGAGCGTTTCATCACCTTCCGCGTCGGCATCGCCGACGTGGTGCCGAAATTCATCGCCTATCGCCTGTTGGCGCCGGTGCTGGGACTTCCCACGGCGGTGCGTCTGGTCTGTCAGGAGGACCGGCTAGAGCGCCTGCTGGCGGATCTGGCGATCCACCGTCTCGACATGGTGCTGGCCGACCGCCCCATGCCAGCGGGCACGGTGATCAAGGGCTACAGCCATCCGCTCGGTGAATCGGGGGTCGCTTTCATGGCCGCGCCGGCGTTGGCGGCGCGACTGACGGGCGGCTTCCCGAATTGCCTGGATGGCGCGCCCCTGCTGTTGCCCGGGCGCGATAGCGCACTGCACCGTACCCTGCCGCGCTGGCTGGAACGGCAGGGGAAGCGCGTGCGCATCGTCGGCGAATTCGACGACAGCGCCTTGATGAAGGTTTTCGGCGAAGCCGGTGCCGGGATGTTTGTCACACCGACCGCCAGCGTGCCCGACGTGATGGCGCACTACAAGCTCGTCAAACTAGGCGAAACGGAGGAGGTTCGTGAGCAATTCTTCCTCATTTCAGCCGAGCGGCGGCTGACTCATCCCGCTGCGCAGGCGGTCAGCGAGAATGCGCACAGCGGAGTGTTTACTTCGCCGCTCCCTGCCCGGTGAACAGGGTGGCGCAGGATCCGTGATCGCTCGCTACGCGGGCGGGGATTTCTTTCAGTGCTGTCCCGGCCGCTGCTCGCTTGTCGGTGCTGGCTGCTCGGAATTGCGTCCGCTCGATCTGCGGTGCAGCGCCGCTTTGGCCAGCAGGTAGGCCGTAACCGGCGCGGTGATGAACAGAAAGAACAGGGGCGCCAATTCGTGCAGGCTGATGCCTTCGCTGTCCTGTACCGAAAAGAATATCGCCGATGCGAGTAGGGTTGCGCCGACGCCCATGGTCGTGGCCTTGGTCGGGCCGTGCAGACGCATGAAAAAATCGGGCAGTCGGGCGAGACCTACGGAGCCGAGGAGGACGAAGAGCGCGCCGAGAACGATCAGTGCCGAGATGATGAATTCGGTGGCGGTGCTCATTCGCTGATGTCTCCGCGCAAGAGATATTTGCACAGCGCGACGGTGCCAACAAAGCCAAGCAGCGCGAGCAGCAGTGCCACCTCGAAGTAGGCGGTACTGTTTTTGCTGATGCCGTAGAGCACGAGGAGCGCTATGGTGTTGATGCCGAGGGTGTCGAGAGCCAGGATGCGATCAGTCGTATCGGGTCCGACGAGCAGGCGATAAATGTTCAGCGCCAGGGCCACGGCAATCAGGACGAAAGCGATTTCGATGGCGGCATTCAGCATGCAAAAATCTCCTTCAATGCCTGTTCGTAGCGCTCCTTGATCTCGTCTATCAGGGCCTGCGGATCGGGCGCATCGAGGGCGTGCACGAGTAGCACCCAGCGCTGCTGGTCGACGTGGATGGACACCGTTCCCGGGGTCAGGGATACGACGCTGCCAAGCAGGGTGGCGATGAACGGGTCGCGCAGATCGAGTGGAATTTCGACGAACGCCGGTGACAAACGGTGCAAGGGGCCGATGATCTGGCGTGCAACGCGCCAGTTGGCAGTGACGATGTCGAGTGCGAAGACGCCCATGAAACGCAGTGCTCGCCAGGGACGGACGAGGGGCGGGGGGGCTGGCCAGAAATCGCGGCTCAGCAAGGGGATGGCGATCGCCAGCACGGCGCCGAGGACGAGCTGACCGAGCGAAGCGGCGTTGGTGATCACCGCCCACAGCACAAAGACCATTAGCGACACGCGCGGCAGTGGCAGGACGGCGCGCATCATGGTCGTGCCTCGTCGCCGGTGCTCATCGCGCCTGCTCCGAGAACGCCCGTCACATAGGCGCCTGGTGCATGCAATTGTGCGGCCGTGCGCGTGGCGTAGTCGGACAGGGGGCGTGCGCCGATCGCCAGCAGCGGGCCGGCGGCGATCAGCAACACCGTCGCCGTCGCCCGTTGCCAGCCGACGGGCTGGCCTGGCATGGGTGTTCCCGCCGCCTTGTGCTTCCAGATCAAAGCGCAGCCGTCACGTGCCAGTGCGGCCATGACGATGAAACCCGAGATCAGCACTACCACCCAGATCGCCGGTCCGGCTGCGACTTCCCGGGTGCTCGTCAACAGCATCAGCTTGCCGACGAAGCCCGAGAACGGTGGCAGGGAAGCGGCCGTGGTCGCGGCGAGCAGGAAGGCAATTTTCAGCCAGGTGGCAGGCAGTGGCGGGCCGGCCATGAACTGGTCGGCGGCCTTGCCGCGCTGCTCGGCGATCAGGCCGGCAAGCAGGAAGAAAGCAGCGCCGGCAAGGGTCGATTGCAGCAGGTAGTAGAGCGCTGCGGCGGTGACTTCGCTGTTGGCCTGCGCGGGAGTCACCAGCAGGGTGCCGGCCGACAGCAGGACCAGCCAGGCGACGAGTGCGTGCAGGCGGCTTGCCGCCAGCGCACCGAGGGCGGCGAAGGCGACGGTGGCCAGGGCCAGGATGGTCAGCCAGTTGTCGAGCAGGTCGGGCATCGCCGGTTCCAGGGCGATCACCTGTACGCGCAGGATGGCGACGATGCCGACCTTGGTCATGATCGCAAAGAGCGCGGCCACTGGTGCGCCGGCGGCGCTGTAGGTATGTGGTAGCCAAAACGATAGCGGCAACAGCCCGGCTTTCAGCGCGAAGACCGTAATCAGCAGGGCGAACGCCAGCCTGGCGAGTGCGCGATCGTAGCCGGGCAGCGTCAGAACGCGTGCCACATCGGCCAGGTTGAGAGTGCCCAGGGTACCGTAGATCAATCCCAACGCGATCAGGAAAAGCGCCGAGCCGACCAGGTTGAGCACCACGTAGCTGATGCCGGCGCGCGTTCGCGTCAGCCCGCCGCCGTGCGCCAGCAGTACGTAGGAGGCGAGCAGCATGATTTCGAAGAAGACGAAGAGATTGAACAGGTCGCCGGTAAGGAAGGCGCCGAGCAGGCCGAGCAGTTGAAACTGGAACAGGGGGTGGAAATGAATCCCCTCCTCGTCAAAGCCGGCGCTGGCATAAAGCAGCACCAGGAAGCCGAGGACGGCGGTAAGCAGGGTCATTGCCGCAGCCAGCCGATCGACGACCAGCACGATGCCGAAAGGCGCCGGCCAGTCTCCCAGCGCGTAGACTCGCAGCAGGCCATCGTCGGCGAGCAGTGTCAGCCAGCCGGTAACCAGGACCAGCAGAGCGGTGGCCAGCAAGCCAACGGCGCGCTGGAACGAGGCGCGACCGGAAGCCATCTGCAGCAGGGCGGCAGCCAGGGGAATCAGAAGCGGCAGGATCGGCGCGTTGGCGTTCATGGTTCCCTATGGGCGTCGACGTGGTCGGTGCCCGATTCGGACAAGGCGCGCAAGGCAAGGATCGCCAGATAAGCGGTCATCCCGAAACCGATGACGATGGCCGTCAGCACCAGTGCCTGCGGCAGGGGATCGGCATAGCTGGCACCGGCACGAATCAGCGGCGGTGCATCAATGCGCAGGCGGCCGCTGGCGAAGAGAAAGAGGTTCACGGCGTAGGAGAGGAGAGTCAGGCCGAGCAGGACCGGGAAAGTGCGCGAGCGCAGGATCAGGAAAACGCCACAGGCCGTCAGCACCCCGATGGCAATCGACAGCAGGACTTCCATCAGCTGACCACTCCCTGATTGTGCGCGCGTTTGGAAAGCCGGCCAAGTCCGGAGAGAACGGTCACCACGACGGTGACCACCACCACGAATACCCCGAGATCGAAGATCATTGCCGAAGCCAGTTCGAACTCGCCGATCAGCGGCAGCGAGACATGGCCGTGCGCGGTGGTCAGGAAAGGTCGACCGAAGAGCCAGCTCGCCATCCCTACGCCGACCGCCAGCAGCAGTCCTAGCGACAGCAAGCCGGCCGAATTTCGTGGCAGGCGCTGCTGCGCGAAGAGGTTGCCATTGGCCAGGTATTGCATGACCAGCGCGACGCTGGTGATCAGGCCGGCGACGAAGCCCCCTCCGGGCAGATTGTGACCGCGCAGAAAGATGTACACGGAAACGGTCAGCGTCAAGGGCAGCAAGGGGGCGCATGAGCATCGAGAGGAATAGCGGGTGGGCCTCGCTCGACCACGGGCGACCATCGCTATCATGGCCAGGCGCGGTCAGGATCAGTCGGTCGAGCAATGCGTGCGAAGCCAGGGCGACCATGGCCAGGACGGTGATTTCGCCAAGGGTGTCGAAACCGCGGAAATCTACCAGGATGACATTGACGACGTTGCTGCCGCCGCCGCCGGGAACCGCTTCGCGAAGATAGAAACCGGAGATCGTTGCGAAGGGCGCGGCGAGCATCTTCAGGGTGATCAGCATCATGCCGCCGCCGGCGAAGATGGCCAGGAGCAGGTCGCGTCCCAGGCGACTGGCGCTGCTTCGCGGCGCTTCGCGTGCGGGAAGATAATAGAGCACCAGCAGCATCAGGATGATGGTCCCGGTTTCCACGGCCAGTTGGGTTAGCGCCAGGTCGGGTGCCGACAGGCGCACGAAGATCAGCGCCACGATCAGACCGACGACGCCGACCAGAATTACCGCCAGCAAGCGTTTCCGATACAGGAGCGTGCCGCCTACGCTGCCCAGCACGAGCGTGAACAGGGCAATGTAGGCGGCTTCGCCGGCCGGCTGAACGGCTAGCCGGACCGTCGCCGCTGGACCCGAGAAGAAGGCCCAGCCGCCGAGCACCAGGATAAAGCTGAACAGCAGCGCGTTATAGCGCTGCAGCGAGGCATTGTCGAGCACCGCCACGACACGTCGGGCAGCGGCAGCGAGCAATCGGTAGGCGCGCTCGAAGGCCGTGCGCGGTCGCAGGGGGGGCAGTTGTGCCTGCCAGGCGAAGAGCGGACCGCGCAGGGCGTAGATGAAAATGCCACCCGCCAGGGCCAGCAGGCTCATCATCAAGGGTCGATTGAATCCGTGCCACAGCGCCAGTTTGAATGCCGGGAGGGGGGTTTGCAGCGCGGCTGCCGCGGCGACTTCGAGCAGCGGCGCAACGGTCCATGCCGGGAAGATGCCGACCAGCAGACAAAGCAGGACCAGTAGCTCTATCGGCGCGCGCATCCAGCGCGGCGGCTCGTGCGGCTGGCGCGGCAGGTCGATCGGCTCGCCGTTGAAGAACACGTCGTGAACAAAGCGCAGGGAGTAGGCGACGGCGAGCATGCCGGCGATCGTGGCGACCAGCGGCAGGAGCCAGTCGATGGCTTCGAATTGCGGGTGCGCGACGGTTTCGGCAAAGAACATCTCCTTGCTCAGGAAGCCGTTCAGCAGCGGTACGCCGGCCATCGAACTGGCGGCGATGATCGCCAGGCTGGCAGTGATCGGCATGCGTTTGAACATGCCATTGACCCGGCGCATGTCGCGCGTGCCGCATTCGTGGTCGATGACCCCGGCGGCCATGAACAGCGAGGCCTTGAAGATGGCGTGGTTGATGATGTGAAAGACGCCGGCGACGATCGACAGCGGCGTATCAAGGCCGAAGAGCAGGGTGATCAGGCCCAGATGGCTGATCGTCGAGTAGGCGAGCAGGCCTTTGATGTCGTGTCGAAAAAGAGCCGTTGCCGCGGAGTAAACCAGGGTCACCGCGCCGGTGCCGCTGACCAGCCAGAACCAGGCGTCGGTGCCGCCGAGCGCCGGGTGCAGGCGGGCGAGCAGGAAGACGCCGGCCTTGACCATGGTCGCCGAATGCAGGTAGGCCGATACCGGCGTCGGCGCCGACATCGCGTTCGGTAGCCAGAAGTGGAAGGGGAATTGTGCCGATTTGGTAAACGCGCCGAGCAGGACCAGGATCAGCGTCGGTGCGTAAAGGGCGTGCGCTCGAATCTGGTCGCCGGCTGCCAGAATCACCGAAAGCTCGTAGCTGCCGGCGATATGACCGAGCAGGAGGATGCCGGCGAGCAATGCCAGTCCGCCGCCGCCAGTGACTGCCAGGGCCATGCGGGCACCGATTCGCGATTCATACTTGTCGTGGTTATAGGCGACCAGCAGGAACGACGAGAGGCTGGTGATTTCCCAGAAAACCAGCAGCAGGAGCAGGTTTTCGGATAGCACGACGCCGAGCATCGCCGCCATGAACAGCAGCAGAATCGAATAGAAGCGGCCCATGCGGTCGCTTCCCGGCAGATAGTAGAAGGCGTAGAGCACGACCAGCAAGCCGATGCCGCAGATCAGCACGCTGAACAGCAGCCCGAGACCATCCATGCGCAGGCTGATGTTCAGGCCGTAGGCCGGTAGCCAGGACAAGCGCGCGAGTTGCGTTTCGCCGGCGAAAACGGCGGGCGCCAACTGCAGCACCAGCGCCAGACAGCTGCCGATCACCGCCGCTGCGGCCAGGGTTGCGGCAACGCGCCCGAAGCGCTGCAGCAGCAGCGGCAGCAGGAACGCGGCGAAGGCCGTACCGGGAATTGCCAGGAGCAGCAGGTTCGAATTCACAAAGGTCGATCCAGGAGTCAATTGTCCGGGGGTGACTAAGAGGTGCCGAAGGTGCGACTATTACAGAAACGGCAGTCGTGCGCTTGTTTCATCTTGGGGCTTTGTCGTCCGCCAGCGTCGCAGCTTGCGGCGGGGCTCAGCTCTCCGCCGTTTCGCCAGACAGCGACCGATACTGCGGAGGTCCGGCATTGCGAAGATCCTTTTCCCGGATTATAACCGTCCGCAAAGTTGGCGGCCGACTTTGCCAAACCAGGAAGGCAGGAAGGCAAAGCGGGTCTGGGCGGGCGGCGTCATCGCGCCGAAACATTGGCCGCGTAGCCTGCCAGCTCTCCTTGTCAACGTAAACAAGAGTGCAAACCAATGAGCGATCATCTCAGCAAGCAATTCGATCTTGAACTGGAACATATTCGGACTCGCATCCTGAAGATGGGGGGGGCTGGTCGAAAGTCAGCTGCAGACGGCGATCGACGCCTTCAGCAGTGGTGATCTCGAGGCCATGCAGCAGGTCGTCGAACGTGACCGCGAAGTGGACGCCTACGAGGTCGGCATTGACGAGGACTGCACTCTGCTGATTGCCCGACGGCAGCCGACCGCGCGCGATCTTCGCCTGGTGATGGCCGTTTCGCGTATCGTCACCGACCTTGAGCGCATCGGCGACAAGGCGGCGAAGATTGCCAACAAGTCGCGCAAGCTGCACGCGGTTGCTATCCAGCGCATCCCACGCTTGTCCGAAATCCAGCATTGCGCACGGCTGGCCATCGAGATGTTGCAGAGTGCGCTCGACTCGCTGGCGCGCATGGATATCGATACGGCCCGCCAGGCCATCGGCGCTGACAAGGCGATCGACGCCGCCTTCGACGCCATCCTGCGGCAATTGATTACCTTCATGATGGAAGATCCGCGAACGATCAGCGAAGCGCTGGACATCATCTGGGTCGTGAAGGCCATCGAACGTGTCGGTGATCATGCGTCGAACATCGCCGAGAATGTCATCTACATCGTCAGCGGCGAGGATGTTCGGCACACCGGCGCTGCGCGCATGAAAACGGACGAGGCGTGACGACCTTGGAGACCAGCACCCTGGCGCGCGTTCTCGTCGTCGAGGACGACAAGGGTATTCAGGAACTGCTGCGCTTCGCACTGCTGCGCGGCGCTTACCAGCCGATTTGCGCCGACAGCGCCGAGCACGCCGAAACCCTCCTGCGCGAGACGCTGCCGGATATTGCCCTGATCGACTGGATGCTGCCCGGCCAGTCCGGTCTGGCGCTGACCAGTAAGCTGCGCAAGGAGCCACGCACACGCAGCCTGCCCATCATCCTGCTGACCGCTCGCGGCGAAGAGGGGGACCGCATTGCCGGGCTCGAAGGCGGCGCTGACGACTATGTCGTCAAACCCTTCAGCCCGAAAGAACTCCTGGCGCGGATACAGGCAGTGCTGCGGCGTTGCTCGCCAGAGCATGGCAAGGGTACACTCAGCGCTGGACCGATCACGCTCGATACGGTCAGTCACGAAGCCAGCGTCGAGGGACAGCGGATTACCCTGACGCCGACGGAGTTCCGCTTGCTGCGCTTTCTGATGGCCAGCCCCGGGCGTGTCTATTCGCGTCAGCAACTGCTCGACAACGTCTGGGGGGATCATGTCTTCATCGAAGACCGCACGGTCGATATTCACATCCGGCGCCTGCGCGTCGCTCTAGGCGTAGCCGCCGAACATATGGTCGAAACCGTGCGTGGCGCCGGCTACAAGCTGGGTGCCCGGCCCGGAGCCAAGGATCATGACCATCCGAGTCCCCCCCGGTGATGAAAGCGATGATCGTCTCCCCTCTACCCGGTCTTTCTTCCTCCGTCGCGAGAAGCGAGATTCGTGAGTCGCTTGCGCGACTTTCACATTAACGGTCATGACACGTCGAGACACCCCAAATCATGAAAGTCATGACCGTTTCCCTCTTCCCCCTGCCCCTTCTCCCGCGAGGGAGAAGGGAGTTTCGTGAGTCGCATGCGCGACTTTCACATTAAGCTTCTGGCCGCGTGAGCCGCTCTGCTGTGTGGTCTGCGAAGCTTCTGCTGCGCGGCCTCCTGCCGGTTGGCTGCTTCGCTCTGCTGGCCTGGTTGAGTGATGGGCCGGCCTGGGTCTGGGCCGTGGCTGCACTCGCTTGTACGCTGCTCGTTTTCGTGCACGCCCGGCAGTTGGCGGCGCTGGCCGCATGGCTCGACGCTCCGGAGAGCCGTCGAATCCCCAAGGCCGGCGGTGCCTGGGGAGAAATCCTGCGCCAGCTTGCGGACAAACTGGCTGAGGAAACGCGCGGCCGCGAGGAAGTCGAGGCGAGATTGCTATCGTTCAGGGGAGCAATGGACGCCGTCCCCGATGGGTTGGTGATTCTCGACGCCGACCATCGTATCCAGTGGAGTAATCGCGCCGCGGGCGCGCATCTGGGAATCCGCCTGCCGCGCGACAGCGGCGTGATCATCGAGCATCTGGTCCGCACGCCAGGTTTCGCCGAGTACCTGGCCAGTCCCGATGTGCATAGCCCCTTCGCTCTGCAGACGCCGGCGGTGCGAACGCGCATCTACACCATCCGGGTTGTTCCACTCGGTGACGCCAACAAGCTGCTGGTCAGCCTGGACGTGACCGATGCCCGGCGCGTCGAATCGATGCGCAGCACCTTTGTTGCCAATGTCTCTCACGAACTGCGCACGCCCCTGACCGTGGTCAGTGGCTTTCTGGAGTATTTTACCGACGATGGGGCGCTGGACGCCGAGCAGCGCAGGCAATTCGCGCGGCGGATGAGTGAGCAGACGGCGCGTATGTTGACTCTCGTCGATGACCTGCTGACGCTGTCGCGGCTGGAAGCAGAGGACGCGCCAGCGAGTGAAGAGGCGGTCGATATGGCTGAGCTGCTACTGCAACTGCGCGCCGAAGGGGAAAGTCTCAGCGACGGCCGGCATCGCCTCGAGGTGATTTGCCAGGGGCCGGCCTTGCGTGGTAATCGCAAGGAGCTACACAGCGCCTTTGGCAATCTGGTGTCGAATGCCATCCGCTACACGCCAGCAGGCGGCGAGATTGTCATCGAGTGGGCGGTGCGCGACGGGGCAGGCGTTTTTTCGGTTCGCGATTCCGGTGTCGGTGTCGCCGCTGAACATTTGCCACGCCTGACGGAGCGCTTTTACCGCGTCGACCGCGGCCGTTCGCGTGACACCGGCGGTACCGGTCTCGGCCTGGCGATCGTCAAGCACATTCTCTTGCGTCATCAGGCGAGCTTGAGCATCGAGTCGGAAGTCGGCGCAGGCAGCACCTTTAGTGCGCTCTTTCCGGACTGGCGTTTGCCACCGCGGACGTGAGCTCCGGCGCGAAAGGATGTCCTTCCCATGCGCGCGGCGCATCGGTGTGCCTGGATTTCGGGACTAGCCGCCGCCTGGGAAATCGGCGGGCAATGGTTGCACCGGGTAGTGATCGTCGTCGATAGGCTTGTTGCCGGGAATTTCGGGCGCCAGCATCTCCGCTCCGAATGGCTTGAGTTCGCCTCCCGTGCTGGCGAGACCGCGCTCGATCTGCTCAGCAATGTGGTAAATGCCGGCCAGCACACCGCTCGCCGGATCCTCCACCAGTTGCCGCCACATTTCCTCCTGCGCCACATCCAGGGTCTCGCGTAGCTGCGCTTCCAGCGCCGGCTTTTCCTGAGCGTGCGCGATGGCACCGAAACCGGCTGCTCCCAGCGAGACGACGATTCCGGCGACGCCACCAAGGGCGGCCGCGGCAGCGCTGGCGCCGCTTTTGATCGCCAACTGGTCCATGAGACTTTCTGCGGTGCGTTCGGCGATTGGCGACAGCCGCGCGTCCGACGGCCCGGCACCGAAGCCGGCACGCCGCTCGCGCAGGTGCTCCAGCAAGCTTGCATAGGCCGGCAGGGCGGCAATGGGGTCGCTGTAAACCAGGCCATAGAGCGAAGCGTTCTGCGCGCCAGGTGTCGCGGCAGCAATCGCCGGAATGGCCTGCAGCCGGTGCTCGAATTGGGCCGTCGGTACGTCGTGGCGTCGCCGGATACCCTGCAATTGTTCGGCCAGCAGCTTGACATACAGGCTCGTCGCTTGTTCGCTGACCGCGTTGGGGTCCACTTCCTCCGCCGCTGGTTCGAGGACGCGCTCCTGGTACTCTTCCTGCAGATAGGTGGCCAGGCGTCGTACGGCCGGATCGTCCCCCGCTTCGTTCCCCTCCCCATCCCCCATCTTGTACCAGGCCACTTTGATCGACAGCCATTGCTGGGTCCAATAGCCCGTATACCAGGGGATGAAATCTTCCTCGCCGAGTTCGCGCACTCGGCGCATCCATCCGTCCATGAGTCCGTGCGCGTAGTTTTCAGCTGCTTCTTGTGCGGCCAGCGACGCGCTGGCAATGTCCTGATCGACCTGCTGCCAGGTCGTTGCAGATACGTGGACGGTAGAATCTCGTTCAGGCGAACGTTCGGGAGCCGCACATCCGGCCAGGGACAGCAGCAGTGCGACGACCAGGGCATGGGTCGCCAGGAGCCGGGTCCTGTAGTATGAAGTGTGCACCTTGTCCTTGATCACCCTTTTGCGCGCTGCGGGACGGGGGGCTTTCACAGCGCTCGTCGCTGCTGCAATTATAGTCGGCCAACAAGCTTGCCCCGGCGCCGGGATTCCCGCGGACGGGGAAGCAGTGGCCGTCCGGCTGTCACCTAAGGTTTACTCCGAGGAGAGAATGTGAACACGCTTCGTTTACTGGCCGTGCTGTGCCTGTTTTTCGTTGTGCCCAATGTTCAGGCTGTGGACAACCTGAAAGCGTTTCCCGCGGCTGAGCAGGGAATGGCTCGCCATGTCCTGCAGCTCCCGCAGCAGGAACAGGCAGAGGAAGCCGACTTGAAGGTCGAACTGGTCGTCGGCAAAATGGCCGAGGTCGACGCGGGGAATCGCTATTTCTTCAGCGGTCGGATTTCCACGGAAACGATCAGCGGCTGGGGATTCCCGCGCTACATCGTCAGCCAGCTTGGGCCGCTGGCAGGCACTTTGATGGCGATCAATGCGGACGCGCCGAAAGTCCGGCGCTTTATCGGCCTCGGTGGCGAACCCTATCTCATCCGTTACAACAGTCGCTTGCCGATCGTGGTTTACGCGCCCGAAGGCGTCGAAGTCCGCTATCGACTATGGCGAGCCAGCCCCGAGTCGGCGGCAATCGACAGGGGCTGAGCAGCTGCAGTGCACAAGTGATCGTCCAAGCGGCTTGTAATTCCTTTTCCGGAGTGTAAACTTCCCTGAAAAGGAGAGTTACGATGAGTCTTGCCTATGCTTATCCCGCCAGCCGCTTCGAGCCGGCGATTCTCGTCGATCTGAACCTCCGCTCGGAACGGCAGCGTTTGTCGAAGTCGGCTCTGCAGGGCTTCTTCAGGTTGGCCGAAGCCTGGAAGCTGCGTGACGACGATGCCCGTGAGTTGCTCGGTGGTCTATCGAGCAGTGCTTTCTACGAGTGGAAAAAGAACCCGGCGCGCTTGCTCGAAGTCGACCGCATCACCCGTATTTCCTACCTGATCGGCATCTACAAGGCCTTGCACATTCTTTACGGCGATCTGCTTGCCGACGAATGGCTGAGTCTGCCCAACCGAAACCGGATCTTTGCCGGCCGCACGCCTCTGGCTTATATGCTTGGCGGTGGCCTGTTGGCCATGCAGACCGTCCGCAAACTGCTCGAAGCGCGTCGTGGTGGAGTCTGATGCTGCCCACGCCGGCAGTCGTCCTTGTGCGCCAGCTCGACACCGTGCGGCTGATTCCGTCCCGCTTCGCCGACCGGGAGGACTCGGTGCTGAGCACCCTTGCAGAAAATACCGACCATCTGCGCGATCTCTTCGATCTGGACAACGCCACCAATGAGCGCTTGCTCGCCGAGCAGGGTGGTATGCCGGGGAATAGGTGTTGATGAGCTGGTTTTCGGCGTGCCGAACTTCCGGATCATCAACGCCGCGTTCGCCTATCCGCGTCCCGAAGGCAGCCGCTTCAATGACGGTGATCGCGGCGCCTGGTATTGCGCTTTCGAGTTGGCAACGGCGATGGCCGAAATCATCTTCCACAAGACGGTCGAGTATCAGGAAATCGACCGTTTCTACGATAGCGTTTGCTATCAGGCGCTGCTGGCGGATTTCAGCGGCCAGTTCCATGAACTGCGCGATGCGGGTCATGGCGGGACATTTGTCGCCTGTCTCGACCCGAGCAGTTACCTGGTTTCTCAGCAATTGGCAGCGCAGCTGCTCGACGCCGGTTCGCTGGGCATCGTCTATCCGAGCGTCCGGCGCGCAGGGGGAAGCAACCTGGCGTGCTTCCGGCCAGCGCTGGTCGGTAATCTACGCCGTGGAGCCGCCTACCGATTGACCTGGAGTGGCTCGCCGCAGCCCGTCGTCGAGCCGATTTCCGCTGGCGCCTAGCGCTCTTTTGCTGCCGCGTGTCGGCTCTGCAGCCACGCCGAGAAGTCGGCGCCGAGTTCGGGGTGTGTTTCGCCGAGTACGACGCTGGCTTGCATCAGGCCCAACTTGCTGCCGCAGTCGTAACGTGTGCCGTGGTAGCGATAGGCGAGTACCTGTTCGGTGCTGAGCAGCGCGGCGATGCCATCGGTGAGCTGGATTTCGCCACCGGCGCCGCGTGGCTGTTGGCGAATCAGGTCAAAAATCGCCGGGGTCAGGACGTAGCGGCCGGCTACCGCCAGATTGGAAGGGGCGACGTTCGGTTGCGGCTTTTCTACCAGGCCGCTGATTCCGACCAGATCGGGCCCCTGTGGCTGGCCCTTGACGATTCCGTAGCGCTGCGTCTGGTTTCTCGGCACCTCCTGAACGGCCAGGATGCTGCACTGGTGCTCGGCGAACAGTTCGATCATTTGTTGCATGATCGGTGGGTCGCCAATCATCAGGTCGTCGGCGAGCAGGACGGCAAAGGGTTCGCCGCGCACCAGACGCTCGGCGCAGAGCACTGCATGGCCGAGACCCAGCGCGCGTGGTTGGCGCACGTAGACGCAGTCCATGTCGTCGGGCTTGATCGAGTGCACCAGCGCCATCAGCTCGTCCTTGCCGCCGCTGGCAAGTTCTGCTTCCAGCTCGTAGGCGGTGTCGAAGTGGTCTTCGATGGCCCGTTTGTTGCGGCCGGTGACGAAGATCATCTCGCGAATTCCGGCCGCGTAGGCCTCTTCCACCGCGTACTGGATCAGCGGCTTGTCAACGACGGCCAGCATTTCCTTGGGACTGGCCTTGGTGGCTGGCAGGAAGCGTGTGCCAAGGCCGGCGACCGGGAAGACTGCTTTTTGAACACGTAAGTCGTGGTTTTTGATATTCATCATGGTTTCCAGTTTGAATGGGTGGCGGCCTGTTCAGGCAATGCGCTCGGTGCTCCACGCCATGCCGCCGAGAACGGCCAGTGCCGAAACGATCATCAGCAGCGCGCAGATCGCGAAGTAGAGCCGTGGACGATCCTCGTGGTCGGCGATTGCCAGGATGTGCAGCGCCCCCCAGGTGACGGCCAGCCCAACGAGCAGGGGAATGCCGAGCACCTGCCATTCGATGCTGTTCAGCGACCACATGCGGCTCTCGTGCCAGGGCACGGCAAGAAAGACGCCAAATGTCCAGAACAAGGCGAGGCTGCCGCAGGCGACGAGGGCTGCGACGGCGCGGGTGATCCATTTTTCCATGCAAGTTCCTTGCTGACTATGCTGAATATTCTTACGATTCGTCGAGGTGGCAGCGGTCTTGACATTCCCGCGAGTGGCCAATTAGTGGTCAATAAATGAAGCGCTCGCGCAGCTCGTCGAGGTTCAGTTCGTGCAGGATCTGTTCGAGTCGCGTGGCGGCGTTGCCGCGCGCCTGGCCGGTATGCCTGGCGATGATCAACTCGTTCTTCAGTGAGTGTTCCCAGCCGACGAGTTCGGTCACCGTTAGCTGATAGCCACGCGCTTCGAGTTGCAGGCAACGCAGGGCGTTGGTCAGCTGGCTACCGAATTCGCGGGTGTGGATCGGATGGCGCCAGATCTCCGACAGCGCTGTCTTGGTGAAGGACTCGTTCTTCTTGCTGCGCAGCTGCGCGGCGATTTCCGCCTGACAGCAGGGGACGAGAACGATGAACTGCGCCTGCTTCTCGAACGCGAAGCGAATGGCATCGTCGGTGGCGGTGTCGCAGGCGTGCAGCGCGGTGACGATGTCGACTCGTTCGGGCAAGGCCGGCGAGTCGATAGCATTCTCGACGCACAGGTTGAGGAAGGACATGCGCGTGAAGCCGAGTCGTCGAGCCAGCTGGCGTGAGCGATCAACCAGTTCCGGACGCGCTTCGACGCCGTAGATGTGACCGTCGTCCCTGGCCTTGAAAAATAGATCGTAGAGGATGAAGCCGAGATAGGATTTGCCGGCGCCATGATCGGCCAGGGTCAGGCGGCTGTCGGTGGCGACGAGTTCGGAAAGCAGTGGCTCGATGAAGTGGAACAGGTGGTGGACCTGCTTGAGTTTGCGCCGGCTGTCCTGGTTGAGCTTGCCGTCGCGGGTCAGGAGGTGCAGTTCCTTGAGCAGTTCGATCGACTGCCCGGGCCTGATTTCGGGGATCGGCGGCACGTTTGTCCTGAGGCTTGATTGACGAGAGACGTGCATTCTAGCGCCTTCGACACGGCTGTGGATGTGGCGGAAGTGGCGGCGGGCGACAGCTGCAGCAAGCAGGGTGCCAGAAGGGGGTAGAAGGGTACTCGAAGCGCGGCAATAGTGGCCAAGCGGTGGGATAATGGCCGCTTCTTCACTCAGTCTTTGGATTTTCATGACCATCCAGTGGTTTCCCGGACACATGAACTCGGCACGCAAAAAAGCGGCCGAGACGATGGCGTCGATCGACGTGGTCATCGAGTTGCTTGACGCACGCATGCCTGAGGCGAGTACCAATCCGCTGGTCCGCGAACTTCGCCTGCAGCGTCAGCGCCCGTGCCTGAAGGTCCTCAACAAGGCTGATCTGGCTGACCCCGCCGCGACGCGGGCGTGGATCGATCACTACAATCGGCAGCAGGGTGTGCGCGCGGTCGCGCTGTCTTGCCGCAAGCCTGGCGACGCGACGCGCCTGCCGATGCTGTGCCAGACGCTGGCGCCGCACCGCAACGACAACGTCAAGCCGCTACGCATGCTGATCATGGGCGTTCCCAATGTTGGCAAGTCGACGCTGATGAATGTCCTGTTCAAGCGCAAAATTGCCAAGGTCGGCGACGAACCGGCGGTGACCCGCCAGCAGCAGACCTCACAGCTCGACGTTCGTCACACGATCACCGATATGCCGGGGCTGATGTGGGCCAGGATCGACCATCCGAGCGACGGTCTGATGCTCGCCGCCAGCAATGCCATCGGCCGCAATGCGATGATTGATGAAGAAGTGGCCGGCTTTCTTGCCGGCCTGTTGCTGGCGCGCTACCCGGCCCTGCTGGCGAGCCGCTACGGCTTGCCGGGCGCGGAGCTCGCGAAACTCGATGCGGTGGACGTCATCGAGCGGATTGCCATGCGGCGCGGCCTGCGTCTGCGCGGCGGCGACGCCGATCTCGATAAAGCAGCGAAAGTGCTGCTGCAGGACTATCGCGACGGCCTGCTGGGACGGATCAGTCTGGAGACGCCGGCAACGCGTCGACTGATGCTGGCCGGCGCAGCGACGCAGGAGGCTTCTCCGCAGGCGGCGGGGGATGAGTCGGGATGGCAACCCCAGGAAAGCGTGCCGGAGACGCAGTCCGACGACTAGCTTGGTCGGCGTGCTGAGCACTGGAGTTTCCGTTCATGCGCCGGTACAGCGAGGAAGCGCTCGAGAAGCACCGGAACGGCGTGCTCGGGGCCACAAGGCGACGCGCCGGGCTTGCAGGTGGCCCGGCATCTGGCGAACGGCGATTCCGCCAGGCGGCCACAGGGAGCTGGTCTCCCCTCCGAAAAGCGCGCCGCGGCTGACTGCCTCCGGTATGGACGATGCCGGCAGGAAATCACGCGTTGCGTCGCTCCTTACGGGTGCTTTTGGCCTTGTTTGTGAGGTCATTGATGGCATAATTACCGGGCAATGCCCATTTCTCTCATCATGCTGTTCATAAGGCAGGTTTTATGTCCATGTCACTAGGCCGGGTAATCGCCGTTGTTTCGCAGAAAGGCGGTGCCGGGAAAACGACGGTTGCCATGCAGATGGGTGGCGGCTTTCATGCCCTTGGCGCTTCGGTCTTGCTGGTTGACCTCGACCCTCAGGAAAGCGCGTTTCGCTGGGCGGAGTCCGCGCCATTGCTGGACTCGGATCTGCAACTCGATGTCCGCAAGATGTCCGGGCTCGAGTTGATCAAGCACGTCGGCGAGTTGCAGCGGGAGGCCGATTACGTGGTCCTCGATACGCCGCCATCGATCTACCATCCCTCGACCCTGGCGGCATTGGCGGTGGCTCATCTGGCCGTCATTCCGGCCGTGCCCAGCCCGACTGATCTATGGTCGACGCTGGCCGTCGAGCGACTGATCCTGACACGCATGGAGCACAGCCATCGCCTGCACGGGTGCATTGTTCCGAACCGTGTGCAGAACACCGCACTGGCGACCGATGTGCTTGAATTGTTGCACGAATTTTCCTTGCCGATCCTCGATGCCATGCTTTGCCAGCGCAACGCCTATGCGCAAAGTGCGGTGATCGGTGCCTCTGTTTTTCAGCTGGGATCGGGTGCTGACGCCGCCCAGGGCGAAGTCCGCAAGCTAATCACCGCCGTTCTTAAACAATTGGAAGAAAACTAATGACGACATCCTCACGTCCGAGCAGCAACAAGACCGCTTTGCGGGCCAGCCTGAAGAAGGAAGACGATTCGCTGGCCGATCGCCTGGTGGGCACCGACGCTCCCATCGGCGCCACGAATCAGGCCGACACTACCGATCTCGATCTGCCCACCAGCGCCGCTGCCACTGCTACGGCCACTCCCAGCGCTCCGGCGCGGCCGCCTGCTGCGAAGCGCCCTGTGACCGCCAGAAAAACGCCAGTGCAGGCGTCGGCGGTCGAGCCTGCCGCGGCGCCAGAGGCGCAGCCAGCTGGCGGCAGGAAACGCGCCGCGACGGGTGCTGAGCCAAAGGCAAGGGCTGCCAAGCCCGTGGGAACGGTCGAGATGCTCGAAAAAGTGGCCAAACAGAAAGGCGACAAGCTGGTCAGCTACTCGGTGAAGTTGTTGAAGAGTGAGGAAGCAGCGATCGACGCCTTGCGCGATGAGCTGTCCAGGGTTGCCGGTTGGGCGGCGACCAAGTCTGATATTCTGCGCGCTGGCGTGCAGGTCTTCGCGGAGCAGAAGTTGGAGCAAATGCAGGCCTTGCTCGGCTCGCTGGCCATCGCTGTGGATGCCAAGACGGCGAAAAAAAGCCAAGAAGAAAGACAAGAAGAAAAAGAAGCGCTGACAGTCAGGCGTGGGTCTCGAAAAAGGCGGTGAGGCTCACCGCCTTTTTTGTGCGTGCTGTTGTCGGCGCCCGGGTGGCGGAGTGGCTGCGTGGTGGCCAGGCAGGTAGGTTTCATGAATGAGTGGCAGGACGATGATGGAACGTTTCGTAGTCGGGAAAGAGGAAAAGCGTCGGCGTTGGCTCAACGTTGGCTGGGGCTTGCTGTTCAGCGGGGCGATGGTCATCGCCATCACCGTCGGGCACGAACAGGATCCAGAACGCTATAGCAGCTTTCTGTGGTGGTCGGTGGTCTGGATTTTCGGTGCGGCAAATCTTGGCAATTTATTGTTTTTGTTGCGTTATTTGCGTACTGTCGACGATCACTGTATCGAGTTGGCACCTGGCAAGTTGCGCTTTCTGAGTGCCGGGAACTGGTCGGAGCTGGAGTTCGAGCAGGTATCCGCGTTGCGTTTGTTCCGCAGCCGCGGGAAACTGCGGCACATCCAGTTGCTGCTCAAGAACCGTCGGGGCATCCGCCTCGAGGGGTATCAGGATCTGGACCGTCTGGCCCAGTGTTTGCAGGACGCGCTGCCGGGCAAGCTGATGTCCTGAACGGTCGGCGGGTAAAACGCGGTCGTTGCAGCGCTGCAGGTCGGCCGGCAGTTCGCTGGTCGCTGGCTCTGAGCGGCTGTGGCCGTCTTGCAGCGCGGCCGGTGAGCCAGACGAACTCGCGTCCACGGCCTGTCAATGATCTGTTCCGCATTCGGCGCTTCTGGTGGGCGATTCGACGCGCTGTCGGAAAGGTGCGAGATTCGTCCGCAAAAATCCTCTTTTCGCCCCGCCTCGCCGGCAAGTGGCGGCTCTTTCGCACGTTTCGTGCATGTCGCCATGCGGCGCCCGCCGAGTATGACACACCGCTCACTTCGCAGCTGCGTTGATGGCCGTCTTGCATGTCATCCGTGCCGCCGTACAGTGCGCGCGGCGCTTGTCTGTCGCTAAATCGCCCGACTTGCGTTTGATCAAAAAAAAGTTGAAATTTCTGGTACTTGCGTCCGAAACGCCCCTTGACACCCGCCCTTGTTGCGGTGTTTAGGGCTACAATTTGCCCAGAGTTCAGAGGCGCGGAGAGGCGCTTCACGGGGGGAGGGGTAACTGTCTTCGTGGGCGCCGAAAACCGAGCTGTGTAGTGTTTCTTCGTTTTTTTAACAACCACACCGGAGGACAAATGTTATCCACCAACCCGATTGCAGCTTTGTTTGGCAAGTCGCCGTTCAAGCCAATGCAGCAACACATGCGCATCGTCTGCGAGTGCGTGGCAGAAGTGCCTGGCCTGTTCAACGCCGTAATTGCGCAGGATGCGGCGAAGGTCGAAGCGCAGAAAGACAAGATCTTCGTCAAGGAGGGTGAGGCAGACGCGCTGAAGAACGACCTTCGCGACCATTTGCCGAAGAGCATGCTGTTGGCGGTTGACCGGCGCGACCTGCTGGAACTGCTGGCGATGCAGGATTCGATTGCCGATACCGCTCAGGATATCGCTGGCCTGCTGGTCGAACGCAATATGGAAGTTCCGCCGGACATGGCCGAGCCGCTAATGCGCTTCGTGAACCGTTGCGTCGAGACCTGCGAGCAGGCGCACAAGGTCATCGAGGAACTGGACGAACTCCTGGAAACGGGTTTCCGCGGCCGTGACGTCGACCGGGTCAACGCGATGGTCCTCGAACTGGGCCAGATGGAAAGCGATACCGACCTGATGGGGATTGCGCTCAGCGCTGTTCTTTTCGCTCAGGAAGACAATATCAAGCCGGTGTCGGTGATGTTCTGGTACCAGCTGATCCAGTGGGTTGGCAATCTCGCTGACAACGCCGAGAAGGTCGGTGACCGCCTCCGTCTGCTGATCGCTCGCTGACCATAGAAGGTCGAGCGCGTGCGCAAGCCACTCAGTCAGACCAGCCTTCCCGATGCGGGGATTCAGGGCGCGTGGTCAACTGGCAAACTCTACAGTTAAGGTTATTCAATGGAAATTATTGAGCAGCATCAGACTATCTTCTTAATCATGGCCTTCGGTTTCGGCCTCTACATGACCTGGGGTATCGGCGCCAACGACGTCGCCAACGCCATGGGCACCTCGGTCGGTTCCGGCGCCCTGACCGTCAAGCAGGCAATCATCATCGCCGCGATCATGGAGTTCGCCGGCGCCTATCTGGCCGGGGGCGGTGTCGCGTCGACGATTTCGAAGGGGATCATCGATGGCAAGGCCTTCGAGCCGGTGCCGGAATTGCTGGTCATGGGCATGTTGTCCGCGCTGCTGGCCGCTGGTATCTGGTTGATGTTGGCCACCATGCGTGGATGGCCGGTGTCCACCACGCATACCATCATCGGTGCCGTCGTCGGCGTTGGTGTCGCGGCAATTGGCACGGACGCCGTGCAATGGGACAAGCTCGGCGAGATCGTCGCCAGCTGGTTCGTTTCCCCGGTGCTCGGTGGCTTTTTCGCCTTGCTGCTGACGCTCAGCATCCGCAAGCTGATTCTCAACACCGAAGACCCGATCGGCCAGGCGCGCAAGTGGGGACCGTTCTATGCATTCCTGGTTGGCTGGCTGGTGTCGCTGGTGACCATCACCAAAGGCCTCAAGCACATCAAGATCAATCTCAGTGACGTCGAGGGGCAGATCCTCGCGGTGATCATCGGGGTTGTCCTGGCCGGCGTCGCCAGGTACATGATGAACCGCATCAAGACCGACGAACGTGCGGACAAGGACTTCCACTACGCCAGCGTCGAGAAACTGTTCATTCCGCTGATGGTGTTCACCGGCGCGGCCATGGCCTTCGCGCACGGGTCGAATGACGTTGCCAACGGCATCGGCCCGATGGCCGCCGTGGTGCAGCTGATCGAGACCAAGGCGGTATCGGCGAAGTCAGCGGTGACGCCCTTCATGCTGTTCATCGGTGGTGTCGGCATCGTCGTCGGTCTGGCGACTTACGGCTACAAGGTCATGGCCACCATCGGCAACAAGATTACCGAACTGACGCCGACTCGCGGTTACTGCGCGACCATCGCCGCTTCGTTCGTGGTCGTGCTGGCTTCGGGTCTTGGCTTGCCGGTGTCGACCACCCATATCGCGGTGGGTGCCGTGATGGGAGTGGGCCTGGCGCGTGGAATTGGCGCCCTCGACCTGCGCGTCATCGGCGGCATCATTCTCTCGTGGTTCATCACCGTGCCCGTCGGGGCGATCCTGGCGGCGCTCATTTTCTACGTCATGAGAGCCATTTTCATCTAGCCTAACGGCGAAACACTCCCGGCGGCGCTCCCTTCCTTTTGGGGCGCCGCCTGTTCGTTTTTCGTCCTGGATACTTGTCTCTTTCCACTCCTGATCCTTGCCTTTCGAGCGCTGATTGATGCCGGATCTGCCTATACAGCCCGTAGAGTCCTTGCAGCACTTCAAGGGGGTTGCTTTCCCCAGCGATGTCCGTTTTCGCCAGATCCTGGTGACCGGCCCCCCTGGCGCCGGCAAGAGCACCATGATCCGCCGTCTCGGCGGTTGGTCCGAGGAAGGCTACCTCGACATCAGCCGCAAGTACTGGTGGCGCTCCGAACTGCTTTCCATCCGGCCGCGCGAGATTCATCTGGGGCTGCCGATGCTCGGACTGGCCGACGCGGTGTCGGTCTACGATGCTGCGTTTCTCGACTGCGATCCCTTGCCGACGGTCGACCTGGCGCGCATCGCACTGCCGCCCCGGCAACTCTTCTTCCTCTCCGTCGACTGGTATCGACGCTATATTTTTGATTTTCTGCTGCCTCCGGCAGAGCTGGTTTTTCAGCGCCGCAGCGAACGCGCACGGCACAGTACGCATCCGGTAGACGCTCGGCTCAGCCTGCAGATCTGTACGGCACAGATCGAAGCCTTCCGCCAGGTGGCCGAGTACCTGCACCGCAAGGGCTTCAACGTCTACGTACGCGAGGCGCTGGAAAGCGCGCCGCAACGGTTTGTCGATCCCTCGGGAGTTCCCGCCGCGGCAAGTCCCAGGCGTCGACGCTTCACCTTGGCGAACCTGCTGGCCCGCCTGAAGGCAGCTCGGCGCGATTGGGCTTCGGCGTCGGCCGTCACCTCCGCTTGCGCGGTGCCTATCGCCTGGGAGACAGCAAAGTCCGCGTGACGCTCGACGGTCTGCCCATCGAAATCACCCTGGGTCTGGATGACAAACGCCTTCGACTCTACCCCGAGACGCGCATCAACCACTTGGGAGAGGCGATCAAGGTCGGCAGTTTCGTCCTTGTCGACCCCGCCACCCACTTCCGCCAGATTGGTGGGTTTCTGCGTTTGAGCCCCAAGAACTGGCTGGTCCTCGGTTCCGACGACCGCATCCAGCAAGCAATCTTCGACTACCCGGAACCTGTTGATGGGCATCATCTTGCCTTGATCCACGGCCGCGACGGTTTGGTATTCCGCAACCTCAGCGACGCCGGTACGACCATCGCGCCGATCGTCGAGCAGCCGCAAGTGGTCCGCCTGAAGCGCTTGCGGCGGCTGCGCAAGCGTAGCCGGTTGCTGGACCAGGGTATCCCGATAGCGCCGATGCTCGACAAAGCCAGGGCGCTGCGCATGAACAGGTTGCAGCGCTTGCGCACGATCTTCGGCGGGCCGATCACCCTGGTGCCTCGGGACGAGGCGCTGGACCTCATCAATGAGGTCAATCGGCTGATGCACAACGAGGTCTATCGGGCCAGGGACGATAGAGGCTTGCCTGGCGGATTGCTCGTGCTGCCGCGCGGCTTGATTCCGATTGTGATCGCCGACATGCATGCGCAGATCGATAACCTGCTCACTGTCTTGACCCAGAACGCGTTCCTGGAAGCGCTGGAGGATGGAACTGGCGCCCTGGTGATTCTCGGCGATGCCGTGCATTGCGAGGTCGACGGTCAGCTGCGGGCGATGGAAAGCTCGATGATCCTGATGGACCTCATCTTTCGCCTCAAGCTGCGTTTTCCGGAGCAGGTGTTCTACGTCCGCGGCAACCATGATTCGTTTTCAGAGGAACTGGCCAAGGATGGGGTTCCGCAAGGCCTGCTGTGGGCCAGGGAGCTGAGCGAACTGCGCGGCGCGGTCTATCAAAGGGCCATGGGCGACTTTTACCGCCTGTTGCCCTACGTGGTCATGTCCCCGGATTTTTTCGCCTGCCATGCCGCTGCGCCAAAGAGCAAGGTCAGCAAAAGAATCCTGGTGCAGCTCTACCAGCGACCCGAACTCATCCTCGAACTGATCAACAACCGTTTGCAAAAGGCCAGTCGACCGCAAGGCTACAGCCGGCGCGATGTCAAGCGCTTCAGAAAAAACCTGAACCTTGACCGGGAGACTCCCTTCATCGTCGGCCACACGCCAATGGACCGTGAGGACACCCTGTGGCTGAATGTCGATGGTATTGACAATCACCATGTACTCTTCAGTGCCAACCCCCAACAGGTCGGCGTGTTCACCCTCGTCGGGGAGGTCATGGTGCCATTGACCTATCCGGTGGACGAATTGACCCCGATCCTGAACGCCATGGCATTCAGGAAGGCCGCCGAAACGACCGAGGCCAATGAGGCCAACGATGCCAACGATGCCAAGGTCGCGCCTGACGGCTCAGATCAGGAAGCAGCAGTAAAGCCGCAAGCCGTTGCCAAACGATGGCGGCGCGGTACCTAGTGTAGCGTTGCATTCTTGATGAGACTTTCGGCAAGCATCTCCCACCCTCCGTCATTGCGAGGAGGCGAAGCCGACGCGGCAATCCAGAGGTTTTGCTTTTTGCGTGCTCACGATGTCAATGCGACGGAAAATAGTGAGAGGTTGGAACTGGATTGCCACGTCGGCTGCGCCTCCTCGCAATGACGTTGGGGCTGCTGGTAGCGCCGCATTCACCATTCACCATTCACCATTCACGACGAGGCTTTCAGCAAGCCTGACAGGGGCGAGAAGCCCACGCGGTAGCCAGAATTTATAGGTTCCAGGCTGCGTGCAACACTACACTGCTAGTCAGTGGTGTAGAGCCGCCTCTCTGGCTGGCCATGCGTGCCGCGAAGGGCTAAGGCGATTTCTGTCAAATGCCTGGCATCTTGCTTGTCTTTTCGCCCGTCTTCTGTGTTGCGACAAGCGTTACATAGTTCGACTATGCGCCTGTTGTCGCGCCTTGAAGTCGACCGAAAATCCGGCGCAATCTGGTACGTTCTTTTCCGGCAATCGCCTAATCGTTTGTCAACTACCCGTCCGGGCCCACAGAATCAGCGGAGTCAAACTTGGAACATCGCCTTGCCGAGCTGGAAGTACGGCTAAACCTTACCGAAGAGCTGGTCGAGGCGCTGAACCTGACTGTCTATCGACAGCAGCAGCAGATCGATCTCTTGCAGCAGCAGTTGCGCCACCTTTACCGGCAAATACAGGAGGCTCCGCCTGCTGTCGAGAAGCGCGGTGCGGACCAGGAAATCCCCCCGCACTACTGATTGAAAGCTGCTGTTCCGGCTTGCCAGCAGGTGTCCGAGGCTTGCCTGTCCCGTTTTTTGAGGGCCGAGAAGGCCTTGCCAGAACTTGCTGCTGCCGTTCTATCCCTACCCGAGCGCTGCTGTGCCCGTGAGATGGCCGGTTTCTTGTTGATTCGTGTCAACCGCACTTCGACGCAAGCGTTATGCGCTGCATGGACAGGAAGCAAGAACGAACCTTCTACAGGAGAGAGAACAAAATGGGCAGCGTAAGCAACGAGTCTTTTGACCAGTTCCTGGATTCACTGAAAGAGGCTGGGGTTGAAATCAGCAACGAGCGTGAGTTGCGTGAGCGCCTCGCAGAAGCCCAGCGCTGGCGTTTCGCGTTCGCTACGCTGGCTGCCAATGGCCGCCAATTGGGGATTCGCTTTCAGGACGCCAGCAGCAGCGGCGTCAACGACGCCGACATCCACAACGCCTTCGCCCGCTTCGAGTTCCCGGCAAATCTGGAAACCTCCTTTGCCGCCAGCCTTCGGGCAGAGCACTAGCCGCCCGTTCTTGCCACGCTCAAGCCCGTGCTGGCCGTCTACCGAGCGCTGAGCAAGGCTGGTGTGAGGACGAAAGAAAGACCCGCTTCGGCGGACTTTTTTTTTTCTTGGCGGCTATTCGCACAGCCGACACTGAGAGGCTGCGCAAGCAGCCCTGAAACATGAACGCTGCCGCCCCGTATTTCCAAGGCCCGGCGGTGCGTCGCAAGAAAAAACCTTCGCGCAAGGTGGGGCTAAACCGCCGCGCGGACTTCTGGCAGGATAGGCGGAGCGTAATCAATCTGCGCTGCAGCCGGAGGTTTTGCGCTGCTTGCAACGAGTGCGGAGGAATGAGGGCACTGTGGTCGCGTGTTCAGCGCTACGCAGATTGCCGAGCTCTGCGCGACGGTCGCGTGGCTGCCGGGATTGGTACGCAAGGAGTTGGCAGCGACGGTTTGCGAACACCTGGTGTGGTCCCCCTGACGGGGACGGCGAAGATCAGCGCCTGCCTGGAGTTCCTGGCCGGTTTGCAGGCGGCCGGGCTCACCTCACCTCGGCACAGGCTGGATTTGATGCTGATTTCCCATACCGTCACGGCACTGCCCCGATCGCGCTGGCGGGAGCGAGGATCGCTTCGCCGGGATGATCGGTGCTGGCCCACGAGGCGACGTGGGTGTCGAGCAGCCGCCTCAAGATTCGGGCACCTGCAGAAATAGCCGAGCCACCTCGTCATTACTGGTTTTCGATGTTCTCTGGAACGTCGAAAGCCCCCTTGGCGACGCCGATGCGTCGCTCGGGCGGTTGTTCGGCGATCGGAACCCGGTGCGCAGCCGGCCGGCCGTTCCTGGCAATGGCCATCTCGCGTTCCTTCCCTGTTCTATCGCTTCCACCAGGCGCCCGCCTAGGCTCACGATATCGCCCCCGATTTCTGCCACTCGATCAGCCTGCCAGACGGCCAGTCTTGGCTGGTCGATTGCGGTCTATTCCCGAATGCGGAGATCGCCAGCGAGGGCTCCTGATGTGTCGATGGCATTCACTCAGGGTCGAAGTCTGCGATGTCGATTTTCACCCACCGGATTCCCGCGCGCGGTATCGTGACCTTCCTGCGCGGAACAGGTGACAAGGCACAGCCATGGAAAACCAGACTTCAGCCAACGACGACTACGACACCCCGTGGAAAGACGCGATCACGCGCTACTTCCCCGAGTTCATGGCCTTCTACTTCCCGTCGGCGCACGCCGAGATCGACTGGCAGCAAGCGCACGTCTTCCTCGACCAGGAACTCGCCCAGATCGTCCAGGACGCCGAACTCGGCAAACGCCTGGTGGACCGTCTGGTGCAGGTGGCGACGCGGGACGGAGGCGAACAATGGGTCTACATCCACGTCGAAGTCCAGGGCCAGCGCGACGCCAATTTTCCCGAACGCCTGTTCACCTATAATTACCGCCTCTATGATCGCTATCGTCGCCCGGTCGCCAGTCTCGCGGTACTCGCGGACGAAGGCGAAGACTGGAAACCCACCCACTTCGGCTACCAACTGTTCGGCTGCGAAGTTGGCATCCGCTTCCCGACGGTCAAGATTCTTGACTACGCCGACCAGGCCGAAGCCCTCCTGGCTGATCCCAACCCCTTCGCCCTGGTCACCGCGGCGCACCTGTTCACCCGCCAGACAAAAGGTGACCCCGAGCAACGCTATGCGGCAAAATGGCGCTTGGCCAAGCTGCTCTACGAACGGAAGTGGGACAAACAGCGCATCATTGACCTGTTCAGCGTCATCGACTGGTTGATGCGCCTGCCGACTGAACTGGAAAAGCGGCTGATGCACGAGGTCTACACATTGGAAAGGAAGGTCACCATGCCCTACGTTACCTCTGCCGAACGCTTCGGCAATCGAAAAAGGATTGTTGCAAGGTCGGCAGGAAGGTCGGCAGGAAGGTCGGCAGGAAGGTCGGCAGGAAGGTCGGCAGGAAGGTCGGCAGGAAGGTCGGCAGGAAGGCCGGCAGGAAGGCCGGCAGGAAGGGGAGGCTACCCTCTTGCAGAGCCTGCTCGCCCGACGCTTCGGCACTTTGCCGGATGCCGTCCGCGATCGACTGGCCGGCGCCACAGTTGAGCAGCTCGAAAGCTGGGCGCTCAAGATTCTTGACGCCAAATCGCTGGACGAAGTCTTCGATCGGGACTGAGCGGCAAATTCCTGCCACATTGCCGGGCTTGGCGCACGGGCACGGGCACTGGCCAATGGCCTTCGCGATGGCGGTGACGCAGCGGGGTGATTGCAGCTGGCGTCGCCACTACGAACATAGCGTTTCCCAGCCCCCCTTCGAAGTCATTGCGAGGAGGCGAAGCCGACGTGGCAATCCAGAGGTTTGGCTTTTCGCGTCGTCAATAGGCCAATGCGGCGGCAAATAGTGAGAGGATGGAACTGGATTGCCGCGTCGGCTGCGCCTCCTCGCAATGACCAACTTGGCGCGTCGGCTGCGCCTCCTCGCAATGACCAACTTGCCACGTTGCTGCGCCTCCTCGCAATGACCAACGTCGTCGCCCTGGTCACCGCGGCGCACCTGTTCGCCCGCCAGAAAAATGGTGACCCGGACCAACGCTAGGCCGCCAAATGACGCTTGGCCAAGCTGCTCTACGAACGGAAGTGGGACAAACAGCGCATCATTGACCTGTTCAGCGTCATCGACTGGTTGATGCGCCTGCCGACCGAACTGGAAAAGCGGCTGATGCACGAGGTCTACACATTGGAAAGGAAGGTCACCATGCCCTACGTTACCTCTGCCGAACGCTTCGGCATCGAAAAAGGATTGTTGCAAGGTCGGCAGGAAGGTCGGCAGGAAGGTCGGCAGGAAGGTCGGCAGGAAGGTCGGCAGGAAGGGGAGGCTACCCTCTTGCAGAGCCTGCTCGCCCGACGCTTCGGCACTTTGCCGGATGCCGTCCGCGCCCGACTGGCCAGCGCCACAGTGGAGCAGCTTGAAAGCTGGGCGCTCAAGATCCTTGACGCCAAGTCTCTGGACGAAATCTTCAATCAGGATTGAGCGCCGCATCGTGATCGCTGCCACCGTGCTGCGCAGCGGCGGTAGCGGTGACGGAGGGTGGCGGGCGGAGCCGCCATCCTGAGCGCAGATCCACCATCCACCGTAGCCGTCATCGCCAGCGCAGCGCCCCCGTCCGCCCCCGCAGCGACTATTCCGCCCCCGCCGACCAGCAGGATCTGCTCCACGCCATTGTCCGCATGCCCCACCCGCCGTGGCAAGCCCGCCTGATACACAGCGGCGCCAGCGCCAAGCAAACCCTACGAACGCAGCGCCGCATTCCTGATAAGCCCTTCCCCAACCA
>NZ_SPMY01000045.1 GCF_012939955.1 Candidatus Accumulibacter phosphatis
TGAAACTGTCGTGCCGAGGCGCGCCCTGGGTGCCGCCAGGGCGCTGCTTTGCAGCTGGAGCGCAAGTCGCTCGATCGCTACCAAGCACATTTCTCATGCCGCAGCGATAGCGCAAGCACTCGCTCGCCGGGTCACTCGGCGCGCCAGGAAGGCAGGTAGTCAACGGCCCAAGGGCTTGCTGCGTTACGTGGGATTGCTACACAACTACAAGGCCAGCATGAAACGTCTCCTCTTCGCCGCCGTACTGCTCGTCGCCACCTCGGCGGCGCTTTCCACCGAAATTGGCGTCTCGGTAAGTATTGGCCAACCCGGCTTCTATGGTCGCATCGACCTTGGCGGCTATCCAACACCGCAACTGATGTACCCGCAGCCGATCATCATCGAGCGGGTACCGGTCGTGCGCCCGCCGATCTACCTGAACGTTCCCCCCGGCCACGCAAAGCACTGGAGCAGGAATTGTCACAAGTACCGTGCCTGCGGGGAGCGGGTCTACTTTGTTCAGAACAACTGGTACCAGCGCGAATACATTCCCTACTATCAGGGTCAGCAGCGCTATCGCCGTGAGGAATACCGTGACGAATACCGCCGCGACTACCGACGCGACGCCCACCAATACCAAGAGGATGAACGCCGGGATGACCATCATGGCAAACAGCAGAAAGACAAGGGCTACGGCAACTACGGCAAGCATGGTGGAGATCGCCGGGATTAGCGATTGCGGGCGCGCGCAGCGGCTTTCGGTGCAACGGCTGGATGCGTACAATCGGCCAGAAATAGCCGCCGGCTGCGCAAAGCATTTCCAGCAATGTGAAGTGGTTGGCGCGAGCGATGGACAGAGCCGGGGCCGAAGACTTCGATTTCCGGTGGCAGCAGACTGCCGCCTGATGACTGCCTGCGCGGATGCGCGTGCTTAGGCGATTTCTGTCAAAGAACATGCCATCTTGCTTGCCTTTTCGCCCGTCGTGTGTGTTACGACAACAGTTGCATAGTTCGGCTATGCGCCTGTTGTCGCGCCTTGAAGCCGACCGAAAATCCGGCGCAATCTGGTACGTTCTTTTCCGGCAATCGCCTAAGCTGACACCAGGCGCTTGGTAACGCAGGAATTATCACCCGCGCCACGGAAAAAAAAAAGCGCGAAACGGTAACGCCATTCAAGAAGGATAGGTACATGTGAAGCACGCGACAAGATGATGTATGCCGCCACGCTTGCCGGAATCGCTTTCGGCAACGCGGGCGTGCATGTGCCACATGGCATGGCTTACTCCGTGGCGGGACTGGTTCGCGACTATCGCGCCGCGGGTTCTCCGCAGGACGAGCCGATGGTGCCGCACGGCATGAGCGTCATCGTCAATGCGCCCGCGGTGTTTCGGTCCACGGCGAGCGCCGCCACATCCACGCGGGGCACTGCCTCGGTGCAGAGGTAAAGGGGCCACCGATGAAGACGCCGCAGAAATCCTCGCCAGCCAGTTGATCAAGATGATGAAGGCTACCGGCATTGCCAACGACATCGGCGGGGTGGGTTATGGCGAAGCTGACGTCGAGGCGCGGACCAAGGTTGCCTGGGCGCAACAGCGCCTGCTGACCAACCCGCCGCGAGAAATCGTTCCGGACGACCTGCGCAAACTTTTTCGCGGCGGGGTGAGTTGGAATGGGTTTATTCTCATGCTCTGCAAGAAATCCAGAAACGGAATTTTTGCTGACGGAAGGAGATTTGATGGGTCGATTGCTATTTGGTTTGCTGGCTGCTTTTTTTGATCGGACACGTTGGAAAGGTGAGTGCTGCTGACACTGCACAGTCGATCGAAGCGCATCAACAAGCATCGTTTCGCGCCATGGAGCGTAACGACTTTGTTAGCGCAGAAGCCGAGGCCCAACGCGCCCTGGAAACTGCCGAGCGCGTGCTCGGGCCTGAACACTCTCGTACTGTCGAATCGCTGAGTTTGCTAGCAATCGTATATCGCGGAAAAGGACGGAACGAAGAAGCAAAACCATTTGCCGAGCGTGCTCTTGCTATCTCTGAAAAGACCATTGGCCCTGAGCACCTAGAAACCGCGGCGTTAATGTCAATAATGGCATCTATCTATTTGAATACAGGTGATGTTGCCAAGGCGGAATCCCTGCTGCGCCGTTCTGTTTCCATTAAGGAAAAGGGATTTGGGCCGAATCATCCGTTTGCCGCAATTTCGTCGTCGACTCTGGCAGATCTGCTGACAGCAAAGGGGGAGTATGTCGAAGCCGAGCGGCTCAACAAGCGCGCCCTGGTGGCTGTTGAAAAGGCGTGGCCTGCTGACGACCCATCTATCCCGGTCGGACTTCGTGCGAATATTCCGATAATTATGGAGGGATTGGCTCAAGTTCACCTCGGGCAACTACGACTTGAAGAAGCTGAGAAACTCGTTGCGCGTGCCTTCAGTCTCAGGATGTCGATGGTTGGAGCTGATCATGTCTCCATGGTAGGCAATCGAAAGATTCTTGGGGATATATACCGGGCGTGGGGAAGAAATGCTGAAGCCGAGAATTATTATCGCGAGGCGCTACGCATTATGGAGAAGGCGATCGGCAGTGAAAATGAGGTCGTCTCGAATTTACTATCAGCTATCGCCGATTCCTGCGAGATGCAAGGGAAATATGATGTGGCAGCACAGATTTATACTCGTTGTGTTGCAATTGACGAGAAGATTTTTCCTCTTGGGCACCCCGTTCGTACGGAGCATTCGAAGCGTTACGCCAATATTCTGAAAGTTACAGGAAGAGCCAAGGAGGCTAATCAAGTTCAGCAGCGGTCTCAAGGAAAGTGATGATCCGGGTAAGGCTTAGGCGGCCACAAACAGCGACAATCGGGCGGAGACCACGATACTCGTCGGTCTCTGTGCGGAGCTGCCGGCGAGCACGCTGCGCTATTGGGCGGCCGACCGCCGTCGGCTCGATCGGCCATTGGCGCCCTACGGTCGCGGCTTGCCGGCTGATAGCGTGCTCGCTTCCTGGCTGGCAGCGACACTCTTGTAGTGCGCTCCCGTACCCGCTTCGACGGCCGGCATTCCCCATTCGTGGAGAACTCTCGTCGCGCCACGTTTCCTCTGCTTACTGCGCGTGTTTTTCGCTCCGCTGTTGGAACGTCCAGTCAATCGTTCTCGTGACCAGCGCCTCGCACCACACAGCGTCGACGACTGGCGACGGATCATCAATGACATCTTCGTAGCGCAGGACTACACCAAAGGGCGTCAGGCCGCCGAAGGCCTCGACGTCCGGTGGCAACGAGCAAAGCGCGTTGCGCAGCAATTCCGACAGCATTACCAGGTTGTGGGTAAGCGGCTACGCTAGCTCGCAACCGGACAGCACAACCTTGATGGCTTTTTCAACTGCCTGCTGAGCATGCAAGCCGAGTACCCAGGCGGGAGCATCCGGATCATCGCGCAGTCGACGCAGGACCTAGAGATCACCCTTGGCGCGAGCCAACAGCGCCAGAGCGTGCTCAATGTTCACGCAGCGCATTCATGAACCAGCCCTTCCCGTGACGCGCGCCATGCCGTGTCGGGAACAGCCTGCGCTGGTGCATGGATGTGGTCTTTGGCGACGATCAGATGCGGGCTTGCACCGATCATGCCGCGCACAACTTGGCTGTCCTGCGCCAGTTCGTCTTCAATCTCCTCCGCCTTCCCCCGGTGAAGCGCAAGGGTGGCCTCAAGACTCAGCGCCTGATCGCCGCTACTTCCGATTCCTTCCGTGCCGAGCTGCTGGGTCTTGTATAAGATTCATGCGATTGTCCTGTCCTGCCTGTAGGCCGTTTGTTGAGCTGAGGGATCTCGCCAGCGGAGTCCGAGGCCATTTCTCTCGTCGTAAAGCGCAGGCCCGCCTGAAGGTCGGGGGCCACTCTTGCTGATCTGAGATGCGACAAGATGCCACACGACGATTGGTCGCTGGCCGGGCATACTTCGAATAGCCGATAGTCGTGATTACCGACGATCGAATGTTTCACCCGCTTTCCACGGAGGTAGGTATGCAGTTCTTCAAGACTGTCTTGTTGGCCCTGGCGCTGATCGTTTCCGGTTTGTCGAACCCGGTCTTCGCCGAGGATAAGGATCCCTTGTTCATCGCTTTATCGAGCGATGCGACACGGCGGGTTGGCCACGTTCTGCATTTTGCCGAGCTTCAACGCGCCAGAGGACACTCGTTGACGATTTGGCTGAACGAGAGCGGCATCCTTCTCGCGTCCAGGAAGTACGCGGAGAAGCATGCCGATCATCAAAAGGCGCTCGCCGAACTGATGAGCAAGGGTGCGACGGTATTGATATGCCACTACTGCATGCAGCAATTCGACGTCGAAGCGTCGGACTTGTTGCCGGGATTCAAGATCGGCAGCCCGGAGCTGCTTGGTAACGCCTTGTTCAAGGACGACACCAAGACCTTGTCGTGGTGAGCGCCTGACCACGAGGCGTTGATTCTGGCGCTGCGTCAACCGGCACCGGTGAAAAAGGAGCGAAGAAAGGGGTAGGACCGGGTGCAAATGACAGGCGCTGTCTGAAACCTTCCGCCATGCCTGTCGAAGCTCCGGCCGCGACGAGGCGGCATTCAGCCAGCACGGCCGGCTCACTATCGGCAAGGTACGCGATGAGAACACGACTCACCGGCTTGGTTCGGGTCTTGCGCCTGATCTGCCTGCTCACTGCCGCCGCTGTCTATTGCTCGCCAGTCGCTGCCGATGCGTCGCTGTGGATCGACCACGACACCGCTGGCGAACGGCAGGTGCATTTGTACTTCTTCTGGACTCGGAGCTGCCCGCATTGCCAGGCGGCGACTCCGTTCGTCGAGGCGCTGTCGGCCCGCTATCCCTGGTTGCTGGTGCACAGTGGCGACGTCAGCAGCGACGCGGAAGCGGCCAAGGCGTATGTCGCCATGGCGGAGGCTCTGAGTCAAGAAGCGAGTAGCGTTCCAGCCTTTATCTTCTGTGGCCGCATGACCGTCGGTTTCGATCGGCCGGAAGGAACCGGGCACGCGCTGGAGGAAGGACTGCGCTTGTGTCGCGAAACGGGCATGCCGGCAACGTTTGAGCCCGCTGCGGCAATGGCGCGGGTGCCGAGTGTCGATCTCCCGTTGCTCGGCAGGGTGACGGCCGAGCAGCTGTCGTTGCCAGTTTTCACCCTGATCATCGCCGGACTCGATGCTTTTAATCCCTGCGCCTTCTTTGTGCTCCTATTCCTGCTTTCGCTGCTCGTCCATGCGGGCAGCCGCCGACGCATGCTGTTTATCGGCGCCGTCTTCCTCTCCTTCTCGGGCCTGATCTACTTCGTGTTCATGGCCGCCTGGCTGAACGCTTTCCGCTGGCTGGGCGAGATCGCGATGGTTACGACGGTGGCAGGGATGTTGGCGATAATCATCGCGCTGATCAACATCAAGGACTATTTCTGGTTCAAGAAGGGGATCTCGCTGAGCATCTCCGACACGGCCAAGCCCAGGCTCTACCGGCACGTGCGCGGGCTGCTGCGGGCGGACAGCATGCCGGCGCTGACGCTCGGCACGGTTACCCTGGCGGTGGCGGCAAATTCGTATGAGCTGCTGTGTACCGCCGGATTCCCGATGGTCTATACGCGGCTGCTGACCCTGTCTGACTTGTCCCCCTGGCAGCACTATGCCTATCTGGGACTCTACAGTTTGGTCTATGTGATGCCGCTGATGATCATCACACTGGTGTTCACCTGGACCCTCGGCTCGCGCAAGATGTCCGAGAGCGAAGGGCGGTTCCTCAAACTGCTTTCCGGCAGCATGATGCTGGGGCTGGGCGTTCTGCTGCTTGTTGCACCGGCGGCGCTCAACGATCTGCGCGTGGCACTGGCCTTGCTGGCCGGCGCGCTTGGTGGTTCATGGCTGGTGCACCGGCTGATGTGTTCTCGAAAATCATTCTCGATCTAGTCGCCGCCAAAGGGCGCGTTTCGAGAACGTCTGCCTTAGCGTGCCTTGTTGTCCGTTTTCCGAGCGGAAAGAGCGGTTGCCAGGGGCAGGAACAGCGTCAGCGGAGAGTCGGGCAAAGCGATAAATCCATGATGCCGGTAGAAGGCCACTGCCGCCTCGTCTTTACCGTCTACCATCAGGGCATAAGCAGCGATCTCCGAGCGAGCGGCACGGTCGAGCGCATCGGCCAGTAGCGCACCGCCTAGACCTTGCCCCCTGAATCCCTGATCGACGGCCAGGCGGCCCATGCGTACCGCTGGCACGGTCGGGTAGCGCGGTAGCTTCTTGCCGGTGCTGGCCGGAAGATCGGCGAGCAACAGGCTTGCCGACGCCAAGGTGTAGTAGCCCGCGATGCGGTGCCCCTCAGCCAACGCGACAAAACAGGCGACAACGCGTCGGCGCACATCCTGAGTGACGTGTTCCCGCAAGTAGCGGTCTAGCGGCTCGGAAGTACTGTTGAACTTCGTTCGGTCATGTGTCGCATCGAGCGGCGCGAGCCGGAACGGCGCGCTATTCAGTCAGCGCGCAGCAGCTGGCTACGACGAGCGAAAGCACGTTCCAGGGCCGGCGACGGCTGAGGTGGCGACAGCAGCGCCTGAGCAAAGCACTCCTGATCGGCCATGGACAGGCGGATAACTTCGGCTTGCTCGATGGCGCGTTGTGCTGCGTCTTGAACGGCGGTGATCACGAAGTCGGTCATGCTCCGCCCCTGAAGTTCAGCAGCGCGCTTGAGCATCGAATGCAGATCGGTGCTGATCCTGGCTTCGAGGCGGACGGTAGAAATGGCTGCGGGCATAGTCTTGTCCTCCTGAAGATGAGAGTACGGCAGCCTGCCGTACTCGTCAATTTCACCTTATCGTACGATTTTTCCCGTTTCGTGAGCAGATCCATTGTTGAGCCCGTTAAAGCCGTCAGTTCAGCGAAGAACGTCGCGGTGTTCATGGCCGCCAGCTTCTCGGCGACAGCGGTCGCCACGAACTGGTGTTAGCATGAGTCAGCAACACGCAATTTATGGATTCCGGGTCGAATGCGAACGGCTTTCGGTTGCGCGCCGTTGCCTCGCGCCTGCCCTGCACCATGCGGCAGTTCACCAGGGCGCGTGTCTGCGGTCTCGGCCAAGTAGCACGAACCGGTTACTTCGCAGGGCTGCGCCGCGCCGAGAAAGGTGATGTTCATCTTGTTTCTCCACCCGCTGGAGCGATCCGTTCCGGGCTGTTTGTCGCCAGCCTGTCGAGCATATACGAGGGGGTATGAAACCGGCTGCCCTTCCGAAACCTGTGCCACGGAGGAGATGACGAGTTGTCCATTCCCGCCATCGCTCTGGTAGCTCTGGACGAATTTCTTTTCGAGTGTCGTCATCTCGACCACCACCACGGCGTCTTCCCAGCCCGCGACGGCCACTCGCTGCTGCAGTCCGCCGCTGGCGGAAACGCTGGCGCCGCGAAAATCGTTGAAGAGGCGCTGACGTCAATCGCTCTCGTCGGCGATCAGCAGCCTCGGATCCTGATGGATGACCTCGAGACCCTGCTCGGCGAGCCACACCGAGTTCCTGCCTTCGCCATCGGCGAGCGACAGCGCCCTTTGTCCGTCCTGCAGCAGTCTTGCTCGGTGTACCAGGAAGCGGTTCTGTGCCAAACAAATATTGTTCGCCAGCTTCGTGGTAACGATTGCGCCACATCGCTTCCGGACTCATTGAACGAATATTCCCGGTCATCGATCGTTGTGCTGAAACCCACAGCGCAGCATCCCAGAATGGTTTCTGCAGCCATCCGTGGCAGCAGCGAGCACGCCGCGTCTTCGCGCTTGCCGCGCTGGAAATTACCTCTCCGGCACTTCGATATAGTGCGCGGCGAGCCACTCACGATCAAGTTCCCAGCGCGCGTCCTTGATCCCGGGCTGCGCGAGGACGATCGCGCGCGCTTCAGCCTGTACTTCGCCGAGCAGCGTTTGCGCGGCGATGAACGTCGGATCGTTGGCATCCTTGGTATTGATTTCCGGATAGAGAACGGCCAGCGCCTTGAACGCCGGTACCTGGACGTTGCGCGGCGTACTGATGAACGCCGTTTCGCCAGTGACTTTCAGGATCCGGAACTGGTAGGGGTAGCTCTTCAGCTTCGCGCTGCCCTGCGCAGCAATGACTGCCGTCAGCTGGCGAGAACGCGAATCGGGGGCGCGGATTACCCAGTCGAGGCCAACGAGCAACAGCAGGATGATGATTATCCAGTAGCGCCTCTTCACCTTACATCTCCTATTGTTGGTTACGAGAGTTCTTTGCCGTGTCGGTCGGCAAGTGGTCTTGTGGCACCGTCCAGAAAGTCGATCACCGTTTCGAAGTGGCGCTCCATTTCCGCGTACTGATCGTGGCTGCCAGGGATCAGCAGCAAGCGTACCCGCTCATCACGGCGCCTGGCGAAAATTTCCTGCGCTTCGCTGACCGGTACCGTTTCGTCGTTTGTGCCGTGTACGAGCAGCACCGGGCAGCTTGCCGCGCGGATGGTGTGGCAGGGTGCGATGTCCGCAAAACGCTGGCCGATGACGTGCTGGACGTAGTACAGAATGTAGGCCCCCAGCGGCCAATAGGGAATCCGCCGCGCTTTCAGCCAGCGCCGCATGATCGCTGCCGGATCGGCGAAAGCGGCCAGCGTCACGGCGGCGACCAGGTCCTGTCGTTGGCTGGCGAGCAGCAAGGCCGCCGCCGCCCCGACGGAATGCCCGATGACACCAACTCGGTGTGCGTCGACTTCCGCCTGGGCGCGCAGCCAATCCACCGCGTGCGCCAGATCTTCGGCAAAGCGCGGCAGTGAAGCAAAGCTGTCGCCATCGCTGCGGCCGTGGCTGCGTGCGTCGAAGAAGAGCAGTGCGTAGCCTGCCCCGTGCAGGGGTTTGGCCAGCGGCAACATCATTTCGGCGTTGCCACCCCAGCCATGCAGGATTGCCAGTGCCGGTGCGCATTTGCCGGCCGGGATGAACCATCCGAACAGAGTCTTTCCGCGCACGCTGGAGATCGCCACCTGGCGCCACGGCAGTCCGTCGGGAACCCCGCTTTCGGCAACGCGCGGCGCGGCCAGGCTGCGGCGAATTAGGTGATTGATGGTGAGCAGGGCGACGACCGCGACCGACAGCATGGCGAGCGCCGTAGAGATGCCTTCCCAGGTGCTCGCATCACGCATACTGGACGGCGTTCCCCGATTGCCAGACCGCATTGCCGCCGACGGCCGGGCTAGCCGACTTCAATCGCTTCGTCAGGGTTGGCAAATTGCGCCTGCCGCATAACGTAGGACGGGGACAGGGGGAGTTCTCGCCTAAAGTTCCGGAATTAAACATATCGTATATCAGATGTTGCTAATAGTGCACCAACGCCGCGCCATCTGACAAAGTAGAATTTGAGCTCCCCCCGAAATTTAGTCTGCCAAGGGTGAGAGGTAGAAGTCAATCACTTTTGCAATGAAAGATGAAGATACCGGCACCCGCATACACGCCGGAGTTCAATGATGGTCTGCAATGCAGGGTGGCGGAGAGGCAACGATGCGCGTTCGCTGGGAGACGAGTACCAGGTACTACGAGGTCCGCTTGGTGCGTGACCTGCTTCAGGATTGGGTGCTGATCGTCGCCAGGGGCGGCAAGACCAATCGTCTTGGTGCGCTCCGGACTCTCTTCGTATCGAGCGAAGCGGAAGGCATGAAGATAATCGAGACCATGGAGAAGGTCAGAATTCGCCGCGGGTACGTTCGGGTGCCTGTTTAGCCGTCCGGACCCTTCGCTTGAGCGCAAGCCTTGCCACTGTGTGTTTCACACCGGCGGTCGTGCGATGCCGGTTGCCCACACAAATCGAGGAGATCATCCCGACCTACCGGCGGATTTATCACATCCGCGACGGGCGCACTTACCAGGGGTAGAACAAGCAGTTGTGTCACCAGCCTCCACCTTGGAGCAAGCGGGAGCTTCATTTGCTCATCCACTTGCGCAGCAGGCGCTTTTTTAGGGAGGCGCGTTCCTGCGGATTGCGTCCCTTGTGGTTGGCGATGCGATCCGCCGTTGTGACCGGACGCTTGATGGGCCAGAGTAGGGGCGGCCAGTCATCATTCGCCGCCGTCGAGGCCTCCATGGCACAAGCTGTCTGGGGACAGCGCCGTCAATTGCGATAGCGTTGCCTGTACCTCTTACAGATTGGCCATCATGTGGAAACCTGCTCATCCAGATCGCTGGCCAGCTCGAATAGATAGTGCGTGACCGAAAACCCCTTGATCTGAACAGCAGCAAGGGATTGGGCGGATCTCCAAGCGATGAGCCGAAGAGTACAAACCGACGAGTTTTTGGAGGCAAGCGACGCGAGTTGTCGAGAATACCCAAATGCACATTGGCGAAGTCGATGTTTCCCATATTGTTCTTGACGCCAAGTCGCGCGACGACATCCCGCAGATTCTGCGAGGTTTGCAGTACCTCTACCAAGATCCAGGCAAGCGGGCAAAGCTCTTCCAGTTGCTTGAATCAGGCATGGCCCCGAAGGTCGACAAACGGACGGGGCGTCCCGGGATGACGCTCTGGTCGATCTTCGTCTGCGGAGTGATCCGGCTTGACTTGAACATCGACTACGACCGTCTGCATGAGTTGGTCAATCAGCACAACACCATTCGGCAGATGCTCGGGCATGGGTTGTTCGACCCGACGTCGTACCACTACCAAACACTGAAGGACAACGTCACCTTATTCACGCCGGAACTGCTGAACAAGATCAACCAGATCGTCGTGGATCGAGGCCATCGATCGCCTGTGCCGGTCACAGAGCAAGGCGGGTCGGCATGTCGCCGCTTTCAACCCGGTCACCGCGGAGAACGTCGCTCTGTTCACCTCGCTGCTCGCCGGCGAGTTCGCCATCAATGGCTTCCGCAAGCGCGATCTTCAGGGCAAACTTTACTCCGCCCCTGCCAACAACCCCGCCGAAATCAAGCGGCGCACGCATCGAACCAGCCGCCTGATCGCCAAACTGCGCGGCCATGGCTTGATCGCCAAGGTCACCAACTCTCGTCTCTACCGGGTCACGCAAAACGGCGTGAAAGCAATGTGGGCCGCCGTCCGCTGCCGCCGTATCGACTTTCCAGCCGCCTTCAACAGGTCAGAATCATTCGCGCAATAGAGACAAGTCCTGCGGGGGAATTTCACAGGAACTACCCAGTAGCGCGACGCCCTTCTTGATCTCGTCATCCCAGCAGCGGAGGAAGATCGCGCCGTCAGCGCGCACGGCGCCCCAGCTCCACATGCGGTTGCAGAGAGGGGCCTTCAGAACCTTTGCGAAGTGCTCGGTAATGGGACGAGGCATCGTGCGACTCCGATCACACCCACCAGTAGCGCACAATGTGAAAGAAGATCGGCGCCGAGAAGCTGATCGAATCGACACGGTCGAGCATGCCGCCGTGCCCTTCGATGAGGGTGCCCCAGTCCTTCACACCACGGTCGCGCTTGATGGCCGAGAGCACGAAGCCACCGAAGAAGCCGACGATGTTGATGGTCAGCGCCACCAGTGCCGCCTGCCAGACGTTGAAAGGCGTCAACCAGTACAGGGCGGCACCCAGGACGGTCGAGGTGAGTAGGCCACCGACCAGCCCTTCGAGCGTCTTCGACGGGGAGATCGCCGGTGCCAGCTTGCGCTTGCCAAAGAGCTTGCCGCAAACGTACTGGAACACGTCGCTCGACTGCACGGTGAGCACCAGGAAGATGATCAGCTGCGCGTTGCGGCCATCGAACCCGGGAATCTCCAGCGTCAGCAGCGCCGGCACGTGCGAAATGCAATACACGCAGATCATCAGCCCCCATTGCACCTTGGCGGCACGCTCGAGAAAGCGCTCGGCGTCGCTGCACAGCGTCGCCGAGATCGGCAGCAGCAGGAAGGCATAGACCGGGATCAGGATACTGAACAGTCCGTACCAGTCGATGGCGATGAGCACGTACTGGGCGGGCAGGAAAAAGAAGAAACACCACATCAGGGCGTGGTGGTCGCCGCGCCGGGTATGGGTGAGCGAGATGTACTCGCGCAGCGCCTGGAAGGAGATCAGCCCGAAGAGGACGATGATGCCGCCCTCGCCGATCCAGAAGGCCACCGCCAGTACGCCCACCATCCACCACCAGGCGTTGATGCGCGCGTTGAGGTTGTCGATGACCGCGCCCGAGGCGTCGGGCGCCAGCCGCCACTTGAGTACGGCGGCAATGCCGCTGGCGACAGCCAGGGCGGCGAAAACCGCAGCAAAGACATTGAACACGGTGTGATCGGGGCTCATCGCGGGTCCTGGGTCAGTTCGCCGGCGGGGCGAGGTCGAGCAGCGCGTGGCGGGCGCGGTCAAGGAATTCGCCCTTGCTTTCGCCCGGTGTCAGCGTCAGAGGTGCGCCAAAAGTCAGCGTGCAGAGAAGCGGCACCGGCACTAGCGCCCCCTTGGGCATCACCCGGCCGAGGTTCTCGATCCACACCGGCACAAACTCCACCGGCGGCATCGCTTGCGCGAGATGGAAAATCCCGCTCTTGAAGGGGAGCAGCGCCTCGCCAAGATTGCGCGTGCCCTCGGGGAACAAAATCAGGGAGTTGCCGGCCTGTAGCGCAGCGGCCATCTGCGCGACCGGATCCGGGCCCTCCCGCCCAGGCCGGCGGTCCACCAGCACGGCCTGGAAGACCTTGTTGATTAGCCAGCTCTTGAAGCGGCTATCAAGCCAGTAGTCCGCCCCGGCGACCGGGCGCGTCTGACGGCGCAACGCGGCCGGCAACGCCGCCCAGATCAAGACGAAATCGCCATGGCTGCGGTGGTTGGCAAAATACACGCGCAGCTTCGCTTCGGGCTCGCAGTTCTGCCACAGCGGGCGCACGCCGGTGAGCAGCTTGGCAAAGTTGCACAACAGCAGGCCAAACAGTTTTTCGATCATCGCTCGTCGCTTCGCAAAAAAGTACAGTCAGGCAGTCAGGGCCAGAGGGCAATGACGGTGAAGCCCAGTTGCAGGGTCGCGCAGGCAGCCTGCCAGATCAGCAGCCGGATGGCGCCGCGTCGCCGTTCGGCAAGATCCGCTGCGACTGAAGCGGCCGCGGGCTTTTGTCGACCGACACACGCATCGAACGCTGCCAGATCGGCAGCCGCTGCCAGCGGATGATGCCAGCGCGAGGCCCAGAAGTGGAAGATGCCGGCGTCGAAACGCACGCGCTGTGCAAAAAAACGCCTGCGCCGCGGCCATCACGACCGCGCCGACGAGCGCCGGCGAATGCACGGCATGCCCCAGCAGCCAGACAAGCGCGGTGATCAGCAGCGTCATGCCGCTCACCCAGGCCAGGGTCCGGCCGCTGTCGAGCAGACCGGCGGTGACGGCAGCATCGGCGGCGAGGCGGGGCATGAGTTCATCGTCATCATTGCCCATCGGACAACTCCTTGAGCAGCGTCAAGTGTGCCTCGGAAAACACGACCTGCGGTCGCGCCGCCCTGATCCGGGCGATCGCCGCATCGACCGAGTCGCAGCGGCCGCTTTGCAGCAGCCAGGCGGCGACGCTGAGCGCGCTGCGCGAATAGCCCAGCGCGCAGCACACCAGGACCCGGTCGCCGTTGGCCACGGCGGTGTCCAGTGTCGCTGCGGCATGGCGCAAGGTCGCCAGTGACGGCAAGGCCAGATCGAGCATCGGCACGCTGTACGCGCGCGCCGCCCCGCGTGGCGTATTGAATTCGGCGGTGACATCGACGACGGCATCGAAGCGCTCCCGGGCCAGTTCGGCGGCGGTCGGCAGGCGACCCAGCCAGAGCGTATCGGCGACCCGATCGGGCTCGGGTTTTCGCCAGGTCCATAGCCGGCTGTTGATCCATGCCCCCAGCCGGTACGGCGCCAGCAGCCAGCGTACGGCGAAGCTCTGACGGCCGTCGTGCTTCTGAAAGCCGCCGGCACCGGCCCAGGCATAGTTGGCCGCCACCAGTGCCAGGGCCGTCGCCGGCCACGCGGCCAGCAGCGCCCAGCCGCCCTGCACCGCCATCAGCAGGCAGATCATGGCGCCGCAAAAATAGCCCAGGCTCAGGCGCGCTCGCCTGCCCTCCCCCTTGCCAGGCGGCCACAGCGGCGGCCTACCCCGGTCGGGCCACAGCCACAGGCACAGCAGCCCCGCCAGCAGGCCGGTGGGCAGGTCAAAGAAATGGTGTTGCCAGGTGGTCAGCACCGAGGCCGCCACCAGCAGCGCCCAGGCATTCCAGACCATGCGGCGGCCGGGCGAAGCGCGGCGCACGAGCACCCACCAGATGATCACCAGCAGACTGATATGCAGTGACGGCGCCTGGTTGTAGGGCAGATCGAAGCCGGCAAGGGCATCGAAAAGCGTGCCGAAGACACCGTCGGCGGCGGGTTTTTCGCCCGAAAAGCGCAAGGGGAAGAGCACGAAACAGGTCACCGAGATGAGTTGCGCGCTGAGCAGGCGCAGGCCGTGGTGATTGACTTCGCGCGGCGTGCGACAGGCCAGGAAGGACAAGCCGTACATCAGGTCGATGGACCAGTAGGGCACGATGGTCCACGGCAGGAAGGGAATCGCCCGCTCCCAGCCGAAAACGATGCTCGCGCTCACTCCGCGGCTGGCCGCCAGCTGGTTGGTCCAGCCGTAGCTCAGGAAGAACAGCGGCGCCAGCAACAGCAGCCAGGCGACGCTGTGCTGCCAGCGGATCGGCCCGAGCGGAGCGGAGCCGACGCTGTTCATGCCGCCTTGCGACGCGCGATCGAGACGGTAAAGATGCCCCATTCATCGATGCGTTGCCCGATTTTCTCGAAGCCCGCTTCGCGCACCAGCTGGTCCATTTCGGCTTGCGTGCGCCGGCGCATCACCCAGGCCTCACCCTGGCGATGGCTGGTCAGCGCGCGGGCGATCATCTCCAGTTGCGGATGCCAGGGCTGGCCGGTGTAGATGAGATAACCCCCCGCCTCGACCGCCCTCGCCATGCCGCCCAGAGAAGCACGGACCAGGTCGTTGGACGGGAACAGCTCGTACAGGCCGGAGACGATGCCAATCGTGGTCCCTGGCTGCGCGCCGGCCACCGACTCGCTGTCGAAGGCGTCGCCCTCGTCAAAGCGAGCGATGCCGGCCAGGTTCTTCTCCGCGATCAGGCGGCGACCGTCGCGCACGTTGATGGTCGAGTAGTCGCGCAGCAGCACGCTTTCCGGAGCTGTGCCTTCGGCCATCAGGGCGTCGAGCACATAGCGGCCGTGGCCGGCGGCAATGTCGAGCACGCGCACCGCTGCGCCGTCAGCACGCAAGCGGGCCATGGCGTCGCGGATCAGCTCCTCGAGATGCAGCTTGCGCTGGCGAATGCCGCGCCAGCCGATCGCGTCGAGGTAGTTGCGGTCCACCATGCGGCCGATGAAGCCCGCGCCCCTGGCCTCGTTGCGATACACGTAGTCGAGCGTGCTGCCCGAATCGAAACCGGTGCGATGCCCCAAGGACACGCCGTCCGACACCATGCCGGCCCAGCGCAGGCTTTTGCGGTACATCTTCCACCACCAGCCCTTGAAGCTTCCTTCGGGCAGCGGAGCGGCCAGCGTCTGCGCCTCGTCGAAAGTGGTCCCGGCCTTGTCGGCATCGTTCAGGTCAAGTGTCGGCGCGGGGCTGTCGAACTGGCGCAGAATGAAGCCGCGCACCAGCGCGATCGCCCGCTCCCGATCGGCTTCGCCCAGGGTGTCGTGGAAGAAACCCTCAAGCACATGCTTTTCCTTCACCGTGCTGCCGAGGCGATCAAAGAAATCGTGCTGGGGCTGATCATGCACCACCCAGTCCGCCCCCGAGATCAGCATCTGCGTCGGGATGGTGATCGCGGCCGCATCGGCCACCACGCGCTCGGCAGCCTCGTACAGGGCGAGCAGGATATTGACCGAAATGGCGCGCGTGATCAGCGGATCGGCAGCAAAGCTGGCCTGCCGCGCCGGATCGTGAGTCAGAAACTTCGCCTTCACATAACTGTTGACGAAGAAATTGCCGCGCAGCCTCTGCAGCAGACGCAGCCCCGGCCGCGCGAAAGGCACGTAGAGTTTCACCTTGAAAGCCGGCGAGGCGAGCACCAGCGCGCGGACCTGCGGCGCGTAGTCGTGCGCCCAGGTTGCGATCGTCACCGCCCCCACGCTCTGGGCCAGCACCACCATCTCCTGCGGCGCCACGCCATGGGCGTTGTGAAGGTGGTCGACAAAAGTCTGCACATCACGCACCGAGGTGGCAAAGCTCGGCGAGAAACCGCGCTCGCCAGGCGAGCGGCCATGCCCGCGGGCATCCCAGGCAAAAACATCAAAATCCGGAAGATCCAGTTCATCCACCAGATGTGCCATGCGCCCGGAATGCTCATGACCGCGATGGAACATCACCACCGTGCCCCGGCGCGTGCCGCTGGCCGGCCAGTGGCGGTAGAACAGCTCGACACCGTCGTCGGTCGCGAAACGGCTTTCGATCACCGGACCTTCGTCCAGTCGATGCACGGAATTCATCCCCATCCTCACCCTCATCCTTGTTGTTGCCTGCGGATCTCGGACAGGCCGGCGCGCACGCGATTGATGATGTTCGCCACCATGAGCAGCGCGATGGCCGGCATCAGCCAGGCCAGCCAGGCCGGCAACTGCCCCGCCAGCCCCAGCCACAGGCCGAGCGCGCCAAACACGAAAGCCCGGTCGCTTTTCCCCATCGGCCCTTCGTAGCGGCGCGATGCACCGACCATCGGTCCCAGCGCGCCGGCCATCTCCGATACCGCCGCCAGCCAGATCACCAGCCCCACGCTCAAAGCGCCAAAAGGCGCCACGAAAGCAAAAGGCAGGTAGAGCGCCGCATCCGAGATGACATCAGTCAACTCATTGAGATACGCCCCCAGCGTCGACCTCTGCCCATGCTCGCGCGCCAGCATGCCGTCGATGGCATTGAGTGCCATGCGTAGAAACAACCAGATCGGCAAGGCCAGATACGCCGCCCCCCCCGGGCTGAAAAATTGCCAGCAGCAGGCCAAGGGCCAGCGAAAGCGCCATCGCCAACAGCGTCACCGCATTGGCCGTCACACCGGCGGCGGCCAAACGTGTGGCCAGCGGCCGGAGCAGGCTCTGGAAACGGGGTTTGATGTCGTAGATGGAAAGCATGGAGTCCGTTCTGGCAAAAAGGCAGGCGTATCATAGCCAATTGCCTGGCTTCAAGCCATACCAGCGGCATCAATGTTGGCCAGGCATCACAGATCCGCGCCGCCAGCTGCTCTGGCCGTTCGGGCGGCGATTCATAAAACAGTCAAATCCCGAATTTGCCCACTTGCTCAAGGTCGCTGCATGGTGGGTGCCGCTTGCAAGCGTGACGATTGCGCCGAACAGGAAAGGTCAGCTCTGCAAAACCCAAAGACGATCCGGCTCGAAGCGACGCTCGGCCCAAACGTCGAAGTCCCTCCAGTGCTGGTTCAGCAGGATTTTGGCTCCGTTCTACGCGAAGAAGGCGCGGCGACCAACCATCTGTACTTGCTGGTCGATCCTCTGCCCGGTGCAGCCCTGCTCGATCGTGGCGGTCTGCAGATGGACCTTGAAGAGTTGCCCGGGATCCGGGTAGTTATCAGCATGGAGGGGCGGGGGCGGGTGTTCAACAACATCCTTGTCGAGCGGCTCTGGCGCAGCGTCAAGTACGAGGACGTGTACCTCAAGGGCTGTGCCGCGATGAGCGAATTGATGGTTCGCCTGGCCGAGTACTTTGCCTTCCACAACGGCGAGCGTCCGCACCAGTCGCTGCACAACGCGACCCCTGAATCGTCTATCGAACCACCATCGGCGGGCGGCGCCTTCATCCTCGACAAGTTCGACGGCGCGGGTGGGAAAGTTACTTGCGCAACCTAAACCGCGTCTATTTTTGTCTTGACTTCGGGGTCCACTTTACCCTTCGCTACGCTACGGCAGCGTCCTGGCCAGGCGGAAACCCACGCCGCTGCCGCGCCCGCCAGGGGCGCTCCCGAAGCGATTGGCCGACCGCGCTTTGTACGGATCATCGTCCCAACCCCCGCCGCGCAGGATACGCTGCGAACAGTTTCCGTCGACCCATGCACTACCGTCCCCGGGTGCATTGCTGTAGTTGCCGTGGTAACAGTCTTCCGTCCATTCCCAGGCATTGCCGAGCATATCGTACAAGCCAAAGGCGTTCGCCTTGAATGACTTGACGGATGCCGTATACACATTACCGTCCGAACAGTCGGCGAAGACCCATCCTTTCAGCAGCTCCTTCAGCGCGTCCTTCAGGCTGCGATCGGCAACATTGCCGTAGCTGCAAATTTCATTCGCGCGATCGCCGAAGGCATAGGGTGTCTGGCTGCCGGCGCGGGCCGCGTATTCCCACTCCGCTTCACTGAGCAGTCGGTAGTTGCGGCCGGTGCGCTGGCTCAGCCACAACGCGTAGGCCCGGGCATCATTCCAGTCGACGCAGACCACCGGATGCTGATCGGTCTGGGTGAAGCCGACACTGTTCCAGGCGCCTTTCGGATCAACTGCAAAGCCCTTCCCAGTCAACGTCGAGCAAGCGGCTTTGATCTGGTATTTCGTTTCCTTGACGAACGCGGCAAACTGGCCACGTGTGACCTCGTGTTGCATCACCGCGATCTTCGCGGCGATGGCGACCTCGTGTTGCGGGCCTTCGTCGGGTTTCGGCTCCGCTTCGCCGGCGGCAGAGCCCATGACAAAGCGGCCGGGTGGGAGGACGACCAGCCAGGGGCAAGACTCGTCCCTGCAGTCGCGGAAAATGCTGCCAGGGGAAAGCTGCCCGGCATCGGTGACCGACTGCGCCGAAGCGGGTGACCACTGCCGCACAGCGTCCGGGACGACAAACGGGGCGACGACGCCGGCCAGGGCGAGCAACACCAGCGCCAGCCCGAAGGCGACCCCGAGTAGTGAGCGTGCTGTCGCCGACTCGCCGCCAGGTAGCGGGTAGAGCAGCGGCAGAATACGGTCGCGCAGGCGCGGAGCCGGCGCACGGTAGGCTCGCGCTGGCGTGCGGTCCGGCGGCCGCGGAGCGGGCCGATCCAGCTCTTGCGGATCAGGCATGCTCACTTGGCGTTCGTCCTTTCGCCCACCGAGCGGACGATGGCATCGGTCAGGCGGTCGAGGTCGGCGTCGAGACGATCGCCTTGCAAGGGAAACGCGTTGTAGTGGGTCAACTGGCGAATCGAGGGCGGAAGAGCGGCCGACCCCGGCATGGCGGCACCGTCGAGCAGCACCGGCATGATCGGCTTGCCTGATGCCAGTGCATTCTCGATCTCCTGGACCTGCCAGCGCGAATCATCAGCAAACGGATTGCGGCCAATGAATACGACGAGGATCTTGGAACGATCCAGCGCGCGCACACTTGCAGCGTCGATATCGGCCTGCCATCCGGCACCGACAGGCAGTTCACGGTCGTCCCAGACGCTGGCAAGGCCGAGCCTTGCCACCAACCGCTCGCGTAGCGCTCGCGCGGCAAAAGCTGCCTCGCTACGACGGTAGCTCAGGAAGACCAGCGTGCCGGATGCTTCGCTTGGCGGCGCGCCGTCTTGTTCGGCCGGCGCCGCGACCGGTTCCGCGCCAAACAGGCGTGCGCCGACTCGCACGAACCAATTACCGATGACGGCGTAGAAGCGTTCGACGTCGGCATGGGCCGTTCGCCACGCCTGCACGAAGTCCCGGCCCACCCCTGCCACTTCGCCGGGCAGCGCTCCACTGGCCCACCATTTCAGCCAGATCACCGGGTAGAACTCCGCGACGACGAGAACCGCCAGCCAGCGCAAGGGGTTGCGGGTCAGTCGCGGGCCCGTCTCGGAACGTACTGCGCGGGCGAAGTCTTCCCCGGCGTCGAGGGTGAGCTCGGTGTCGAAGTCGCCGCGCAGGACGCCGAGGTAGATCACGTCGCGCAACGGGCTGTCGGGCGGCTCGTTGGCGACCACGCCGGCGAGACCGATGCGCCGGGCGAAGCTGCGCAGCAGAGAGTGCGGCTGTCGTCGCGTCGGCGCCGCTCCATCACTGGCGACGGTGCCCAGCGATACGCCGAGGGCGATGTCGTCCTGGCCAGCGGCGCGGAACAGCCTGGTGAGCACAGCCCGCACCCGCTCGCGTGTCGCCGGCGCGAGGCTCAGGAACAGCGCGCGACGGACCCAGTCGGGCATCATCCCCAGGCGGCACCAGGGAAGTTGCGCTATGCCCACCAGGCGCGCTTCGAGGAGGCGCGCGTCCGACGATGCGGCCCCGCTCCTGGCGGCGGATGGCGACGCCTCGCTGAGCTGGTGGGCGAGGTAAGCCGTGAGATCGGCGGACAGATAGGGGTAGGCCGCGCTGGCCGCCAGCCAGGTGTAGGCCGTCGGGCCGAGGAAGCTGCGCAGTTGTTCAACGAGCGCCACCAGCTCGGTCGCGGCCGGCGCTTCGCGTCCGACCCAGCGGCCGATGTCTTCCTCGAGCATCGCTGGCAGCAGCGCCGGTGCGCCAGGCAGCAGGTCGACTTCCGGCACCTTGCGCTCATCGAACCAGCGCGCTGCCGCCGACAGCATCTCGATCTGCGCCGGCAGCACGAGGAAGCTGTCCACATGCGCCGGCTGGCCTTCGCCGGCGATGACGTCTTCGGCAAGTCCCCAACTCGCGGGTGGCCGCGGCGTCATCAGCACCCGCCGCGGCCACGGCGCCAGCGCGCCTGGCAGCCAGTCGTGCAGTTCGCCGGAGGCCTCTTCGATGAAGCTGTGGCCATCGCCCAGCACGATCAGGCCCTGGCCGGCATGCCGGGCGCCGAGGCAAGCCAGCGGCAGAAACGTCTGCGTCGCGCCCAAACCCCTGCGGTGACGAGTGTGCAGCGGCGCCACCCAGCGCGGGTCGCGGTCGAACTCGTACAAGGCAACCGTAACGCCTTCAGCGGCGAGGTCGCGCGCCATTGCGGCCGCCCAGTGCGCCTGCTGGTCGTTGCGACCGGCGCGATCGACGAGCAACAGGTATTCGGGCATGGCTGTGGCCTGGCGATGCACCGGGGAAAACAGGCCGCCTCGTGATGCCGTGGCGCGCGTGCTGGCATTGATGTCGAGGTCTCGACGCTCGCTCGGCCGCGGCTTGCGCAGGCGGCGTGCTGCGACCCGCAGGGCGGCACGTCGTTCGCCGGAAACAGGGAGGAGCTGGCGGGCGAACACCTGCTGCTCGCGCAAGTTTTCGCCCGTGGTGATGCGCGCGATCTCCGCCTTGCGGGTACGCCGGACGAACCAGCCGGCCGAAGCGAGCGCCAGGATCAAAGCCGCATAGACCGCCGGATGCATGCCAAACAACCAGGGCGAAGCCTGCACTTCCGTTTGGCCGGCGACTTCAATCGGGCCGGCGACCGACTTGATATTCGTGAAAGTGGGCACCTCGATGGTCTTTCCGAGGGCAGGTGGCGGTTTTTCCGCTTCGACGACCAGGTGCTGTGGCTGAGGTTCCTGCCATTTCTTGTACCCATAATGGACGGCGAGCCCTGACACGGCGAGCACGACGAACAGCGTCAGCCAAGATCGCAGAGACCATCGTACCGCCAAGAGCGCACGCGGCTGATCAGGGGGCGGCGAGGGCTCGGTGGCAGTTGCGCTACCCAGCAATTCGACACCGTGGTCCCAGCGTTGTCGCCAGGACTCAAATACCTGATCGAACAGTTGCTGGTCGCGTGCGCTCTTGCTGACGATAGCCCGCAGTGCGCCCTGCGCGCAACGCGGGTCGTCGCTCAGGAGCTGGCGATCGTGGGCGGCCTCGATCCACGCTTCGATGTTGAGCCGTGAGCGAAGGTCGAGATCCAGCCCGGCCGCCTGCAACTCGGGCAGTAATTGCTCGCGCATGGGATCTAGCCAGGCCGGCGCGACGGATTGCATCGCCGATCAGCGCGAGGCTGCGGCGATTATCGGATGGCGCGCGGCGGCCGTCTGATCTTCGGGCGCCTTGACCAGCGTCGCCAGTACGCGCCGGGCGTGCGCCGGCTGCAGCGCTTCGTCCGGTGAAGCCCCGGGCTCGCGCGACAACGCGGCAACAAAACTCAGGAATTCAGCGGTCGAAGGCCGCTTGCGCAGGTCGTATTCGGGCTTGCGCAGATCGAAGAACAGTTGCAATGCCTCTTCAAGCAGGGGGCCGGACTGCACCTTCAGGGCCGCGAGCCGGCGCAGTGCAATCCTGCGCAAGCGGTCGGGGTTGATCGGCTGCATGTGGTAGAAGATGCAGCGGCGCAGGAAGGCATCGGGCAACTGCTTTTCCGAGTTGCTGGTGATGACGACCACCGGCCGCTGCCTGGCGGCAGCCTTGACCTCAAGCCCACCCTGCAGCTCGCGTATGCGAAAGTAATGGCGCTCGATCTCGTTGAGCGCGTCGTTGGGTAGATCGCTCGGGGCCTTGTCGATTTCGTCGATCAGCACGATGGCTCGGCCAGGACCGCTATACCAGTCAGGGAGCTCGCCGGCCGGAAAGAGCGCTTTTGCCTCGGCGGGCTGAAGACTTTGCACAACGGCCTTGCCCAGTGCGCCGAAGTCGATGAAGTTCAACGCGTGCAGGGCGGCGGCGTCCTTGCTGACCTGTGCGGCCTGGAAACGCCCCACATGGTCGAAGGTGTAGAAGAGGTCCTGCGCAACGCTGGTGGACTTCGTCTCGAACTTGAAGAGCGGGAACCCGAGTTCAAGCGCAAGCTTCTCTGCCAACTGGGTTTTTCCGGTGCCCGGCTCGCCGGTGAGCAGCAGCGGTTGGTCGAGCAGCAGGGCGGCATTGACGGCATCGCGCAGGCCATCTTCCGCCTCGTAATTCTCCGGGCCGAAGAAACGGTCGCGATCAATGGACTCAATTTCGACAGGCTGTGCCGGCGCCATGACATCTGGCCGACCTTGAAACCAGTTGCATGACATCGGCGACTACTCCTTGTTGATTGGCTTAGGGGTGATGGAACCACTGGCGCGCGACTTCGGCGAAGGTACGCATGGGCCAGGAACTGCGGCCGGTGGGTAGCGCCTTGGTGAGCATTTCGATGTCGTCGATCAGCTTGCCGTTCACATCATCGTGAAACGACCAGTTACTAATGTCCGTCTCGACCAGCTCGGGCAGTGAACCGAGCATTGACGCCTGGACGCCGCCCGTTGCAACGGCCTGATCGATCACGGACTGAAACGTCGACGCGAGACGCGCGCGGGCATCTGCCGGTGCGGCGGCCTCGCGAATAAGGTTGATTGCGACCACGAGCATTGTTCTCTGGCCCAGCGGCGGACAGGCACTCAAAACGGCCAGTAGCCCTTCGAGAGATCTCTGTGCGTGTTCCTCCTCGCAACTGTCGGAACAGTCGACCCACAGCAGAGTGGGATGTGCGCGGGTGAGATGCGCCTCGAATGCCTCCGCCTCCGACGCCAGCGGATGCGGACAAAGCACATCGGCCAGCTCGCGCACGAAGCGCTGCCGCGCGAGTTCGACGGAGGACAACGCAGCAGCTGTCGCTGCCGGCCACCTGAAAGGCTTGAAATGGCCGAGCGACAGGCCCATTTCCTCGAAGCCCAGAGACTTGACGATCTCTTGCCGTCGCATACGCTCCACCCACTTGCCCAGACAGTCGTCGGCACGCCCTTCGCTTACCAGCACCAGCGGACGAACGAAGCTCGTCTTACGCCATGCCAGCAGCGTGGCGATCAGCGCGTCGTGCTGTTCGCCGCGGTCGCAAAGGTAAGGAAGATGGCTGGCTTGGATGGCCAAGGGCTTGGCGGTGGAAACCACAGGTTCGCTACTCTGCCTAGTCTCGGGTGCAGCAAAAACCGGGTGGCTATCGGCGAGAAGGGACTCTTCGATCTGCTCGCCGACTGTGACCCAAGCGTCGCTGGCGAAGCGCCAGTGGTTGATTGGCTTCAAGCCCCATCGTTGACCCGCTGCCGTCGTAGTCAACTTTTGCGGGAGACACTGATACTCCTCCAATGCGATCGCCTGGCCATCTACCTCCACCGAGAAGTCCTTCAGATTGACCTTGTGACGCGCGACCCCGATCACTTTCACATGCGGCTCGAGCTTCCGACGTTCCAGCATGCGCTTCAATTCGACGTCACGGCAAAACGACGAAGCGTGGAAAGACGTGCTCATCAGGACGACAAAGACGTTGGCAGAATTAACCGCGGCGATGATCTTGGCTTTCCATTCGTCTCCGGCCATCAGCCGATTGTCCCCCTGGCAATCGAGGAACACTGCCGAGTCCCCTAGCCTCCGACACATTGCCTCGAGAACTTCGTTCAGCCTATAGGCGGCAGAGTAGTCGGCGTGACAGTATGAAACGAATATTCTTCGCCCGGCGATCTGTTTGATATTCGCTTTTGCCATCGATTTGGAATAGCGTGGGTGACAATCAATTGTAGTCCTGATGATCAAGCGCGCCCAGTTCCTCCTCAATCCAAAAAAACGCCGACACCGTTCCTCCTCATCGCCCTCGGTCGGCTCTACGAGAAGAAGCTACGGCTGCCAATATCAGCTCGGTTCGGGTTCGGATCCGGGTTCGATGCGTTCAAGGATGGCGGCGGCCAGGGCCGCGAAGTCGGTCCTGGCGTCTCTCACTGCATAGGAATGGCTGCCGATGGCGCCATCGGCGGTGCTGAGCTGGAAAATCGGTTTGCGTACTTCCTGAGCCATGGGCACGAGGCTGCGGTAATGCTTCAGCTTGGCGAGGCAGTTGTCATCGCTGGGCTTGCTCGTCACCGAAACGCGGTCGCTCAAGACAGCCTGTTGATAGGTAGATGGAATTCGGTCGGCCCACTTGCCATACGCTTTGACGGGACGGGAAAGACGCTCGCTGTGCTGCATGAGGATGTAGCCGACGGGTTGCATGCTGCCCGCAGGCAGCGCGAAAGCCGGAGCGACCCAGTTGTCCACGCGCTTCTTCCAATCCTGGCGCCATGCCTGTAGCGTTGGACCGAGGTTGCGCAGACCTTGCAGCGAGAACAGGTCGGCCGCCAGTGGTATCACGACATGATCCGTGCCGATCAGCGCCGAGCGATTGATGGCGCCGAGGTTGGGGCCGACATCCGCCAGGATGATGTCTGCGCTATGCTGCCGGGCAGCCATTTGGGCGACCTGCCAGAAAGACGACAAGATGCGGAACGGACGATAGAGGTTCCTGGAACCAAGCGCATTGGGCCATTCCTGCGACAGGAAGTCCTCGAAGCCCGCCAGCCCGAGATCGCCTGGCACGAGATGCAGGCGCGAGCTGATGGCCTGGGTTTGTGGAACGAGAATGTCGCCAGTTTCCATCAGCGGTCGGATGCACTGATAGATCGTGCTGGTTCGCCGGGAAGTATCGTCAGTGTCCCAGAGAACCTCGAGATCCTCTTCCGGCAGGAAGGCCGAAGTGAGGTTGGCCTGCGGATCGAGGTCGATCGCCAGGACGCGCTTGCCCATTTCCGCGAGCATCCATGCCAGATGGAAGACAAGGGAAGTTTTCCCCACCCGCCCCTTGCTGTTGAAGAAAGTAAGAACAGGGACGCTCATGGTACTTTCCTTACGCTTGCCAGCACCACCGTCGGCTCAACCTGAAAGTCGAGCGGCGGGTTGCCGTTGGCTGCCAGCGATCGACGCGCTTCGGCAATACCGAAGCCGAAGCGCTGAACGAATCCCATGGCTTTTAGCACTGTCGCCACGCTCGGGTTACGATAATCGCTAACGCCCGGGCGCCCGAAATTCTCGGCGGTTACCGTGCCATAGGGGCCACCGGGGTTGGTGATTTCGATGCGGTCGTCAAACCAATAGACGCGCACCGGCGCATTGGTACCCTCGTAGCTCCGGTGCATCACCGCGTTGCGGGTCAGTTGTTGCAGGGCGCTGAGTGGGTAGGGAATGGAACGAAGCTCGGTGGTCGATCCGGAGGTGAAGTCGACCGAAACGGCGAGGGTCGCCTTGATCTTGTCGTCGAGCCGGCGCAGAACGAGGTCGAGCGTCCCGTCGAGTTCCTGCTCGTCGGCCACCGGGTCGCCCCACTCTGTACCGCGAATACGCAGGAACTGGACGTAGGCGCAAGGCACCCAGGAGCGCGGCGTCTTGCCGAGCGCAAGAACCCCAATGACCGTGGGTGTCGGGTCGTCCACCGAAGCAATCATGCCCATCGAGGCCAGGCGCTCTTCATAGCTTCGTGCGTTGACCGCCAGCACGTCGCCGGCAACTGCCTGAGGCAGGTACTCGTTTTCGAACACCGTACGATTCAGCTCACTGAGAGGACAACCCTGGATCGGATGAGTATCGAAGGCACGGTCGCGGTAGCGGCGCTTTTCATTCAGGATACGTTCATCCTGCGCGCTGGCGAGACCGCGACGTGGGCCAATCCGAATCCAGATGCGACCCTCGTAACGCACCGGCGGCGAATCGGCTGGCCAAACCGTCACGATCGCCACGGGGGCGCCTTTGAGCACGCGTCTCTCAACCGTCAATGTCGGTGGCGGGACCGTCTTGCCATCGGTCTTGATATCGGAAAGCGTCAGCAGGAGCTGGTCTGTAACGTCAATGCTGGCGACGCTACCATCGTCATTGGCGCCGATGAACACGACGCCCGGCCGGCCATGGTTTGGCAAGTCGTTGGCGAACGCACATACGGCCTGGCGCGCCTTCTCCGCGGCGTCTCCCGCCCAAGCTCGTTTGCGCTCGATACGATCGGATTCCAGATCTTCGAGCAGAGTGGCAAGTTCTTGATCGCTGAGGGGGTTCATGAGACAAGCTCCCGGTTTTCGATAACGCTCGCAGCGAGTGCGGCGACCCTCTTCGTTGGCTGCTTTCCAAAACCTGCGTAAGAACGACGCAGGCAAGACCGTACACTGGCCCGCCTTCGGGCCGCCGACCAGCGAAAAAACTGCGCAACAGCAACGCAACAGCGTCGCCGGCGGCACATCTGCTGCGGCGCGACACGGTCCGCACCGCCCTTGGTCGCGCCAAGCGACATCATGCCGTCAATTTTGCCCGCAAGGCAGTCGGTCCTGGCGATGTCGCGGAGCCGCACTGCGACCGTGCGGCGGCAAGTGGCGCGGCTGCTCACTAAGTGCGCGTCCACTCATCCGAAAGCCGTTCCGCCTGTTCGAGCACCAGCCGGATCGCTTCTTCCTGCCTCTCCGGTGGGTACTTGTAGCGGCGCAAAGTGATACGCACCAGGTTCCGCAATCGCGCGCGCACGCTGTCGCGCTTCTGCCAGTCGACGCTGGCGCTGTTGCGCAGCTTCTCGGTCAACTCGTGGGCGATCTTCTTCAAAATTTCGTCGCCCATCTCGCGGACGGCGCTTTCGTTGTCGGCCAGCGCATCGTAGAAAGCCAGCTCGGATTGGTTGAGGCCCAGCGCGTCGCCGCGTTGGGCGGCGGCGCGAAACTCCCTGGCCATGGCGATCAGTTCCTCGATCACCTGCGCACTTTCGATGGCCCGGCCACGGTAGCGGTTGAGCGCCGCCTGCAGGCGCTCGCTGAACTTGCGTTCGAGCACTACATTGGTCCGCGAGCGCGACTTCACTTCGTCGTTGAGCAGCTTCTGCAGCAACTCCACGGCGAAGTTGCGCTGCGGCAGATTGCGTACTTCCTCCAGGAAAGCATCCGAGAGAATGCCGATGTCCGGCCGGTCCAGGCCGGCCAGCTTGAAGATATCCTCGACGCCCTTGGCGACCACGGCATTGTCGAGAATCTGCTTGAGCACCGCATTCTTCCGGTCTTCCGAGAGCTTCTTTTGAGAAGTCGTCGCTTTGGCGATCACCGCCTTGATCGCCTGGAAGAAAGCAATTTCCTCGCGCAGCACCAGGGCCTCGTCGAGAGTGCCGCACAGCGAGAAAGCCTTGCTGATCGCGAGTACAACGTCGAACCAGCGTTTCTTTCCTTCCTCCTGCCCGAGCACGAAATTGGCGGCCGGCAACAGCAGCGCCACTGCCTGGGTCGGATAGGCGGCGAAGTCGAAGCCATGCAGCAGCCCGCGCGCCACTTCCATCAACTCCTTCAGCTTGGCCAGCGCCTCGGCGGCATCGAGCGTCGGCTGGCCCTTGCCACGGCTTTCGGTATACGCCTTCAGGGCCTTGCGCAACTCGGCGGCGATGCCGATGTAATCGACGACCAGGCCGCCTTCCTTGTCGCGGAAGACACGATTCACACGGGCAATGGCCTGCATCAGGTTGTGGTCGCGCATCGGCTTGTCCACGTACATGGTGTGCAGGCAGGGCACGTCGAAGCCGGTCAGCCACATGTCGCGCACGATCACCAGCTGCAGGCCGTCGTTGGCATCCTTGAAGCGCTTTTCCAGCAACTTCCTGGTACTGCCGTTATGGATGTGCGGGCGCAGCAGCTCGCCATCCGCCGCCGAACCGGTCATCACCACCTTGATCGCCCCCTGCGCCGGGTCATCGCTGTGCCATTCGGGCCGCAGCATGACCATGGCCTGGTAAATCCGGGCGCAGATTTCGCGGCTCATGCCAACGATCATGCCCTTGCCGGCCACCGCCGAAATGCGCACTTCGAAGTGCTGCACGATATCGGCGGCCACCTGGTCGATGCGCGGCTGCGCGCCGACCAGCTTTTCCAGCGCCGCCCAGCGCGTCTTGGCCGCCTCGCGCAAAGCGACATCCTCTTCGTCCTCGAACACCTCCTCGACATCGCTGTTGAGTTGTTCCATCGCTGCCTGCTCGAGGTCCAGCCGGGCCAGCCGGCTTTCGTAGTAGATCGGCACCGTGGCGCCGTCGTCTACCGCATCCTGGATGTCATAGATACTCACGTAATCGCCGAACACCGCCCGCGTGTCCTTGTCGGTGCTTTCCACGGGCGTGCCCGTAAAGCCGACGAAAGTGGCGTTCTTCAGCGCATCGCGCAGATGCTTGGCGAAGCCGTACCTGTATTTGCCGGTCTTCCTGTCCAGCACGGCGCGAAAGCCGTACTGCGAGCGGTGCGCCTCGTCGGCGATGACCACGATGTTGGTACGCGCCGAAAGCAGCGGAAAGGCCTCCTCATCCGGCCCCGGCACGAATTTCTGCACGGTCGTGAAAATGATGCCGCCGGACGGTCGTCCGTCGAGCAAGGCGCGCAGCTCGTCGCGGTCGGCGGCCTGCTGCGGCGCTTCCTTCAACAGCGAACGCGCCCCGGCGAAGGTCTGGAAAAGCTGGCCATCCAGGTCGTTGCGGTCAGTCACCACGACCAGCGTCGGGTTCTGCATCTCCGGCTGCTGCATCAGTTTGGCGGCAAAGCAGAGCATCGAAATGCTCTTGCCCGAGCCCTGGGTGTGCCAGACGATGCCGCCCTTGCGCGCCTCGACCCGCTTGCCGTAGGTCGCCCGCGCCTCTTCCACTCGGAGGCCCTCGGGCAACAAGGGCATGGTCGCCGCCTTGATCGTCACTCGTACCGCTTCGCGCACGGCGTGAAACTGGTGGTAAGCGGCTATCTTCTTGATCAGCTTGCCGTCGAAAGTCTCGAACAGGACAAAATAGCGCAGGTAATCGAGCAGCAAGTCGGGGAAGAAAAAGCCGCGCACCACCTTTTCCAGCTCGAACTCCAGCAACGGCCGGTCGTTCTCGTTCTTCAGGGTGCGCCACGGCAGGTAACGCTCGCGGCTGGCGGTCAACGAACCGACGCGGGCATGCAGACCGTCCGAAATCACCAGCGCCTCGTTGAAGACGAAGAGATCGGCGATCTCCTCCTTGTAGGTCTGCAGTTGATTGAAGGCCGACCAGATATCCGCCTGCTCCGCAGCAGCATTTTTCAGCTCGATCACCGCGATCGGCAAACCGTTGATGAAGCACACCAGGTCCGGCCGGCGCAGATGCCTGCTACCCTGGATGGTGAATTGATTGACCACCAGAAAGCGATTGCGGCCCGGGTTCTCGAAATCGATCAGCCGCACCCGATCCCCACGCCGTCCGCCCTCGCCTTCCACCTCGACCGGCACGCCGTCGATCAGCGCCTCGTGGAAAGCGCGGTTGCTCTGGATCAGCGAAGGATGGTCGGGCTTGGCGACGTGATGCGCCACCTCGTCAAGAACGGCCGTGGGCACATCGGGATTCAGGCGGCGAAGAGCCTCGCGAAGCTGGGTCGGCAGCAAGACGTGGCGGTAGTCGGTGCGCTCGGGGGTGTCGCTATCCGGCGCAATGTCGGGGCCGTGGCGGAATTCCCAGCCGGTGTCCTGGAACCAGGTGATGGCGAGTTGTTCGAGGTGTTGTTCGGTCAGCATGCCGCCATGCCCTGAACCCCGTACGATGCCGCATAGCCACATATTTCGCCCGAAAGCAAGCGAGGTAGAAGTGCATCCCGCAAGGCGCTCAGTGTTCGTGACTGAGTTTGGTTTTCGGAAACCAAACTCAGCAAGGCTGCAATTTCCCGACCAACCTGTGCTTGAGACGCGTCGAAGCGTGGCATAAACATCGCTCGTTGATCTCGCAGAGAAACATACGGGGCCATATCTGTTTCACCCGAACGACCATGCAATTGGGTCAAGAAATCAACCGATTGCATCCAGCAGTAGAGGATGGCAGGATGCAGCCGCTGGGGGTCCAATGTCCGCCAAAAACAGACTTGCGGAGAGTAGACGAAGGACTCGGTTGCCTCACCAACACGGGCGAACCTGCCAATCGTTCCCTTCGAGGTAAAGGCCACATCACCGACCCTGGAGCACTTGGAGAGCGCACCGGCAATGCGATCAGGTTTTAGCCGGTCAGCTCCCGCCGTATCGAAATCATTCTTCAAATTCATGGCGCGGATGAATGGCAATCCCTCATCTCCCAACTCGTCATTCTTCGCCCGATAACCATCTCCAATGTCAAGTACTTTCTCGCGGATAAGCTCGCTGGCACTCACGCGAACGAACTCGAAACCGACGAACCAGGACTGGAAGATCGCGCGCGCCATAGCTTCTAGGGTTTCATTGGTGCGGCGGTTCAGTTCGATTTTGTCGTCGAGCGTGCCGAGAATGTGGGCAATATGACGTTGCGTATGCAGTGCAGGAAGCGCAAGAGGGAAGTCAGGGAAAGCCTTTAGTGGAATACGATCAACGGTACTGCCATGGATAGTCCGACTCCGCAAGTATTCCTGAAAGCCTGGACTGAGATACTGGTACAAGAAGAAACGAGAGTCGAGCGCGTGTGTTCGTGGTCGTACCAAGCCCATCCGACGGCCAAGACAACAGCGCAACCCATTGGGAATCAATGCAGCTTCGCCGAGACGAGTCTCGTAAGAAAAGACCACATCTCCAGCCGTAGGCAAAACACGACGGGTCCACTGAGCAAAATCAGTCTCTGACAAGTGTTCCGTTGCGGACAGCTTCAAACGCCCACTTTCGAGGCTACTAATTCCAAGGAATATTGGCCCAGATGCCACTTTAGTCGGTGTCGCGTGGGGGCCATCGAACACCGCCGCAACATCCCCTATTCGAACGGTCCGCCACTCACTCATCCCCGCCCCCCCAGATCCCCGCTCAACTCCGCCTCGATCTCCTCAATGCTCGGCAAACTGCCCTTGAGTTCGCTCGGCATCGCCCGGCTTGGGGTGGCTTTCTGTGGCGGTGTCATGGCGTGGAGTTTGTGCAACGGGTCGTTGCACAAGTGCGTGCGTCAGATTTCATAGCCCAGCCCGGCCAGGTTCTTGCGGATTGCAGCTTCCAGGCGGGCGCTTTCAGCGAACTGCTGGCCCAGGGTGGCGGTGAGGCGGGCCATTTTCTCTTCGAAGGGCTCGCTGTCTTCCTCCTGCGCGGCGGCGCCGACGTAGCGGCCGGGCGTGAGGACATGGTCGTGCTTGCGGATTTCTTCGCGCGTGGCGGCTTTGCAGAAGCCGGGGATGTCTGCGTAAGCCGCCGCCTCTCCCCGGCCCTCGCCCGCGAGGGGAGAGGGGGAATGGCGTTTCCAGGCGTGGAAGGTGTCGGCCACTCGGGCGATGTCTTCCGCCCTGAAGTCGCGCAGCACGCGGTCCTTCATGTAGCCGAGCTTGCGGGCATCGATGAACAGGGTTTCGCCCTGGCGCTGGCGCGTGCCCGAACCTGCGTTGCCGCGTTCACGCTTGTTGCGGGTGAGGAACCAGATGCAGGCGGGGATTTGCGTATTGGTGAACAGCTGGCCGGGCAGCGCGACCATGCATTCGATCAGATCGGCCTCGATCAATGCCTTGCGGATTTCGCCTTCGTTGTTGGTGTTGCTGCTCATCGAGCCGTTGGCGAGCAGCAGGGCCATGCTGCCGTTGGGCGCCAGGTGGTGGATCATGTGTTGCATCCACGCGAAGTTGGCATTGCCAGCCGGGGGCACGCCGTACTTCCAGCGCACGTCTTCGTCCTGCACGCCTTCGTTCCAGTCCTTCATGTTGAAGGGCGGATTGGCCATGATGAAGTCGGCGCGCAGATCCGGGTGCTGCGGGCGGGTGTAGGTGCTGGCCGGCTCCTTGCCGAAATCGAAATCCATGCCGCGGATGGCCATGTTCATCGAGGCCAGCCGCCAGGTGGTGGGGTTGGCTTCCTGCCCGTAGACCGAGAGCTGGCCGATACGCCCGCCGTGCTCCTCGACGAAGCGCTCGCTCTGCACGAAGAAGCCGCCGGAGCCGCAACAGGGGTCATACACCCGGCCCTGGAAGGGTTCGAGCATTTCGACGATGAGGCTGACGATGCTCTTCGGCGTGTAGAACTCGCCGCCGCGCTTGCCGGCAGCAATCGAGAATTCGCCGAGAAAGTATTCGTAGACGTGGCCGAGGATGTCCTTGGCCTTGAGCGATTCGTGCTGGAAAGGCACCGTGGAGAGCAGGTCGATCAGACCGGGCAACGCTTCATCGACGCGCTTGCGCGCGTAGTCCTTGTCGAGGACGTTCTTGAGGCGCGGGTTTTCCTTTTCGACGGCATCGAGGGCATCGTCGAGCAAGCGGCCGATGCCCTTGAATTCATACTCGAATGTTCTGCCGTTCCTGACCTCGAGCAGGCTCCCGGCGGCGACCTTGGCGTTGTCCTTGATGAAATCCCAACGCGCCAGCGCCGGCACCCAGAAGACGTTCTTTTCGGTGTAGTAGTCGCGCGCTTCGAGTTCCTGCTCGACCATTTCGGTATCAAGCTCGCCCGAGTCGTCACCGAGGTAGTAGTCATTTTCCGGATCGAAAAAAGCCTTTTCGAGCTCGTCACGGCGTTCCTTGAACGCGTCCGAGATGTATTTCAGGAAGACCAGGCCAAGCACCACATGCATGTAGTCGCCGGGGTTGACGTTGGCACGCAAACGGTCGGCGGCGGACCACAGGCGCTTGTCGAGATCGTTCAGATACTGTTGTCCGTCGTCGCTCATTTACGGTGTTGTCCCTTTGGCTGGCAAGCAGGTCAATGCTGATCGGCGGCATATCGACGCTCGAAAGTCGTCATTCTACGCAGGCAGCGACGGCCACGGAGCCGACGGCATCGGCAATCATGCCTGCCAAGAAAAAAAGCCCCCGCCAGCTTGCCGGCGGGGGCTTGTTCTGCTGTCGCTTACTGCGAAGCTCAGACGCTCACCGTATCCGCCACCTCACTGAACTCCTTGATCTGGTCGAAGTTCATGTAGCGATAGACATCGGCGGCCTTGGCGTTCACCACTTTCACCTGTTCCATGTACTCGGCGACGGTCGGGATGCGGCCCAGCAGGGCGCAGATCGAGGCCAGTTCGGCGGAGCCGAGGTAAACGAAGGTGTCGATGCCGAGGCGGTTGGGGAAGTTGCGGGTTGAGGTCGACATCGCCGTGCTGCCTTTCCGGATCTGCGCCTGGTTACCCATGCACAGCGAGCAGCCGGGCATTTCCATGCGTGCGCCGGACTTGCCGAGGATGGCGTAGTAGCCTTCCTCGTTGAGGATTGCGGCGTCCATCTTGGTGGGCGGCGCAACCCACAGCCGGGTCGGGATGTCGGTCTTGCCTTCGAGGACCTTGCCGGCGGCACGGAAGTGGCCGATGTTGGTCATGCACGAGCCGATGAAGACTTCGTCGATCTTGGCGCCGGCAACTTCGGACAGCAGCTTGGCGTCGTCCGGGTCGTTCGGGCAGGCGACGATCGGCTCCTTGACGTCGGCGAGGTCGATCTCGATCACCGCGGCGTACTCGGCGCCGGCATCGGCCTTGAGCAGTTCGGGCTTGGCGATCCACGCTTCCATGGCCTTGATGCGGCGGCCAAGGGTGCGCTTGTCTTCGTAGCCGGTGGCGATCATCCACTTCATCAGCGTGATGTTCGAGCGCATGTACTCGATGATCGGCGCCTTGTCGAGCTGGATGGCGCAGGCGGCAGCGGAACGCTCGGCAGCAGCGTCGGAGAGCTCGAACGCCTGTTCGATCTTCAGATCCGGCAGGCCTTCGATTTCGAGGATGCGGCCGGAGAAGATGTTCTTCTTGCCTTTCTTCTCGACGGTCAGCAGGCCGGCCTTGATGGCGTAGTAGGGAATGGCGTTGACCAGGTCACGCAGGGTGACGCCATCCTGCAGCTTGCCCTTGAAGCGCACCAGCACCGATTCCGGCATGTCCAGCGGCATCACGCCCGTGGCGGCGGCGAAGGCGACCAGGCCGGAGCCGGCCGGGAACGAAATGCCGATCGGGAAGCGGGTATGCGAGTCGCCGCCGGTGCCGACGGTATCGGGCAGCAGCAGGCGGTTCAGCCAGGAGTGGATGATGCCGTCGCCGGGACGCAGCGAGACACCGCCGCGGGTGCTGATGAAAGTCGGCAGTTCGCGGTGCGTGCGCACATCGACCAGCTTCGGATAGGCGGCGGTATGGCAGAAGGACTGCATCACCATGTCCGCCGAGAAACCGAGGCAGGCGAGATCCTTGAGTTCGTCTCGGGTCATCGGGCCGGTGGTGTCCTGCGAGCCGACGGTGGTCATGCGGGGTTCGCAATAGGTACCCGGCAGAACGCCCTTGCCTTCCGGCAGGCCGCAGGCCCGTCCGACCATTTTCTGCGCCAGCGTGTAGCCCGTGCCCGGGTCGGCAGGGTTGTGCGGCACACGGAACAGGGTCGAGACCGGCAGGCCAAGCGCTTCGCGCGCCCGGGTGGTGAGGCCGCGGCCGATGATCAGCGGGATGCGGCCGCCGGCACGTACTTCGTCGAGGATCACGGGTGTTTTCAGTTGCGATTCGGCGATCACGGTACCGTTCTTCAGTGCGGTGACTTTGGTCGTCGCGGTATCGATCTGCAATTCGATCTCGTCGCCCATTTCCATCTGCTCGACGTCGAGTTCGATCGGCAGCGCGCCGGCGTCTTCCATGGTGTTGAAGAAGATCGGAGCGATCTTCGAACCCAGGCAGAAACCGCCGAAACGCTTGTTGGGAACGAAGGGAATGTCCTCGCCGGTGAACCAGAGCACGGAATTGGTCGCCGACTTGCGCGAGGAACCGGTACCGACGACGTCGCCAACGTAGGCGATCAGATTGCCTTTCGCGGCCAGCGCTTCGAGTTGCTTGATCGGGCCGCGCTCGCCGGCGACATCGGCTTCGATGCCCGCACGCGGGTTCTTGAGCATGGCCAGCGCGTGCAGCGGGATGTCCGGACGCGACCAGGCGTCGGGTGCCGGCGACAGGTCGTCGGTGTTGGTTTCGCCGGTGACCTTGAACACGGTCAGCTTCTGTGAGGTCGGCACTTCCGGACGCGAGGTGAACCACTCGCCGTCGGCCCAGCTCTGCAGGACGGACTTGGCGTTGGCGTCACCCTTGTCGGCGAGTTCCTTGACGTCGTGGAAGAAGTCGAAGACCAGCAGTGTCTTCTTGAGTGCTGCCGCGGCGATGGCGCCGGTCGGACCAGCGAGCAGATCGATCAGCGGTTTGACGTTGTAACCGCCAAGCATGGTGCCGAGCAGTTCGGTGGCCATCTCTTTGGAAACCAGCGCGCAGCTCTCCTCTCCCTTGGCGACTTTGGCCAGGAACTCCGCCTTGACCTTGGCCGCATCATCGACACCGGCTGGCACACGATAAGTGAGCAGCTCAACCAGGTTCTCCCCTTCACCCTGCGGCGGATTCTTCAGCAGTTCGACGAGTTCCCTGGTCTGCTGAGCGGTCAGCGGCAGCGGCGGGATACCAAGCGCAGCACGCTCGGCAACATGGGCACGATAGGATTCCAGCACGGCAACGTCCTTTCTCAAAGTTTAGGCAGCAAGAGTGCAATTGTACTGCAAGGCCGCAGCGGCGGCAGCCCACGAGCTCGTGGCGGGTAGGCATTTACGCCCGACGGCAGAAACTTCAGCGGCCGACAGCCCCGCTTGATTGGTGTGTATTATATAAGACATACGACTTGCTGTGAAGCACGCGAGCCAGTGCCCCGCTCTCAAGTCAAATGGGTGACCGTACGAAACAGGCCATGGCCGGAATCCAGGTACTTGCGTTCGAAGGGCGTCATCGGCAGATCCGGGACGAAAGGCTCGCAAACTGCCGCTTGGCCAGTGAGTTGCTGCACCGCCAGACAATGCTCGGCGATGTAGATCGGCCAGTTGCTGCGGCATTCGAGCACTCCGCCGAGAGCCAGCAGGGCCGGAAAAACCGGGTGTCCATGCCAGCGTCGGCGCAGGTGGCCGATTTTTGGCCAGGGGTTGGGATAGAGCAGGTAGTGGCGATCGAGGCGCAGGCCGGCGTCGAGCAGCAGACGCCAGTAGTCGACCAGATCGGCGCGCACCAGGTCGAGGTTGGCAGGCCAGGCACCCTGTTCCTCTGGTGACTCGCGTGACTCGCGCCGCGCTTGCTGACGCTGCTGGCCGCGGCGCAAGCGCGTGGCAGACTGGTCAACGCCAATCACGTAGTGGGTCGGGAAGGCTCGGGCCAGCGCGACGCTGCTCTCCCCTACCCCGCAGCAGGCGTCGAGGATCAAGGGCACGCCCGGCGCCAGGCGCTGGTAGCGTTCGAAACTTGCCGCGAAGGCAGCGCGATTGTAGTCGGCGTAGGGCTTGCGAAAAGCGGTGCTCACGTGGCAAGCGACAACCGCGGCCAGATGCGCGTGGACGTCGCTCTGGGCGCTGCCCGGGACGCGCGAGTTGCCTTGCATCTAGGCCGGGTGCTTGTGCGCGGAGATCCCGTGCAAGGCAAGCACGCGGCTGATTTCTTCCACACCAGCAAGTGTCCTGATGGCCATGAACAAGGCTTCGGCTTCGACGAAGTTGCGCCGCAGCGATCCCAGCCACAGCTTGAGCCGCCCGGGCGCATGCCGGGCCGCGACCTTGGCGCAGACCTGCTGCCAATAGGATGCCAAGAGCGGCTGCAACTGCCGCCAGTCATCCGCGCGGTCGACGGCGACGACCTCGCCCGCCGCCTGGGCGCGAATGCGCTGGGCGAGAAAAGGATCGGCAACCGCGCCGCGCCCGATCATCACGTCGTCGCTGCCACTCACCGCACAGCAGCGCGCGTGGTCGGCAACGGTCCACACCTCGCCGTTGGCGACCACCGGCATTTCTACGACCGCGCGGATACGCGCTATCCATTCCCAGTGCGCCGGCGGTCGATAGCCGTCGGTGCGGGTGCGGGCATGTACGACCAGCGCCACGATACCGCCGGCAGCCAGGGCCCGCGCGCAATCGAGCGTTTTCGCCGTATCGCGTACACCGAGCCGCATCTTGGCGGTAAACGGAATTTCCGCTGGCACCACGCGGCGCACCGCCGCAGCGATACGCAGCAACTGCTCGGGGTCGGCGAGCAGCATCGCGCCACCTCCGTGGCGATTGACCGTCGGTGCCGGACAACCAAAGTTGAGGTCGATACCTGCCGGCGCGAGCGCAACCAGTTGAGCAGCATTTTCTGCCATGCAGGCCGGATCGCTGCCGAGAAGCTGCACCACCAGCGGCGTACCAGCGCGCGTTCGGCTACCGTTATCAAGCTCGGGGCAGAGCCGTCGGAAGGCTCGCGGCGGCAGCAAATTCCCCGACACGCGGATGAACTCGCTGACCGCCAGGTCATAAGCGCCGACACGCGTCAGCACGTCGCGCAGCACGTCGTCGACCAGACCTTCCATCGGTGCCAGCAGCAGTTTTCCCATCTTCTTCCAGAATCCTGATCGTCAGACCCGGCAATCGTCAATCGTCGCCGGGCCGGAGTAGCAACCAGCGTTGCGACCAGCGTTCCAGCGCGCGTGCCTACCGCCAAAGCAGGCGAGGCACCTGGCGCGCATTCTGGCACTTCGCGCTCATCCAAAACGGCGCCAAAAAAAAAGGCCGGGCAAGCCGGCCCTCGTCAGGAAGCGCTGTCGCTAGGGCTTCTTGCTCTTTTTCTTGGGAGCCTGTGCTCCTTCGGCACCCTGCACGCCCAGATTGCCACCAGTCCCGAGGCCGCCTTTGACCTCTTGCGCCTGGTAGTTCTTGACCGCACGCACAAGGTTATTGTACGAGTCAGTGAAAGCGGCGACGATCACCTTGCCCTGCGCGGTGTTCGCGTAACCGCCAGCGGCCCCACCCAGGCCGCGGCCAAACAGGCTACCGACCGCGCCAAAGTCGATATTGCTGGCGCTGCCTTCGGCGGCCGCCAGCTGCACGCCGGAACGGTTGTCGATCAGGGTCAGCAAGGTACTGGCCTCCTTGACGTTCATGCTGCTGGCAATGGCACCGATAACGCCCAGCGCACCGCTCACGCCGCCAAGCGCCCCCCCTCCACCTCCCGCATTGCTGTTGCTGAAGGTAATCGACGGACTCATCGAGTAATCGGCCGAGACCATCTGCCCCTTGTGGAACTTGGAGCCCTTGCGCAGTTCCCCCGAGTCTTCCAGGGCGCGCTCCTGCATCATGTTGTTCATCGCACGGCCGCGTTCGACGACCACGAAACAGTTCGATTGCTGGACCATCAGCTTGAGCACCGGCGTCGTCGATCCCAGGCCCCACTGGCCGGTCAGAATGCCATACCACGGTGCTTGCGTGTCCTCAACCACGGCAAGCGTGCCGAGCGAGCTATCGCATCTCTCGAGTTGGTTGTTTGCATTCTGGGCGTTTGCACCGCCGGCCGCCCCGGTGGCCGTGGTCTTGGCATCCTGTGACCCCATTTGCATGTTGGAGCAAGCGGCCAGCAAGGCAGTTGCAGCGGAGGCGGCAACCAGGCGTGCCGCATTACGAGAACTCAATATAGACATGTGCATCCCCCCCTCTGAATTGGCAATTGGCTGAATGAGGCGTGCCCGAATAACGCCAGCGGTGCCCTCCTCACCGGCTGCCACTATAGCAGCATGGCTACCGCCTGCGCAGCACCTTCCGACGCTTGACCTCTGCGCTTGGCTGCTTACAATCGCCACAGGCAATCACCAGGCTGCAACACCATGACCACTTTGCTGCATGCGCTGCGCGCCGATATCACCACCCTGGCGGTTGATGCGATCGTCAACGCCGCCAACGCCTCGCTGCTCGGCGGCGGCGGTGTCGACGGGGCCATCCACCGCGCCGCCGGTCGGGACTTGCTCCGCGAGTGCCAGGCGCTCGGCGGCTGCCGGACGGGTGACGCCAAACTCACCAAGGGCTACCAACTTCCGGCCAGGTACATCATTCACGCGGTGGGTCCGGTCTGGCACGGTGGCGATGGCGGCGAGCCCGCGCACCTGGCCTCCTGCTATCGTCGGGCGATCGCGATCGCTGCCGCCAATGGGCTGCGCACGCTCGCCTTTCCGAGCATCAGCACGGGCATCTATGGCTACCCGATCGAAAAAGCGGCAGCGCTTGCCGTGGCGACGGTGCAGGCATCGACAGCTGCGCCTGGCGGCCTTGAAGAGGTGACCTTCTGCTGCTTTTCGAGCGGCGATTTGCGGATCTATGAGCAATTGCTGGCAGCTTTGGACGCTGACCCGGCAGGCTGAGGCGAGCGTGCGGCGTCATCAGCCCGCGTTAATGTGAAAGTCGCGTATGCGACTCACGAACCGCCCTTCTCCCCTTGCGGGAGAAGGGGCGATGGGAAGAGAAACGGTCATGACTTTCATGATTTGGGGTGTCTCCACGTGTCATGACCGTTAATGTGAAAGTCGCGTATGCGACTCACGAACCGCCCTTCTCCCCTTGCGGGAGAAGGGCCGGGGTGAGACGGGGAATTCTGGGCGCATTGCGCCCAACCCGTCGAACGATTCCGGCGTGCAAGCCGGAATGCGCACTGCAAGTGAGGGGGAAACGGTCATGACTTTCATCATCCGGTGTATCTCGACCGTCATGACCGTTAGCCACTACCCGCAGCACGCTCAGCAGCGAGCACCGGCCGGGCACTGTGCGACGGTACTGGCCAACGGCGTCACTGGCCGCCCTTCCTGCACCCAGGCGCGCATCCCGTCCTTGACGTTGTACACCTTCGCGTAGCCTGCCTGCTGCGACAAGAGCTGGCTCGCCGCTCGCGTCCGGTTGCCGCTACGGCAAATAACGATCACCGGCTGGTCCGGTCTGGCCACGCCCTGCACCTTTGCCAGCCAGGCGGGCGCATCGACGACGCCGCGCTCGTCGACATAGGTAATCAGTTGGCTGCCCTCGACGACGCCGCTTTGCTGCCATTCGCCAAACGTACGGATGTCGATGATCGGCACCCCTGCGGCCCGCAGGCGCAGCAGTTCGGCGTTGTCGATATCGATCACTTCAGCGCGCAGCGGCAACGGTAGCGCCAGCAGCAGGAAAGACAGGGCAACAGCGAGTGTGCGAAGCATGACCAAACCTCCGAGAACTGTGATGCCTTCATCTTACAACGGGTGCCGGCGGACAGGCGTCCAGTGCGAGCTCTGCTCACGCCACTGCGCGAACTTTCGATGACATCACTCTGAAAAATAGCTCTTTTCAGGTCTGCACTGCCGCGCTAGTATAAACCCTTTGGGGCCGGTGACTGCGACCCCGGACTCGTGCCGAAGAAAGGATGCGCTCGCCTTGAAACCGACCGATATCAGCGTCCCCGACTATTTCCACAAAGTCGTTGATTGCCAGTGGGCATGCCCGGCCCATACGCCTGTTCCCGAATACATTCGCTTGATCGCGGCTGGCCACTACAGCGAGGCCTACATGGTCAACTGGGTGTCGAACGTTTTTCCCGGCATCCTCGGGCGAACTTGTGATCGCCCCTGTGAACCGGCGTGTCGACGCGGTCGCGTCGAGGACGAAACGCCGGACGGCCACGGCGAGCGCAAGGCGCCGGTCGCCATCTGCCGCCTGAAGCGCGTCGCCGCCGACTACAAGGAGGACATCCGCCACCTCCTGCCGCCGCCAGCAGCACAGAAAAATGGCCGGCGCATCGCCTGCGTCGGTGCCGGGCCGGCGTCACTGACCGTGGCGCGCGACCTGGCCCCGCTCGGCTACGAGGTGGTGATCTACGACGGCGACGCCCTCGCTGGCGGCATGATGCGCACCCAGATCCCGAAATTTCGCCTGCCTGAAGAAGTCATCGACGAGGAGACCGGTTACGTCCTCGACCTCGGCGTCGAGCTGCGCGGCGGCCAGTACGTCAGTTCGCTGAAGAATCTGATCGGCGAAGGCTACGACGCGATTTTCGTTGGTTCCGGCGCGCCGCGCGGGCACGACCTCGACATTCCCGGACGGAAAGAGGCAGCAAAGTCGATTCACCTGGGCATCGACTGGCTGGCCAGCGTCGCTTTCGGCCACACCACTTCGATCGGCAAGCGGGTGATCGTCCTCGGCGGCGGCAACACCGCCATGGACTGCTGCCGCTCGTCGCGCCGCCTTGGCGGCGAGGACGTCAAGGTCATCGTCCGCTCCGGCTTCGAGCAGATGAAGGCCAGTCCCTGGGAAAAAGAAGACGCGATGCACGAAGGCATCCCGATCCTCAACAACCTGGTGCCCAAGGCCTTCACCCACATCGGCGGACGGCTCACCGGCGCGACCTTCGAGAAAGTACGCGTGGAATTCGACGCGAACGGCCGCCGCAGCCTGGTGCCGACCGGTGAACCCGACGCGCACTTCGATTGTGACGAGGTGCTGGTCGCCGTCGGCCAGGACAATTCCTTCCCCTGGATCGAGCGCGACATCGGCATCGAGTTCGACAAGTGGGAACTGCCCAAGGTCGACGAGGCGACGATGCAATCGACCGTGCCGAACGTCTTTTTCGGCGGTGATGCGGCCTTCGGGCCGAAAAACATCATCTGGGCAGTTGCCCACGGCCACCAGGCGGCGGTCTCCATCGATCGCCTGCTCAACGGCGAGGACCTCGCCGAACGGCCCGCGCCGCAGACCTCGCTGGTCTCGCAGAAGATGGGAATCCACCAGTGGATGTACGACAACGCCATTTCCGCCGATCGGCGCCTGCGCGTGCCGCTGCGTGACTTGAAGGCCGCGTTGAAGAACATCAAGGTCGAGGTCGAACTCGGCTTCGATCCGCAACTGGCTTTCCAGGAAGCGCAACGCTGCCTGAACTGCGATGTGCAGACGGTCTTCGCGCCGAAGCTGTGCATCGAGTGCGACGCGTGCATGGACATCTGCCCGATGGACAGCATCTCCTTCACCGTCAATGGCGACGAGAAAGATCTGCGGCAGCGTCTGAGCGCGCCGGCGCTTGACAAGAGCCAGGATCTTTACGTCTCGGATTCCCTGAAGACCGGGCGGGTGATGGTCAAGGACGAGGATGTCTGTCTGCATTGCGGCCTGTGCGCCGAGCGCTGTCCGACCGGCGCCTGGGACATGCAGAAGTTCCTGTTCGCAAGTACCTACGCCGGACCCGGCTGCCGCAATGCGGGCTCTCCGCCACCTTTTCCCGAGCCCCCGAGCCCCCCGTCATCCGAGCAGAAGCCAAAAGCCAGGCACAAGCCAAAGCCCGCGCCGGCTCCAGACCAGCAAACCGCCTGAGGAAAGACCATGCAGAAGATCGAAGCGGTCAATGATTTCGTCATCAAGTTCGCCAACATCAATGGCTCGGGATCGGCCTCGGCGAACGAACTTGTCGCGCGCGCCATCCTGCGCATGGGCGTGCCGGTATCGCCGCGCAACATCTTCCCCTCGAATATCCAGGGACTGCCGACCTGGTTCGAAGTGCGCGTCACCGAACGCGGCTACCTGGGTCGGCGCGGCGGTGTCGATATGATGGTGGCCATGAACCCGCAGACCTGGGATCAGGATGTCCGGGAAGTCGAAACCGGCGGCTACCTGTTCTACGACAATTCCCGGCCGCTACCCCGCTCGCGGTCGCGTGATGACATCCACGTCATCGGCATGCCACTCACCGAGCTCTGCAACAATGCTTACAGCGACCCGCGGCAACGGCAACTGTTCAAGAACATCATCTACGTGGGCGCTCTGGCGCATTTGCTCGACATCGAAGCGAGCGAAATCGAGAAACTCTTCGCCCAGCAGTTCAAAGGCAAGGAGAAGCTGCTCGATGCCAACGTCCAGGCACTCGCGGTCGGCCGCGAATACGCGCGCGAACACCTCAAGCCGATCGGACTCAAGGTCGAGCGCCGCGACAAGGTTGGCGACCACATTTTTGTCGATGGCAACACCGCCGCGGCGCTGGGCTGTGTCTATGGCGGCGCCACGGTCTGCGCCTGGTACCCGATTACCCCGTCATCGTCAGTCGCCGAGGCCTTCATCCGCTTCACACAGAAATTGCGCGTCGACCCCGCGACCGGCCAGCAGCGCTGTGCCGTGGTGCAGGCCGAGGATGAGTTGGCGTCGATCGGCATGGTCGTCGGCGCCAGCTGGAACGGCGCACGTGCTTTTACCGCGACCTCGGGACCCGGCATCTCGCTAATGTCCGAGTTCATCGGCCTTGCCTACTTCGCGGAAATCCCGGCGGTGCTGATCAACGTCCAGCGGGGCGGCCCCTCTACCGGCATGCCGACACGCACCCAACAGTCCGACATTCTTGCCTGCGCCTACGCTTCGCACGGCGACACCCGGCACGTGCTGCTTTTCCCCGAAGATCCCTACGAGTGCTTCGAGATGTCGGCACAGGCGCTCGACCTCGCCGAGCGCCTGCAGACACCGGTTTTTGTCATGAGCGACCTCGATATCGGCATGAACCAGCGCCTCTGCCGTCCCTTCGCCTGGGACGACAGCGTCGAATACGATCGCGGCAAGGTAATGACCCGCGACGCACTCGACGCCGGCACCGACTTCGGCCGCTACCTCGACGTTGACGGGGACGGTATTCCCTACCGTACCTATCCGGGAACGCACCCCACCAGGGGTGGCTATTTCACGCGCGGCACAACCAAGAATGCTTACGCGGCCTACTCCGAAGCCGGCACGGACTACGTCGAAAACATGCAGCGATTGCTGCGCAAGTTCGAAACCGCCAAGTCGCTGGTGCCGCTGCCAGTGCTTACTGCTGCCAGGCACCCGGCGCGCTTCGCTGTCATCTTCTACGGATCGACCAGTCCGTCGATGCACGAAGCGCTCGACGCGCTTGCCGAACACGGCATCTACATCAACGCCCTGCGCATACGCGCTTTCCCTTTCCAGGACGAGATCGTCGACTTCATCGCGGCGCATAGCAAGGTCTTCGTCTTCGAGCAGAACCTGGACGGGCAGTTGACCACCCTGCTGATCAATGAGGCTGGCGTACGCCCGGCGAGTCTGGTGACGGTGGTCCACTACGACGGCACGCCAATTACCGCGCGCTTCATTACGCGGGAGATCTCCGATCGCGTCGCGCGCCTCAACGTGCATTCTCTCAAAGAAGACAGAGTGGCCTGACATGACCTACCTCGCCAAACCCAAACTTCACCATCCGACGCTCGCCAAGAACCGCGTCGGCTACACACGCCGCGACTACGAAGGCAAGATATCGACGCTTTGTGCCGGTTGCGGCCATGACTCGATCTCGGCGGCGATCATCCAGGCCTGCTGGGAACTTGACATCGAGCCGCATCGCGTCGCCAAGCTCTCGGGCATTGGTTGCTCATCGAAAACGCCGGATTACTTTCTCGGCAACTCGCATGGCTTCAACACCGTGCACGGGCGCATGCCATCGGTGCTCACCGGCGCCAACCTGGCCAACCGCGAGCTGATCTACCTCGGCGTTTCGGGCGACGGCGATTCGGCGTCGATCGGCCTCGGCCAGTTTGCGCACGTCCTGCGCCGCGGTGTCAACATGACCTACATCGTCGAAAACAACGGTGTCTATGGGCTCACCAAAGGGCAGTTCTCTGCCACCGCGGACAAAGGCTCGAAGTCGAAACGCGGACTGGCCAACAACGACACCCCGATCGACCTCGCCAGCCTGGCGCTGGTGATGGGCGCGACCTATATCGGGCGCAGCTTCTCGGGCGACAAGGCGCAGTTGGTGCCACTGATCCGCGGAGCGATGGCGCATCCCGGCGCGGCGGTCATCGATGTCGTCTCACCGTGCATCGCCTTCAATAACCATTCCGGTAGCACCAAGAGCTACGACTACGTGCGCGAGCATAATGAAGCAGTCAACCGGCTGGACTTCTTCCCACAGCGCGAGGAAATCACCACCGAGTACGGCGAAGGCGAGGTCATCGATATTCGCCAGCACGACGGCTCGATCCTCCGCCTGCGCAAGCTGCACGCCGAGTACGACCCCGGCGACCGGGTGCGCGCCATGGCCTACGTCCAGGAGCACGCCGCGCGCGGCGAAGTGGTCACCGGCCTGCTCTACGTAGACAACGATGCCTGCGACCTGCACCAGCAGATCAACACTGTGGAACAGGCCCTGAACACGCTGAGTGCCGCTGAACTCTGCCCCGGCTCAGCCGCACTCGAGAAGATCAACGCCTCGCTGCGCTGAGTGCCAGTGTCGTGTTTCATTGTTGAGGAGACCTTAGGCAAGCATCCCCCAGCCACCGTCATTGCTGCCGCCTGCGCGACCGAACAAGTGCGCACTGCTGTCACCCTGCCCAGCCGTTATAATCGCGGCTTGTCCATTTCGCTGGCGCACTCGTGTCCGATCGTCTCGCCGTATCAGCCCAGTACCTGCTGCCCAAGCAGGCCCTTACCACCATCGCCGGCAGCTTCGCCGGCGCGCAAGCGGGCGAGCTCACCACCCGGGTCATCCGCTGGTTCGTAAAGCGTTACCGAGTCGATTTGAGCGAAGCCGCCGATCCAGACCCCGCCAGCTACAAGACCTTCAACGACTTCTTTACGCGCGCGCTGCGCGCCGACGCCCGTCCGCTGGCCAATGCGGACTTCCTGTGCCCGGTCGACGGCGCGATCAGCCAGTTCGGGCGTATCGAAGGTGAGCAGATCTTTCAAGCCAAGGGCCACCAATACTCGACGACAGCGCTGGTCGGTGGCGACGCCCAACTGGCGGCCGGCTTCGCCGATGGCGCGTTCGCGACACTCTACCTCAGCCCGCGCGACTATCACCGCATTCACATGCCGGTCGACGGGCGACTGAAGCGCATGATTCACGTTCCTGGCGAGCTGTTTTCGGTCAATCCGGCGACGGCGCGCGGCGTACCCGGGCTGTTCGCGCGCAACGAACGCGTGGTCTGCGTTTTCGAAGGCGAGTTCGGCAGCTTCATTCTGGTCCTCGTCGGGGCGACCATCGTCGGCAGCATGGCCACTGTCTGGCACGGCCGAGTCAACCCGCCGCGCAGCGGAAAAATTCGCGACTGGCCTTACGATGGGCAGAAAATCCTGCTTACGAAAGGCGAGGAAATGGGGCGCTTCCTGCTCGGTTCGACGGTCGTGATGCTGTTCCCGAAAGATCTGCTGAGCTTCAATCCCGCCTGGGCACCGGGCGGCACAGTCCGCCTGGGCGAGCGCATGGCCTGCAGCGCCGTGAGCACCAGCCACTGATGAAGCGGCTCTCGGCGTTCCCGGTAGTCTCGGCATGCGCCGCTCTAGCGCTCGCGATCGTCGCTCCTGTCGGCGCAGCGGACGCCCTGCCCATCGGCGACTGCGCCGATCCGCAAGCGGCGACCGATCTCTCACAGTGCGACTTCTCGCGCCAGAAGCTGTCCGGCAAGAAGCTGCGCGGCGCGCGTCTGGCGGGCGCACGGATGGAAAGCACGGACTTTAGTCAGGCCGATCTTCGCGACGCCGACTTGCGCGGCAGCAACGCCAAGTGGGCAAATTTCACTGCCGCCAATCTGAGCGCTGCCGACCTTCGCGACGCCGACCTTTTTCATGCCATTTTTGACGACGCCAAGCTCAGCAAAAGCAAGCTGCAGCGCGCCAATTTGTTTGGCGCCAACTTCATCAACACGCAAGCGCCAGGCGCCGATTTCTCCGGTGCTTATCTGAAGGACATCCTGATGGAAGGGATTGACCTCAGCGGTGGCTCAATCCGCAACTGCAATGCCTTGCGTGGCGTTTTTTTTGGATGCACGACTGGTCGGCACGGACCTCTCCGGCGCCGACCTGACCGGCGCCGCCATGGATAGCGCCGATCTCTCGAACAGCACGCTCAAGGGCACCCGCCTCGCCGGCGCGACCTTGCGACATGCGCTGTTCAAAGGCGCCAACCTCGACTCGGCCGACTTCAGCAACGCCGATCTCTGGAATGCCAATTTTGAGCAGGCGACGAACCTTGATGATTCAGTGCGCGCAGCCTTGGCCGAGCCTTTCGTGGTCAGGGGACGCTGAGCGGCGTGGCCAGGCGCCTTTCTCGGTTACCGAGCACCCACCATCGGGAGGAGCGAAGGAAGGCTCCGTTCCTGGCCATGACTCGCGACTTTTGCGTTTTTTTCTGGTCTGCGGGCGCAAATTCGACCATCGCGCCGCTGCCCTGTGTATCCTAGACGCCGTTTGACTTGCCTGGCTTTTTTCACCACGCAACCACGACCATCAGCCACTGCATATCTGAAAGTCGCGCACGCGACTCACGAAACGCCCTTCTCCACTCGCGGGAGAAGGGCTGGGGAAGAGGGAAACGGTCATGACTTTCATAATTTTGGGTGTCTCCACGTGTCATGACCGTTAGCGGGAGAACGGAATGATTTTCGGAAGCGGGGGAAAAATCCGCAGCCTTGAGGGGCGCCTCGGCGAGCTTGAGCAGCAGAATCAGGAGCTGCGCGAGCAACTGGCGTCGGCACACGCCGCTCGCGACGACTGCCTGCAAGCCGCGGCAGCCAGCGAAATGCGCAGCCGGGAAGTGCAGCGGCTATTCCTTTCCTTCCAGTCCTATCGGCAATCGCTGGCGGAGTCGCAACAGACCCTCGCCGCATTGGCTCATCGCCTGCGCGACGAGACGAAAGACACGCTCGCTGCCGCCGGCATTGCCGCGCGCAGCCGCGAATCGGTAACCGCCATCAGCACGGAATTGAACCAGCTCGCTGGCGACTCGCGCAGCGCGCTGGAAAAAGTGCTCAGCCTGCAAGGCAGTACCGAAAAAATCGGCGGCATCGTCCAGCTGATCAAGGAGATTGCCGACCAAACCAACCTCCTGGCACTCAACGCCGCCATCGAAGCGGCGCGTGCGGGTGAAGCCGGCCGCGGTTTCGCTGTCGTCGCCGACGAAGTCCGCAAGCTCGCCGACCGGACAACACAGGCCACCAGCGACATCTCGCGCCTGGTCAGCAATATCCAGGGTGAGACCGTTTCGGCGCAGAGCAGTATCAGCCATCTCGCCGAGCAATCTGATTCCTTCAGTGAGCAGGGGCGGCAGGCATCGACCGCAATCGGTGGCATTACCGGTCTCGCCAGGCAAATGGAACGAACCATTGCCACGGCCGCCCTGCGCAGTTTTGTCGAACTCGCCAAGATCGACCATCTGCTCTTCAAGTTCGACGTCTATCAGGTGTTCATGGGTGCCACGGCCAAGAACGCCAAAGACTTCGCCTCGCATACCGACTGCCGTCTGGGCCAGTGGTACTATGCGGGCGACGGAAAGCGTTACTGCACGCAGCTCGATGCTTACCGGGCAATTGAAACGCCGCATGTCGATGTTCACCGACATGGTCGCCTAGCCGTCGAAGCGCGTTGTGCGGGCGACTTCGCTGGCGGCTTGGACGCTGTCGAGCAAATGGAAACTGCCAGCATGGCCGTGCTGCTTGGCCTCGAACGAATGGCCCAGGCTGGCGAAGCCCGACCCGATACTCTTTTCGTGGAACCCTGACCCGGCAGCAATTGCCGTCACTTCATGTCTGCACGAAATACCCTGACCGCAGCCCGCCACATCGTGGTCGAGGGCCCAATCGGCGCCGGCAAGACGAGTCTTGCGCGCCGTCTCGGTACGTATATCGACGCGCAAATGCTGCTCGAACAACCCGAGCTGAACCCCTTCCTGAGTCGCTTTTATCAGGACCAGCAGCACTTTGCCCTGCAGACGCAGTTGTTCTTTCTGTTTCAGCGCCTCGACAAGCTACGCGAGCTGTCGCAAGCCGATTTCTCCGCTCGCCCGGTGGTTGCCGACTACCTGCTCGAAAAGGATCCGCTGTTCGCGCTGCTGACGCTCAGTGAAGACGAATACGGGCTGTACCGCAGAATCTACGAACAGCTTTCACCCGCAGCGAAGCCACCGGATCTGGTGATCTATCTGCAGGCCAAGCCGGAAACGCTGATCGCCCGCGTCCGGAAACGCGGCATCGACATGGAACGGCGGATCGCTGACGCCTATCTGACGGTTCTTGCGGAAAGCTATATGCGCTTCTTCCACAACTACGACGCAGCGCCGGTCATGGTGGTGAACTCCGAAAACATCAACTTCGTCGACTCCGACGACGATTTTCAACTACTCGTCAAGCGCATCGAATCGATGCGCGGACACCGCGAGTATTTCAACCGGGGAGAGTAAACCCATGTCCACCCATGTCGCGACGCGCAGACGCACACACGTCGACCTCGCCAAAATGCGTGCCAACGGCGAAAAAAATCGCCATGCTCACGTGTTATGACGCGAGCTTTGCGCAGCTCTGCGACGCTGCCGACGTCGATGCACTACTGATCGGCGACTCGCTCGGCATGGTCCTGCAAGGGCGCGAGTCGACGCTCGCAGTAACGCTGACCGACATCGCCTACCACACCGCCAGCGTCGTCCGCGGCAGCCAGCGCGCTTTGATAATCGCCGACATGCCTTTCGGCAGCTTCCAGGAAAGCCCGCAGCAAGCGCTACGCAACGCCGTCACCCTGATGACCGCTGGCGCGCAGATGGTCAAGCTCGAAGGCGGTGCCGAGATGGCGGAAACGACGCGCTTCCTTAGCAGCCGAGGCATTCCCGTCTGCGGCCACGTCGGGCTCACCCCGCAATCGGTACACCAGATTGGTGGCTACCGCGTGCAGGGAAAAGACGATTCCGGGGCCGCCCGGCTGCAGGCCGACGCCCTCGCCCAGCAAGAGGCTGGCGCGACGCTGATCGTCCTCGAAGCCATCCCCGAGGCGCTGGCCGCCAAGCTCACTTCCAGCCTCGCCATCCCGACCATCGGCATCGGTGCCAGCCGGGAATGCTCGGGGCAGGTGCTGGTCCTGCACGACATGCTCGATATTTCGGCCGGCAGGAAGGCGCGCTTCGTGAAGAATTTCATGGCCGGTCAGACGTCCATCGCCGCCGCTGTCGCCGCCTACGTGGCTGCCGTCAAGGAGAGCAGTTTTCCGGGGCCCGAACACTGCTACTGACTGCAGTCGTGGCAGCGCAGGGGCCAACATGGGATGGCTGTACGCGGCAGCGACAGAAAAACCATCGGCAGGCGAAGCGTTTTTTCGGAGTTTCACAAGAGGTCCAGCAAGCGTATGCAGATTCACTCCGCTATCCCCGACCTGCGTCTGGCGCTGAGCAAGCGTCGGCGGGTCGTTTTTGTGCCGACCATGGGCAACCTGCACGCCGGCCACATCGCGCTGATGACCGAGGCGCGCGCGCACGGAGATACCGTCGTCGCCAGCATTTTCGTCAACCGTCTGCAGTTCGGACCCAGTGACGACTTCGACCTCTATCCGCGGACCCTGCAGGAAGACTGCAACAAGCTCGCCGCGGCCGGCGTCGACCTGCTGTTTGCACCGACCGAGAGCGACCTCTACCCGGAGCCGCAGCAATACCACGTCGAGCCGCCAGAGAGTCAAAATCAGCTCGACGGCGAGTTCCGCCCCGGCCATTTCCGTGGTGTCGCCACCGTCGTTCTCAAACTCTTCAACATCGTACAACCGCAGGCAGCACTGTTTGGCAAGAAGGACTACCAGCAATTGATGGTCTTGCGCAACATGACGCGGCAGCTGGCCTTGCCGATCGAGATCATCGGCGGCGAGACGGTTCGTGCCGAGGACGGCCTGGCTCTTTCCTCGCGCAACGGCTACCTGTCGGCCGCCGAACGCGGCGAAGCGCCGCGCCTGCAAAGCCTCCTGCAGCACATCCGAACAGCGATACATGCAGGCGAAACCGATTTCGCCCGGCTCGAACGCGAAGCCGCCGCCGAACTGGACAAGCATGGCTGGAAAACGGACTACGTCGCCGTGCGTCGGCAGGCCGACCTGCGGCTTCCCGACGCTGGCGGTAAGCAAGCGCTGGTGGTGCTCGCAGCTAGCCGGCTGGGCGCTGCGCGACTGATCGACAATCTCGAAATCGATGTCCCAGACGGCCGTTGACAGGCAGCGATTAGCCGCTACAATGCCCTTCCCCCTTTAACTCAACACCCGGTGATTCCATGCAGAGGACAATGCTGAAGTCGAAGCTGCACCGCGTCAGCACCACACACGCCGAACTCCACTATGAAGGTTCTTGCGCCATTGACGAAGACCTTCTGGATGCGGCGAACATTCGCGAGTACGAACAGATCGACATCTGGAACGTCAACAACGGCGAGCGTTTCACGACCTACTCGCTGCGCGCCGAGCGCGGATCTGGCGTCATCTCGGTAAATGGCTCGGCAGCACGCCGCGCCGCGCCGGGTGACATCCTGATCATCGCCAGCTTTGCGGTGTACAACGAAGTCGAACTCGCCAAGTACGCGCCGAAACTGATCTACGTGGACACTCAGAATCGCATCGTCCGCACCGCCGGCATGATTCCGACGCAGGCCGCTGCCTGAACCATGAACCGCGCCAGCTCTGGCGCAGTTACAAAAAAGCCGCGACCCAGTCGCGGCTTTTTTGTTTCAGGGGCGGGTCCGTCAATGAGCACGTCGCGCAAGCAACTCACGAATCTCCCCTCCCCCCATTGCCGGGCCCCTCCCCAACATCATGCGAGCACACACGGCCTGGGGTCAGGCTGTGGGGTCAGGCTGTTTCCGGCGCAGCTTTGGGCTTGCGCGGCCGACGTGAACGCGGCGCCGGCTTGTTGACCGGCGCAAGCTCTGCAGGGTCGCTGCTGGCTGTGGCCGCGGCCGTTTCGACAGCGCCGAGGCTCGACTCCGCGGCCGGCTCAGCAGCGGCTTGACCACCTGGCGCAGCCGCAGGCGAATCGCTGCTAGCGTTCTTTGCGGCGGTCCGGCGGCGCCCGGTCGCACGGGGTTTTGCGGCGGGCCTATGCTGCGCGATGGCTTCCGGCGGCGAACCCTCGACTTCGCTTGCCATTTCGACCGAGGCTGGCGGCGTGAAAGCTTCTAGCGATTGGGGAATTTCGGGCGATGGTGACGCTGAAGACAAGGGCAGCGGGTCCGCAGATTTCGCAGATTCTGCATCTTCCAACGACTCGGAAGATGCAGACGCTGGCCTCACTTCGCGTAGCGTTGGCCGGTCGACGGGTTCGTTGCCGAGAGCAGCTTCCTGGCCTTGACAACTAGCACCTTCGATACCGTCGCTGCCCGCAGCCGTCGCAGCTGCCTCTTCGTCTTTGCCCGCCTTCTGCTCGCGGCCCCGCTTCGCAGCTTTCTCGCCGCCTTTTCGACGTCCTTGCCCCTTGCGGCGCCCTGCGGCCTGCTCAGCCTGCTCATCGGTCGTCGTCGCGCCCTCGCTGGGTGCTGCGGGCAATACCAGCAGCAGCCCCTCACTGCCCACCAACTCGACTGCCGCTTCCCCGCCGTTACTGCGATACACGTAGGTTCCCGACTTTTCGTCGCGACCAATGACCAGCAGGCCGCGCTTCTGCGCCTCTTCGAGCAGGTTGCCAAACGCCCGGAAGCCGTAGTACGACTCGTTGAAATCCGGCTTGCGCCGCTTGATCGCCTCCTTGAGCATCGACGCCCAGATCTTGCTGCTGTCGCCGCGCTCGCCAATCAGTGCATCGAAAGTGGCAACGGCCAGTTCGACGGCCTTGCTGCGACGTGCATCGAGCTCTGCCTTGCGTTGCGCATCCTCTTCCGGCGAACGCCTGACCGCGGGTTGGGCTTCCTTGGAATCCCGCCGCGCCGAGCGCTGGATCTCGCGCACCAGATCGTCATAGAAAATGAACTCGTCGCAGTTAGCGATCAGGAGGTCCGACGTCGACTGCTTGACGCCGACGCCAATCACCGATTTGGCGTTCTCGCGCAATTTGGAAACCAGTGGCGAAAAATCCGAATCGCCGCTGATGATCACGAAGGTGTCGACGTGCGACTTGGTGTAGCACAGGTCGAGGGCATCGACGACCAGCCGGATGTCGGCCGAGTTCTTGCCCGACTGGCGCAGGTGCGGAATCTCGATCAGCTCGAAGTTCGCCTCGTGCATCGCGGCTTTGAAGCCCTTGTATCGCTCCCAGTCACAATAGGCTTTTTTGACCACGATACTGCCCTTCAGCAACAACTTTTCCAGTACCGGCTTGATGTCGAACTTATCGTAATTCGCATCGCGAACGCCAAGTGCGACGTTCTCGAAGTCACAAAACAACGCCATGCTGGCGGTTTCGGGCGCTACGGCCATAATTCCATATTCTCCAGTGATTGTTGCGCCACGCCTGAGCATGGCGACTTGATGATCTGGTCCGAGAGCGCAAGGCAGTCGAAAAGCCCCGCCGCGGCAGACGCAGCCAACGAGAAGTGATCGACCAACTGTCAGGAAATGATCCGGAGCTCGACTTTCAGACGGCAGCTTCAGGGGACTCGGGATCCAGAGTCCATGCACGATGGTAAACAATTGCCTGCAGGAAGCAAGGAAAGTCTTTTTTCAGAGCGCTGATGGCGGCATCTGCCGCGAAGTCGTACCATTCGTACCATTCGTAGCCTTTGTACCATTTGTCGCATGAGTACATTGCCGCTCGACCTGGCGCAGTGAGGCGCGCGACCCCAACTTTCCCTGCGCTTGCGCATCACCTGCGATCAAACGGCTTTAGTGATCGCCACACCCCAAACCTCCCACGAAAGGAACGCCATGCGTCCGCTGCTACTCATTGTTGGCTTGGCCACGCTCATCGTCAGCGGCTGTGCAAGCAAGCCGCCGGCCCCTGCTACGCAGGCAGGCAAACCGGTCAAGCTGGGTCTGGCCCTCGGCGGTGGCGCAGCGCGCGGCTTTGCGCACGTCGGCGTGATCAAGACCCTGGAAAGTCAGGGCATCGTTCCCGACATCATCGTCGGCAGCAGCGCTGGCGCGGTGGTCGGCGCCCTCTACGCCGCCGGCAACAACGGCTTTGAGCTGCAGAAGCTCGCGCACCGCCTCGACGAGACGAAAATCAGCGACTGGTCGCTGCCCGACCGCGGCGTGCTCAAGGGGGACTTGCTGCAGAAGTTCGTCAATGACGCCGTCGGCCAGCGTCCGCTCGAGGCCCTGAACAAGCCTTTCGGGGCCGTGGCCACCGATCTGCGCAACGGCGACAGCGTCGTCTTTCGCACCGGCAACACCGGCATGGCGGTACGCGCTTCGGCGACCGTCCCGGGCGTCTTCCAGCCGGTACGCATCAACGGCCGGGAATACGTCGATGGCGGGCTGAGCAGCCTCATTCCGGTGCGCGCCGCACGCGAAATGGGTGCCGACGTGGTCATTGCCGTCGACATTTCGGCCCGCCCCAGCACCCAGCCGGTAAGCAGCACCTTCGACATTCTCATGCAGACCTTCACCATCATGGGGCAAAGCCTTGCTCGCTACGAGCTCAAGGAGGCCGACGTGGTGATTCGCCCGCAGGTCGGCGCCGTCGGCTCGACCGAGTTCCAGGCCCGCCACGACGCCATCCTCGAAGGCGAAAAAGCAGCGCAGGCAGCGCTGCCGCAAATTCGCGAAGCGCTCAAGAAAGCGGGGCGCAGCTGAGCTGCGTCGGCTCGCTGACCCGCGCCCCATGCGTCACCGTGGCTAGCCCTCGTCGCAGCACTGACCTGCCGCGATAGCCCTGGTGGACGAAGCAATGCGCCTGATCAAGGATTTCTCGACTTCGGCCGTAACTGCCGGCTTCGTCGCCGTTCTGATCGGCTTCACCAGTTCGGCGGTGATCGTTTTCCAGGCCGCCCAGGCGCTGCACGCAAGCCCTGCCGAGATCGCTTCCTGGATGTGCGCACTCGGCGTTGGCATGGGCTTGACCAGCATCGCCCTGTCGCTGCGCTTCCGGGTGCCGGTGCTGACCGCCTGGTCGACACCCGGTGCGGCGATGCTGATCACGAGTGCCGCCGGCGTCTCGATGCCGGAAGCGATCGGCGCTTTTCTCGTCTCCGCGGCCCTGATCACGGTCTCCGGCTTCAGTGGCTTGTTCGAGCGGATGATCAGCCGCATTCCGATCTCGATTGCTTCGGGAATGCTCGCAGGCGTCCTGCTGCGTTTCGGTCTCGACGCCTTCCTGGCCATGCAAAGCCAGTTCGTCCTCGTTTTCCCGATGTTCTGCGCCTACCTGCTCGGCCGCCGGCTGCTGCCGCGCTACGCGATCATCATGACCTTTCTCGTCGGTGTCGGTATTGCTGCCGGTCAAGGCTCGCTGCGCGTCGACGAGATCCACCTCGAACTGGCGATGCCGGTATTCATCACCCCGGAGTTGTCGTGGCAGGCGCTGATCGGCGTCGCGCTACCGCTCTACGTGGTGACCATGGCCTCCCAGAACCTCCCCGGCGTCGCCGTCATCCGCGCTTCGGGCTATCAGCTACCGATCTCGCCGCTGATCGGCTGGACCGGCGCCGCCAACCTGCTGCTCGCCCCATTCGGCGCTTACGCGCTGAATCTGGCGGCGATTACCGCCGCCATCTGCATGAGCCGCGAAGCGCACGAAGACCCCGAAAAACGCTACGTCGCCGCCATCGCCGCCGGCTTCTTCTATCTGCTGATCGGCGTTTTCGGGGCTACCGTCGGCTCGCTTTTCCTGGCCTTCCCGAAGGAACTGGTGCTGGCCATCGCCGGCTTCGCACTGCTCGGGACCATCGGCAGCGGCCTCGCCGCCGCCCTGAGCCAGGAAGCCGAACGCGAGCCGGCACTGCTGACTTTCCTGGCCACCGCTTCGGGAGTCGCCTTTGCCGGGGTCGGCTCGCCGTTCTGGGGCCTGCTCGCCGGACTGGCGGCATTGATCGTCCTGCGCAGCAAGCGCCGCCCCATCCAGCAGCCCTAGCCTTCGAGCGCCTCCCAGCGTTCGAGCAGCTGCACCAGCTGATCGTCGATTTCACTCAGCCGTGCCGCCAGCCGCTGCGCCTCCTCGGGTTGCGACTGGTACAACCGGGCATCGGCCAGACGCTCGCCGATCGCCTTCTGCTCGCTCTCCAGTGCACTGATCCGCTGTGGCAACTCCTCCAGCTCGCGCGCTTCCTTCCAGGAGAGCTTGCCGCCGCCCGGTTTTTGCGCAGCCGCCTTGGCGTTGGCCGTAGTCTCCGCCGCACGCGCGTCGCTGCGCTTGCCGCTGCTCGCCGCCAGCGCCTCGTCACGCAGGCGGCCCGCCTGGTAGTCGGCCCAGTCCTGATAGCCACCGGCGTACTCGCGCCAGGTGCCGTCGCCTTCCGAAGCGATGGTCTGGGTCACCACGTTGTCGATGAAAGCGCGGTCGTGACTGACCAGGAACAGCGTCCCGGTGTATTCCTGCAGCAACTCCTCGAGCAGTTCAAGGGTCTCGATGTCGAGGTCGTTGGTCGGCTCGTCGAGCACCAGCACATTTGCCGGACGCGCTAACAGGCGCGCCAGCAGCAGCCGGTTGCGCTCGCCGCCGGACAGCGAACTGACCAGCGAACGCGCGCGCTGCGGCGCAAAGAGAAAATCACCGAGGTAGCTGATCACGTGCTTGCGCTGGTTGCCGATCTCGACGAAGTCGGAGCCCGGCGAGATGACATCGATCAGCGTCGCCTCTTCGTCGAGCGCACTGCGAAACTGGTCGAAATAGGCCACTTCCACTTTCGTTCCCAGATACACCTTGCCCTGGTCCGGAGACAGCTCGCCGAGAATCATGCGCAACAAGGTCGTCTTGCCGGCGCCGTTCGGGCCGATGACACCGATCTTGTCGCCACGCTGCAAGCGACAGGAGAAATCGCGCACCACCGCCTTGTCGCCGTAGCTCTTGCTGACATGTTCGAGCGCCGCCACCAGCTTGCCGCTCTTGACCCCGGCGTCGAGCGCCAACTCGACCTTGCCCTGGCGCTCGCGTCGCGCCGCCCGATCACGACGCAACTGTTCGAGGCGCAGGACTCGCCCTTCGTTGCGCGTCCGCCGCGCCTTGATACCCTGGCGAATCCAGACTTCTTCCTGGGCCAGGAACTTGTCGGAACGGGCATTGTTCTGCGCCTCGTCGTGCAGCATCATCTCCTTGCGCGACTGGTACTCGCCGAAACTGCCCGGACAGGACATCAGACGACCACGGTCGAGTTCGACGATGCGTGTCGCCACGCGCTCGAGGAAACGCCGGTCGTGAGTGATGAACGCCAGCGTCACCCCCGACGAGACCAGCATTTCCTCCAGCCACTCAATGGCGCCGATGTCGAGATGGTTGGTCGGCTCGTCGAGCAGCAACAGCTCCGGCGAGACAGCGAGCGCCTGCGCCAGCGCCAGGCGCTTCTTCTGGCCACCGGAAAGCGTTCCCACCAGCGCGTCGGCGTCCAGCGAGAAGCGCTGGATGACCCGCTCGGCCTGCGCCTCGAAGGACCAGGCGTCACGCGCTTCGAGTTCCGTCTGCAGGAGCTGCATGCGATCGAGCAATTGCTCGTGATCAGCGTCCGCCTCGCCCAGCGCGTGCGACACCGCGTGATACTCGGCGAGCAGCTTCGACAGGTCACCCATGCCGGCAACGACCGCCTCGAAGACGCTCAACGCCGGGTCGAAGGGTGGCTCCTGCGGTACATAGCCGATACGCAATCCCGGCTGTCGCCACACCGCCCCATCGTCGAGCCCCCCCCGTGCCCGCCAGCGCGCAGAGCAGCGACGACTTGCCGGTGCCGTTGCGGCCAATCAGCGCCACCCGTTCGCCAGGGTCCAGCTGGAATTCGGCGTGGTCAAGAAGCGGCACATGGCCGAAAGCGAGCGAGGCGTCGGAGAGAATCAGATACGGCATGAGGGCGGGTAAGTTTCCTGTGGGGGGGGTGGTCCTGCTGGGGATACTCAGCCAAGATGCGCGCCGGTGGAAGCCAAGAAATCGACGAGAACGGCAGCAGCGCGGCAAGAGCGCGCGATTTTACTCCGATGCGCGCTCCGGCAGGTTCAAATCGGGCCAAGGGCTGCCCTTACAGTTCGCGGCCCACGATGAATATGGCCACAAAGTCGAATTGGCGAAATCGAAGGCAGCGGCTACAATACGCGCCCCTCTCCTCGTAGCACAATGGATAGTGCACGCGCCTCCTAAGCGTGGGATACAGGTTCGATTCCTGTCGAGGGGACGATAACAAGCGCCGCGACCGTCCGCAGCAGTCCATAACTGGTAGTAAATACCAGGAATGGAACGGTTCTTGGCTCCCCGGAGGGCGCGCAGGTGAAACTCGAACAGCAGGCTGCACTTCTGTAGTCAGTCCCACCAGCGACCGGCGGTGCGCCGGTCCGGCGGGCTGCCGAGTGCACGGCGCTGATCGGCGCGTTCGCGCAACAGCCGTTCGAGGTGGGCTTGCTGCACCGACCAGTCATGCCAGCAGCGCGCTGCGATGCACGCCGGCGGACGCGAACAGGTGCGCCTACAGCCGGAGCAGCAGTAGCGGCAGATCGGTATCGGATTGAGTGAAACCTGCCCGGCTCGGCGGTCGGCCTTGCGCTCATAGTGCCCGTGTGACCAGAGGATCTTGAGCCCGCAATGCGGGCAGCACGGCGGCCGATACACTTCGGGGGTTTGCCTGACGGCCTCAAGATGCTGCTCGATCGTGTCGATGCCGGCTACAATTCGCTGCATGGGCTGGGCTCTTTTCTATGTGGGTTGTCTCGATAACTTTCCACGATAGCAGCGGTCTCCCGGCCCATCTTTCGTTCACTTCGTCCCAGCCTCGTTCAGGCAGCACCCCTCCCTTCGCTCTCGCCGTTCATGGGATAGGCGACGTCGTCAGTTACTGGAGAGCGGCGGACGTAACACTTGCGACGACGCATCGGAGGCTCGCCGTCGCAGCTCGGAGCCTTGCGCCTGAAGCTCCGAGCCTTGCGCGCGGAGCGCGCTGCCTGTCGCGGCGCACAGGCCGTGGCGACCGGACTCGGCTGACGCTTGCGGCTGTAGCGAGCGGCCATCGCTTCCTTCAAGGCATCGACCCCGGCGCCCTTGCCGAAGACCTTGGCCAGCGCATAACCCTCGAGCGCGGCCGTCAGGATGTCGCTGCCGAGCGCGATTTCGGTGTCGTCGGCCCCGGCTACCCGGCTGCGCTGCGGCACGGCAAAGGGCCGCGTCGTGCATCGACAACAAGCCGCGCGCTCGGTCGCCCAGTGTCTGACGAACTCACCGGGTACGCCGGCCGCCGAGCAGGCGACGACCGGCAAGGGTGTTTCTTCGCTTCCCGGAATCGTCATCGACAAGCGCCGCACGAGCGCTGATAGCGCCACGTCACAAGAGCCATCGCCATGCCGGCTACTCGTCATTGCCCAATTAATCGGGCGATCCTCATCTCGCCGGCGGCTGCGGCAAATGGAGAACCCAAGTACGATCTTCCGGCTCCAACCCCTCCAAATTGACCGGGCCGGACGGCCGCCCGTGACACGCGATTGCTTGTCGATGGCCGCTTTGCAGTACGATTACCGGGCGGCGTCTTTCGGCCAAGACCAGACAACGCAGCCTGATAAGATCGAGACGCACGAGCTGCTGATTGCCCTTTCGAAACCGGACGCTTGGGTATCGGTAGCGACGTACGCTTAGCGTGAATTCCTGCTGGAGAAAGTTACATTGATAACCAAAGCCATTGCTGGAATAAACATCGCGCTTACCTGTGTCTTTGCATCGTTTTTTTTCTACCTTTGTCTGCGCTCTAGAAACCACGAAGTTGATTAATGTTGTACAAGCTGAAGAGAATGCGCTACAAGCCAGAGTAGGCATGACGGTGTTTGACGCAAACACAGGGACGACTTGGCAATATCGGGGCGACGAACGGTTCCCTCTGAATAGTACGCACAAGATATTTTCCTGCGCAGCATTGCTCGCGAAGGTCGATGGGAAGTCTCTATCACTAGATCAATCCGTATCCATCTCGAAGGAAATGTTGGTCACCTATTCGCCGATTACCGAAAAATCGCTGTCTCCTCAAACGATGACATTTGGCGAGGTTTGCCGTGCAGCGGTGAGCTATAGCGACAACACGGCCGCAAACGTTGTCTTTGATGCCATTGGAGGAACAACCGGATTCAACTCATACATGCAATCCATCGGCGATGATCAAACCAGGCTCGACCGCAAAGAACCTGAGTTGAACGACGCAACACCGGGTGACGAGCGTGATACCACCACCCCCAACGACATCGTTAGCAGCCTGAGAAAAATCCTCCTTGGGAACGGGCTGTCGGTTTCATCCCGAAACGTGCTGACACAATGGATGCTGGACGATCAAGTCGCCGGTGCGCTACTGCGAGCTTCACTGCCATCCAACTGGAAGATTGCCGACAAGACCGGAGCGGGTGGCTACGGCTCACGCTCGATCGTGGCGGTAATCTGGCCGCCATCGAAGCAGCCAGTGGTGGTTGGCATTTATGTCACGCAAACCAAAGCATCCTTGCAGGCCAGCAATGAGGCGATTGCAAGAATAGGAGCGGCACTGAAAGAAGCGATCGGCCGTTGATGCATCAAACTTTCTGAGGACAAGGGCGAACGGCAGGTATCGGATCTGGAGTCGACTATTGATAAGGAAAAGATCATCCGACCGTTGTGGGTCGTTTGCTGCAGCAGCAGAACTAAGAACCGGCCGTCCAGAATGGTTCTCGGCGTTGCTCGGCCCAAGCTGTCTGCACCGGCCAGCTGAATGGTGAATGGTGAATGCGGCGCGACAAGCAGCCCGCACGTCACTGCGAGGGTGGGCAATGACGGTGGGTGCGAAATGCTTGCCGAAAGTCTCATCAAAAATGCAACACAACACTCGCATCGAGTCGGAAATCTACCGCCCTCCCTTGGCACGTCTCCCGACAACAATCAGCGCGACAGTGGCCACGGCGACAAACAGCATCATCGGCTCAATCGCTTCTCCCAGCAATAATGCGGAAAATCCCAGCGTAAGAAATAGTTGGAGCAACTGTACCTGACTCACTTTGGCAATTCCGCCCATGAGCAATCCGCGATACCAGAAGAAAAATCCGATCCACTGACTCATCAGGCCCAGATAAACAAAAGCCAGCCACCCTGTCAAAGGCACTGCGGCCAGGCTAACCGGGCTTACGTATAACATATACGGCAGCGTCACTGGCAAGCCCGCGAGTAGCGCCCAGGAAATCACTTCCGGACCGCTGATGTACTTTGTGGCGATTGCTCCACAGGCATAGCCAAGCGCTCCGAGCAAAACCCCCATCAGCAGTAGAGCATCAGGGGTATGCAATGTTCCCGAGGCATGAACCCAGGCGTATCCGCAGACCAGGCAAGTGCCAACTGCGGCACAAACCCAGAAGGCGGCTGGCAGGCGTTCGCGATTCAGGCTGGCGCCGATAACGGCGGTGGCCAGAGGAAGAATGCCGTTGATAACCGCCGAGTGACTCGATGACACCCATTGCAGGGCAAGGGTATTGAGCAATGGCCAGCCAAAGACAACGCCTGCTGTTGTGCCAAGCAAAGGCCACCAGGCTTCACGGGGAGGTGGTTTTCGCTTTGTCAGAAGCAGATAGGCCATGCCGGCGAATGCTGCCAACACCGCGCGCCCGGCCCAGACAAACCATGCCGACATCAGGTCGCCGGAAAGCGCGATTTTTGTGATCGGCATTGTTAGGCTGAAAATCAGTACGCCAAGAGCGCCCAATATCAAACCACGGACAGACGGAGTCATCAAGAGTGGGTCCCTGAGTCAAGAGCGCCATCTAAGTCTGCCGGCGATGATGGCAGGCCTCAACTGACTGGCGGATTATCGCGGCAGAGCCGTCTTCGCCAAAATGCCTTCGCCAAAAAAAATGCCGCGCGCGGCACTCGGCGCGCGCGGGCAATTGCGGGGAGGCGCCCGCCCCCCATTGGATCAGCGAACCTTGCCGGCCTTCCACGCGTTCAGCAGCGTCTCATAGGCGATGGTCTCACCCTTGGGCTTTTCGTTAGCCAGTTTCTTCCACGGAGCGCCCTTGTCGCTCAGCCACTTGCTCGGGTCGCTCTTCGGGTTCAGCTTCGGTGGGCAGTGAGCCATGCCGGCGCGCTCGAGGCGAGCCATCACCTGGTCCATCTCCTCGGCGAGGTTGTCCATCGCCTGTTGTGGAGTCTTCTCGCCGGTCACGGCGACAGCCACGTTCTTCCACCACAACTGCGCCAGCTTCGGGTAATCCGGCACGTTGGTGCCGGTCGGCGTCCACGCGACGCGTGCCGGGCTGCGATAGAACTCGACCAGGCCACCCAGCTTGGGGGCCATGTCGGTCATCGCCTGGCTCTGGATGTCGGACTCACGAATCGGCGTCAGGCCGACGATGGTCTTCTTCAGCGAGGTCGTCTTGGCGGTGATGAACTGCGCGTACAGCCAGGCAGCGGCCGTCTTGTCGGCGTCGTGCGCCGCAAAGAAAGTCCATGAGCCGACGTCCTGGTAGCCGTTCTGCATGCCCTGCTTCCAGTACGGGCCGTTCGGGCCGGGGGCCATGCGCCACTTCGGAGTGCCGTCGGCGTTAACCACCGGCAGGCCGGCCTTGATCATGTCGGCGGTGAACGCCGTGTACCAGAAGATCTGCTGCGCGATCTGGCCTTGCGCGGGCACCGGGCCGGCTTCGCCGAAAGTCATGCCGGTGGCCTCTTTCGGGGCGTATTGCTTCATCCAGTCGACATACTTGGTCAAGGCGTACACCCCGGCCGGCGAGTTGACGGCGCCGCCGCGCGAGACCGAGGCGCCGACCGGCGTGCACTTGTCGTCGGCGACGCGAATCCCCCATTCGTCGACCGGCATGCCGTTCGGGATGCCGATGTCGGCCGTGCCGGCCATCGACAGCCAGGCGTCGGTGAAACGCCAGCCCAGCGAAGGATCTTTCTTGCCGTAGTCCATATGGCCGTACACCGGCTTGCCTTCGATGCTCTTCACCTCATCGCTGAAGAAGGCGGCGATGTCTTCATAGGCGCTCCAGTTCAGTGGTACGCCGAGTTCGTAGCCGTATTTGGCCTTGAACCGGTCTTTCAGGTCCTGGCGCGCGAAGAGGTCGGCGCGAAACCAGTACAGGTTGGCGAACTGCTGGTCGGGAAGCTGATACAGCTTGCCGTCCGGTGCGGTCGTGAAGCTGGTGCCAATGAAATCCTTCAGGTCCAGTCCTGGGTTCGTCCACTCCTTGCCCTTGCCGGCCATGTAGTCGGTCAGGTTCATGATCTTGCCGTAGCGATAGTGGGTGCCAATCAGGTCGGAGTCGGAAATCCAGCCGTCGTAGATGGACCTGCCCGACTGCATCGAGGTCTGCAGTTTCTCGACGACATCGCCCTCCTGGATCAGGTCGTGCTTGACCTTGATGCCGGTGATCTCCTCGAAGGCCCTGGCCAGGGTCTTCGATTCATACTCGTGGGTGGTGATGGTCTCGGATACGACCGAGATCTCATTGACTCCCCTGGCTTGCAGCTTCTTGGCGGCGTCGATGAACCACTTCATCTCGGCCATCTGCTGATCCTTGTTCAGCGTCGATGGCTGGAACTCGGTATCAATCCATTTTTTGGCCTCGGATTCGCCGGCCCAGGCCTGACTGGCGAGCGCGCAAGCGATAGTGAGGGCCATCGTCGTGTGGCGTAGTTTCATTGGTCGTCTCCTCGGTGCACATGCATCCCCGTGAATAGCCTTGCTCAGCACGGCCCCGGGGACGCTGCGGGCCGGATTCGAGAAAACCATTCAGCCTTTTCGCATCACCAGTAGCAGCGCGGCGATTGAAATGGCAAAACTGATCCAGATGCTCGGATCCTGCTCAAGCGTCAACCACTCGGCGAATTTTCCCGACAGCCCGACGAAGGCCAGATTGATGTAGGCGGCGCCGAGCAGTCCGATGAACAGGCGATCGCCACGCGTCGTTGCCATGGGCAGAAAGCCCTTGCGCAGCGTCGTCGGTGATTTGATCTCCCACACCGTCATTGCCGCCAGCAGCAGGGCAATGAAGATGAAAAAAAACAGCCACCGGTGTGGTCCATACCATCCAGGCAAACATCGTTCAGCTCCTGTAAGCGGCAACACAACGACCTGGCGCTGCCGGAATGGAACTTGCGGCAGCGCCCATCACACCCGCCCCATGGCAAAGCCCTTGGCGATGTAATGGCGGACAAACCAGATCACGATGGCGCCTGGCACGATGGTCAGGACGCCGGCGGCGGCCAGCGTCGCCCAGTCCATGCCCGATGCCGAGACGGTACGCGTCATGGTCGCCACGATAGGTTTGGCATCGACGCTGGTCAGCGTGCGCGCCAGCAACAGTTCCACCCAACTGAACATGAAGCAGAAGAAGGCCGTGACGCCGACGCCGGCCTTGATCAGCGGCAGAAAAATGGTCAGGAAGAAACGCGGGAAGGAATAGCCATCGATATAGGCGGTTTCGTCGATCTCGCGCGGAATACCGCTCATGAAGCCTTCCAGTATCCATACCGCCAATGGCACGTTGAACACCAGATGCGCCAGTGCCACCGCAATATGCGTGTCCATCAGACCGAGGGTCGAGTAGAGCTGAAAGAAGGGCAGCAGGAAAACTGCCGGCGGCGTCATGCGGTTGGTCAGCAGCCAGAAGAAGAGGTGTTTGTCGCCGATAAAGCTGTAGCGCGAAAAAGCGTAGGCCGCGGGCAGAGCCACGCTGATCGAGATCGTCATGTTGATGGCGACGATGATCAGGCTGTTGAGGTAGCCGGAATACCAGGCCGGATCAGTGAAGATGGTGCGGTAGTTGTCCCAGGTGAAGTCCTGCGGGAAAAACGAGAAACTGGAAAGGATTTCCGCGTTGGTCTTGAAGCTCATGTTGACCATCCAGTAGATGGGCAGCAGCGCAAAGACGATATAGAGAATCAGGAACAGGGTGCGCTTCTGGAAGCGGTTTTCATTCATGGCCGGCGCCCTCCTTGTCGGCGGTGCCGACACGCTGCATCCAATTGTAGAGGATGAAACACAAGAGCAGGATGATCAGAAAGTAAATCAGCGAGAAAGCGGCAGCCGGCCCGAGATCGAACTGGCCGACCGCTTTCTGAGTCAGGTACTGGCTGAGAAAAGTGGTCGAATTTCCCGGACCACCGCCCGTCAGAACAAAAGGCTCGGTATAAATCATGAAGCTGTCCATGAAGCGCAGGAGCACGGCGATCATCAATACGCCGCGCATTTTGGGTAGCTGGATGTAGCGGAAGACGGCCAATTTGGAGGCACCGTCTATGCGTGCGGCCTGGTAGTAGGCATCGGGGATGGAGCGTAGTCCGGCAAAGCAGAGTAGCGCCACCAGCGGTGTCCAGTGCCAGACATCCATGCTCAGTACGGTGAGCCAGGCATGCGTGGCATTGCCGGTGTAGCTGTAATCGAAACCCATCTTCTGCAGCATCGCACCCAGCAAACCAATGTCGGCGCGACCGTAGATCTGCCAGATCGTGCCGACCACGTTCCACGGAATCAGCAGCGACAGCGCCACCATCACGAGCACCGCCGAGGCTTTCCAGCCCTTCGCTGGCATGGCCAGGGCGAGGATGATGCCGAGCGGAATCTCCACCGTCAGAACCGCCAGCGAAAAGCCCAGTTGCCGCCACAGGGCGGCATGCAGTTCGTCATCGCGCATGACCAGCGCAAACCATTCCGTGCCCACGAAGACCCGCCGCTCGGGCGAGAAAATGTCCTGCAAGGAATAATTGACCACCGTCATCAAAGGCAGCACGGCGGAGAAGGCGACGCAAATGACCACCGGCAGCACCAGCCACCAGGCCTTTTGGTTAACGGGCTTGGTGCTCAGCACGGGAGGAGTTCCTCATTCTTGTAGAAACAGGTGTGTGATCCCAACACGCCCAGCCAGACCCGGTCGCCGCAGCGGGGTATCTCCTGATCGGGACGCAAGCGCGCCTTGATCGCCAGATCGCCGCATTGGCCGGTCAACAGCACGTGGGTACCGATGTCCAGTGCCTGCGTGACCTTGACCGGCAGGGCCGTCGGGTCTTCGGCAGCGCTGAGCACGACGTATTCGGGCCGGATACCAAGTTTCAGTTCGCCTGCGGGCAAGGCAAGGTCTCGGCCCAGTCCAAGCCGGTGTTCGGCGACCAGCAGTGCCCGCTCATGGACCCGCGCCGGCAGGAAGTTCATGCCCGGCGAACCAATGAAATTGCCCACGAAAGTGTGCTGCGGCCTTTCGAACAACTCCTCGGCGCTTCCCACCTGCACCGAGCGACCGCGCGTCATGACCATCACCTGATCGGCAAAAGTCAAAGCTTCCACCTGATCATGCGTAACGTAGATCAGCGTCAGTTTCAGCTCGAGATGAATCTGTTTCAGTTTTCGCCGCAGCTGCCACTTCAGGTGCGGATCGATGACGGTCAGGGGTTCGTCGAACAACACCGCCGACACGTCGTGCCTGACCAGGCCGCGCCCGAGCGATATCTTCTGCTTGGCGTCGGCGGCAAGGTTCGCGGCGCGCTGATCGAGTTGGCCACTCAGTTCCAGCATTTCGGCAATTTCAGCGACGCGCTTCCTGATCTGATCGCCGGGCATTTTCCGGTTGCGCAGGGGGAAGGCCAGGTTGTCGGCCACGGTCATGGTGTCGTAGATCACGGGAAACTGGAACACCTGGGCGATATTGCGTTGCTGCGGGCTGAGTTGCGTGACGTTGCGGCCGTCGAACTCGACGCTTCCCCGCGACGGCGCCAGCAGGCCCGACATGATGTTGAGCATCGTCGTCTTGCCGCAACCCGAGGGGCCGAGCAGGGCATAGGCGCCGCCATCGGCAAAACTCATCTTCATTGGCAGTAGCGCGTAGTCCTCATCCTGTTGCGGATTGGCCAGGTAGGAATGCGCGAGGTCGAGATCGATGCGCGCCATGTCAATGCCCTCCCCGCCGTTGCGGAGCCACGAGCAAGGTCCCCTGCGCATCGAATACATAGACATGGGCGGGATTGAGCTGCAGGGTCAGCGCTGTGCCCAGCATGAAACGATGCACGCCGCCAAGCTGCGCCACCACTTCCCCGACGGCCGTGGACAGGTGCACAAAAGTGTCCGAGCCGGAGATTTCGGCCAGCTCGACGCGGCCGGCCAGGGGCACGTCGCCTGCGCTTTCCTGCAGGCGAAGTGCGCTGGCGCGTACGCCAACGGTCAGGGCGGTCGTCGCTTGTTGCGCAAGGACTGCCGGGAGGCGAATCGAAAGCGCCGGGCCGGCCTTCAATTGCACCCCATGGCTGCTTGCTGCAGCGGCGATCAGGTTCATCGGCGGATCGCTGAAGGCGCGGGCGACGCGCAAGGACTTGGGGGCATGGAAGACCTCGGCGGTGGGTCCATATTGCAGCAGTTCGCCGGCATCCATGACCGCCGTGTGCCCACCCAGCAGCAAGGCCTCGCCCGGCTCGGTGGTGGCGTAGATGACCGTTGAATCGCCGGCCGCAAACAGCTCGCTCAGTTCTTCGCGCAATTCCTCGCGCAGCTTGTAGTCGAGATTGACCAGGGGTTCGTCGAGCAGCATCAGCGGGGCACCCTTGGCCAGCGCACGCGCCAGCGCCACGCGCTGTTGCTGGCCGCCGGAAAGCTCGGCCGGGTAGCGGTCCAGGAAGCCATCGATGTGCAGCCGCTGCGCCAGCGCACGCACGCGCTCATCGATATTCTTTTCGCCACGCAGCTTCAATGGCGAGGCAATGTTGTCGGCGACCCGTAACGAGGGGTAGTTGATGAATTGCTGATAGACCATCGCCACGTTGCGGTCGCGTACCGAAACACCGGTAACATCCTGGCCATTCACCCTCACCACCCCGCGGGTGGGCGTGTCGAGGCCGGCCATGATGCGCATCAAGCTGGTCTTCCCCGCCTGGGTGGCGCCCAGCAGCACGGTTACCGCGTTGCGCTTCGGCGCGAGGTCCATTGTGTAGAGCCAGGACTGCGCCCCCACCCGCTTGCTGATGCCTTGCAGTTCCAATTCCATGGCGATGGTCTCCCGGAACGCAGTTTGCTTCGAAGTCGGCGCTTCATCAAGCGACTTTTCGCTATTGGCCTCCCGATCCTCACGGACCGTGCCCGCGCCTAACGGTCATGACATGTCGGGATAATCCAAATCATGAAAGTCATGACCGTCCCCCTCTTCGCCCGGCCCTTCTCCCGCAGGGGGAGAAGGGAGATTCGTGAGTCGCGTACGCGACTTTCACATCAAAGCCGCGCCGCGAGAATCTGTGCAATCTCGTCATCAGTGAGCACAATGGGATTGCTCTTCATGCTGCTGCCACGACAATTGGCCACGATGCGCGGGAAGTCGGCGCGGGTGATTCGCCAGTTTGACAGGCGCGGCAAGGCGAGCGTTTGCTCCCATTGGCGCAAGCTCGTGACCAGGAAGCTGCGTGCATCCTGAGCCTTCATTCCCTTCTGCATGGCAAAGCGACGGCCGATCTCGGCGTATTTCGGCAGCGCAGGATTCTCGGGATCGCGCCTTTCCATCGCCGCAATATTGACCGCCGTTGCCGTGGCGACCAGTGTGCCGCAGGCCGCGCCGTGGGGAATCGGAAAAAAAGGCGCCGAGGGGCGAGGCGAGGCCATGAACGGCACCGAGACCGGTCTGCGCCAGGCAGATGCCAGACAGCAGCGAGGCGTAGGCCATCTTCTCGCGTGCCGGGGCAGATTGTTCGGCATACAGCGGCAACAGCGCATCCCTGGCCGCCATGATGCCGGAGCGCGCAAGCGCGTCCGTCATCGGGTTGCTGCCTGTCGAGACGAAGGATTCGAGGAGTTGCGTGAAGGCATCCATGCCATTGGCGGCGATGAGCTGCGGCGGACAGCTGACGAGCAGGTCAGGATCGACGATCGCCCATTCGGCCACCAGTTGCTCATCGCGAAAGGATTTCTTGAACTGTCCTTGAATTGACAATACGGCGTTCCTGGTGGCTTCCGAGCCAGTGCCGGCCGTGCTTGGTACGGCGATCAAGGGCGTCGACGGGCCGCCATAGGGTAGCTCGGGACCGACGCCCTCGAGATGATCGAGCACCGAATTGCCTGGCTTGAGCAGGCCGGCGATGGCCTTAGCCGCATCAAGGGCGCTGCCGCCGCCGATAGCAATCACGGCATCAAACGCTTCGCCTTGCAATGCCGAGACGGTGGCATCAATAAAAGTCGGCGCTGGCTCGGTGACGATCTTGACGATTTCCCAGCGGCAATCCCGCTGGCGCAAGGCAGCGAAGAGCCGCGGCGCATGCGCCGAGCCGAGAAAGCTCCGTGCGCCCGTGATCAGCAACAGGCGCTTGCCATAGCTGGCGGCGATGTCCGGCAAGTTGCTCAGGGAACCGCAGCCGAACCTGATCTGCGGCAGACGGGCGATGGCAAACGCAGCGAAGCTCATGCAGGGACCCTCCTTCCATGTTCCAGTGGGTGCATCAAGCAGTGCAATGCAAACCCGGATTTCGCCGGCCAGGCAGTTCTTGAACCCTGTATGCCCGCTTCGCTAGTGCCGGGCTGCGCGAAGTTTGGAACCTATAAATTCCGGCTACCGCGTGGGTTTCGCGCCGCTGTAATGCTTGCTGAAGGCCGCATCGGGAACGGTGAATGCGGCACCGCACTAGCTCCGGCCGACGCGCTGCCAGGCACGCCGTGTTGACCTTCGTCATTGCCTCCGCACTTGCTTGTGGCATTCTTCAAGCATGATCGCGGAAAGCGTGGTACGAAATTCCAGCATCGCCAGCCCTCCACAGCCATCCCCCAGCGACGCCAAGCCAGAGCCAAGCCATAGCCATGATGCCCGTTAGCAGCGACCTTCCCGATGCCTTCTGCCGACCCCTGCGGGACCTCGCCGACGCTCAGTCGATCGTCGGCGAAATCGAAGCCCTGCTCAGCACGCGGCAGCTCAGTCTGCGCCTGCCGCCGCCCGTGCCGAACACTTGCTGTGGTCGGGGCTGCAACGGCTGCGTCTGGCAGGGCTACTACCAGGCGCTGGGGTACTGGCGGGATCAGGCCCGGGCCCTCTTGGGCTGATCAAATCGCGTCAGCACAACCACCGCCGTCGGGGAAGGATAGAATAGCCAGTTCCAAGAGGGTGTGACGAGCTCGTTTGCAGAGAAGGGCCGTCGCGACCAGCGGCCGTCCAGTCCTGCCGAATCCACCAATTCCGCCAATTCCGCCAATTCCACCAATTCCACCCAGCGCGAATCCGACAACACCGGAACCGACGCTGCGCCTGACTCGGAGCAAGAAGGTATGAGCATGGATGATCTCGCCCTACTGCGACGGCAGCTCGAAGAGGAGCGCGCAGCGCGCAAGAAAGCCGAGGACTTGCTCGAAGAAACGGTCCGCGAGCTGACGCTTGCCAATCAATTGTTGCAGCGCTATCTCGACGCCGTGCCATGCATCGTGGTCGCTCTGGACACTCGTGCTTGCATCGCGATGATCAATCGTGCGGGCTGCGCCCTGCTCGGCCAGCCGGAGAGCGCGCTACTCGGGCAGCCCTGGTTCGAGCACTGCCTGCCGCAGCCAAGCGGCAAGTCCGTCCTCCTCCCCTGCTTTCTGCAACTTGTCAGCGGCGAGGGACAGGCCCAGGAAGCACTGTCGGAATATCCCGTCGTCGACGCGGATGGGCAGCAGCGTCTGATGGCCTGGCACACGGGTATGCTGACCGACGCTGCCGGGGTAATCGTCGGCACGCTGAGTTCCGGTGAAGAGATCAGCGAACGAAAACTGGCTGAAGTAGCGATCGCCGAATCCAGAAACCTGCTCCTGAAGGTCATTGATACCGTGCCTGCTCGCGTCTTCTGGAAGGACACCGATTTACGCTTTCTTGGCTGCAATAGGAGGTTTGCCGAGGATGCCGGGATGCCGAGTCCTGACGACCTGATCGGCAAGGACGACTATCAGATGGTGTGGGCAGAACAGGCCGATCATTATCGCGCCGACGATCGGGAAGTCATGGCCGCCGGGGCACCGCGACTGTTCTTTGAAGAACAGCAGACCACTGCCAGCGGTGAGACCGTCTGGCTGCGGACGTCCAAGATCCCGCTGATCAATGACGACAATGAAACCTTCGGCGTGCTGGGGGTGTACGAGGACATCACTGAATGCCGCCGGATCGAAGCCGACAATCGCATCCATCTCGCCGAGTTGACTGCCCTCAATGGCATGCTCATCGAAGCGCAAAACCAGATGCTGCGATCGGTGAAGATGGCTTCCGTCGGTCGACTGGCGGCAGGCGTAGCGAACGAGATCGACAAGCCCTTCGCTTTCATCAACTCCAATCTGGAAGCCCTCAAGGGGCACGTGGCGGATCTGTTGAGCGTGCTGGAAGCCTACGAGAAAGCTGAACCGGCGCTGGCCGGGCAGGTGGCTTTCCTGGCCGCCATCGAGCAGGCGAAAGAAAAGGCGCATCTTGCCTTCATGCAGCACGATATCCTGAACCTGATCAGCGAATCGCTCGACGGTGTGCAGCGCGCCAAGACGGCCGTCGAAACTCTCAAAGAGTTTTCGCGCGTGGACACCGCCGAGTGGCAGCTTGCAAATCTTGAGAAAGGCCTGGAGAGCACACTCAACATCGTCTGGAACGAGATCAAGTACAAGGCAAAAATCAAGAAGGACTACGCCGGCATCCCCGACATAGAATGTCTTGCTCCGCAACTCAACCAGGTCTTCCTGAATCTGGTGATCAATGCCGCGCAAGCCATCGACGAGCGCGGCGTGATCATCCTGCGCACCGGCTTCGACGAGCATGAGGTGTGGGTTGAAGTCGGCGATACCGGCAAGGGCATCGAGCCCGAAGACATGGACAAGATCTTCGACCCTTTCTTCACCACCAAAGCGACTGGCAAAGGAAGCGGCCTCGGCCTGTCACTAGCCGACAACATTGTTCGCCGCCATGGTGGGAGACTCGATACGCGCAGCAAACCGGGCAAAGGAAGCGTGTTTCGCGTCACCTTGCCGCGCAACCGCTTGCTCAACAAGGAAGATTTCTGAACCCACCGCCAACAAGCGCGGCTGGTAAGCTCCCCTCTCGGCCCTTCCTCTCAGCGCAACGCTGACCACTCTTATGGACGCCAGCCTGATTGCCACCTACGCTTTGCTCGCCATCGCCGCTTTCTGCGCCGGGGCGATGAACTCGGTTGCCGGTGGCGGCACCTTCCTGTCGTTTCCGGCGCTGCTCGCCGCCGGCGTCCCGCCCGTGATGGCCAACGCCAGCAACTCGGTTGCCCTCTGGCCAGGCAGCCTCGCCGCCGCGTGGGCTTTTCGTACCGAACTGCTGCGCTTTCGCACGGCGCTGCCGCTGCTGACCCTGGTTGCCTTCCTCGGTGGCATCGCCGGTGGCCTGTTGCTGCTCGCCACGTCGAACGCTGCCTTCGCGAACCTGATTCCCTGGCTGCTCCTCGTGGCCACGGTTCTCTTCGCCTTCAGTACGCAGTTCTCGGCCTTGGTCGCTGGCCTGCGCAAACCTGCGCGCGAAGCCGATGGCGGCCCCGCCAACAGCCGGCAAGTTGGCGTCGGCGGCTTCGCGTTTCAGCTCGCGGTGTCGATATACGGTGGCTTCTTTGGCGCCGGCATGGGCATCCTGATGCTCGCCGCGTTGGCGATCCAGGGATTCGACGATGTGCACGAGATCAATGCCCTGAAGAACTGGCTATCGGCGGTGATCTACTCGGTTGCGGTGGTCACCTTCGTCGTCGCCGATGCCGTTTCCTGGCCCCACACGATGGTGATGCTGGTGACCGGAACGCTTGGCGGCTACACGGGCGGCCGCGTCGCGCGCCGCATTCCTGCCCTGTGGTTACGACGCTTCATTGTCGCGCTCGGCAGCTTGCTGACCCTGGCGTATTTCTACAAGAGCGGAGTGAATTAGAAGCAGCAAGCGAAGGCAGCGCTCGATTCGGCCAGGCTCAACCTTTCCTACACCGTCATCTGTTCGCCGGTGAATGGCTCCCGGGGCCAAACGCGCGATTGACGCCGCATGACCGCGGCTCATACACTCTCGCGGGCACCATCTCTCCTCCATTGATGATCTCAGCCCTCACCCCTGCGCCTTGAAGGGAGCCACACATGGCCGATGGCCTTGGCCGCAAAGCAATCGCCAGACTGCCCATCGTCGACTACGATCAGGTTCGCGATCAGCTGCGTACCGGCGACATCGTCTTTTGCTCTGGCACCTACTTCTTCTCGCAGACCATCCAGTGGTTCACGCGATCCGTCTGGAGCCATGTCGGCATCATCTATCGCGACGACAATCTGCAGCGCATCTTCGTGCTCGAGAGCGAAACCGCCATCGGGGTCCGCCTCGCTCCCTTGTCCAAGTATCTGCGCGATTACCACGGTCGCAACAAGCCCTACAAAGGACGCATGGTGATCGCCCGCATCACCCCCGGCCCGGACGACGAGAAACTCAAGTCGGTGATCAGCTTCGGCATGGACGAACTCACCAGGCCTTACGACAACTGGGAGATCTGCCGCATCGCGATGCGGATTCTCTTCAGGCGCGGCCGCAAGAACCGAGACCGCAAGTACATCTGCTCGGAACTGGTCTACGAGGCTTTTCGCAAGGCGGAGGTCGCGTTCAAGTTCCACCGCAATTCGATCAGCCCGGACGACATCTGGAACGATGAACGCGTGATGATGCAGTTCCGTATCATGTGACGGGACTCGTTCCGCGGCCCTCTTCCGCTGCCCTCTTCCTCTTGCATTGAACTCTTTCCGAGAAAGAAAGCCATGATCGACCAGACCGTCGCCGACTTCAGCCTGCCGGCTACCGGCGGCCAGACCTTCACGCTGTCGGCCTGCCCGGGCAGCACCGTCGTACTCTACTTCTACCCCAAGGACAGCACGCCGGGGTGCACCACCGAGGCTCAGCAATTCCGCGATCTCCACCCGCAGTTCGTCGAGGCCGGCGCCATCGTCGTCGGCGTCTCACGCGACAGCATCCGCTCGCACGAGAACTTCAAGGCCAAGCAGGACCTGCCCTTCGCTCTGCTCTCCGATGCCGACGAATTGCTATGCACACGCTTCGCGGTGATCAAAATGAAATCGCTGTACGGCAAGCAGGTCCGCGGTATCGAGCGCAGCACCTTTGTCATCGATGGCAAGGGGGTGTTGCGGCGCGAATGGCGCGCTCTGAAAGTAGCCGGCCATGCGCAGCAAGTGCTGGATTTCGTCGTTCAGCTCTGATCACCAAGCCTGACCGATAAACCCTCATCCGGAAGACCTGCGCATGATCCGCTCATCTGCCACCGCCGCCGGCGACGCCGCTGCCAAGCCGAGGAAACTCTTCGTCCTCGACACCAATGTCCTGATGCACGACCCGAGCAGTGTCTACCGTTTCCAGGAGCACGACATCTTCCTGCCGATCATGACCCTGGAAGAACTGGACAATCACAAGAAGGGGATGTCCGAGATCGCGCGCAATGCTCGCCAGGTGACACGAACGCTCGATGAAATAGTCAGCAGCATCGACGACGCCATCGACCAGGGCATCGAGCTCGACGAAGCTTCGCGCGGACTGGCCAGCGGTCGGCTCTTTCTGCAGACCGAGGCGATCGCCAGTGAGCTCCCGGCAGGACTACCGACAGCCAAGGCCGACAACCAGATTCTGGCGGTTGTCATCCACCTGCAACGCCAGCATCCCGAGCGTTCGGTGATCCTCGTCTCCAAAGACATCAACATGCGCATCAAGGCGCGCACGCTCGGGCTGCAAGCGCAGGACTACTTCAACGACAAGGTTCTCGAAGACAGCGACCTCCTGTACACCGGCATGCGCGAACTGGGCTCGGATTTCTGGGACCAGCATGCGCAGGGGATGGAGTCCTGGCAGCAGGACGGTCACACGCTGTACCGCCTCAAGGGCCCGCTGTGCGCGCAATTTCTGGCCAACCAGTTCCTCATCCAGGACGGCGAGAGCCCGTTGCATGCGATCGTCCGCGACGCCTCTGCAATGAGCGCCGAGATTGCCACCCTGACCGACTATACGCACAGCAGGAACAGCGTCTGGGGAATCACCGCGCGCAACCGCGAGCAGAACTTTGCGTTCAATCTGCTAATGAATCCGGAAATCGATTTTGTCACCCTGCTCGGCCAGGCGGGTACCGGCAAGACGCTGCTCACGCTCGCCGCTGGACTCACCCAGGTGCTCGAAAGCAGGCGCTACAGCGAAATCATCATCACCCGGGTCACCGTGCCGGTCGGTGAGGACATCGGTTTTCTGCCAGGCACCGAAGAAGAGAAGATGGGGCCGTGGATGGGCGCCCTTGAAGACAACCTCGAAGTCCTCAATCAGAGCGATGAAGACGCGGGCGACTGGGGGCGTGCAGCCACCCACGACCTGATTCGCAACCGCATCAAGATCAAGTCGCTCAATTTCATGCGCGGTCGAACGTTCCTCAACAAGTTTCTGATTATCGACGAAGCGCAGAATCTGACTCCGAAGCAGATGAAGACGCTGATTACCCGCGCCGGGCCAGCGACGAAAGTGATCTGCCTCGGCAATATCGCCCAGATCGATACGCCCTATCTTACCGAAGGCAGTTCCGGCCTCGCCTACGTCGTCGATCGTTTCAAGGGCTGGGCGTACGCCGGGCATATCACCCTGCAACGCGGCGAACGCTCCCGCCTCGCCGACTACGCGGCCGAGGTGCTATAATTTTCTGCCATTGGCGGGCCGTGTCTAGGACACGGCCCGGTCGTTTGTAGCCACCGATCCGTGCTACCTGCTCCGTCCGACCAGGATCCCGCGCTTACCGGAGAGTCGATTGAAACGACGCAATTTCCTTGCTGCTTCGGCACTTCTTTCGCTACTGGCGCCGACGTCGGTGTTGGCCGCAAAAAAAAAGCAAGACAAGCGCCAAAGCAACGCGTAGAAGCAGCACCAAGAAGAGCAGCCGGCAAAGCGCGCCAGCCACCGCCGAAAAGCCGAAAGCGCCTGCTGCGGCCAGTTCGCCGCAGCCAGGAGCCGAGCAACCCGACGCCACCGGCCTGCCCGATGAACCAGCGACGCCCTGGCGAATCTACGACATCACCTCGACCATCGCCCTCAAGGAGGTCAAGGGCAAGCTGCGGCTGTGGTTGCCGCTGGCGCTGCACAAGGACACGCTCTGGCAGCGTTCGCTGGGCCAGAGCTGGCAAGGTAATTTCACGAATGCCGGCATCTACCGCGACCCGGCCGAGACAATGGTGGTGTTCTACGCCGATTGGAACGAGGGGGTCGATACTCCGCAGTTGCAAATCACCAGCCAGGTCGCCAAACGAGACCGTCATTTCGACATTACCCGACGCGGCAACGCCGCTGAGCGCAGCGAAGTGCTGCGCCAGAACCTGCATGCCAGCAATTTGGTCCCCACCGACGGACTCGTACGCCGCACCGCCGAACGCGCCGTCGGTCGCATCCAGGACCCGCTGGCACGCGGCAAGGCGATTTACGACTGGGTGCTGGAAAACACCACCTACGATCCGTCGCAGCCCGGTAGCGGTCGAGGTGATATCGAAGCCATGCTCGATAGCGGCCAGTTGAGCGGAAAAAGTGCCGATATCACGCTTCTCTTCGTCGGCCTGTGTCGAGCCATTGGCATTCCTGCGCGTCCGTTTTTCGGGCAGCGCATCGACAGCTCACGATTGTTCTCCGGCCTCGGCGCGACAGGCAACCTCAGCACGGAACAGCAGTGCCGCGCCGAATTCTATACGCCGGGCTACGGCTGGATTCCGGTCAATCCGGCCGATGTGCGCAAGGCAATCCACGACGAGCACCTGAGCAGTAACGACCCGAAACTGGTCGTCCTGAGCAAGCTGCTGTTTGGTTTCTGGGAAATGAACTGGGTCGCTTTCAACAGCGCCCTGGATGTCAGGCTGCGCGGCGACAACGGTAAGGCACTACCTTTTCTGGTCGTGCCGCAGGCCGAAGTGGCTGCCAACCGCTTCGACAGCCTGGATACCAAGCGCTTCAGCTACACCGTGCACGCCAGCAGCGTCGAAGGCTAAGGCCATCGCCTGAAAAGGCTGCTCCTTGCCCGGCAATCAGTACGAGCCCGCGCTGGCGAAATTCTCGAAACGCGTGTATTCACCCAGAAAAGTAAGGCGAACGGTACCGATCGGACCGTTACGCTGCTTGCCGATGATGATCTCGGCAACGCCCTTCTCGGCCGTATCCTGGTTATAGACCTCGTCGCGATAGATGAACATGATCACATCAGCATCCTGTTCGATGGCGCCCGATTCGCGCAGGTCGGACATCACCGGGCGCTTGTTCGGACGTTGTTCGAGCGAGCGGTTGAGCTGCGAGAGGGCCATCAGGGGAACATTCAATTCCTTTGCCAGGCTCTTCAGCGAACGCGAAATCTCGGAGATCTCGGTCGCCCGGTTCTCGCCATGGCCGGTCGCGGACATCAGCTGCAGATAGTCGATGACGATCAGGCCGAGTGGACCGCACTGGCGGCGGAGGCGACGCGCGCGGGCGCGCAGATCGATCGGATTGAGCGCTGGCGTTTCGTCGATATAGATCGGCGCTTCGTGCATCTTGCCCAGGGCAAACGATAGTCGTGACCACTCGTCGTCGTTGAGCCGACCGGTACGTACGCGATGCGCGTCGAGCCGGCCCACTGAAGAAAGCATGCGCATGGCGAGTTGCGTACCGCCCATCTCCATCGAAAAAACGGCCACCGGCAGGCCGACCTCGATGGCGACATGCTCGGCGATGTTGAGCGCAAACGAAGTCTTGCCCATCGACGGCCGCCCGGCGACGATCAGCAGATCACCGCCTTGTAGACCGGAAGTCTTGCTGTCAAGATCATGATAGCCGGTGGGAACGCCAGTGATGTCCGACGGATTGTCGCGATCATGCAGTTCCTGAATACGCTCGACAACCTGTGTCAGCAGGGGGTTGATGTGCTGGAAGCCGGTCTGGTGGCGCAAGCCGCCTTCGGCGATGGCAAAGACTTTCCTCTCGGCCTCATCGAGCAAGGTCTTCGGATCGCGACCGAGCGGATTGAGCGCGCTCCCGGCGATCTCGTCACCGGCAGTCACCAGTTGCCGCAGAATCGCTCGCTCACGAACGATCTCCGCGTAACGCCGGATATTCGCCGCCGACGGCGTATTGGCGGCGAGTTCACCTAGATAGGCGAGGCCGCCGGTATCCTTGCCCTCGCCTGCCAGGTCGAGGCTTTCGGCCACGGTCACCGCGTCAGCCGGCTTGCCACGCTCCAGCAGTTTGCAAATCTGGCGGTAGATGCGCTTGTGCTCGTCGCGATAGAAGTCGCCTTCGGCCATCAGGTCGGCGATCTTGTCGAAAGCGGCATTGTCGAGCAAGAGGCCACCAAGAACCGATTGCTCGGCCTCTATCGAGTGCGGTGGCACCCGCAGCGCAGACAACGCCGGGTCAATCTGCGGGCTACGGCCGCCGTCTCGCCGCGCACCGCGACTGCTCGCGCGTGGCCCACGTTCGGAGTTTTCCGAGGGCGATGAATCTGAATCGAAGGGCTTGGCCATGACTGATCAGTGAAAAAAACGGGGCGAGCAAGGCAGCGAGTTTACCCCGCTGATGAAATTTTCCCGTTGCCCGCACGAAAAAAAAGCCTTGCCCCAGGGCAAGGCTTTTTCGTGGCGCCAGCAGACGGCGCCGGATCAGACTTAGGCGATTTCTGTCAAGGAATATACCATCTTGCTTGTCTTTTCGCCCGTCTTCTATGTTACGACAACAGTTACATAGTTCGACCATGCGCCTGTTGTCGCGCCTCGAAGCCGACCGAAAATCCGGCGCAATCTGGTACGTTCTTTTCCGGCAATCGCCTTAGATCTTGAACTGTTCGGCAACGACTGAAACCGTGATCGTCGCCAGCACATCGCTATGCAGCGCGACCTGCAACTCGGTTTCGCCAATCATCTTCAGCGGACCCGCAGCCATGCGCACATCGGACTTGTCGACGGCGAAGCCGAGTAGACGCAAGCCATCAGCGATATCGAAGTTGCTCACCGAGCCGAAGAGACGGCCATCGACGCCAGCCTTGCGTTCGATGCGCACGACCACGCCCACGAATTTCTCGGCATAGGCCTGCGCAACCGCCAGTTTCTCGGCTGCCGCGCTCTCGAGTTCGGCGCGCTTGGCTTCGAATTCCTTCAGCGCCATCGGCGTTGCACGCTTGGCTTTACCCGTTGGAATGAGGAAATTACGGGCATAGCCCGCTTTGACGTTGACGAGATCACCAAGCTGCCGAGGTTGCCAACCTTTTCCATCAGAATTACTTGCATTTCCTTGTCCTCGCTTACTGGTGATTGTCGGTGTACGGCAGCAAGGCCAGGAAGCGGGCACGCTTGATGGCCACCGACAGCATCCGCTGATAACCAGCCTTGGTACCGGTCAGGCGAGCCGGCATGATTTTGCCGTTCTCGGCGACATACTCCTTGAACAGGTCGACATCCTTGTAGTCGATCTCTTCCATCTTCTCAGCGGTGAAGCGGCAGAACTTGCGCCGCTTGAATAGGCCACCACCACGCTTCTTGACGTTCTTGTCATCCTTCTTCTTGAAGAATCTTCCCATTTTGCTTTCCTTCGACAAATTCGATCGTAGTTACATGCAGTCTCGGCTGCTTGCTGTTGCGGCTCCTGGCGGCAAGAAAGCCCGTCAGATGGAGAGCAGCGCCAGGAGTTGCCGCTTGCAGCCACTGTGCCGTTGCACCCAGGGCGATGGCCTGGATTTCGCATTCAACACGCCGTGGGCTACCCGCTTCAAGTTGCTCTGATTGATGCCTGATCAGGCATTCCACTACCGGCACACCGGCCGGTGTAAAACGTTGCGCCTTGCGCTCGATCAGGACACCAACAAGCTCGACGCGGTTCAGCAGAGCCTCGACAATCAGGCGGCCGGTTCCGCAGCCGCTTGTTCAGCGGCAGCTTCAGCCGGTGCAGGCTCGCGCGCTTCCAGCAGCGACTTGGACTTCTCGTCCTTCATCATCGGCGACGGCCCACTGACCGCACGCTTGGTCTTGATCGTCAGATGACGAAGAACCGCGTCGGTGAATTTGAAACCGTGCTCGAGCTCGGTTAACGTAGCGTCATCGCACTCGATGTTCAACAGCAGGTAATGTGCCTTGTGCAGCTTCTGGATCGGGTAGGCGAGCTGGCGGCGTCCCCAGTCTTCGAGACGGTGGATCTGCCCGGCACGCGCTGTGATCACAGCCTTGTACCGCTCGACCATCGCCGGCACCTGTTCACTCTGATCCGGATGGATGATCAGGACGATTTCGTAATGACGCATGAACACTCCTTGTGGTTGAAGCCCCCCGCCATGCAAACGGTGGAGCAAGGTGGAAAACCGAGCATTATAACGGTCTCGCGGCCTTCTCGGCAAACTGCTTTCGCCTTGCCCGGCCCTGCAGCTGCTGTTCCCGAAGATCGACACCCTGCCACACGCCGACACCCTGTTTCGGCTCCTGCGCGACCTTGACCTTCAGCCCCTCAAACAGGCCCTGGGCGGAACCCGAGGCGCAAAAGCAGGATTGCGAACTGCGCGCCTTTGCGCGCTTGAGCGAGTGCCTCAAGACCTGCTTCCCCCGCCTGCGGATTCTGCTCCTGCTCGACGGACTCTACGCCAACGGGCCCGCTTCGGCTGGGTCATGCGTCATGGCCTCCGGCTTGGCCGTCCGACCCCTTTGCCGATACAATGGCAAGGTCTTCGACGCAATGCTGTCGCGTTCGACTCCACAACCTCAGCAGAGAAAGTGCCGCCATGAAAGTACTGCTATTGACCCGCGAGTATCCCCCCAATGTTTACGGTGGAGCCGGCGTTCACGTCGAGTATCTGGCCGATGAACTGGCCAGACTGATGCATGTAGAAGTGCGCTGTTTCGGTGAGCAGGACACTGTCAACGACGGGGTACGGGTCAAGGGCTACCCATTTGGGAAAGGCAGTTTTGCGCACGTAGACAAGAAACTCAGCGGCGCACTCGACACTTTCGAGACCAACCTCGAAACCCTGAGCGAGCAGGTCGACGCCGATCTGGTGCACGTGCACACCTGGTACGCACACCTCGCCGGTATCCTGACCAAGAACCTCTACGGCATTCCTTTGGTGCATACGGTGCACTCGCTGGAACCACTGCGGCCGTGGAAGCGCGAGCAGCTCGGTTGCGGCTACGACATGTCGTCTTGGGTCGAACGCACCTCGCTGCAGATGGCGGACGCGGTGATTGCTGTTTCGGAAGGAACCAAGGCCGACATTCTCGAACATTTCGACATCGATCCGAACAAGATCGCGGTGATCTACAACGGCATCAAGGTCGAGCAGTACCATCCGACGACCGATACCGATGCCCTCGAAAAGCACGGCGTCGACCCGAGCAAGCCCTTCGTGCTCTTCGTTGGCCGCATCACGCGCCAGAAGGGCATCGTGCACCTGGTCAATGCCGTCAAGTACATCAACCCCGATGTGCAGGTCGTCCTCTGTGCCGGCGCCCCGGATACCAAGGAGTACCTTGCCGAGATGGAAGAGGCGATCAAAGCCGTTCGGCGGGAAGGTTTCAAGAACCTGATCTGGGTCCAGGAAATGCTCAGCAAGCCGCAGGTGATCCAGATGTATTCGCATGCCACGGTCTTCTGCTGCCCGTCGATCTACGAGCCTTTCGGAATCATCAACCTGGAAGCGATGGCCTGCCACACAGCCGTCGTGGCCAGCGCCGTCGGCGGCATCAAGGAAGTCGTCGTCGATGGTGAAACGGGTTACCTCGTACCGCTGGAACAATTGCGCGTCGCGCCCTTCGAGCCGGTGAATCCCGATGCCTTCTCGCGCGACCTGGCGACGGCGATCAACAAGGTCCTCGACGACCCGGCGCTCGCCGAATCGATGGCCACTGCCGGCCAGAAACGCGCGCGTGAAGTTTTCAGCTGGTCGAGCATCGCCCAGCAAACCCGCACACTCTACAACTCTCTGCTGAAATAGCGATTCGCCGCACCCTTTCGGCCACCGGCACAGACTCAGCTCAGGGCGAAAGGGATTGCGGCAAGGGATTGCGTATTGACGGCCCGCAGGGGCCGTCGCCGTGCAGATCACCTATCACCCTCTGCTTCCCGCCTCGCCGGGTCAGAATTCAGGAGCGCAAACAATGATTCCCCAGGACTACCCCCGCGTAAATATTGAAGCCGTCAAACCGCAGATCGACTGTGGCCGCTATCCAATCAAACGCGTCGTCGGCGAAAAAGTCGCCGTCAGCGCGGATATCTACAAGGAAGGTCACGACAAGCTGTCGGCCGTGCTCAAGGCCCGCAAGCTGGGCGCTAAGACGTGGCAGGAAAGCCCGATGACGCTGGCCCTCAACGACGACTGGTACTGCGAGTTTTCAGTCACCGAGATCGGTCCCTGGGAATACACCATCGAGGCCTACGCCGACCACTACCGGTCGTGGGTAGAAGAGATCAGCAAGAAGAACGTGCCGGGTGCCAAGCTCGAAAGCGAACTGCTCGAGGGAATGGCGATCATCAGGAAATCGGCCGCCTTGGCCAAGGGTGAGGATCGTGCCCGCATCGAAAGCATCATCGCGGCCATGGACAGTGCGCTGGGTGCCGGCGAGCAGCAGGGCGTGATCGACCTGGGAATCGGCGGCGTCCTGCACAGCCTGATGGCCAGGTATGCTGATCGTAGCGAGGGCTACGAGCTGGCGCCGACGCTGAAAGTGATGGTCAACCGTCCGATCAGTCGTTTTGCCGCCTGGTACGAGTTCTTTCCGCGTTCGCAGAGCACGACCCCGCACCAGCACGGCACCCTGCAGGACTGCCTTCGTCGTCTGCCCGAGGTCAAGGCCATGGGCTTCGACGTCATCTATCTGCCGCCGATTCATCCCATCGGCCACAGTTTCCGCAAGGGCAAGAACAACAGCCTGACCGCCCAGCCCGGTGACGTCGGCAGTCCGTGGGCGATCGGCAATGAGCACGGCGGTCACACCGGCCTCGAACCCAAGCTCGGTACCTGGGAGGACTGGGATCGCTTCGTCGCCACCTGCCGGGAGCTGGAGATCGAGATTGCACTCGACTACGTGATGAATTGCTCGCCCGACCACCCCTACGTCGCCGCTCATCCGGAATGGTTCTTCCATCGTCCCGACGGTTCGATCAAATACGCCGAAAACCCGCCGAAGAAATACCAGGACGTCTATCCGCTGAACTTTGGCACCACGGACCGCGCCGGCCTGTGGCAGGAGATGCTCAGAGTTTTCCTGTTCTGGGTCGACAAGGGGGTGACCACTTTCCGCGTGGACAATCCGCATACCAAGCCGGTGCCGTTCTGGGAATGGGTAATCGCTCAGGTACACCGGCAGCACCCCGGGGTAATCTTCCTTGCCGAAGCCTTTACCAAGCCGAAAATGATGCGCCTGCTGGCCAAGGCCGGCTACGCCCAGTCCTACACCTACTTCACCTGGCGCAACGAGAAAGACGAAATCACCGAGTATGTCAATGAGCTGACAAACGGCGAGATGAAGGAGTACTTTACCGGCAACTTCTTCGCCAATACGCCGGACATCCTGCCGCCAATCCTGCAATACGGCGGTCGGCCGGCATTCATCATGCGCGCTGTTCTGGCGGCGACCCTGTCCTCAGTCTATGGCATTTACAGTGGTTACGAGCTGTGTGAAAACGCGGCGATTCCGGGCAAGGAGGAGTACCTCGACTCGGAGAAATACGAAGTGAAGGTGCGCAATTGGCGGGCTCCGGGCAACATCGTCGACATCATCACCCGCATCAACAAGATCCGCCGCGAATCGCCAGCCCTGCACGGCTACAACAACGTCCTGTTCCTGGCCACCGACAACCCGAACATCCTCGCCTACGCCAAGATAAACGATGATGGCTCGGATATCATCGTCTGCGCGGTCAATCTCGATCCTTACCATCAACAGCCAGCCACTCTGCAGATCCCGCTGGGCACTTTCGGCATCGGCTGGGATGAGCAATACCAGGCACACGATGTGCTGAACGACCAGAGTTATCGCTGGAGCGGCCCGACCGCCTACGTCGAACTTAGCCCGCACAACCTGATGGCGCACATCATCAAGATTCGTCGCTGGTAAGCGCAGGCCAGGGCGCAGTCACTGTCTCACTGTCTCAGGCGCTGACAAATGAAATGGCGGCCTCTATGGCCGCCATTTCATTGTGACGTTCGCTTCTGCGCGCAGCAGGGGAAAAGCATCATTCCCCTGCGCGACTACGCTCTGCTCAAGGCGCGTCCGCAGCGGCGCGCTTGAAGTGCATGTCCTCTTCCGAAAGATCGGTGAGTTCGATGCGCACCGGCTCGACCCGCCAGATGTCCGTGCAATACTCCTGAATCGCACGATCGGCCGAGAAGAATCCGGAGCGTGCAACGTTGAGAATCGACATCCGCGACCAGCGCTCGTAATCGAGGTAGGCCTCGGAAACCTTTTCCTGACAATCGATGTACGACTGAAAGTCCGCCATCAGCATGTACTCGTCCTGGTTGAGAAGGTGTTCAACCAAGGGCCGGAAGACATCGCGGTCACCGCGGGTAAAGAAGCCCGAGCTGATCAGATCGATCACTTCACGCAGCTGCGGGTTCGCCTCGTAGTAGTCGCGCGGTCGGTAGCCGCAGTTGCGGAGTTCCTTGACCTCCGGCGTGTTCATCCCGAACAGAAAGAAGTTTTCTGCGCCAACCTGTTCGAGGATCTCGACGTTGGCGCCGTCGAGCGTGCCAATGGTCAGCGCACCATTCATCTGGAACTTCATGTTGCCAGTGCCCGATGCTTCCTTGCCGGCCAACGAGATCTGCTCCGACAGGTCCGCCGCCGGGAAGATCAACTGACCGTTCTTGACGTTGTAGTTCGGGAAGAAGACCACCTGTAGCCGGCCATGCATGGCCGGGTCCCGGCCAACGATATCGGCCACGGCAGTCGCCAGGCGAATCATCAGCTTGGCCATGCGATAACCCGGCGCAGCCTTGCCACCGAAAATCACCGTGCGCGGAGCAACCACCAGGCCCGGGTTGTCCTTGAGGCGCTTGTAGAGCGAGATCACGTGCAGCAGGTTGAGATGCTGGCGCTTATACTCATGGATGCGCTTGACCTGGACGTCGAACATCGATGCCGGATCGGCGTCGACGTGGGCAAAGCGCTTGATCTCATGGACCAGGCGCTCTTTATTGCCGCGCTTGATGCCGCGCCATGCCTCGCGGAAGGCCGCGTCCTCGGCATAGGGCTCGAGCTCGCGCAGACGCTGCATGTCGGTCACCCAGCCGGAGCCAATGGTGTCGTCGATCAGCTGCGACATCGTTGGATTGGCGAGCAGAACGAAGCGACGCGGGGTCACGCCATTGGTCTTGTTCCTGAATTTTTCCGGCCACAGGTCGTAGAAGTCCTTGAGGATGTCTGACTTGACGAGTTCGCTGTGCAGGGCAGCCACCCCATTGACGGCGAAGCTGCCGACCACCGCCAGGTGTGCCATGCGCACGTAACGTGCGCCATCTTCGTCGATCAACGACATCCGCCTGAGGACTGCTTCGTCACCGGGGAAGCGAATGCGCACTTCGTCAAGGAAACGCTCGTTGATCTCGCAGATGATTTCGTAATGCCGGGGCAGGGTTTTCCGGAACAGGTGCAAGGGCCACTTCTCGAGAGCCTCGGGCAGCAAGGTGTGATTGGTGTAGGCGAAAGTCCGCTGGGTGACCGACCACGCGTCGTCCCAGAGCATCTCGTACTCGTCGACCAGTAAACGCATCAGTTCGGCGACAGCGATCGATGGGTGCGTGTCGTTGAGCTGGACGACGAACTTTTCGTGGAAAGCACTGAGATCTTTCTCGCGTTGCAGTTGCAGACGAATCATGTCGCGCAGCGAGCAGGCGACAAAGAAGTACTGTTGCTCGAGCCGCAGGGTCTGGCCCGCTTCCATCTCGTCGTTCGGATAAAGGACCTTGGTCAGCGTCTCGGAGAGCACTTCTGCATCCACCGCCTGGTAGTAATTGCCGGCGTTGAAGGCGGCAAAATCGAATTCCTCCGGCGCCTCGGCGCTCCACAGTCTGAGCCGGTTCGGGGTATTGACGCCATAGCCGAGCACCGGCATGTCCCAGGCCGTCCCGCGCACGACTTTTGCGGGAATCCACTGCACGCGCAGGCGGCGAGTAGCCGACGCCTCGTACTGGTGTTCGGTATGACCGCCAATCTTGATATCGAAGGCGACATTCGGTCGATGGATCAGCCACGGGCTTCCCGCACGCAACCACTTGTCGGTCACTTCGGCCTGCCAGCCGTCACGGATAACCTGGGTGAAAATGCCGAACTCGTAACGAATGCCGTAGCCGATGGCGGGAATCTCGAGCGTTGCCAGCGAATCAAGGTAACAGGCGGCGAGACGCCCGAGACCGCCGTTGCCCAGTCCGGGCTCCTCTTCCTGATCGAGAAGCATATCCAGATCGAGCCCGAGTTCCGCCATCGCCTGCCGCGCGTTGTCGAAAATGCCCAGATTGATCAGATTGTTGCCAAGCTGTGGACCGATCAGGAACTCGGCCGACAGGTAGCAGACCGTACGGCTGCCCTTGTTGCGGTAGGTGCGCGCGGTTTGCACCCAGCGCTGCAGCAGGCGATCGCGTACCGTCAGGGCGAGTGCCTGGAAGCAGTCACGCCGGGTTGCCACCTCCGGAAAGCGCGCCTGCGAGTAAACCAGTCTGTCCAGAAAGGCGCGCTTGAGCGCGTCTACTCCGAGTCCCATGCGCTCGTCGTCCCTGCCCACCAACGGCACCGCTGCCGGCCCCGCATGCGACTCGCCCTGCCCTTGCTTCTTCTGAATCATGCCCGTCCCTTTCGATAGATCCGTTTGATTATTGCCAACAATTACCCTGGTAGCGTCGTTTTTTGCTGCCTTAAAAGACCCCTGAGGGGCGAGTCTAAAGCATAGTGCGCGCCCATGCCTACCGCCCCAGGCGAGGTTTTTTTCCTGGCCAGCGCTTCGTCGGTGGAGGTGGCAGCGTCGCCAGTGTCCCGGTCGATGCTTAGGCTATTTGATTGCAGTAACAATGAACATGGCAAGCGAACGCTCAATACCTGCCTGCCTGCCTACCTACCTACCGTGAGTCGCTGGCGCGACTTTCATTGTCAGGCGGCGCCGTGACGCTGGTTGGTGCTAGCATTGACGAACAGGCAGGCAGTCGGGTAGGCAGAAGTGCCTTCGGTGGCGCGTTGTCGATGCGCCGTGTTCGATCTTGTTCAAGCACAGCGAGGAAAGCACATGACTCTGAGAATCGAAAACCACCAATTGGTCGGCGAGCTGGTCAGTCATCGCAGCACACCCAACCATGGCGGCATCATGGCCCCCAGTTACCTGATCCTCCATTACACGGCCGGGCGCTCGGTTGAAGGTTCGGTGGAGTCGCTCTGCACACGCAAACCACGCGGCAACGCGTCGGCACATGTGGTGCTCGGGCGTGAGGGACAGATCGTCCAGCTGGCACCCTTCAACGTCGTCACCTGGCATGCCGGTGTCAGCCAGTGGGCCGGGCTGATGGGCCTCAATTCCCACTCCATCGGCATCGAAATGGATAATGCCGGCCTGCTCAAGAAAGTCGGTAAGCAATACCAGGCCTGGTTCGGCAAGGTTTATCCAGAAGACGAAGTCACCCTCGCCGCGCATCGCAATGGTGGCCCGGTCTCGCCCTGGCACGCCTACAGCGAAGCGCAAATCGAACGGGCGATAGAACTCGCCGAGCTGCTCGTCGAGCACTATGATCTGCAGGATGTTCTCGGGCACGAAGACATCGCCCCTGGCCGCAAGATCGACCCGGGCCCAGCCTTTCCGCTGGGCGCCGTACGTAGCCGGGTGCTCGGTCGTGAGCAAGACGAAGCGGCACGCTACGTGGTTACTGCCCGCAGCCTGAACATCCGCAAAGGGCCGGACGCCAGTTTCGAAGCCGTCGCGGCGGCGCTGAAGATCGGCACCGAAGTGCTCCTCCTCGAAGCACGTGACCGCTGGAGCCTGGTCGAGGTCGTCGCCGATCCCGAGATCGAGGGCTGGGTCAGTAACGCCTATATTGCGGCCAGCGGCGGCGGCGACAGCAGCGTCAGCCCGAGATCTGCCGTCACCGGCCCGGCGTCAACGAATCCGGGCACCGCCCCCGTCAGCCGGAAAAACGGTGGCAAGGGGAAGAAAGCACGCCGGCACGCGCAGTGAGGGATCCCCTCTCGGCTGGCAGCCTCCCGGCCCACCAGCCGCGTCGCTGAGCGGCAAAGCGCGAGCACACGCCGATGGCGCAGCTGTTCATCAGCTACCGTTCGTCCGACGGTCGCGACAAGGCAACGGCGCTGGCACGCGATCTCGGCGCCCTGTACGGCGACGCGCAGGTCTTCATCGACAAGGATGACCTGCGCGCCGGGGTCCAGTGGCGCGAAGAGATAGCCGCCACACTCAAGCAACAGCCGGTACTCCTGCTGCTGCTCACCCCGCAGCTGCTGGCCGCCAGCGACGATGACGGCAAGCGGCGCATCGACGACCCCGCTGACCCGGTGCGACGCGAAGTCGCCGACGCCCTGGCGGGCGGTGCACACCTCATCCCGCTGCTTTGCGACGGCGTCACCGCAGCGCCGCCTGCCGCCGAGCTGCCGGCACCCTTCAACCGCATCGGCGAGTTCACCTGGCGGCCGCTGCGCGCATACGACTGGGAGCACGACGTCCGGCGTCTGGTAGACGACTTGCAGGCGCTGGGCATTGCACCCGCGGCGCCGCTTAAGGCGTCCGCGCCGGCGCCAGCCACGGCGCAGCGAAGCGTCGGCGGGACGCGTCGCCGCAGGCTGATCGCCGGCATGGCGGCCGCAGCCGTCGCTCTCGGTATCGGCGGCTACACGCTGCGCCTTGCGCCAACCCCATCGAGCACCGATGTCAGCGGTTCCTGGTCCGCGACCTTGGCGCCCGACGAGACGCTCTCCCTGTCGCTACGACAGACCGGCGATCAGGTCGAGCTCAACAGTCGCCCCGTGCCGATCAGTCGACGGGCTGACTGGGCAGATTACCGCAGCTTCTGGCGCGAGCGTTTCGGCAGCGAACTCGACACCGTCAGCTACCGCGGCAAAGGGAGCGCCAGCACCCTCCCGGGAGAGCAACTGGTCGTCGATATTGCCTTGCAGATTGTCAGCACTCCCGGCGACGTGCTGGTCGATACCGGGAACCTGCACGCCACCATCGCTGCCGATGGCAGCTCGATGTCCGGGACGGTCTGGCTGAACGGAAAACAGGTCGAACGCCCCGTTCGTCTGAAACGCGTGCCGCCCCAGTGATCAGGCTGGCATCCCGCAAAGCCCTTTGCCGCGCGCCGCTTACAGCCCCTCGCGGCAGGGGCCAACGCCGCTCGCCCCCACGGCTCGTAGCGCGAAGCTGAGCGGCGACGCCCGAGTCAGCACAGTTGCGTGATCAGCACCACTGCCTCAGTAGCGATGCCTTCCCCACGCCCGACGAAGCCCAGCTTTTCGGAGGTCTTTGCCTTTACGTTCACGCAGTCGACAGCCACCTGCAGGTCAGCGGCGATGTTGGCGACCATCTGCGCCAGATACGGCGCCATCTTCGGTTGCTGGGCAATGATCGTCGCATCGATGTTGCCGACTTGCCAGCCTGCCTCCGCCAACAGGGCAAACGCGGCGCGCAGCAGCACGCGGCTGTCGGCGCCGCGATAACGCGGGTCGGTGTCGGGAAAGTGGCGGCCGATGTCGCCCAGCGCGGCGGCGCCGAGCAGCGCGTCGATAATCGCGTGTAGCAAGGCGTCGGCGTCGGAATGGCCGAGCAGGCCGCTGCCGTGCGCGATATCGACCCCGCCAAGGATCATCTTGCGACCGGGGACCAGCGCGTGAATGTCGCAACCCTGGCCGACGCGGATCATTCGTCCACCCGCGCCCTGCCCTGCAGGATCAGTTCGGCCAGGCGCAGGTCGGCGGGGAAAGTGACCTTGAAGTTGCTGGCGTCGCCGGCAACCAGGCGCGGCTTGAAGCCGGCGGCCTCGACGGCGGAGGCTTCGTCAGTACCCTGCGGGTGCTCGGCGAGCACCTGACGCAGCAAGCCATAACGAAACATCTGTGGCGTCTGCGCCTGCCACAGGCCGTCGCGCGACACGGTGTGCGCAACGCGCTGTTCGGCGTCGGCACGCTTGAGGGTGTCGGCCAGCGGCGCGGCCAGGAGGCCGCCGACCGGATCGTCGGCGAGCTGCTCGCATAGCGCATTTAAGTTCGCCTGCGACAGACAGGGGCGCGCGGCGTCGTGAACCAGCGCCCAGTCATCGTCGTGAGCGGCCGTAGCCGCCGCAGAGAGGCCATTGGCAACGCTGTCGGAGCGGCTTGCGCCGCCGCAATACACGGTCTCCAGTTTGTGGCCAAGACTCGTCCAATCGTATCGCCGCCACCAGCCGTCGTCCGGAGAGAGCACCACCCAGACGCGATCGATACGCTGGCAGCGACACAGAGCGGCAAGACTGTAGTAGATCAAGGGTCGGCCGGCGAGCAACTGGTATTGCTTTGGCATCTCGCCGCCAAAGCGCGATCCGCTGCCGGCGGCGGGAACGATTGCGTAGTGACGTAGCATGGCGTAATTTTAACCAAAGAAGGCAGGCGGATACCAAAATGAACGCGCAGCGCTGCGCACGGGCTCTCGCCGCCGGGCAACTTTTCGGGAGACCGTCCCGAAGCCGCTCTGCCTTCCCGAGCAGCATGCCCTGAGGATCGACAAGATGACCCACTCGACAGACACAGTTCGTCCGGCCGCAGTCGCCGGCACCTTCTATCCAGGATCGGCCGTCGTTCTGACGCGCACTCTGCGCCAGCTACTCGGCGACACGCCGCCAGCGCAGGAGAGTCGCGAACGGCCACCGAAAGCGATCATCGCGCCGCACGCCGGCTACGTTTATTCCGGCCCCATCGCCGCCACTGTCTATGCGCCGCTGCACGCGCTGCGCGCCACTATCCGGCGCGTCGTTCTACTCGGCCCGACGCACCGCGTCGCGGTCAATGGGCTGGCCGTGCCGTCGGTCAGCGCCTTCGCCACGCCGCTCGGCGAGGTTCCTCTGGACGCCGAGGCCATCGCCCGCATCGCGCCATTGCCTCAGGTCGTCGTCAGCGACGCCGCGCACGCCATGGAACACTCGCTCGAAGTACAACTGCCGTTCCTGCAAACAGTGCTCGAACGCTTTACGCTGGTGCCCCTGGCCGTCGGCAAGGCCTCGCCGAGCGAAGTCGCCGAAGTGCTCGAAACCCTGTGGGGCAGCGATGAGACGCTGATCGTGATCAGCTCCGACCTCTCGCATTACCTTCCCTACCCGCGTGCCTGCGAGACCGACACCGACACCGCCCGGCACATCGTCGCGCTTGACGCCAAGCTCGACCATCAACAGGCCTGCGGCGCGACTCCGGTCAACGGCCTCTTGCTGGCCGCGCGTCGGCACGGACTGCGAGCTCGGTTGCTCGATCTGCGCAATTCGGGAGATACCGCCGGCGACAAGTCACGCGTCGTCGGCTATGGCGCCTTCAGCTTTACGCCGGTGAGCGCCGATGCCCACTGGGACCTCCTCGGCAGCGCCCTGCTCGTCAGTGCGCGCAACGCCATTGCCGCAAAGTTCGGACTATCACCACAGCCGGTGACGCCGATGCCCGAACTCTCCGCGCTGGGAGCGAGCTTCGTCACCCTGACCCGGAACGGCCAACTGCGCGGCTGTATCGGCAGCCTGGAAGCGCATCGGCCACTGGCCACCGACGTCGCCGAGAACGCCTTCGCCGCTGCCTTTCACGACCGGCGCTTCGCGCCGCTGAGCGAGCAGGAGTTGCCGCGCACGCGCGTCGAGGTGTCATTGCTGTCGCCGGCCGAAGCCTTCCCGGTGCGCAACGAGGAAGACGCCCTGGCCCGCCTGCGACCGGGTATCGACGGCCTGATCCTGAGCTACGGCCGGCGGCGAGCGACTTTCCTGCCGCAGGTCTGGGAGTCGCTCGCCGACCCCCGGCAGTTCATGGCCCAGCTCAAGCTGAAAGCCGGCCTGGCCGCCGACTTCTGGGACCCCGAGCTCACCCTGGCGCGTTATGGAGTACGAAAATGGAAAGAGACCTGAACGACTCGCTGAAAACCCCCGCATCGACACACCCCGCGCGCTGGTGGCACGCGCTTGCCGAGGGCCGCATTCAGTGCGACCTCTGCCCCCGCGACTGCAAGCTGCACGCCGGCCAGCGCGGCGCCTGCTTCGTCCGTCAGAACATCGCTGGCGCGATGGTGTTGACCACTTACGGCCGTTCGTCGGGCTTCTGCATCGACCCCATTGAGAAGAAACCGCTCAACCACTTCTACCCGGGCTCGTCGATTCTTTCTTTCGGCACCGCCGGCTGCAACCTGGCGTGCAAGTTCTGCCAGAACTGGGACATCTCCAAGTCGAAAGACATGGACCGCCTGCTCGATACCGCCAGCCCTGAGGGCATCGCTGCCGCTGCGGCGGCCTATGGTGCGCACGCCGTCGCTTTCACCTACAACGACCCGGTAATTTTTGCCGAGTATGCGATCGATACCGCCGTCGCCTGCCGCGCAAAGGGCATCAAGACCGTTGCCGTCACCGCCGGTTACATCCATCCCGAGCCAGCGCGCGAATTCTTTGCGGTCATGGACGCCGCCAACGTCGATCTCAAGGCCTTCACCGACGACTTCTATTTCAAGCTCTGCGGCGGCCACCTGCAAGCGGTGCTCGATACGCTCGCCTACATCCACCATGAGACGAACTGCTGGCTGGAAATAACCACCCTGCTGATCCCCGGCCGAAACGACTCGTCGAGCGAAATCAAGGCCCTTGCCGACTGGGTGGCGCGCGAGCTGGGAGCGAACGTGCCCCTGCACTTCTCGGCCTTCCACCCGGACTGGAAAATGAGCGAACTGCCGCCAACGCCGCCATCAACCCTGACCCAGGCCCGACGCATCGCCATGGACGCCGGTCTGAACTACGTCTACACCGGCAATGTGCATGACACCGAAGGCGGCACCACCTTCTGCCCGCAATGCCAGGCGGCGCTGATCGAGCGCGACTGGTACAACATCCGCCATTACGACCTGCCGAGTGATGGTCGCTGTCCGCACTGCGCGACGCCGATCGCCGGCTATTTCCGCCGCTTCGGCAAACCTTTCGGTCCCCGCCGCGTTCCGGTCAGGCTGGTGCGCCGTTGAGTGAAGCGATGACCACCGCCGACACCAGGACGCTGGCCATCGCCTGCGGCAGCACGCGACTGAACGCCGAGCTGTTCCTGCCCGCGCGGCCTTCTGCACTGGTAATCCTGGCCCACGCCGGACCGAATCCCGAGGCCCGCGATGACGCCCTCGCCGTCGTCCTCCGCCACGCCGGCATCGGCACGTTGAGCTTCGACCTGCTGAGCAGCAGCGAAGAACGCTTCGCCGACAATCATCACAACGTTTCGCTGCTCGCCAGCCGCCTGCTCGACGGCCTGGCCCTGCTCAAGCAGCAGATGCTCCTCGAAGAACTGCCGACGCTGCCGATCGGCCTCAGCGGCGCTGCTGACTGCTCTCCGGTGGTCGTGCGCGCCGCCGCCATCCGTGACCGCGACATCTTTGCCATTGTCTGCCGCGGCGGCCTGATCGACCTGGCCGGCATGCTCTACCTGCATACCCTGATCTCGCCCCTGCTGGTCCTCGTCGGCGAAAGCGAACAGCGCGTCGAAGCCAGTAATTGGCGCGCCTTGCGCGAGCTCGCCGGGCGCAAGGAGTTGAAGCGACTGCCGGCGAGCGCCGATGCCCCCGCCTCGGCCGCGGCCTTCGAGTGGGTCGCGCGCGAAACGGCGCGCTGGTTCGTGCACCACCTGCCCACGGCGGTAAGGACGAAACGCGCTTAGAGGAGCAGAGCTGGAGCGCCATAACCCTTGCCGATGGAATAATCCCTGGCGCGTAACGCCAGGCCTTTATCCATGCTCGGCTTGTGGTACCAATGGTCAAGGAATAAAATTGAGGCCGAGCCAGATTCCCGCAATACCCTGGCCGCGGTCCACATTCGCACGCGCGGCGTCAACGCAAAATCGAGAAGGCATATGAAACCGGTAGAAAGCATCACGCGACCCACCTTAAATGACCATCATCTCAAGATCATCGAGGCCAGGCATCACGATCCGTTCGAGGTGCTGGGCAAACATCCCGACGAAAACGGCGTCGCGGTCTGCGTCTATATTCCGCATGCCGTCGAAGTCTCCATCCTGGAAGGCAATCACTCCCTGGAACGGATCGGAGAAAGCGATTTCTTCAGCTGGCGCGGCGCGGTCGACGACCTTCCCGAGCACTATCGGCTGATCTGGCTGGACGATGGTCATCGCCAGCACATCTCCCATGATCCCTATTCCTACGGGCCACAGATCGGCGATCTCGACCTGCACCTGCTGAGCGCCGGCAACCACCGCCACGCCTACAACATCCTGGGCGCGAATTGCCGCGAAGTGGATGGCGTTGCCGGCGTCTTGTTCGCGGTCTGGGCGCCCAACGCCGAGCGTGTCAGCGTGGTTGGCGACTTCAACCGCTGGGACGGTCGTCGCCACCAGATGCGCGTGCGTCCGGGCAGCGGCGTGTGGGAAATCTTCATTCCCGAGCTTGCGCCGGGAGCCTTCTACCGCTTCGAGATCAGGAATCGCAATAGCGGTGAAGTATTGCTGAAGGCCGACCCCTATGGACAGCAGTTCGAGGCACGCCCGAAAACGGCCTCGATCGTCGTCGGTGAAGCAGAGCACGTCTGGCAGGACAGCGAGTGGATGGCAAAACGTGCCGAATGGGACTGGCAGCACGCGCCGATGTCGGTCTACGAAGTGCACCTCGGTTCGTGGCAGCGTGGAGCGGAGGGAGAATTCCTGAACTACCGCGAGTTGGCCATCCGTCTGGTTGACTACGTCACGCGCATGGGCTTCACCCACGTCGAACTACTGCCGGTCACCGAGCACCCCTTCGACCTCTCGTGGGGCTATCAGGCAACCGGCTATTTCGCCCCGACCAGCCGTTTTGGCACGCCGGATGACTTCCGCTTCTTCATCGACCACTTGCATGCCCACAACATCGGCGTGATTCTCGACTGGGTGCCGGCGCATTTTCCGAAAGACGCTTTTGCCCTCGCCCGCTTCGACGGCACCGCCCTCTACGAGCACGAGGACCCGCGCAAGGGCGAGCACCTCGACTGGTCCACGTTGATCTTCAACTTCGGTCGCAACGAAGTCCGAAACTTCCTCGTCGCCAGCGCCCTGTACTGGTTGCGCGAAATGCACCTCGACGGACTGCGCGTCGACGCCGTGGCATCGATGCTCTACCTCGACTATTCGCGTGAGGACTGGGTTCCCAACATGTACGGTGGCCGCGAGAACCTCGAGGCGATCGAGTTTCTGCGCGAACTCAACAGTGTCGCGCATGTCGAGTGTCCGGGCGCCCTGATCATCGCCGAGGAGTCCACCTCCTGGCCGCAGGTGACGCGACCGGTCTATCTGGGCGGCCTCGGCTTCGACATCAAGTGGAACATGGGCTGGATGAACGACACCCTGCGCTACATCGCCCAGGAGCCGATCCATCGCCAGTACCACCACAACCTGCTCACCTTCAGCATGCTCTATTCATTCACCGAGAATTTCATGCTGCCCTTCTCGCACGATGAAGTGGTGCATGGCAAAGGCTCGATGGTAAACAAGATGCCCGGTGACGAATGGCAACGCTTCGCCAACCTGCGCACGCTCTACAGCTACATGTTCACGCATCCGGGCAAGAAGCTGCTGTTCATGGGAACCGAATTCGGCCAGGGCCTGGAATGGAACAGCGCCGGAGTGCTCGATTGGTATGTGCTCGAATACCCCCTGCACAGTGGCATGCAACGCATGGTCAGCGACCTCAACCACCTCTATCGCGACAAGGCGGCGCTACATGGTCACGAGTTCGACTGGACCGGCTTCGAGTGGATCGACTGCAACGATTCTGCCCAGTCGATCCTGAGCTTCGTGCGCCGCTCGGGGTCCGAGTTCGTGATCGTAGTGGTAAACCTGACGCCAGTGCCGCGCAGCTACTACCGCATCGGGGTCCCTGAAGAGGGTACCTACGCAGAAATCTTCAACTCCGATTCGCATTTCTACGGTGGCAGCAACCTCGGCAATGGCCAGGAGGCTCTCGTTGCCCAGTCCATGCCGTGGATGAATCGTTCGCACTCGCTGGAAATCACCCTACCGCCACTGGCGACCATCGTGCTGGCCTTGCAGCGCTAAGCTGCGAATCGCGCACGCGACTCACGAACGTTCCTTCTCCTTGCGGGGGAAGGGCCGGGGGGAAGGGGGGCGGTCATGACTTTCATGATCCGGGGTGTCTCGCCATGTCATGACCGTTAGCGCACCACAGTAAACGCCAGAGCTCCGCCGTCGCACATGCCGTCGGACAGAATCAGCAGCTTGTAGGCCTGTGGCGTCTCTTCGAGCACTGTCATGGCCTCCGGTTTGAGCGCCTTGTCTTCGCAGGTGTTGGCTTTGCCGGCTTTGAGTTGGCGCAGTTCCACGCCTTCGAGGTCCAGAGTGGCCAGCGTTTTTGGCGTGGCAACAGCGGCGCTGCTGGTTCCGTCCCACCAGGCAATCGACCACTTCACGCGCTCCTGGTTGGCAGGGTCGTCGTCAGGGCCGGTCAGCAGCAGGAAACCGCCTGTTACGGCCACCATGTCGCGTATGCCCCGCCCTGCCCCGACCTTGATTCGGGTGACGTTGGCCTTGGCGTCGCCGCCTTTGAACAGCGCTTCTGCATCGACCGCCAGGATGAGTGCCAGGCTCTTCCTGGCCGGGCCACGGAAACCGAAATACAGGCGCCCGTCGCTGACCGCCAGGCCTTCGATGTTGACGCCATCTTGCCCCGCCAACTCCGGCGCCTCGGGGGGAGGCGCCGAGCCCAGGCATTTGCCTTCCCCGACAAACGCCTTGAGTTCGGGCTGCGCTTGCATGATCGCCCACAGGCGCCCGCTGTCCGCGTAGTCGACCAGGATCCCGCTGGGGTCGCCGCTTGGCGAGCGCAGCGCGCGGCCGGTCGCCGGATCGCGACGGAAGCGGAGCACATGGCGGCTGTGCGGATTGCTCTGGCAGTCGGAACGTTTCGCCGAATGCGAGCCAGTGACATAGAAGTAGCTGCCATCGGTGGCGGCGCCTTCAGCGTCCAGTTCGCCCGCGTCGGCACGCAGCACGACGCGCTCCGAGCCAACGACCAGAGTCCCCTCGCGTAGCGTTGCGTAACGCACCTCGACACCCTCGTCGAAGACCAGCAGGCAGATGCGCTGCTGCACGGTGCTCAGGCTGCAGGCCATGCCGCTGACCGAGCGGCGGGCTTTCGCGTCTTTCTTCTTGCCCAGGCCGAAGGAAAAGCCATCGCCACTACTCCATGGGCCACTGGTGGGCTGCACGCTGGGGACCGGGAGCGCTGCACGGGCGTCGGCACTACCTGGCACCAGTAGCAGGGAAGCGCTGGCGAACGCCAGGGCGCAGAGGTGCCAGCATCCTGAAAATTTACATACCTTCCTTTTCATGGCAGGAAAACCGTCTGAGGGGTCATTGATCTTCCCGGCACATGCGGCGGATTTCATCTTCCTTGATGGCCAACTCGACCTGTTGCAAGACCGCGTCGACATCGGCCAGGCGTTCGTCAAGAACGACTCGGCCCGTCAAGGCAAGCTCCGGGGTCAGCAGGCCACTTTCGTAGTGCGCCCAGATTTCCTTGCCGAACTGGCTGCCCACCAGCGAGGGCGCAAAACTGCTGAAGTAGCTGCGCAGATTGATCACGTCCCGCGCGAACATCTCGGCGGCGTTGCTGTTGCCCGCTGCGTCGATCGCCTGCGGCACATCGATGATCACCGGTCCGTCCTCGCCGACGAGGATGTTGTATTCGGAAAGATCGCCATGGATGATGCCGGCGCAAAGCATCCGCACCACCTGCTCGATCAGCAGGGCGTGAAATTCCAGCGCCAATTCTTCGCTGAGCTCGACATCGTTGAGGCGCGGTGCCGGATGGCCGTCGGCATCGACAATCAGATCCATCAGCAGGACGCCCTCATAGCAGAGATGCGGCTGTGGAACCCGCACCCCCGCAGCCGCCAGCCGATACAGGGCATCGACCTCGGCACTCTGCCAGACCTCTTCCTGCATCTTGCGCCCAAAGCGGCTGCCCTTCTCCATGGCGCGCGCCTGCCGGCTATTCCTGACCTTGCGGCCTTCCTGATAGGAGGCATTGTTGCGGAAGCTGCGCTGGCTGGCTTCCTTATAGACTTTGGCGCAACGAATGTCGTCGCCACAGCGAACGACATAGACGGTGGCCTCCTTGCCGCTCATCAACTGGCCGAGCACCTGGTCGACGAGGCCTTCTTCAACGAGTGCTAAAAGTCTTGCGGGTGTTTTCATGGGGTGTTCATTTTTGTGGCAATGCCGCAGTGTAGCGCCTTCCGCCGTACACCACAGCGCGGTAGGCCGCCTCGCGATCCGGCTGCAAGCTCGCCCGCCTTGACTCGGCCGACCAAGGCCAGAGATACTCTGGCTGCTATCGATGTCTTTACCGTCGCATTCTTGCCAAGCGTGGTTTCATTCGTATAATCGCCCGACTCTGGTTCGTGCGACGTCCCACGACCTATCGACCATCCCGGGAGGTGGAATGAAGGGTATCCTGAATTTTCTGGCGAGAGCAAATCTGATTGAGCTCTCGGACGATGAGCGACTGGCCGCCGCCGAAGCTGAACAGGCCGCTGCCGACACGCAATCCTACGCTGCGGAGCCCGCAAGTGCTGCCGATATGCCCGTGGAAACAGGTGACGCTTCGCCGCCGGAATTGGCGACCGTTGGCGCTCCGGCAGAGCAACTCGCAGGTAGACAGGAAGGCATCCCCTTGCCCGACATCTACGCCGCCGCCGCTGTGCCCGCTTCGCCGTATGCGGCAGAAAAGCTCCTGCGCCTGCTCGACGGCCTGCGAGCGATGGACGCCGGGACGCGGCACGCAGCGGTCCTGGCGATGGACGCGGCTGATGACAACTGGCAGATCGTCGATTGTGTGCGCGATGCCCAGTTCAAGATCTCGGCGCTCGGCGCCTACAAGGAGCAGCTGACAGGACAGTTGCAGAACGGCGAGCAGCAAGCAGCCGAGGTGATCGACCAGATCAAGCTTTCGCTCGACAAGTCGAGCGTGGCGATTCGCCAGCAGATCACCGAACTCGAACAGTTGCTCGAACGCGAAGTGACGCGCGCTGCGCAGGAAACGACGCGAGTCGAGGCCGGCCTGCGCGCGGCGCGCGAGTCAAGCACGCGTGAAACCCGACGCATGGACGCCGAGATCGAGCGCCTGCGAGAAATTCCGAACAATTTCAAGGCGCCTGATAGCGCTGCGCACTAAGCAAGGAGAAGACAGATGGCGCAACTGACACCGATGGCCAAGGGCCTGATTACGGTCATAATTCTCGGCGTCGCCGGATCGCTGGCCTGGAACCTGGGCCTCAAGGAGCGCTTTGCCGGCGGCGGCGATGCAGCGGCGCTCTCCACGCCAGCGACCGCTACTGCAGAGGCCGCGGCCAGAGCCCAGCCGCCGACACCGACCAGGGCGCAGCCCACGGCTGCGACCGCCAAAGCGGACGCCAAGAACGCAGCGCTCGGCACCCCGGGCAACCCCCTCAAGGTGAGCCTGGTCAGCTTCCACGGCTACGCACCCGCCCTGGTCGCCAATGGCAATTCCCTGGACACGCAGCCGGGGTCGATTTACAGCAAGATAGGCCTGAATGTGCGCTTCGTGATTCAGGACGACATTCCGACGCTGGCGACGATCTTCGAATCCGGCGCGGCGCAGTGCGCATGGCGAACCTCAGACTTCTGGGCCCAGGAGCAACCGAACCTGCGTAACGCGGGCCTCGACGGCAAGGCGGTGATGATTGTCGATAACACGCAGGGAGGCGACGCGGTCATCGCCAGCGATCCAGCGGTGAAGGCCATCGAAGACCTGGCCGGACGTTCGGTGGCGCTGCTCCAGTTCACGCCGTCGCACGGCATCCTGATCGACGCGCTGGACAACGCCTCACTGACGGCGCGCAAGAAGGAAAGTGTCAAGATCGTCTTCATCAATGCCGAGGAAGGCACGGCCGGCGTGCGCGCCGCGCTCGAGTCCGGGCACGTCGATGCGGCGGTTCTCTGGGACCCGGACCTGGCCCTGGCGCTGCGCAACGTCAAAGGCGCGCACGTCGTCTACTCGACGAAGACGGCCACCAACCTGATTTTCGACGTCATGGTCTGCGACTCGCGCCTGCTGGCGAAGCCCGAGGGACAGGCCGTGGTCCAGAAGTTCGTCGAAGGCTGGATGGAAGGCGTGCCGGCAGCACGCGCCAATCCGGACAACGCGGTGGACGCGCTGGTCAACACCGAGGAGTTCTTCAAGTTGCTCGCCGACAAGGAAGGCCGGCCTTTTGTCAAGAACCTGTTCCCGAACGTGGTGTGGACCGGCGTCGAAGAAAACGCCCGCATTCTCGGTCTGGCCGGTGGCACCAACCACTACGAGCGTGTCTACAAGCGTTTTGACGAGATCTACCGCAAGGCCGGCGCGCTGGCCAATCCAAAATCGCCGGTGATCGCGCCGCAGGACAGCTTCGACTACCGCTTCATCAAGGCCATTCTGGCCCGTGATCAGCCGGCTGCGACCGCCGCCGCACAACCACAGACCAGCTTCACGCAAGCCTCGCTCAAGGAAGCCACGCAACAGCAAGCGATGGTGACCAAGCCGGTGACCGTTGGTTTTGCCTCGGGCAGCACTGACTTGAGCAAGCGCGCCCATAAGACGATCGATGCCGAGATGGTGCCGTTCATCGAGAACAACGGCAAAGCCTACTTCGAAGTCAGCGGCAATTCCGACTCGACGGGCGCTCGCGAGGTGAATCAGCGTCTTTCGGAGGTCCGCGCCCGGGCCGTGGTCGACTATCTGGTCACGCAATGGGAGTTCCCGCGCGAGCGTTTCAAGATTGTCGGCAATGGCCCTGATCGTCCGCTGTGCAACGAAGCCAACGCCGCCGCCGAAGGCTTGTCCCTCGAAGACTGCCGAGCGCTTAACCGGAGCACCCGGGTAGCTGTGTTCGGCGGCCGTTAGAGCCAGCGATCGAACGACGATGAGCGAATTCTGGAACCCCTACGCGCCGCCGGATCCGCAGCGCCGCCGCTTGCTCGGTGTCGGCTCGGTGCTCGCCGTGCTGCTGCTGTGGAGCGCCGTCGCCGCTTCCGGGCTGGTCAGTCAGACCCGGCTGCCGGCACCCTGGGACGTCGTTTCGGCCTTTGCCTACCTGGCCTGGAGCGATGGCCACAGCATGCTCCTGACGGCAACGCTGTGGTCGGGCGGTCGGCTGCTCGTTGCCGGCCTGCTGGTGATCATCATCGGCATTCCGATCGGCATCGTCATGGGCGCCGCGCCGCAGATCAATGCGGCACTGTCGCCGCTCGTCGATCCCTTCCGCTCGGCGCCGGTGGTGGCCCTGCTGCCCATTCTGGTGATGTGGATGGGTATCGGCGAGTCGATGAAGATCGCCTTTTTGTTCATCGGCGCCGTGGTGTACCTGATTCCGATGGTCCGCGACGCCATTCAGGCGGTGCCGCAAAGCTACTGGATCGGCGCCCGCGATCTCGGCGCCACGCCCTGGGAATGCATCCGCCAGGCGGTGGTGCCCATGGCCATGCCGCGCATCGCCGACGCGGTGATCGTCGCCTTCTCGGTGATGTGGACCTACATCACCGTCGCTGAATACGTGAATGCCCGTGAGGGACTTGGCCAGTTGATCCAGAATGCTCGCCGCTTCAGCGCCTGGGATCAGGTGTTTGCCGGCATCATCGTCATCATTGCGCTGGCGCTGCTCACCTACCGCTTGATGATCTGGCTCAAGCGCCGCCTCTATCCCTGGGAAACACAGCAATGAGTGCGCCAACGACGGCGGCCGGCAGGCCAGTCGCGGCAGCTGCCGCAAAGTCGGTTGCGGTGGCCCTCAAGGACATCGTTCAGGAATATCCGGTGCACTCCGGTGCCGTCACACGGGTGATCGATCGCGTCACCCTGAGCTTCGAGCAACCGGGGATCAACATGCTGCTCGGTCCCTCCGGCTGCGGCAAGAGCACCCTGCTGCACATGCTTGGTGGCGTGCGGCCAATGGGCGTCAAGACGCCGACTTCAGGCAGCGTGATGATCGACGGTGTCGAGTGCCACGGCGCCCACGACGATTCGGTGATGGTCTTCCAGCGCTATGCCAATCGACCCGACCTGTCGGTGTTCGACAATGTTGCCTTCCCGTTTCGGCTCAAGCTCTGGAAGTCGCGCGAGCCGGAAGCCGAATGGCGTCAGCGCGTCACCGACCTGCTCAAGGCTGTCGGTCTGGCGGACAAGGCCGGCCTACGGCCAGCGCAGCTCTCCGGCGGACAAAACCAGCGCGTCGCGCTGGCGCGGGCCCTGGTCCTGCGGCCGAAAATCCTGCTCATGGATGAGCCCTTCGGCGCCCTCGATGCGCAGACGCGCGAGGAAATGCAGCAGCTGCTGATCGACCTCTACCAGTCCTGGCCATGCCTGGTCGTTTTCGTCACCCACGACGTGACCGAAGCGCTGCTCCTTGGCGACCGGGTAATCGTCCTGTCGGGCCAGCCGGCGCGTGTCGCCGACGATTTTCTGATCGGCGAACCGCGTCCGCGCGCGGCGGCATGGCAGCGCTCGGCGGCGGCTCAAGGCCTCGAGGAGCGCATTCTCGCCCAGCTCCACGCCAGTCCCGGCAAGGGCCAGGTCAGGGTCAGCATCTAGCCATGGCTGAAGAAACACCGCCGTACGTCAGGGAAGTCCTCACCAGTCAGGCCAATCTCTATGCGTTCCTCGGCTCGCTGGCCGCCGCGGCCCTGTTGTCGATCCCCTTCGGCTTCGGCATCGGGGCAGTGCCCTTGATTGCCTTTGCTGCCGGCGAAGTGCTCGCCGCCCTGCATGTCCCGTCCCTGCCCAGTTTTCGCGACCAGGTCGACCGCCGCTGGCGGGCCAAGGCGCGGCAGGCCTCGCGCGAACAACTGTTCGCGGAACTCCAGAAACGCGCCGCCAAACTGGAAGGCTATTCGAGCAGACTACGCACCTATCAAAGGATGCTGGAACGGGTCGATTCGCTCTACCAGCGCGCGGAAACCGGTCTTTCCCGGCTGCACTACCGGGACGTCGAGCAGCTCGACGACGTGACGCTGGAGTACCTTGGCCTGTGGTTGTCGGGTTTGGTGATGGATGATCGCGTCGAATCGATCAACCTGCAGGAAGTCGATGCCATGCTGGCTGGCATCGAAAGAGAACTCGCCGCGCCGCGCCGGGGAGCCGATCTCCGGCAACTGCAGAAAGCGCGCGCCGACTACGTGGATCTGATCGAGCGGCATAACCGGATGCAGAGCCGCCGCCGGGCGCTAGAGGCGGCGATGCTGTCGATGCCCGACCAACTCGCCGAAATCTACCAGACGATCATGACCTTGCCGGCCTCCGAAGACATCGGTAACCGGCTCGAAGAGGCTGTCGGCAAACTGCGCCTGCAGGAAGACATCGAGGCCGATCTGGCCAGCGGCCTGGCCGAAGCACTGCCCGGGGTGGCCATGCCAAGCGCTGGCAGCGGCGCACGGCGCCTGGTGGCCGTGGCGAGCGCCAGCAGAAGCTGAGAGGATTTGCCTGGAAAATAGCGACTTTTTTGAAGGGTTGATGACGATCGCCGTCATTCGCTCACTCATACTTGGCCGGGGAACCGGTTTACGAAGGGAAGAAGGCAATGGTTGATATCAGTCTTGTGGGGCGTCTCTCCAACCTCTGGTCGGGCTTTGTCGCGCTGTGGATCACCGACGTGGAAAAGCGACATCCCGAAATCGCCTACCAGAACGCGATCGATTCGATGATTGAAAAGTATGGCAAGTTGAAGACCGCCACGGCGGCAATCATGCGCCGCCGCGAGGACGTTTCGGCGCGCCTCGAAAGTGAGCGTAGCGAACTCGCGGCGGTCACCGCCGACCTCAACACCGCCCTGGCCACCGCTCAGGATGACCTCGGCATCGTCCTGATCCAGAAGAAGAACTCGCTCGACGCGAGCATCAAGGCGCTCGAACAGGAGATGGAGCAGGCGCGTACCGATACTCAGGAAGCGAAGGACTCGCTGCTGCAGGTCAAGTCCGAAATCCAGAAACTCAAGGACGAGAAGGACCGCATGCTGGCGCAGATGCTCAGCGCGCAGGCGCGCCTCAAGATCCAGAATCAGCTCGATGGTTTGTCGGTCGACGCCGAAGTGCGCGCCCTCGACAACGTCCGCGAACATATCAAGACGACTGTCGCCGAAGCAAAAATGGGCTCCGAAATGCGTGATTCCGACCTCGACGTCAAGCTCGCCAAGCTTCGCCAGAGTAGCGGCGCGGTGACCGCGCGTCAGCAGCTCGAGGAAATGAAGCGCGCACGTGCCGGCCAGGCGGATGCTGTCGCCGGCAAGTCGATGTAGCTGCCGCAGAACGCCATGACCCGCAGCAGCCCCGCAGCCGCAGATCAGCCGCCACATCCATCACATTCACCGCGCCCACCACTGCCGGGCTGGGCGGAGACGCTGCGCCAGAAGTATCTGGCCGGCGAAGCTTCGGTTTTCGTCATCTACCGCAATGTCTTTGACCGCTATCAGGTCGGCGATCGCTATTACACGCTATTGCCCTTGCTCAGCGAGGTGCTGCTCAAGGACAACAAACAGCAGATCTTCGAACTGAGCATCGACCGCGGCGTGCGCATCGTCCAGGGGAGCAGCGCGCAGGGAAAGATCGAGCTCTATCGCCATCTGGAAGGCAAGGGGCTGGCCGGGATCTTCGAATCGCTCGAGCGGCAGATGCTCGAGCAACGTTCGAGCGCCCTGCTGATTCCCTACGCGGGGACCCTTTTTCCGGCGGCCGAGCCGCACCTCCTGTCACTCGACGAGCGCGGAGCATTTACCGCCCTGCACCGCTGGTCGCTCGACGAAGAATTTTCCGATCGTGACAACGTCGTCATCCTGGTCAGCGAATCGCTGGCCGACATCAGCCCGGCTCTGCTGACGCATCCGCGCATCGTGGCCATCGAGTTGCCGATGCCGGATCGTGAAGCGCGCCACGCGGCGATCGGGCATTACGCAGCCGGCATGCCCGCTGCTGAAGCCGATCTGCTGGCCGATCATACCGCCGGACTACGCCTGATACAGTTGGCCAGCATCGTTGCCAGCGAAGCACCGCAGGCGCTCAGCGAGCAGCAACGACGAAGCCTGATCGTCGGACTGCTGCAGGGCAGTCCGAACGCCGAGCAGCGCGCGCAAAGACTCGCTGCGATCACCGCCGGCATGACGCCAGGCGAGATCCAGCAACTGGTCGACCCTACCCGGGCGCTGCCCGAAGAGGACCCGGCCGGCGAGATGCTGGCCGTCGTCCGCCAACGCAAGCGCGAGCTGATCGAGAAGGAGTGCGCCGGCCTGATCGAATTCATCGAACCTCGGCACGGACTCGACAGCGTCGGCGGCAACGAGCACATCAAGAGTGAACTGCTCGAGATTGCCCGGCTGATGCGTAGCGGCGACCGAGCGCGGGCACCGATGGGTCTGCTCGCCGTGGGCCCGATGGGCGCCGGCAAGACCTTCGTCATCAAGGCCTTCCTCAAGGAGGCGGGATTGTCCGGCGTGGCGCTGAAGAACTTCCGCTCCAAGTGGGTCGGTTCGACCGAGGCCAACCTCGAACGGGTGCTGGCGACGGTCAAGGCCATGGGACCGATTGCGCTGCTCATCGACGAAGGCGACCGCAGCTTCGGCAGCACTGGCGATTCGGACGGTGGTACCGGTTCGCGAGTCATCGCCCGCCTCAAGGAGTTCATGTCCGACCCCGAGAACCGCGGCCAGGTGCTGTTCATCCTGATGACCAACCGCCCGGACAAGCTCGATACCGACATCAAACGTCCGGGGCGTCTCGATCGCAAGATTCCCTTCTTTTACGCCGAAACGACCACTGAACGCGCCGCCGTCGTCGGCGCCATTTTTCGCCGCTACCAGGTCGCACTGCACCTCACCGACGCCGCCCTGCAAGAAGCCTGCGAAGTGCTGGAAGGCTATTCAAATGCTGACCTCGAAGCGCTCGCACTACTCGCTGCCGAATTTGCCGAACGCGCGCGGACAGCGCTGACCAGCGCGCTCCTGAAGCAGGCGATCGATGACTTCATGCCGCCGCAGGAGATCGCCATGGTGCGCTATATGGAGATGCTGGCGGTTTCGGAAACCTCTCGCCGCTCGCTGCTGCCGCAGCGCTTCCGCGCGCTATCGGTCCAGGAAGTGCAGACCCGACTCGCCGAGTTCAGGCGCCAGATCAACCTTTGAAGGAGCTCTTATGTTTCCCCAGTTCGATGATGTTTCGCTCAATGCCGCCCAGACCGTCGCCGCCACCCAAATGCTGCTGCGCATCGCGCACGTCGATGGCACAAGAAGCGCGGAAGAAGTGGCCCTGATTGGCCAGTTCTATGATGCCTGTCGCAATGCGGCGCTGGATTGGCCCGCTTTCGCCTCCCTGCAGACCGAGACGCCCGCCAGCGACGCCGCCGGCCTATTCACGGAGCCGGCGCAGCGCGACATTCTCGTCGCCACCTGCCTGCTGGTGGCCTACGCCGACGGTGCTCTGATTGACGAAGAATTGGCGGCGGTTCGCGACGTCGCCGCCGAGATCGGCATGGCCGCGGCACGCGTCGACGAACTGCTGGCCCTGGTCAAGGACTACATGCTTGCCCAACTCGCCAGTCTGCCCGACGCCCACTCGGTGGCGGTGGTGGCACGCGAGTTGGGCTGATGGGCGGATGGGCACTGGCAGCGCCGTCCAGCTGCTAGCAAAGTCAAATGCACAACTTAAACTAGATTGATAGTTGTCTTGACTCAGGGGACCACTTTACCGCCAAACGCATGGGCGTTCGAGCGGCCAGGATCACTTCGGACAACAAGGTCGAATGGGACGAGGTCATTGCCGCCAGCGCACGAAACGACGGTCGAGACGATATTTGCCTGACTTAATGAGAATTGTCTTGGCATTCTGCCCAAGGTCTTCCTATACTTCCTGGATAACTAGAAACCTTTGAACCTTGCCAGAGGAGACATGTAATGGAGATTGCTCTTTCCCCGTTTCTGCCAGAGGCTCTGTTGGTCCATTTGCCAGAAATTGACGCCCAGCACGAGGAGGTATTTACCCGCATCGAGTCGCTCAAGGCGGGCTGTTTTGAAAACATCTCCGTAGATATCGCCGAGTTCCAAGGCTTGATCGACTGCTTCGCACTGCATTTCGCCACCGAAGAGCGACTGGCCGATGAAGCCGGGGTGGATTTCACTGCCCATGCCGAGATCCACCGCGGCACTCTTGGCCTGCTACGCAAGGCGCTGGATGATGTCCGTAACGGCGGACACGACGCGCATTCCTTCCTGCGTTATGCCGAGTTCTGGTTTGAACGTCATATTAGGGAAGACGACAAGCGGTTCATTGCCACCCTGGCGCAACGCCGACACTTCACGCTTCCGAGTAGCCACTGGCCTGCCGTCGAACACTATTTTTCCGCCCGGGTCTGAGTCCACGCCTCGCCTGGCACGTATGTGACTAGCGCCCGAAGGTAATCAGGCGCGGTCCTTGCCGTTCGCCCCAGGCCCCGAGTTTTCCGTCTGTTGCCAGTGCAAGCGTTGTTCCATTGCCAGCGGCGGCGGTGGCGATACGCTCCGCAATCGTGGTCGGCTCAACCGCGAAACGGTGGCCCGACACCCGCAGCGAGCCATCCTTGACTATCCGCTTGCGCACCAGTGGCGAGCAGCACTTGCGGAGTGTGGAAAAGGGATGCGCTCCATCAGATAACAAAGGCAGTCCTGCCGCACCGCACGCGCGTCGAGCGTCAGCATGGCCGGTGTCGATGTTCGCCGCAGAGTGATCGTGCCGTCGCTGCAGGCGAAATAGTCTTCGCTCACGTCACGCCGTCCCTCGTCGCGGACGTCGAGCGGAAAGGCCAGGCGTGTGCGCCCAAACGCCGTGCCGGGCTCGAGTTGCCGGAAGTTCATGTGATCGAGCCGCGGATCGAAATCGACATCGGCCAGCGCATCCCCGAAACCGAAGGAAACCGCGGCCGGCACCCTCACTGTCGCTACCGTGTGATAAAGATCGATGTCATGCTCGTGGACGTCATGCGACGGGAACTGCGCCAGATGCAGGCAAGCATTGATAAAGCTCGTGGCGTGCGCTTCGTTCGCCGCTTTGCCGGGCTTGCCACATTCCAGAGTTAATGACGGACACAGCGGCGAAAAAGCCGTCGTCTGCGAACCGGCCAGGCCACGGAACCAGACCACCGTGCGCGAAAATAGCAAGGCCAGATGTAGAACCGCCTGATCGAGGCTATTCACCACGCAGTAGAGGGGATTGAGGCCTGTGTTGTTGTGGACATCTACACTGGCGAAGACGCCGCGCTCGCGCATGATGCGATGGACCTCGCTCATCGCTGCGTGCTCCGGAGCGCCGGCATGCAGCTCGGTACCCGGCCAGACGCGGTTGTAATCAGGCTGATGATCGAGTCGACGCAGGCCTTCTCGCGCCGCCGCGACATTGCCAACCAGGATCGACAGCGCCCGCGGCAGTTGCCGACCGGCGTGAGCACGCAAAACGCTTTGCAGCGCGACAACGCCGCTGTCTTCGTTGCCGTGCAGCAGCACGGAAACCAGGAGCGGAGCCTCGCGTCGTCCGGGCAGATGGATCAAGGTCGGACCGTTCAACAGGCGATGCAGTTCGCGGGCAGGGGTTTCGAGAAAGCCCGCAGGCAGGGATTCAAGTACGGTCAGCATGAACTGGGACTCATATCGGCCACTCGTGCACCGGCACGAGACGGCGTTGATGCTCAAGATAATCGGCGGTAAGCCGGAAGAAATCCTGGTACTTCGCATAGTGGGCAAGTTGCCAGGCGGCGCCGTTCTGGCGGTAGCGCAGGCGCGCGCTAATCACGTCGAGGTAGCGAGTGATGTCGCCTGCGGCAAGATCGAGCTCGGCCAGTCCTTCGCGAGCCAGCGGCAGCAGTTCGCGCAAGAGAAGTTCGGCCACATTTTGACAGCGCCCGTCGAGCCACACCACCTGCGCCTCAAGACCATACCGTGCGGCACGGTAGAAATTTTCGCGCGCAACGGCAAACGGCAGCCGGGCTTCAGGAGCTTCCGCCTGCCTGGCCAGACAGCGTACCGCGCCATAGTACAAGGCAGCATTGGCGATCATGTCGATCACGCTCGGACCAGCAGGCATGACGCGCTGCTCGACGCGCAAATGCGGCACTTGGTCTTTCTCGAGGCCGATCAGCAGCCGATTCCAACGCCAGATGGTCCCGTTGTGCAGACGCAGATGCGCATACGAGCTCACCGGCCCCGCCTCTACATACGGCAAGAGTACCGGATACGATGACAGGTTCTCCGCAAAACACGCCATCGGGTCCTTGCCGAGATAAGCTGAACCGAAGGTTACCCGCATATGCTCGGGATGGCCCGGTTGGCGGCAATCGACCGCCTGCTCGAACAAGGGTATCCGGGTTTCGTGCCAGAGCGCTCGCCCGAACAAGAATGGTGAATTGGCGGCCAGCGCAACCAAGGGTGCAGCGAGAAGCTGCGACGCATTGTACGTGCGCGCGACCTCGTTGACCGGTGTCTGCAGATGTACCTGAAAAGAGGTGGTCGCCGCCTCAAGCATCACATCGGAGTGGGTCGCGGTGAGCGTTTCGATGCCGGCGATATCCAGCGTCAACGGCCGCCCACCGCGTCGCCGCAAGACCTGGTCGTTGAGAGCCGCGTAGCGCTTGAAAGGAGACATGCTGCTCAGCGACAGATCTCGCTCGCGCAATGTCGGCAAGGTTCCGATGGCGATCAGTGCCACGCCCTCTTCTGCAGCCACCTGCTGGCATCGCTGCCAGGTTGCGGTCAGCTCACCTTCAAGCTGTGACAGCGCGGTAGCCCTCAAGGCCTGCGGCGTGCCGTTGATCTCGACGTTGAATAGAGAAAGCTCGGGCACCACCAGCGGGCTGGCCATGCGCTGCAGAAAAGAGACGTTGCGCGGCGACGGAAAGAAATGCTCATCAATCAGCCAGGCCTCAAGTTCGAAACCCGCGACCAGGCCGGCATTGGCGAAAGCTCCCGCCCTGTACGCCTTGTGGGCATGCGCGGTCTCTTGCTCAAGGCGCTGGCTGAAGCGCGCGAAGTCATCCGCCGTAAAGCCGTCACTGCCAATCTCCTTGCCCATCGCCCCCCCCTTCGAAGTGTGCGACACCAGCCTCCATTTGACAGCCGAGTCTATTCGCTAGCCCTTATGAACGCTTGCGGTAGATCAAGTTCTTGTCACCCCGATACAGCGCCGCCGCACGCTCTTTATGCTATCGCCAGGCGTATGCTGCGACCGGCGACGGCCACAGCAATGAGCACCGCCCCCGCGAGCGTAGCCCGATTGCCGCACTATCGGCAAGCCAGTGACAGCCGCAGGGAGGCGTTTGTACGTCGACGACCATCGCTAGCCGCTCCAGGAGGCGAGCGAGCCGCCCCGGAGCGAGCGCCGAGCGTAACGAAAATGACACCAGAAACGCCATTCTTCGCGGTATATTGCTGACTCTGATCACCCGCCCTGTCTGTGACCTTGCACGTGCCCGTCGCCCGTAGCAGCAGTCACTCTTGCGAAAGCTCTTGATGTCCGCCGTCCGCCCCGGAAACACTGAAATCCTGCTCGCTGACCCGTGCCCCGCGCTATTGACGAGAGACTTCGTCGAAGACCCGTTCGGACGCTCGCTGGTGTTGCGCGTCGGTCACGCGCGCCAGGTCTTTCGCTGGATCGAAGCGGGAGAGTTTCTGATGGGTTCGCCGGCCGACGAAGCCGAGCGTGGGCACACTGAAAAGCTGCACGAAGTAAGGCTGAGCCATGGTTTCTGGCTCGCCGACACGGCCTGCACACAAGCCTTCTGGCTGGCTGTGTGGCCGGTCAACCCCAGCTGTTTTCAGGAACACGCCGACAATCCGGTGGAGAACGTCAGCTGGCACGATGCGCAAGGGTTCATTGGCGAGCTCAACCGCCGACTGCCCACCTTGCAGGCGCGCCTGCCAAGCGAAGCCGAATGGGAATACGCCTGCCGCGCCGGCACGACGACGCCCTTCGTATTCGGCCAGCAAATCACCCCTGCCGAGGTCAATTACCACGGCGGACATCCCTACGCCGGTGGCCGACAGGGGCCGTATCGCGAGCAAACGGTTCCCGCCGCCTCGCTGCCGGTAAACCCGTGGGGATTGTTCGAGATGCACGGCAACGTATGGGAGTGGTGTGCCGACTGGTACGACGAATACCCGGGTGAACGGCAGGCGGACCCGCTCGGCCCAAAGCACGGCAAGCAGCGGGTACTGCGCGGTGGCACCTGGAGCGACCCCGGCCGCTACGCACGTTCCGCCAACCGTAGCCGCATCGGACCTGCCTATCGGCCGCGCAGCAGCGGTTTCAGGATCGCTCTCGCCCAAGCCTGAGCAATTTCGACGCGCGACAGTTCGATGCCACCCGCCAGATCCGCGTGCCGGACGGATCGGACCCGTTAGCCGGTATTGTCGTGGTGATTCGGCAGCGCTTGTTCGCTGCCAGCGCTGACCGCCTCAGCGAGCAATCGTTGCTCGAGGCTCTCGATCAAGCCATCGGCAGCATCCTCGACCATGTCCAGGACCAGATCGAAGCCGTGGCCGAGACCGTAGTAGGGATCCGGCACTTCGTCGTCGTCGAAGTTCTTCGAATAACTCATGAATAGCCCCAGACGATCGTGCTTTTCGGGCGGGCAGATGCGTTGTAAAACCGAGAGGTTATTGTGATCCATGGCCAGAATCAGATCAAAATAGTCGAGGTCCTGGGCCGCCACCTTGCGCGCGCGCATGTCGGATAGATCATAGGTGCGAATGGCAGCCGCTCGTTGGGTGCGTTGATCCGGCGGCTCGCCGACGTGATAGCCGTGCGTTCCGGCCGAATCGACCTCGACTCGGTCGTCCAGTTCCTTGCGACGCAACATCTGCCGAACAACGCCCTCGGCCGTCGGCGAGCGGCAGATATTCCCCATGCAAACAAATAGAACCTTGATCACCATGCATCTTCCAGATACGTTCGTTCTTCGGCCAAGTTCGAGCCCCAAAAGTAGGCACCGGACAGGCATGCCAGGCCAATTTTTCCCGCCCCGCCCCGCCACTGCATCGGCAATCGCCTTATTCCTTGCGCGCCGTCCGCTGGCGCACCACGCCCGCCCCACACCGCAGGGGCCTTCATCATCCGTTGAAAAGCCGGTCAGCGCAACCGAAGTGCAGCGATTGTAAGGATTTAGCGACAAAAAAAATCGCAAGCACCCAGCGCGCCGGAGGGTCCCGGGGAATCGCCAAGGCGCGGCTAACGATCATGACAGTCGAGATACCCCGGATCATGAAAGTCATGACCGCCCTCTTCCCCCTGCCCCTTCTCCCGCGAGGGGAGAAGGGAGTTTCGTGAGTCGCTTGCGCGACTTTCACATTAATGACGGTCGGCAATGCCGCGACGGCTATCGGCTTACCCGCGGCGAGTGACGGCTCGCCTCTTCGGCTTCGCGGCAACCGCTTCCTTGCGCGCTGATGACCCGGGCCTGGCCGGACTTCTCGCCGCGGCTGTGGGCTTGGCAAGAGATTTGTGCTGCCTCCGACCCTCGTCAGGCGCCTTTTTTTTCCGCAAATGGGTTGCTGGAGACATTGAATTGAATGCGCAATGGCGTCCCCTGCAACTTGAACACCTCGCGAAAGATGTGCTCGAGATAACGGCGATATGATTCCGGCAGTTTGTCGAGGGCGTTGCCATGGATCACGATCAGCGGCGGATTGCGGCCGCCCTGATGCGCGTAGCGCAGCTTCGGCCGGAACAGCCCGGCGCGAGGTGGCGCTTGCCTGGCCACCGCGTCGATCAGTGTTCGGGTCAGTTGCGGCGTCGGCAGGTCGGCGATGGCCGCCTTGTAGGCCGCATCGACCGAGCGGAAAAGCGCTTCCAGCCCCTGCGCCTGCAATGCCGAAACGTAGTGGAAACGGGCGAAATCAATGAACGCCAACTGGCTTTCCAGAGACCCCTTGATCTGTTCGCGAACATAGGAATCCAGCCCATCCCACTTATTCACCGCAAGCACCAGCGCACGACCCGATTCGCGGATGAAACCAGCAATGTGCGCATCCTGCTCACCGATATCCTGGCGTGCGTCGACAACCAGAACCACCACGTGTGCCTCCTCGATGGCCTGCAGCGTCTTGATCACCGAGAACTTCTCGATGGTCTCGAAAACCTTGCCGCGGCGCCGCAGGCCGGCCGTATCGATGAGCGTATATTTTCTACCGGCACGCTCGAAATCGACGTGAATGGCATCGCGCGTGGTTCCCGGCTGGTCGAAGGCGATGACCCGCTCTTCGCCGAGCAGCGCGTTGATCATCGTGCTCTTGCCAACGTTCGGGCGACCGACGATGGCCACGCGAACGATGTCACTCTCGACTTCGTCGTCCGCTGGCTCGGGAAAAAGCTCCAGCGCCAGGTCGAGAAGCGCCCGCACCCCCTCGCCGTGGGTCGCCGAGATGGCCACCGGCTCGCCAAGGCCAAGTTCATGAAAGTCGGCGATCACCAGACCGTGCTGCATTCCTTCGGCCTTGTTGACCGCCACGAAAACCGCCCCCGCCGACTGACGCAGACGCCTGGAGATTTCCTTGTCCAGCGGCGTGATGCCGGTGCGGCCGTCAACGACCAGGATCACCACATCGGCCTCGTCGATCGCCTGTTCGGTCTGGCGCGCCATCTGGCGCATGATGCCGTCCTTGGCAAGCGGTTCGAAACCACCGGTATCGATCACCAGATAGGGCTTGCTGCCCAGTCTTCCGTGACCGTAGTGGCGATCTCGGGTAAGACCCGGGATGTCGGCAACCAGTGCGTCACGCGTTCTGGTCAGCCGATTGAAGAGGGTGGACTTGCCGACATTCGGGCGCCCGACGAGGACGATGCTCGGCTTCATGGGCAACGACCCTCATCTGGAAGCGCGCGGGGCAAGGCAGGTACTGCTGATTGTCTCTCGATCACTGGACGCCAATCGCGTAGATGCCACCACCCTGGGTCTGCAACAACAACTCGTTACCGAGCTTTTGCAAGGGTGCCCGTACCGGGCTTCCATCGGTACTCAGACGCGCAGCGAAAGAACCATCGTCGCGATTGAGCAGGTGCACCACTCCCTCCACGTCGGCGACGGCGACCAGACCTTCTCTGGCCAGCGGCGAAGTCAACTGGCGCAGGAAGAGCTGGTCCTGCTTCCAGATGCTCGACCCGGTCGCTTTGTCGAGGGCATGCACGGCCCCCTGGTCGTCGGCGACATACACGTAGCGGCTATCGATCGACAAACCCGCCGAACTGGAAATGTCGCGCCCCCACATCAGGTTCCCGGTGCCAAGGTCGAAACAGGAAGTGCGTCCCTGAAAAGCGACCGCGCAAATCATTTTTCCATCGATGACCGGCAGGCTGCTGACGTCGGCGATGCGGTCGAGTTCTGTGGCACCCTTTGGCAAGGCAACCGTCCCCTCCCAGAGCGGTGCACCATTGTCGGCGTTGACAGCAATCAGTTTGCCACCGGGAAAGCCGACGAAAACATACTTGTCGACCACCACCGGAGCAGCCATCACACGCACCGAAAGCGGTGGCGTCGGACGTTGGTAGATCCACTTGCGGCTTCCGTCGACCGCGCCGTAGGCAGTCAGGCGATGATCGCCGCTGCGCACGATCACCAGCCCACCAGCCACCGCTGGCGGCGCCAAAACCTCGCTGCTGGCCTTGGCCTCCCACAGCAGTTTGCCATCGGCGGCGTCAAATGCCAGAACCTCACCCTTGACGGTGCCCACCGCCAGCAGCCGTTGATCCGCACCAACCCCCCCCCGAAAGTTGTTTCTCGGCCTTGATCCGCCACACTGGCCGGCCATCGTCGAAACGAACAACCGTGCCGTCGCGAGCTGCCGCGTAGGCGGTGGACCCGACCACGGCCGGAACGAAGGTATAGGGCTTGCCTTTGCCGACATCCTCCCGCCAGACCACCCGCGCCTGCGCTGTCGCCTGGATAGGCTGCAACTCGGCCATTTTCGGTCCGCTACTGGCGAACGGATTCAACGCATCGAAGCTCGAACAGCCAGCCAGCAACGCTGGCAGCAGTGCCGGCAGCACTGTCGCGACAAGCATACGCCTCATCAACTGCTCTCCCCGAGCGCGTCGAGCTTCAGCTGCAGCACTTCGCGGTAGGCAGCATTGGCCTGAGAAGCCTGCAGGGTGTTTCTTCCCTTGCCGCTCGGGTCGCCTTGATCGAGCCTGGCCAGGGCGCCCTGGTAGGCTTCACGCGCCTCTGTCTTTTTCCCAACGGCGCTGAACACGTCGCCACGCATGTTCAGGTACAGGGCCGAGAAGCCGGCACCGCTACCCCCTTCAAGCTGGCGCAGCGCTTCGTCGTAGGCTTTTTCGTCAAGCAGCACCGCCGCCAGACGCAAGCGCGCCAGATCGCGCAGCTCATGCTCGCCATTTTCGACCACCCACAGCAACTGCAACTTGGCTGTTTTCATATCCCCGGCGTCGACCATGATCTTGGCTGCCGACAACGCCGCCAGCGGCGCGTAAGCCGTGCCAGCGAATTTCTCGAGCAATTCACCGCTGGCCGCCTTGACACGCTGCGAATCATCTTCAACGACCGCCTTCTGCAGCGCACCATAAACCATCGACGCCTTGGCCGCCTGACCGCGCTGATACCAGTTCCAGCCTTGCCAGGCGATAACGCCGATCGATACGGCGGTCACAATGCCCACCATAAGATTGCCATACTGCTTCCACCAGGCCTTGATCTCGGCGATCTGTTCCTGTTCTTCGAGGTCGTAGGTAGCCATTACGATTCGTCCCAATCCAAAATGGAGTTCATGATTTCGTCGGCGACAGCATCGACGCTGACCCGCTTCTGTTGGTTCGCTTGTTCGCCGATCGCGCGCAACGGCTTCAGCGTCACTTCGCCAGCACCGGCCTCGTCATCGCCGATAATCACCGCAAAGCCCGCCCCCGAGGCGTCGGCTTTCTTCATCTGCGACTTGAAACTGCCGCCACCGCAATGGAAAAGCACATCGATGCCACGGTCGCGCAGGCCCTCGGCGACTCGTGCGGCCAAGCGCGAAGCCGCAATGCCCTGGTGCACCAGATAGACATCGACCGCCGCCGCCTTGGTCTCGCCCCCTGCGTCGCGAATCAGCGCAATCAGCCGCTCGACGCCCATCGCGAAACCACAAGCCGGCGCCGGCTTGCCGCCCAGCTGTTGCACCAGGCCATCGTAACGACCGCCGGCGCAAACCGTTCCCTGCGCGCCGAGGCGATCGGTCACCCATTCGAAAACGGTCAGATTGTAGTAGTCGAGTCCACGCACCAGGCGCGGGTTAATCACGAAGGGCTGTCCGGCATCGCGCAAAACCTGCTGCACACCTTCAAAATGGGCCATCGATTCGCTACCCAGATGATCAATCAGTTTCGGCGCGCCGAGTATCAGTTCCTCTAGCGCCGGATTCTTGCTGTCGAGAATGCGCAAGGGGTTGCTGTGCAAGCGCCTTCTGGCGTCGTCGTCGAGCAGCTCGCAGTGCTGCTCCAGGTAAACGATCAGTTCGGCACGATGACTGGCCCGTTCCGCCGCTTGTCCCAGGGTGTTGAGTTGCAGGCTGATGCCGTCGAGCCCCAGGTCGTCCCACAGGCGGGCGCCCATCAGGATATGTTCGGCGTCGATGTCCGGCCCGGGAAAGCCAAGCGCTTCTACACCGACCTGGTGGAACTGGCGATAACGCCCTTTTTGTGGCCTTTCGTGACGAAACATCTGGCCCATGTAGTAGAGGCGCTGCGGCTGCTGGGCAATCAGATTGTGCTGGATGACGGCGCGCACACAGCCGGCAGTTCCCTCCGGGCGCAGCGTCAGCGGCTCGCCATTGAGGCTATCGACGAAGGAATACATCTCCTTTTCGACGATGTCGGTTACCTCGCCGATGGCACGCTTGAAAAGCGGCGTCGGCTCGACGATCGGCAGGCGCAGCGGTCGGTAAGCATAGCTCTTCAGCCACGAACGAATGGTCTCGTCGAACAAATCCCAGAATTCGGCTTCGTCGGGCAGGATGTCGTTCATGCCACGAACGGATTGTATCTTCTGACTGATCATTCGGCGGCACACTTCCTCTGATAGCTGCGTGCCACGTAGGCATCGACAATGGCGGTGAATTCTGCGGCAATATGCTCGCCGCGCAGAGTGACCGTCTTGGCTCCATCCTCGAATACTGGCGCCACCGGCGTTTCGCCGGTACCGGGCAGGCTGATGCCGATGTTGGCATGCTTGCTCTCGCCCGGTCCGTTGACCACGCAGCCCATCACCGCCAGGGTCATGTTCTCGACACCGTCATACTCGCTACGCCAGCTCGGCATGCGCTCGCGGACGTGCTCCTGAATCGACTGCGCCAGTTCCTGAAAGAAGGTGCTGGTTGTGCGGCCGCAACCGGGACAGGCAATGACCATTGGTGAGAAGGCTCGCAGGCCCATGGTCTGCAACATCTCCTGGGCAACGATCACCTCCTGCGTGCGCTTGCCACCCGGTTCCGGGGTCAACGAAACGCGGATGGTATCGCCGATGCCTTCCTGCAGCAGCACCGCCATCGCTGCAGTAGACGCGACAATGCCTTTGGAACCCATACCGGCCTCGGTCAGGCCAAGATGTAAAGGGTAATCGCAGCGGCGCGAAAGCTCGCGATAAATGGCGATCAGGTCCTGCACACCGGACACCTTGCACGAAAGAATGATCCGGTCGCCCGGCAGACCGATTTCTTCGGCCCGAGCAGCCGACTCCAAGGCCGAGGCGACCATGGCCTCGCGCATCACCTTGATGGCGTCGTGTGGCTCGGCGCGACGAGCGTTCTGGTCCATGATGCGGGCCAGTAGATCCTGATCGAGACTGCCCCAGTTAACGCCGATACGCACCGGCTTCTCGTAGCGGCAGGCCATCTCTATCATCTGCGCGAACTGTTCGTCACGCTTTCTGCCGTGACCGACATTGCCCGGGTTGATCCGATATTTGGCCAGCAGCCGCGCACAATCCGGCTGCTCGGCGAGCAGGCGATGACCGTTATAGTGGAAGTCGCCGATCAGCGGCACAGCGACGCCCATGCGCTCAAGCTGCTCCCGAATCGCTGGCACCGCCGCCGCAGCCTCAGGCGTGTTGACCGTGATGCGCACCAGTTCCGAACCGGCACCCGCCAGCTCGGCGCACTGGATTGCCGTACGCACGACGTCAACGGTATCGGTGTTGGTCATCGACTGGACAACCACCGGCGCGTCACCGCCGACCGATACCTGGCCAACTCTGACCACACGCGTTCGCCGCCGCGCGGCCACGGGCAGCGAATTGCTCATAGCGAGCCCACCGTTTGCCCGATTCTCATTTGACCGAGAGCCGCGCCACGCCCTTGCTGATATGCGGCTCCAGCGCGACGGGCTTGCCCTGGTACTCCACCGCCACGTACTTGGCGTTGCCGAGCACCAACGAGAACGGCGGCTGCCCCTTGATTTCCTGCTGACTGCCGGCCGGCTTGACGCCGAAAGCGACGACCTCACCGCGACCGTCACGCACCTCTACCCACGCCGCCTGGGCAAAACTGAGCTTGAGGCCGTCAGCTGGCGCGGCTTCGGTTTTGAGCTCCGCAGCCGACTTAGGCTTGCTAGCTGCGGTGGCCTCGGCTTTGGGGTCTGCCTTGGTCTCGGCCTTGGCGTTGGCCTTGGCCGCGGGATCAGCGACCATGGCCACCGGGGCCCGCCCGTCAGGCGGCACGGTCGCGCTCGGCACGATGGCTGCGCCGGGCCTTTCTACAGCGCCCTGCGCCGGGATCACTGTGCTCGGCACCGTCAGCGGCGCCACTCCGGTCGACGCCGGCTCGCTAACGCTTGGCTGCAGCTCAGCAGCCGTACGCGGGGTTTCGCTGCCGGTCAGCGCCGCCAACTGCTCCCTCCAGAAGTCCTGCGGCACATAAAAATAGGCCAGCAGTGCCAGCACGAGCAATACCAGACCACCCACCACTGCCAGGTAGTCGCGCCTTTCAGCCCGATCGTCAGCCTGTGGCAAGTGCGAGCTGGTTCCGGCGGAAGCCTCCAGTTGCAGAGTCCGTTGCATGCGCGTCGCATCGAGCCCGCGCATCAGGGCATCAGCGTCCAGATTGAGCACGCGCGCGTAGTTGCGAACGAAGCCGCGAATCATCGTGTTGCCGGGCAAGGCGCCCCAGTCCTCGCTCTCGATCGCCTCCACTTGTCTCGGGGCGAGCTTCAGAGACTGCGCCACTTCGGGGACGCTAAGTTTCCTGGCTTCGCGCGCCGAACGCAGCTGCTGCCCGACGCCACCGGCATCGGCAAAGCCCTCTATCGAGGCGTTCCCGCCTTGCACACGAGGCTCGTCATCATTTGAAAACACGGATTGTTTACTCATTCGAAGTTGCCTTTCAGCAGTTCCTGAGCCTCGGGTGAAAGCGGGAATTTTCGCTTCAACTGGGCGCTATAGCGGGCTTCAGCCAGGCGATCGCCCAGCTTCCGCTCGACTCGCACGGCTAACCAGAGGGCCTCAGCATTGGGCTCGGTCTTGCGCAGCAGATCCGAAAGTTGCTGACCGGCAAGCTCTACCTGGCCGCGTCGGTAATTGATCTCCGCAAGCTGCAACAGTGCCTGCGGATTGTTCGGCCGGATGAGCAGACTGTGCTGTACGAAACCCTCGGCGGCATCCAGATCGCCGAGTTTCACGTAACAGGCACCGGCGTTCAGATAGGCCCGATCCGGGGTCTCATACAAGGCGTTTTTCATCGCTCGTTGCAAGTACGGCATGGCTTCCTTCTCTCTGCCAACCTGACAGAGAAACCAGCCATAGTTGTTGTTCAGCTCGGGATCGGTCGGGTCAAGGTTCAGCGCCTGCTGAAAGTCGCGGTCGGCAAGCGCCATCTCGCGGATGTTGTAAAGCACCAGTCCACGCGCACCATGCGCCGGCGCGTAGTCCGGATCGACGACGATGGCCATGGTCAGCTCTTCGAGTGCCACAGAGAAATTCTGGCTCTGCAAATAGAGCGAGCCCAACTCGGTATGCAGCTTGGCACGCGTGCGATTGTCGCGCGGTGGCGTCGGCCGTCGCGAGTCCGGCTCTTCCTCGGCTGGCTTTTGCTGCGTGCTCGGCGAAGACGAGAAGAGTCCCGACGAACAGGCGCTGACGCTCAGCAAGGCAATGATCCCGAGGACGGCGCGCCTCATCCGCAAACCTCATGACGATTCTGGTGCAGAACAAAGCTTCGCCGGGTCGTGCGCTGCGTGCGGTCGAGAACCTGCCCGGCGAGCTGACCACAGGCGGCATCGATGTCGTCGCCGCGCGTTTTGCGGGTCGTGGTCACCACCCCGGCAGACATCAGCAACTCGGCGAAACGCCGAATCCGCGGTGCAGGCGAGCGTCGATACGGCGATCCCGGAAAAGGGTTGAAGGGAATCAGGTTGAACTTGCAGGGGACGCCTCGGGTCAGCGCCAGCAGCTCGTGGGCGTGCGCTTCGGCGTCGTTGATGGCATCCAGCATCACATACTCGAAAGTCACAAAATCACGCGGCGCCTTTTCCAGGTAGCGCAGACAGGCCGGCATCAGTTCACGCAAAGGGTATTTCCGGTTGATTGGCACCAGCTCATCGCGCAAGCGGTCATTCGGCGCATGCAGGGAAACCGCCAAGGCCACCGGACATTCGTCACGCAATCGGTCCATCGCCGGCACCAGACCCGAGGTGGACACCGTGACCCGACGCCGTGATAAGCCGTAAGCATTATCGTCGAGCATCAGGCGCAAGGCCATCACCGTATTGTCGAGGTTGGCCAGCGGCTCACCCATACCCATCAATACGACATTGCTGACCACCCGCTCGACGGGGTTTGCCGCCGGCTGGTAAGCGCCGAGTGCATGCCGTGCCTGCCACAACTGCCCAATGATCTCGGCCGCCGTCAGGTTGCGATTGAAACCCTGCTTGCCGGTGGAACAGAAGGAACAATCAAGTGCACAGCCGGCCTGAGTCGAGATGCACAGCGTGCCGCGGTCGTCCTCGGGAATAAACACCGCCTCGACGGCGTTGCCACCACCGACATCGAACAGGAACTTGCGCGTACCGTCGTCGGCAACGCGGTCGGCGACGACTGTCGGCGGCGCCACCGTAGCCAGCCCTTTGAGTTTTTCGCGCAAGCTTCGCGCGATGTCGGTCATGGCGTCAAAATCACCCTGCCCGAAACGATGCATCCAGCGCAACACCTGCCTGGCGCGGAAAGGCTTCTCGCCGTGCGTGGCGAAAAAAAGCCGTCAGGCTGGCGGCATCGAGATCGAGCAGATTGACCATCGTGGGTGCAGAAACCTGCGATCTAGCGACCCGAGTAGACGGCCATGGCCGGGAAGAAGAAGGCGATTTCATTCTTCGCCGTATCTTCGCCATCGGAACCATGCACGGCGTTGGCGTCGATCGATTCGGCAAAATCAGCGCGGATCGTTCCCGGCTCCGCCTTCTTCGGGTCGGTCGCGCCCATCAACTCACGGTTCTTGGCAATGGCGCTCTCGCCTTCGAGCACCTGGATCATCACCGGCCCGGAGATCATGAACGAGACCAGGTCCTTGAAGAACGGACGCTCCTGGTGCACCGCGTAAAACGCGCCCGCTTCCTGCGGCGACAGCCAGGCCAGCTTGGCGGCGATCACCTTCAAGCCGTTGGTTTCAAAGCGGGAGTAGATCTTGCCGATGACGTTCTTGGCGACAGCGTCCGGCTTGATGATGGAAAGAGTACGTTCGATGGCCATAAATGATTCTCCAAACGGAAGATAGTAGAAAAAACAACAGCAAATCATATCGCTAGAAACACAACCTCATATTATACCAACACCCGGGTGCAAATCCGAAATTGCCGGAGCACGAAATTGAGGGGCTGGGAAAGGGTCAGCATCGTCAGCCAAGGCTGACAGCAGGGTGGTGCGCGCCCGGCTGACGGGTGCCGACGATCCGGATGCCGAGCGGCTCCAGGTGATGGGGCTTCCCGTGTTGCATCTGCCTTCCTCTTCCACACATGCCGTCACCAATACCTCGGAGGAAGCACAGACGGCGTTTCGCTCGCATTCGCCTGTGACGACGGCCTTCCCCGCATTAACGCCGGATCGGCTTCCGCATCACCCTTTTTGAGGCCTACTCGGTGTTCATGCATATCACGGCCTGCGGGGTCGCCAAGTCCCGTCCCCTCCGTCCCAGAACCGGTCCTGGAATCGGGCTATCGCCTTGTTGGCGACGGCAACATGACAAAAAGCTGCGGTGCCGAGTATTGTTGTGGAAAACCGCGGTCCGCCTTGGCATACGCGCACGATTTCCGTACAGCGATCATCGTCGGCCAGCCAGCCTCGCCCCTGGTGAGCGCCATTAAGGACCGCAAGGGGATGACAAGGCTCGGCAAAAAAGCGCGCGCACAGATTGCCTGTACGCGCGCCCGCAACGGACGCCCAGCGTCCGTTGCCTCACTTACATCATGCCCAACCTCGTCGGCAACCAGGTCGAGATGATCGGCACATAGGTGATCAGAACCAGGAAAGCCAGCATCGACAACAGCCATGGCCAAACCGCGATGGTAAGCTCGGTGATCCCCATCTTGGTGATCCCTGAAGCAACGTAGAGATTGAGGCCGACCGGCGGATGACACATGCCCACTTCCATGTTGACCACCATGAGAATGCCGAAGTGCACCGGGTCGATCCCCAGCGTCATCGCTACCGGAAAGAGAATCGGTGCGAAGATCAGCACGATCGACGACGGCTCCATGAAGTTGCCCGCCAGCAGCAGGATCACGTTTACCGCCAGAAGGAAGGCGATCACCCCCAGGCCGTGACCCAACATCCAGTCAGCAAGGGTTTGCGGGATGTTCTCGTTGGTCATGATGAACGAGAAGAGCACGGCGTTGGTAATGATGTAGAGCAGCATCGCCGACATGTTCGCCGAGTTGAGCAAGACCCGCGGCACATCGCTCAACGACAGGTCCTTGTAGACGAAGACGGCGACTATGAAGGCATAAACCGCGCTCATCGCCGCAGCCTCCGTCGGCGTGAACATGCCGCTGTAGATACCGCCCATGACGATAACGATCAACAGCAAACCCCAGGCTGATTCGCGGAACGCCTTCAAGCGCTCGACGAAGGATGCCTTGGCCATGCGCGGGTAGTTGTTGTTCTTCGCCCGATACCAGGTCACGCCACCGAGGACCATGGCCAGAGCAATTCCCGGAATAACGCCGGCCATGAACAGGGCGCCAACAGAGGTGTTGGTGGCCACCGAATACATGACCATGACGATCGACGGGGGGATCAGAATGCCCAATGCTCCGGAGGTGGTGATGACGCCCGCACCGAATCTCTTCGGAAAACCTGCCTTGACCATGGCCGGCATGAGGATCGAGCCAATGGCCACGACGGTCGCCGGCGACGATCCCGATACAGCCGCGAACAGCGCGCAGGCGAGAACACCGGCCAGGCCGAGGCCGCCGAACCAATGCCCGACCATGCTCGTCGCGAAGCGGATCATTCGTCGCGCCACCCCGCCGTGCGTCAAAAAGTTGCCGGCCAGGATGAAGAACGGAATGGCCATGATCTCGAATTTCTCGATCCCGGTGAACAGCTTGAGAGCGACGGCTTCCAAAGGCACTTGAGTAAATAGGAACAGGAAGCTGAGTACCGTCAGGCCGAGCGAAATCGAGATCGGCATGCCGGTGAGCATCAGACACAGGAGAATCGTGAAAATGATGATGGCGTTCATGGTTGCTGGTCTCCGTTGCCCGAACGATCTTCCGGATGCCGCTTCTCGTGAGTCCGGTCATGGGGATGCCGCTTGTCTTCCATGGCAACGCTCTGAATCTCGTCCGGAATCTCTTCCTCTTCGATGCCGTCAACATGGCCGTGGTCGTGGTGTGGCAACTCGCCGGTCTTGAGGAAACTCACCGTGACCTGCAGAAAGCGGAAACACATCAGCGACGAACCGAGCGGGATGGCACTGTAGACAACCCAGGTAGGCCACTCGAGATCGGGGGTCGTCGGCCCCGAAAACATGTCCGTGGTGTCCATGCCGAGAAACTGGAAGATCGCGTAGTGGGCACCGTTGTCCCACACGAAAGCCGCCCCAAGCGAACCGACAACGCCGGTAAACAGCGCCCCGGACAACATCCCGAAGACAATGAACCGGCCCCGGTTTCCTTCGCTCAAGCTGTTGATCAGCACGTCCACACCGACGTGGATACCGGTGCGCACACCATAGGCCGCGCCGAACTTGGCCATCCAGACGAACATGATGATGCACAGCTCCTGTGCCCATCCGACGTTCAGCCCGAGCAGCCAGTCCTGCACGATTGGAATCTGGTAACCGGCCGCGTAGCGATGCGCGACCGAGATGAAGATGATCGTCGTTGCCGCCCCCATGAGGAAGGTGATCAGCCATTCCTCCAGGTGATCGAGTATTCTCATTCGCAAGTCCCCCGACTGCCTGAAAAAAACCCGCTGGGCCAGGCGTCCCAACGGACTATCCCTTCAGCTTGCGCTGCGCTCAGAGCTTGCTTGGATCGAAGCCGGTCTCCTTGTATACGGACTGGAGAAGCTCTTTGCCGATGCGGGATGCCATCTCTTCATGGACCGGTATCAGCGCTTTCTTGAAGGCCTTGCGCTGTTCCGGCGTCGGCACGTGCACTGCGGTCTTGCCGCTCTTCTTCACTGCCTCCAGATCCTTGTCGTTCTGCTCCCTGGCGATCTTGTTGGCGTAGTCGGTAGACTCCTTCATCGCTGTTTCAAGCTGACCGCGAACGTCCGCCGGCAGACCATCCCAGAACTTCTTGTTGACGATCACCGCGTAACCCAGGTAACCGTGATCGGTAATCGCCAGATGCTTCTGGACTTCAAAGAACTTCTGGGTAAACAGGTTGGACATCGGGTTCTCAGTCCCATCGACAACGCCGGTTTGCAAAGCCTGATAGACCTCGGAGAAAGCCATCACCTGGGGAATCGCTTTCAGCGCGCGCATCTGCGCTTCAAGCACCTTGGACGACTGAATGCGCATCTTCTTGCCCTTCAGGTCTTCCGGCATCAGGATTGGCGTGTTGGCCGAAAACGATTTGAAGCCGTTGTCCCAGAACGCCAGGCCCGTGACGCCCTTCGGCTCCAGTTTTTTCAACAGACTCTTGCCGATATCGCCCTGCGTTACCTTATGCAGATCAGCGTAGTTGTCGAAGATGTACGGCAGATCGAAGACCTCGAACTCCTTGACGCCAAGCGGACCGAACTTGGCCAGCGACGGTGCAAGCATCTGCACGGCCCCCAGTTGCAGCGCTTCCAGTTCCTCCTTGTCCTTGTACAGGGTCGAATTGCCATACACCTCGACCTTCACCTTCCCCTTGGTCAGTTCGCCGGCGCGCTTGGCGAAGAATTCAGCACTCAGCCCCTTGGGCGTATCGTTGGCCACGACGTGGCTGAATTTGATGACGATCGGGTCCTCGGCCAAGGCCGCCAGTGGGGTCGCCGAAACGGCGAAGGCCATCACTCCGAGCAGCAAATTCGTAACTTTCACAGTCTCTCCTCCTTATGAAAACTTTTTAGTTAACAAAATTATTAGCCTGTTGCGATGGCGGATATTACAGGGACTGCTGCCGACGAACATTGTGGAAATCCACAGCCCACCGCGGCTGACGAAGATGGCGCGGGCGAGCCTGTCCGAAGCAAACGCCAACCGCCCATTCACGGCATGGTCATAGACCCCAGGAAGCGGCAGTCGACACCGCCATCACCGAGACTGCAGTCGCCAATGTGGCCCCCGGCGAGCGTGCAGCCCGGCCCGAATACAGGGATTTATGCACACCCCGCGGGCGATAACTTGCGTAAGATGGAGCGCCATGGAAGACGCACCCCTTCTGCACCAGAATGCGCTACGCCGGCCGGCGTCGCTGAACTGGTCGCAGTGGTATCTCTCGATTCTGAAAGGGGCGGTTGGTCTGCTTCTGATACTGCTCATCGCCTTGCTCTGGCTGCTACGCCAGAACGACATTGACGAACAGCGCTCGACCCTTATTGCCGACGTCCTCTGGCTCGAGCAGAGCGTCCGCTTTCACCTAGAGGGAAACTCCGAGCAGATACGGCAACTGGTCCTCGATTTGACGCGGGCAAAAGATAGAGACGCGCTCTTCGTTCTGCGGGCTCGCCACATTCTCAAGAATAACTCGGAACTCCTGCAGCTGCTCTGGCTTGATGCCGCGGCTGAAGCGGTGCACGGCATGCCAACGCAAAGCTTGCCACGACACGGCAAAGACGCTTCGGGCCAGGACCCGGTCAACCGCTCAATCGAACTCGCCCAGCTTGGCAAGCCAACCTACAGCGATGCCTACTGGGTGGATGACGCCGCGCAGTTCGAAGTCTACGTGCCCATTTTCGAGGAAGGCGAGCACCGCGGCACGCTGCTCGCCGTCTACTCGCTGAATCGCTTGCTCGAGCAGCAGGTTCCCTGGTGGTTCGCTGCCAAGTATCAAGTACGCGTTCTCGACGGCAATGGCAATCTCCTGGCCAGCAAGTCGAAGATCGATGCTGCATCAACCAAGCTCAGCTACCCGGTGATTTTCGACCCTCCAGGCTACGGCATGGTCTTGCAGGTCACTGCTTACCGCAGTGCCGGAAATCTTGCGCAAACGCTGATCGCTGCGCTGATAATCATTCTTGCAGCAGCCGTTTTCTGGAGTTTGTGGGCGGTGCGCGGCTTGATCCGCAGGCGCCTCGACGCCGAACAGGCCCTGCGCTCGGAGTACGCCTTCCGCAAGGCGATGGAAGACTCGTTGATGGTCGGCATGCGCGCGCGCAACATGGAAGGCCGGGTAAGTTACGTCAACCCGGCTTTCCTGCAAATGGTCGGCTTCACTGCCGACGAGCTGATCGGTCTGGCACCACCCATGCCCTACTGGGCACCGGAAGAAATGGAAAGAACGCTGCAACTACACAATGACGTTCTCGAAGGCAAGGCTCCGCACGAGGGATTCGAAATCCGCTTCATGCACAGGAATGGCAGCCGCTTCGACGCTCTCGTCTACGAAGCGCCTCTGATTGACGCGGACGGCGAGCAGACGGGCTGGATGGCGTCGATCATCGACGTCACGGCCCGCAAACACGCCGAGGAACTCGCCCAGCAACAGCAGGAAAAACTGCAGGTCACGGCACGACTGGTGACCATGGGCGAGATGGCTTCGACCTTGGCGCACGAACTCAATCAGCCGCTGGCAGCGATCACCAGCTATAACACCGGCTGCCTGAACAAGCTCGAATCAGGCAACTTCAGTACTGAAGAGCTGAAGGAAGCGCTCGGGAAACTGGCCGTTCAGGCGCAGCGCGCCGGCCACATCATCCGGCGCGTACACGACTTCGTGCGCAAGAGCGAACCCAAACGGGTGCTCTGCGATCTCGCGGAAGTGATCGACGACAGCGTCGGCTTCATCGACGGAGCAGCCAAGGCGCGCGGCGTCCATATCGTCCGCGAGATTCAGGGCATGCGCCCCGAACTGCTGGCCGATCCGGTAATGCTCGAGCAAGTGCTCCTCAACCTGATGCGCAACGGCATCGAAGCGATGCGCCACACCCCGTCCGAGCGACGGCGGCTGACCGTCAAGCTCAGCCAGCTCGACAGGCAGCAAATGGAAATCCGGGTCATCGATCACGGCCCCGGCATTCCTCCTGAAGTCGAAAACAAGCTGTTCACCCCCTTGTTCTCGACCAAGGCCGAGGGCATGGGCATGGGCCTGAACATCTGCCGCTCGATTATTGAAGTCCACCACGGCCGCCTGTGGGTTGAAGCCAACCCGGACGGCGGCTCGATTTTTATCATCACCCTGCCGATTGCCATGCAATGAATCCACACGCCTACCTCGTCGACGACGACGAAGCCATCCGCGACTCACTGAGCTGGCTACTCGAGTCGCGTGGTGTGCTCTGCCTGAGCTACCCCTCGGCTGAAGATTTCCTGGCCGCCTGGAACCCCTCGCTGCCGGGCTGCATCCTGCTCGACATCCGCATGGACGGGATGAGCGGGCCAGAGCTTTTTGAACTGCTTTGCGAGCGTGGCAGCACGCTGCCGGTGATCTTTCTCACCGGCCACGGCGACGTACCCATGGCCGTCTCGGCCCTCAAGCAAGGCGCTTTCGACTTCGTCGAAAAGCCCTGCAACGACAACGAGCTGGTCAATCGCGTCATTGAAGCCCTGCAGCTCGATGCAAACCAGCGCCTCGCCGCCGCCGATAGCGATTCGGTCAACAGTTTAAGCAGCCGCCTGACGACACGCGAAAAGCAGGTCATGGAACGGGTTCTGGCCGGCACCCTGAACAAGGTAATCGCTGACGAACTGCAGATCAGCATGCGCACCGTCGAAGTGCATCGTGCCAATCTTTTCGAAAAGATGGGCGTCCGCACAGCCGTCGAACTCGCGCAACTGCTGGCCGGCAAGCGCTGAGCCGCGGCGCGGTCAGCCGGTCGCCTGACCAATGCAGGCAGCCGGCTTCCCCGACAAAGCGAAGCCGGCAGGCGCTTGGCCATCACCTCTCTCCCAGAGAAGCTCGACACCTTCCTCCCCCGCGGCACAGGCAAAGGCGGCGTCAACGCCGAGTCCAGCAACCCAGGCCAGGCGCTCGCCGCAGCACAGCAGCGGCAGGCGCGCTCGTTCCCAGGGGGGCACGGCCGCTTCCTGCAACAGCTTGCGCAGAGTCCTTGCCGGGCGCCGAGCGTCGGGCCGCAAGCGCTCCCCACCTTGCCTGACCCGCAAAAAAACTGGCGCAGCAGCCAGCAGGCGGCGGCTGACACCTTTTCCGCTACGGCGCACGAAGGACACCCAGCCGTCGCCCCAGGGCAGCCTCAGCTCGCCATTCCAACTCACGGCAAGATTCCCAAGAGCCGGACAATGCGCAAAAATATACAACTTGCCCCGATAGGTATGAACTTCGCCATCCACAGTGGCGATGCAGGTCTGCGAAGCCGCCGCCGCTGTCTTCAGCTGGCGTAACGCCTCGTCGAGCCAGCGCGCCTCCGGGGCGCGAAAGCCGCTCGCCAGAAGTTCCGATCGCAGCAGGTTGCGCGCTCGCGCTGGCGAAAGCGCGTTGAAGCGCGCCAGATCAATCCGCCCACACTCACCAATCAGGGCAGCCCGATCGGCCTGCGCCAGTTCATCGAGAAGCTCTGTCGCCTCGGAAAAATGGCGCGCGGCACGCGCCAGTGCCTGAGCAGCGCCGGGAAAATGGACCGCAATGCGCGGCATGACTTCACGTCGCAAGTGGTTTCGGCGATAGTGGCAATCGGCATTGCTTTCGTCTTCGATCCAGGCCAGCGAATGCATTTCTGCATAGCGCAGGATCAGCGACCGCGAAACATCGAGGAGTGGGCGAATCAGGCGCGGGCCACGTGGCTGCGGCCGCTCGGCAGGCATTCCAGCGGCGCCGGCAACACCCGCTCCGCGCAGCAAACGGAAGAGAACCGTCTCGGCCTGATCATCGCGATGGTGGGCCAGCGCCAACCATTCGGCTCGACAGGCGGCAAACGCCGCATGACGCACGCGCCGCGCGGCGGCTTCCAAGCCCTCACCGCTGGCACGCGGCACCTCGACGCGATGGATTTCCAGCGGCACCTGCAGGCGCCGACAAAAATCGACGCAGAAAGCTGCCCAGGCAGCGGCATTGCTGCTCAGAGCGTGATCGACGTGCACCGCCGAGAGATCGACCTGCAGCCCGGAACGACGCAGGCAGTCGAGCGCGTGCAGCAAGACAACCGAGTCGACGCCCCCGGATAGACCGACGCACAGACGAGATCCAGACAGCAGTCGCGTTTCGAAAAACGCCGCAAGCGTCTGCAGAATCGGGGCGGCCGACGCTTGCGCCGCGCTGGTCTTAGCGGCGGGCCAGCTCTTTGACCCGGCCATAGGCCATCAGGCGCGCAAGGCGAGTCTTGAGCAAGTCGCGGGTCGGCACCGGTGCCAATTTCTGCAAAGCATTCTGCAAGGCTTCCTTGAGGTTTTTCGCCATCGCCTGATGAGCACGATGCGCACCACCGGTCGGCTCTTCGACGATGGCGTCGATCAAACCCAGCGCGAGCAAACGGGGCGCGGTGATACCCATGATTTCTGCGGCCGTGCTTGCTTTTTCGGCGCTCTTCCAGAGAATCGTCGCGCAACCCTCGGGCGAAATCACCGAGTAGGTCGAGTACTCCAGCATCTGCACCACATCGCCAACACCGATGGCCAGCGCGCCGCCCGAACCACCTTCACCGATGACGGTGACGATGATCGGCACTTTCAGCTCGGCCATTACGTAGAGATTGCGACCGATCGCCTCGGACTGCCCACGCTCTTCGGCGTCAATGCCCGGGTAGGCCCCAGGCGTATCGATGAAAGTCAACACCGGAATACGAAACTTCTCGGCCAGTCGCATAAGGCGTAAGGCCTTGCGATACCCCTCCGGACGCGGCATACCGAAGTTGCGGGCAATCTTCTCCTTGGTGTCGCGCCCTTTCTGGTGACCAATCACCATCACCGGCTGACCGTCGAAGCGGGCCAGGCCACCGACGATCGCGTGGTCGTCGGCAAAGGCCCGATCACCGTGCAACTCCTCGAAGTCGGTGAAGATCAGCGACAGGTAATCGAGCGTGTAAGGGCGCTGCGGATGGCGCGCCACCTGCGACACCTGCCAGGCCGAAAGCTTGGCATAGGTATCCTTGGTCAGGGTCTGGCTCTTCTTCTCGAGGCGGCCGATTTCATCGGAAATGTCGACCGCAGAATCGTCCTGAGCAAAGCGCAGCGCTTCAATCTTGCCTTCGAGATCGGCGATCGGTTGTTCAAAGTCGAGGAAACTGGTTTTCATCAGGCCCAACCGTATTGGTAAACATGTGGGTTTGCAACAACCCCGCATTCTACCGCGAAAGATCGCGCGGGACGCACGCCACAGCAATAGTACACGGCCACCGCCTGCGGCGGACGGCTCTCGTCAAGCGGGAAAAAATCGGGGCGCAGCCGAGCAAGCGCCGCGATGCGGAAATAAAGCCGCCGCTGGCCTCCAGGAGGTCAGCGGCGGACAAGTACTGCGTTCGGGTGGAGTGAATCGTGAAGCCGTGTGACTCCCTACCAACTCCACCCAGAGAGGCTAGATCCTACTTGATGACCAGTTCCGGCCCCATCAGAGCATACGGCAATACCGTCGACAGCCACGGCACATAGGTAATGATGACCAGAAAGATCATCAAGACGCCGACAAAGGGCATCGCCGCCTTCACTACCGTCGCCAGGCTCATGTTGGTAATCCCGGAGGTCACGAACAGGTTCAGCCCGATCGGCGGCGTGATCATGCCGATCTCCATGTTCACTACCATGATGATGCCCAGATGAATCGGATCCACTCCCAGTTCCATGGCAATCGGGAAGACCACCGGCGCGACGATCACCAGCAGACCAGAAGGCTCCATGAACTGGCCACCGATAAGCAGGAGGATGTTCACCGCAATCAGGAAGGTGAACCAGGTGAAGCCGGCCTGCAACATCCATGCGGTGATGTCCTGCGGGATACGTTCCGCCGACAGGGTATGCGCAAACAACAGGGCGTTGGCAATGATGAACATCAACATCACCGTGGTACGCGTCGCGTGCAGAATCGTCGCTCGCGACTCGGTGCCAAACAGCGCCGGAAAGAAGTTCTTGGCCAGCAAGAGCAGGTTTCGACGCCAGATGCCCAAACCACCCGTCACACACTTCGCTACTGAGCCATGCTCGCGGCCAACCTTGAACAGATAGCCGACGAAAATGGCAAGCGACATCCCCAAGCCCCACATGGCCCGGAGCTTGCCGGTAGCTTCCATGCCGTCAGTGGCGAAGAAGGACAGGATCATCCACACCATGAAGAAGGACACGGCGTAGACGCCAGCATTGAAACCGACACGGGCCGACTGGTGGTCCGAGGCCTCAACCCAGGGCGTCTCCTTCAGAGGTCCCATGTCACGGTAGACAAACAACGCGACGAGAATGGAGTAGACAGCTGCGACGACGGCGGCTTCGGTCGGCGTAAACACACCGCCGTAGATCCCGCCCATGATGATCACCACCAGGAACAGACCCCAGCCGGCTTCCTTGGCACCATCCAGAATCGCGCCGAAACCGCGCCACTCTTCCTTCGGCAGACCCTTGATCCGGGCAACGATGTAGATGGCGCCCATCAGCATAAAACCGGCCATCAATCCCGGGATGACGCCAGCCAGGAACATCCGGCCGACAGAAACGTCGGTTGCAGCCGCGTAAACCACCATCACGATCGACGGTGGAATCAGGATACCGAGGGTACCGGCGTTGCAGATGATACCTGCCGCGAACTCCTTCGAATAACCGACCTGACGCATGCCTGCGATGGCGATGGTACCGATCGCGACCACGGTCGCTGGCGACGACCCCGACAAGGCTGCAAACATCATGCAGGCCAGTACCGAGGCCATGGCCAAACCACCCTGGAAGTGCCCGACACTGGCGATCGCAAAATTAATCAGTCGCTTCCGCCACCCCCCCTGTCGACATGAACGCCGAGGCCAGGATGAAAAAACGGAATAGCCAGCAGCGTGTAGTTCTGCCCTGCACCAAAAAGCTGAATGGCCACCGACGACAGCGAGTCATGCGAAAAGAAAGCAACGAAAAGAATCGACGACAGACCCAGTGCAACGCCCACCGGGACGCCGATAAAGAGCAGCACAAGCACCATCACAAAAAGAAAGAGAGAGTTCATCCTAGGGTCCTTAGTCGTTTAGTCTTTCAAGATGTGCTTGTTCTCTTCGACCATGTCTTCTGCTTCATGGCCGCTGATGAGAAGTTTACGGCGACCGCCTGCGATATCGATAAAGGCCTGCAAGGATCGGAATGCCATCAGCGCGAGGCCCAGCGGAAGGATCAGCAACAGCAGCCAGCGGTGAATACGGGACTGAATGCCTAAGGCGTCCTGTATGAATCCCGGATAGTGCAGTTCTTCCGAGCCAATGCCGATCTTGTACATTTTCAGCCAGTACTCGATAGCGCCACCCTTGGTGTCAACACCGAGCAAGGCCACCCAGGATGCGTCGAGCAGTATCAGGCCGTAAAGCATGCAACACGCTGCGCCGATCAATGACAGCGCTTTGGTCATCGGCGCGGGGACGGCCTTGATGATGATGTCGACTCCCAGGTGCAGGCTGGTTCTCAGACCATAACCCATACCCAGAAGGATCAGCCAGGAAAAGGCCGTGGTATTGAATTCCAGTGCCCCTGACCAGCCGGTATTGAATCCGTAGCGGGCGATCACCTGGAAAAAGGCCACCGCCATGATCGAGGTGATGACCAGAACCAGAAGCGACTCCTCTGCGCTGGCCATCGCTTTCGGAAATTTCTTTTCGAGCGCCCAGAGGATCACCAAGAAAATAACTAAAACACCGTGGAACCAGTAAGCTCCCATGGCAAACACCCTATAGTGGTCCCTGGAAATCAGACAGTGGTTTAAGCTGTGCTCGGTCATAGGGAGCAAGAAGCGATGAGTGAAGTAGCGACGCGGAAGGTACATACGCCGGAGTTCAAGGCCAAGGTTGGTCTGGAAGCTGTACGTGGGGTCAAGACGATCAACGAGATTGGGCGGGAGTACGGCGTGCATCCTGTCCAGGTTGGGCAATGGAAGAAGGCCATCCAGGAGAATGCCAAGACGCTGTTTGAAGGTAAGCGCGGCCCCAAGCCAGCGGCGGCGCACCGTGAGCCAGAGCTGTTGTACAGCGAGATCGGCAAGTTGAAGATGGAACTCGACTGGCTCAAAAAAAAGTCTGGGATCAGCCTGCCGTGATACGGCATGGGTGGATCGACCCAGGCGAGCCCGTCGCCGTGGTGCAGCAATGCGCTCTGGCAGGGTTATGCCGAGCCACGGTCTATGCGCAGCGCCGGCCGCCGGTGGTCGATGC
>NZ_SPMY01000046.1 GCF_012939955.1 Candidatus Accumulibacter phosphatis
CCGCCGCTGAACAAAATGCTCTGTGATGCCGTGAAAATGGTCGCCTACCGGGCCGAAACCGCCATGGTGGCGCTATTGCGTCGCCACTTGAAGAAGGAGGACGACGCGCGTGCGCTCATTCGCGAATTGTTCGTTTCTTCCGCCGACATCGAACCGAACGCTCTGGCCAACACCCTGACCATCAAAATTCACCGGATGGCCAGCCCAGCCCATGATCGCGCCATCGCCGCGCTCCTCGATGAACTCACCCTGCAAGATTTCCCGCATCCTGAAACTGGGGCAAAAATGATCTTCGCCCTCGTCTAAAGTGCCAACCGGGTTTCCTCCGAGATCAGGAAGTCTGAGCTTGTACATCTTGTAGCGCGATTCGAGCTTGAACTGCAGTTCCTCCAACCGCGGGTCCGCAGGCAGGACATCGAGATTGGGAAATGGCGAAGGCACGACGTAGGCGCCAATCTCGTCGTGAAAAAGCTTCAAGCCGAGCAAATCGTCGAAGAAATGCGCTAGCGTCTTCTCCTGCGTATCCAGCGCCTGACCGAGCAGATAGCGGGAAGAATTGGCCTGTGCGTCGAGGTCAATGAGCAGGGTCCGCCGCCCGCGCGCGGCGCCGACGGCGGCCAGATTGCAGGCGATCGTCGATTTCCCGACGCCACCCTTCTGATTGAAGACGACTCGGCGCATGACACTTCCCCTGTGCTTGAAATGGATTAGGCACGAGTTTAGTCCTTAGTCATCGGCGGGGAAAGCGCCGCGGTGCTTGCGGCGGGAAGCTAACGGTCATGACATGTCGAGACACCCCTGATGATGAAAGCCATGACCGTCCCCCCTCTGCCCCTGACCCTTCTCCCGCGAGGGAGAAGGGAGTTTCGTGAGTCGCTTGTGCGGCTTTCACAGTAAGGGCTGCGGGCCGGCGTCACGGGCCTCCGATCAGGCTATCCGCCTGGCAAGCCAGTCAACTCGCGCTGCGTCAGATAGAGGCGTAAATCGAACTCGAGCTGGTGATAGGCCGGCTCCATATGGCTGCACAGCAGGTAGAAAGCGCGGTCGTGCTCACGCTCCTTGAGATGCGCGAGTTCGTGCACGACGATCATTTTCAGAAACTCGGGTGGCGCTTCCTTGAACACGCTGGCGACGCGAATCTCGTGCTTGCGCTTGATCTTGCCGCCCTGCACCCGCGCCAGCTTGCCATTGCTTCCCAGGGCGTTGGCGGTGAGCTGCAGGCGACTGTCGAAAAGCACTTTCGCGGGCGAGTCGGCGTTGCGCAGAAAACGATTCTTGAGCGCCAGGGTGTAGTCGTACAAGGCGCCATCGCTGCGCACCTCATGCGTGCCCGGATATCTGGTGCGCAGCATCGCTGCCAGCTGGTCCTCGGCGATCGCCGCGCGTACCTACCGCTGCAGATCGTCCGGATAGCCCGCCAGGTAGCGCAACGGCAGCATGCTCAGCAAACGTCGGCGAGGACCTTGTGCAGCCAGGCTTCGACGTCCTGCAGTTCTTCGTAACAGACCGAGTGCTCGGCGGCGTAGCTGTGCCACTCAACCGCGTATTTCTCCGCTTTAAGCAGTTTGCAGGAACGCTTTCCGAAATCGAAGGGAATGACCGGATCGTTCTGCCCGTGCGCCATGAAGATCGGCACATCGCGATTCGCCTTGGAGGCCTCGCCAGCCAGCGTTTCGGTCATCGGCAGATAGCACGACAGCGCCAGGATTCCGGCCAGCCGCTGCGGATGGCGCAAGCCGGCATGCAGGGCAAGCACGCCGCCCTGCGAAAAACCGGCGAGAACGATGCGCGCGTCGGGAATACCGCGTTCGTTCTCGCGCGCGATCAGCGCCTCAACCTGTCGCGCCGACTGAGCCAGGTCTTCGGCCTCTTCCCTGCCCGGCGCGAAATCGGGCGAAATGATGTCGTACCAGGCGCGCATCACGAAACCGCCATTGATGGTCACCGCACGCATCGGTGCGTGCGGGAAGACGAAACGCAGCGCCGGCAACTGATCGAAATCGAACTCGTCGACGATCGGCTCGAAGTCGTGCCCGTCGGCACCGAGACCGTGCAGCCAGATCACGGCACACTTGGGAGATTCACCGGTCTGGCGTTCAACGCATGGCAGCAACAGGTCGTCGGCGTGGCTCACTTCTGAAGTCATGGAATTGATCCTTGTGCGGAGAAACGGCCGTCATTCTAGCAGGCTGCCTGCCCGGCATCGTCGGCTCGGCAAAGGGACGGGCTCGCAGACGAAGCGGAGGAAGCGAGGCGGGCCGCGCGGCGCGCAGAAGATCAGCCGCGTATGTTCGCGATGATTGCGCGGGTGATTGCCGCCGTGCCGTCCTCGCCACCGAACTCGATCGGCCAGATGGCGGACATCGTCTTGTCCACGGCGCGCTCGAGAATGCGTGCGCCGTGCGCCAGGCGCGGCTCGGTATGCTGATCGGCGAGCCAGTCGAGCATCAGGGCCGCCGCGAGGACTTGGGCGACCGGGTTGGCGCGACCCTTGCCGGCACAATCGTCTGCGCTACCATGGGCCGGTTGAAAGATTGCGTAGCGATCGCCAATGTCGGCCTTGGGCGCCAGACTCTGACTACCGGCAAGCGCCGCCGAGAAATCGGCAATGAGTCTGCCAAGAGCGTTCTCGGTGACCAGCACATCGAAATCCCAGGGGGCCTTGACGAGCTTGGCGGCGATCGCGTCGCCGTGCGCGTATTCCACCTCGACCTCGGGATGCGTCGCGGCAACTTCGCTGAACACCTTGCGAAAAAGGGCCATCGACGCCAGCAAATTGGCCTGGTCCACACAGGTCACCTTGCCCGGCCGGCGTTTGCTCTTGGCACGTCGCCCGGCCAGTTCGAAGGCAAACTCGACCACCCGGCGGCTGCCGTGGCGTGAAACAACCATCGTTTCCCGCACCCGGTCGTCTTCGAGCGTTCCGCAACCGTGCGACGAGAGCAAGCCTTCGCTCTGCTCACGAACCACCACCAGATCGATCTCGGCCGCGCGCTTGTCGCCCAAAACCAGCGGCAAACGCGGATAGCCGCGGATGGGGCGCAGACCGGCGTAAATATCCATCGCCATGCGCAAATCAAAGTGGGCAGAAACTTCGGTTCCATCGGGGTAACAAACCCGCGGTAGACCCATGGCCCCCAGGAGTACGGCGTCGGCGTCGCGGCACTCGGCTAGGGTGTCGTCCGCGAAGACGGCGCCGGTCTTTTCATAATGTCCAGCCCCCCCCTTCGCGCTGCCGGAAGTCGAAACTGATGCCACCCAGGCGTTCGCAAAGCACCTCAAGGATGCTCAGGCAGGACTGGACGACTTCGGGGCCGATGCCGTCGCCGGGTAGAACGGCGATCCGGAAACGTGGATTGTTGTACATGTTCTTCTTCCCATTCGTTCAGAAGGCGCAGGGGCCTGGGGGCCTGCGCAGAGGGCCGTGCCAGCAAGCTGCGGACAAAGCGCCCAGTGTTTGCGCGTCGGCGATCATTGACGGGCAAAAGGCGCTGGCGGTCAAGTGCTTTTGTCGGCTGGGCTGCATTTCAACAAGCGGGCGAAGGATCGGACGCCGGCACTTCTCCATCCACGCCTGGCGTGCTACGTTTGCCTTTCCCATCATCATCATCATCATCAGGAGGGTATCGACATGGCCTTCAATCCCGCATCGCGCGTCCAGGACTACCTCGTCTTCGGGGAATTCGGCGACGTCAATCCCTCGATCACCGACTCCTCGACCTATACCTTCCTGAGCCCGGAGCGAATGGAGGAGTTGTTCGAGCACGAGATCGAAGGCTGCTTCCTCTACTCGCGACACTTCAATCCAACCAACAAGTATCTCGCCAGCGCCCTGGAGCGCATGGAAGACGGCGAATCGGCGCAGGTCATGGCCTCGGGCATGGGCGCGATCAGTACCACTCTGATGACCCTGTGTGGTGCCGGCGACGAGATCGTCTGCGGGCGCAGCATCTATGGCGGCACCTACGCCCTGCTCAAGAACCTGCTGCCGCGCTTCGGCGTCAACACCTGCTTCGTCGACCTCGGCGACCACGACGCCGTGCGCGCAGCGATGACGCCACAGACCCGCGTCCTCTACTGCGAGTCGCTCAGCAACCCGCTGCTCGAAGTCGCCGACCTGCCGGCGCTGGCCGCCATGGCCCACGAACACGGCGCACAGCTGGTGGTCGACAACACCTTCACGCCGATGATCCTGTCACCATTGCGCCATGGCGCCGACATTGTCGTGCACAGCCTGACCAAGTTCGTCAATGGCACCAGCGACTGCGTCGCCGGCTGCGTCGTCGCTTCGCACGACTTCATTTCCCGCCTCACCGACATCAACGCCGGCCCAAGCATGCTGCTCGGGCCGGTGCTCGACAGCACCCGCGCAGCGAGCATCCTGAAGAATCTGCACAGCCTGCACATCCGCCTGCGCCAGCACGGCGCCAACGCCCTGTATTTGTCCAACCGGCTCGAAGAGCTGGGATACGCAGTGCACTACCCGGGCCTGGCCAGCCATCCGCACCATCAGCTGCTGACACAGCTGATGAACCCCGGTTACGGCTACGGCGGCATGCTGACTCTCGACGCCGGCGACCTCGCCGCCGCCAACCGCCTGATGACGCTGATGCAACGCGACAAGGTCGGCTACCTGGCCGTCAGCCTCGGCTATTTCAAGACCCTGTTCAACACTCCTGGGCACAGCACCTCTTCCGAGATCCCGCCCGCAGAACGCGAAGCGGCCGGCCTGCGCGAAGGCTTGATCCGCTTCTCGATCGGCCTCGACGAAGATATCGCCCAGACCACCGCGCGCATCGAAAACTGCCTCAGCGAAGCGAAAGTCCGCGGAAGTCTGTAGAATCCCGTCCCGGGCCTGTAGCTCAGTTGGTTAGAGCAGAGGACTTAGCGAAGTCAGCCTGGACATCGTCAGATGAGTGGCTGGCTTCATGGGTTGCCCGTCGGCAGCGGCACGCTGGTGGCGGGTAGAACTGGTCAAATTCGGTGGAAGCTGGTGCCTGCGGGCGACGCCAATACCGAGCCAAGCCCCCACCACTAACGCGGGGGAAGGTGTAGAGACTAGACGGCCAGCCTGTAACGGGAAGGTATAGTCCAGACCACAAACTCGCCAGAGGCGGCGAAAGCCGTAGTGGTAAGCATAATCCTTTGGTCCAGGGTTCAAGTCCCTGCGGGCCCACCAGACAAAAAGACCAACCCCTCATCGGGTTGGTCTTTTTTTGCGTACTGCCGCGTGTTTGCGGGGGGTCATGCGGGTTCTTGTGGACTTCGTCGTTTGGCTCGGGCGCCAGGAATTGGCCGTTTTCACTCTCTCCTGGCCATTTTTCTCTCCACGGTCGGTGTCCTCTAGAGGCTGAAGTCCACGAGCGCCACGAACTACCCCATTACGAATCAACAGCTTACACGTGGTCCAATCAAGCGGTTGATTCGTGGCATTGGTAGGCGGTGGAAATAGCGGTGCCAGTCCAGAGAGTGCGAAATGCCGTCAGGCGGCCAACTGGCGGACCGCACCCGGCCAGAAGTTGCCGCTCGCTTCGCTACTACGCTTCCCGCTTGCCGACCTTGGGGAATCGCCCCACGGGAAGGCGCAGAAAAAATCTACGTGGGCCGAATGGTCAGCGTGATTACCCTGGCGCCGGACATCGTGGCCGCCATCCTAGACGACACTTTACTGGCCCACGTCACGATGTTCGACCTAGCGGCGGATCCGCCAGCGCCGTGAGAAGAACCACATCGAAGGCTGTATGGATTTGGCTCACTTCACAGTACACTTCACATCTGGTCATTTTGCGTTTATGGTACGTAGTATGACTTCTATCGTGGATCCGTTCGTAGCTGCGTTGCCTGCGGAGGTGCCCCTCAAGGACGCCCCCCTCGTCCGCGTCATCGCACAATTCCGCTTCCCGGAAATCCTCTCGGTCGAGCAGCGAGACTTCGTGGCGCCTTTCCAAGAGGCGATCCGCAGGACGTATTCCGTGCTCCGGCAGGAGCAGACACAAGGGATTCTCTTGAGCCCCAGCGGCGCGGCTCCAGCGAAGTCGCAAATAGCGTGGCGTTTCAGCGACACGGAGGGGTTCTGGCGCGTTTCGCTCACCCCCGAGTTCTTAGCGCTCGAGACCACGAAATATGTGAGCCGTTCTGATTTCTTTGGCAGACTCAAGTCGCTTGCAGAAGCCCTCGACGAACACATCGAACCAGGCCAGCTCGATCGTCTTGGCGTCCGCTATATCGATCGCATTACCGGCGATGCGGTCGATGACATCGCCAAGTTGGTCCGTCCGGAGGTTCGCGGCATCACCGGAACGATCGCTGCCACGCACGCCGTGCATGCGCTTTCCGAGTCGATGTTCGAACTGCCGGAGGCGCGGGTGCTTGCTCGCTGGGGCTGCCTCCCCCCAGGTGCGACCGTCGATCCTGCCGCGATTGAGCCTGAGAACGAGAAGAGCTGGATTCTTGACCTCGACATGTTCAGCTCTGCTCCGATGCCGTTTATCGTCGAGGATGTCGTTGCGGAGGCACAGCGCTACGCCGAGCGCATCTACACGGTCTTCCGCTGGGCGGTGACAGACGACTTCCTTGTACGCTACGGAGGCAAGCCATGAGCAGCCTTGAGATGCATCCTACTGTCAATGCCACTTCCGCCGCTGGCGCAATGCTCATGCGGCAAGCTCGTGGGCCGGTACTTCTCGGGGTCATGCTTGCTGGCATCGGAACCTCGACCGCATATACGCTTCCGGCCGACACGGTACTGCATTCGCGGCGCGTAGCAGTTCAAACGACAGCCGGCACATCAGTGTCCGCGGCGACACCCTCGGGTTCCGCGATCGGCGAACTGCGGCGTGTGAGCGGCCTTACTTGGGATCAACTCGCACGTCTGTTCAACGTTAGCCGCCGGTCACTTCACTTTTGGGCGAGCGGCAAGTCGATGGCGCCAAGTAACGAGGAGCACCTCCAACGCCTCCTTACCGTGGTGCGGAAGGTTGACCGGGGTTCCGCGAGCGCCAACCGAGCGATATTGCTCGGTGTGCGCGAGGACGGAAACATGCCGTTCGATTTGTTGGCAGAGGGGGGCTACGAGCGCGTTCTCTCGCTGCTCGGGCCAGGCGAGGGACGCCGGGTTTCGCCGCTGAAGCTCTCGGAAGATGCGCGTACAGCACGTGCACCGCAATCGCCGGAGGAACTCGTCGGCGCGCTCCACGACCGCATTCATCGCGATGGCGGGACAACCCGTGCGGCGAAGAGTGTGAGGGTTCGGGGTGGCGGCTGAGAGTGAGCAGGACCCGCTGATTAGATCGATCGACCACATTCTCGCGGCGTGGCGCCAGGGGGACTGCGCCCTGGGTGAGCATTGGTTCGTGCACCGGCTCGACAAGTCGATCGCTGTGACCGACGCTGGCCGAGTTGCTGCCGAGGCAGGTGCAGATCTGGCCGAGCAGGAAGTCCCGGGATTCGTCGTCGTCACTCAGACATGCGATGTTGTTCGTTCGTGCGCCGAGCGCCCCTTCGTCGAGATCTGCCCACTTGTCGAAGTCGATGATGATCGACTTCGCGAGATCCAACGGGGTCGGCGCCCCGCCTACGCGTTCGTGGTACTACTTTCAGCGCGCAGGCTCGTTGCCGACCTCGATCGTGTGATGACTGTTGAGAAGCCCCTCGTGGCAACGTGGGAGCGTACTCCAGGGTGGAGCACCGATGCCGAAGCCCGAGCCTTCGCGCTCGCGCTATCGCGAAAGCGCGTCCGCTTCGCTTTCCCGGACGACTTCACAGCGCTTGCGAGGAAGCTCCAAAGCCGTATGGCGAACAAGCACGAGAAGAACACCGACGAGGGCCACGGCCTTCGAGCGCTTCGCGAGATCCGTGTGCTCGCCTCGCCTTCGTGGGACGCACCTCAGGTTGACATCTTCTTCTGGTTCGTCCGCAATGAAAGTGACGCGGACGCCGAGGGAAAGAACTGGGCGGACCTCTTGAAGGAGTGGCTCAAGCTAGTACCGACGACGGGCCGGTTCAAGTCCATCGAAGGCCAAGTCCTCACGTTGCCGGACATGAATGCCGGGGAGTATGTCGACAGCGATCCACTCGATCTTGACCACCTGTCAGCTGGATTGAGTTCCAACGACGGCTGTCCGCAAGCATGATAGTCGCCTTTGGGTCGCCCTGCGGGCACCACCCCGGACGGCTCGCGACGAGTCTATCACTCCGCCGGCAGGTTCTCGCCAACCACACCAATTCGCTTGCGCTGCTCCTCCCACAACACCGGCGGACTGATCGCCAGATCATGCACGCCAACCTGATGCGGCAAGGACTCATCCAGGATGGCCGCGATGATATCGGGCGCCAGCGTGGTCAGGTTGAGCATTCGGCACATGTAGCTGTTGTCGATCTTCTCCCGGGCGGCGAGCTCGGTGATCGACTTGGCTTCGCCCGATTCGAGCATTGCCAACCAGTGATGGCCGCGTGCCAGTGCCAGTTGCATCGGCGTGGCGGCGACATCCCAGGGCCTGGGCTGGGCGGCTTCACCGTTCGGCAAGGTAACCAGTTTCCGCCCGCTGCGGTGCTTGATTTGTATCGGCACCGACAGGGTCAACCTGCCGTCGCTGGCGGCGATGACATCTGACGCCCCGGTCCTGCGGATGCGAATCCCGTTCACGCGAGCACCTCCTGGCGCCGTTCGGCGGGTGCCGGGCGAAGATCCTGCACCAGACGTTCGATGCCATTGGCGCGCAGGCGTACTTCCAGATCGGTGGGCGAAACGATCACCTTCTCGACCAGGAGCCGGACGATCCGCGTCTGCTCGGCGGAAAACAACTGGTCCCAGATCACGTCGAGCCGCGTCATGGCCACGGTCACCTTGGCTTCGTCCAGGGTCGGATCCAGTTTGCTCGCCTGCGACAGCATGTCACCGACCATCGCCGGTGTGCGCAGGATGCCGCGTAGTTGTTCGAGCACTGCCGACTCCAGCTCTGCCGCCGGCAAGCGTGGCAGACCGGACGCTCCGGCCTGCTCCTTGGTATCGCGCATCGGGATGTAATACCGGTAGCGGCGTCCGTTACTCTTCTTCGTCGTGTGCCAGGGCGACAAGGCCCGCCCGTCATGGCCAAATACGATGCCCTTGAGCAGGAAGGGCACGACCGCTCGCGTCGCGTTGCCGCGCATCCGGCAATTGGTGGCGAGAATCGCATGCACGCTGTCCCACAACTCGCGTTTGATGATTGGCGGGTGCGCCGCCGGAAACCACTCACTCTTGTGCCGCAGTTCGCCGAGGTAGGTGCGGCTGTGCAGCAACTTGTAGATCATCCCCTTGTCGATCGGCTTCCCCTCGCGGACCCTGCCGTCCTGAGTGGTCCAGGCCTTCGAGGTGACGCCGTCGAGCTTCAGTTCGTTGAACAGCGAGGTGCTGGAGCCGAGTTCGACGAAGCGCTGAAAGATGTGCCGGATGAGTTTCGCCTCGCGTTCGTTGGGGACCAGTCGCCGGTTCTCGACGTTGTAGCCCAGCGGCGGCACGCCCCCCATCCACATGCCCTTGCGCTTGCTGGCGGCGATCTTGTCGCGGATCCGCTCGCCGGTGACCTCACGCTCGAACTGCGCGAACGACAGCAGGATGTTGAGCATCAGGCGACCCATCGAGGTCGTGGTGTTGAACTGCTGGGTCACCGAGACGAAGGAAACACCGTAGCGTTCGAAGACTTCCACCATCTTGGAGAAGTCCGCCAGGCTGCGGGTCAGGCGATCGATCTTGTAGATCACGACCACGTCGATCTTGCCGGCCTCGATGTCGACGATCATGCGCCGGAGTGCCGGACGCTCCATGTTCCCACCCGAGAAAGCGGGGTCATCGTAGTCGTCTGCCACCGGAATCCAGCCCTCGGCGCGTTGGCTGGCGATATAGGCGTGACCGGCGTCGCGCTGTGCATCGATGGAGTTGTACTCCTGGTCCATCCCTTCGTCGGTGGACTTGCGTGTGTAGACGGCGCAGCGCACGCGCCGCTTAAGGGCTTCGCTCATCGCCGTAGTCCTTTCCTGGTGGACACTTCCGGCTTGGCCGGGCCTTTGAGTCCGAAGAAGAGCGGTCCCGACCATCGTGTTCCGGTGATCTCGCGCGCGATCATCGAGAGGCTCGGGTACATCCGGCCGTTGAACTCGTACTGCCCGTCGGCGGTGGCGACCACACAGTATTCGACGTCGCGGTATTCACGCGTCAGCACGGTGCCTGCTGCCGGTCGGGTGTCGCGATCGCTTTTCTCGACCTTGCCCGTTTCGAGGAGCGCTGCAATTCGACGCTGGTTTCTCTCCAGCAGTTTGGCATCGACCTTGCGAAACTCCACTTCCTGCAAGCGGTAGGCGATGCGGCGTTCCAGGAACGGCCGGTTATAGTTGGGCGTGTCGGCGCCGAACAGCTTCTGCCAGAGCGCCTTGATCTCTGGCATCTTGAGTTCGGGCAAACGGCCGATCTGCGCCACGACCGACGGCGGCGTAGCGGGAGTACGCGGGGAGATGTTCATTATGACTCCGTTCTATTCCTTGTTGACGGGGTGTGAATGAACGCGCTGGTGGCCGGAGAAGGCAAGCTCAAACTCGTTCTCTCGGGCCGCAGGCTCTACGACGCCGCGAAGACGGGCCAGCCCATTGGCCAGCAATGATGCGATCTCGATCCGACGCTGCTCCGGCGTCATGCGCTCCGGGGGCAGGTGGCTGACCTGGCCGTCGCTTCGCGCCGCTTCGCTCTCGGCTCGTAACGAGGCACATCGTTTTATCTCACGCATCGGTATCGGCCCTCTCCGTCAAAATCGCTTGAAAGCGTAATTGTCCGGATGAAGCGCCACCGACACCACGAGGGAACTGCGGGCGTTTGCGGAGCGCTGATGCGCCACGCGGGAAGGCCGGTCAGACGGCTACCGAATGATCGGCTGCCCGCAGCGCTCGAACCGGTCGATGGTGGATTCGAGCCCCTCGTCCTCCTCGTCGAGATCCTCCTGGCGCCGGTAACGCCGCTCGGCGTCCGGCAGCAACAGAATGCCCAGGGTGAGTCGATACTGGTCGGAGACGAAGCTCATTTCCGTCAGGGGCATCTCGGCCGGTTCGCGTGGAAACCAGCAGTTGGCCCGGATCCCATTGACCTCGGCCTGGGCTACCCGATTGCGGTTGTCGAACACTGATCGCGTTGGCACCGCGATCGTCCGCTTACGTGTCGCCAGATACACGCCTGACTTGAACGCGGCCTCATTCGCGCGCGCCCAAAGCACGAAGTCGTCACGAACTGCGAGCACGACGGCGCGCCTGGGAGCGAACTCGACCCACTTGAGCATCGCCGCCATCAGGGACACTTCGTAACGTTCCGCGCAGTGACTCAACAGCCCAAACGATGCTGCTTCGCCGGCGACCTGATCGCGAAAATCGTCCGTCGGCATCAAGAAGGTCGCCGCAAACTCGTCGGCCTCCTTTTCGATACCGGCTTCGACGGCGTCCCATTCGACCATGTCGGCATCACTGCACGAGAAGGCGTCGCGCTTCTGGCGATGGAGGAGATAGTGGCCAAACTCATGGGCCTGGGTGAAGCGGATCCGACCCGGCGATGCGTCGGCATCGTTGTAGAGGATCTGCCACCGGGTTCGCGCCTTGTTCGGCCGCAGCATCCCTTCAAATCCGGGTAGGTCAGCGCCTTTGATCTCGGTAATGGGATCCGCGGGAAAGCGCTGTCTCGTGTAGTCGGTGATGATTTCTGCGAGCGGGATGGGCAGCGGATAGACCCCGCCAAAGGCCGGCTTGATGACCTTGGCCAGGAGATCGTTGGCTGTCGCCTTGGGCGATTTCGGTGCGTCACTCATTCTCGCAACGTTACTCGTCGTCGAAGGCGTCCATGATCTTGCGAATCTTCTTCTTCACGTCAGGTTCTAGCTTTCGGTACCGGCGGAAAAATGCTTCATCGACAATCTCCTCGTCCGGTGTCAGATCGTCGCGCTGATCCAGCAGGAATTCCGGCGTGACTTCCAGCGCCGCGGCAATCCGGCCGATCTTGTCGGCTGACGGCCTGGGGACATCCTTGTTCTCCAACTCCCAGATGTAACTCTTGCTGGAGTCGGTGAGTTCCGCCAGTTGTTCGAGGCTTAGCTTCTTTTCCTTGCGCAGGGCTCGCATCTTGTCACCCAGGGGTGATGGCACCGCTTTCTCCTCAGTGGTCCGTATCAGGCCAAAAATCATACCATCGTACCGAACGTTTGCGTACCTGTTTGACAAGACACACAAGGCTCATGGATAATCAAAAAATGTTCGGCGCACCGAACGTAATCGGTCTACACACCACAATGTCAAGAATGGGCTGCTCGGGCTGATAGTCACCTGATCAACACCTTGCAAAGGGGAATGTCGATGAACGATGCAGAAAATCTCTCCAAACTGCTCGGCCACCTGCCGCCGGCGGTCTTTAGTGAATTCATGGCCGATGAGTTCGATCTGGCGATGCCGGAGTTACATGGGAAGCAGGCCAAGCGAGAACAGCGGGCCGGCATGAACGAAGCCCTCTCGGCCCTCGCGGTCAGCGAGAGGCAGCCGATCGAAGAGGTGGCCGAACGTATCGTGCTGATGTCGGACGGTGCCGGGCAGGATGTCATCGAGGGTTTTCGCGACGACATCTTTGACAATGCCGGCCGGGAGACCTTCGCCGCGATACGCAACCAGTATGAACGTGCCCTGTGGCTTTACCTTCATGAGCCCGCGGTCTTCAAGGAGGCACTGGATGCCCGGCAGGCCGACGTCTTCCGCCAAAGCCCGTCGTGCTACTCCGGTTTCATGGCCCCCAAGAGCCTCTCCATCAAAGACGATGAGGCCTCGAGGGTCGCTTTTCATCAGACCGTCGCCGAACATCTGGGCTGCGCGGTCGATGCGGTGGCCGTCCAGATTTTCAAGCGACTGCGTCCCGACACGCAGACCGGCGAGGACGTCGCCCTGTATCAGGTCAGCATTCACCACAACCGCCCGCCGGAGATCATCGACTGCGTCCATGACAGCGAACTCGTCGCTCAAGAGGTGATCAGGGCTGTCTCTTCGCACATCACCTACGAACCTGCCCAGGGTCATCTGGAAGTGCTGTCCAAGGACAACGATGGCCGCGAGACGCTGGCCCGGATCGTGGCAGATGCCTTGCTGCAATCACCGATCTCCGGCGAGAAAATTCCGCTGAAGCAGTACGACTATCAGAGTCTCGCCGCGCCACGCAACTTCGACCTGGCCGGGGAGAACGTGGCATTCGTCAAGGTAGTCGAACTCGGGTACGCCGCGTTGAACCACCGCTCGCTGCTGGTGAAGATCTGGTCGACGGATGCCGACGACATTCACGCCGCTGCGCGGGAGCTGATCAGCCCCACGTTCGACTTTCGCCATCACCACCTGCACTACGCCAAGCTCTCCATCCGCCTGAAAAAAGTCGGCAACGAACGCGCACGGACGATCACCATCATCTTGCGCGAGGACAACAAGTGCAGCATCAAGACCAAGCGTGAGAAGGACCGGGCATTGTGCGACCGCCTGCTCGCCAAGTGGCATCTGGTGAAGGAGATCGGCGATGTTACCAATGCCCCTGTCGACGCGGTCGCTGCTTGAGTTGCTCGACCTCTTCGAGCGATCCAGCCAGTCGATCAGCGATACGGCAGGCCAACGCCTGCGCGGCGTGCCCGGATGGGACGTCTTCCACAACACGCCCCTGTCCGCCCGGGAACTAGCAGACTGGACGGAGTGCGTCGGTTACGCCGGGTGCTATCCGGCGCCCTGCGGTGACGAGCGAGTGCCGGTCGAACTGCATGAGGACAGCGATCCGACGCGCTACCGCTATCGGTGTCCGGAGACGTTTCGCAGGAAATCCGTCGCGGCGACAGAGGTGGCGGTCTACGCCGTTCACGTGCCGATGCTCCTCCATGTCATCGCCGACCTGCTCGACGTGCCGCAAGCCCTTCGCCGGGGCATCGAGTCGCCGTTACTGGGCGGCCATCTCTGGAAGGTTGGCAAGGCCCGAATCGGACCGGCCCTTACCGACGTCTGGTTTGTGCGCAGCCTTGCGTCCTGCATCGATGAGCTGTTCCGCCATTTTACGAGCAGGCCCTGCCGGATCAGGGCCTCATCGTGTCCTCCGGCATGGGGCCGCCGGACTTCGTACGGCCGCCGCGAAGCTACCGTTTTGCTTCCCTGCACGACGTGATCGTCGACTACGTCCCGGAACCACGCATGGACGTCGACCTCCTTCATCGCATTCTGACCAGTCCGGCCGACGGCACGCTTCGTCCCGTGCTGCCGGTGCACTTCGACGAGTACACGAACATGCTCACGATCCGCAGCAAGACGAGACCCTGGCACATCAAGGGCCAGCGCCAGGCTGCCGCGGTCAAGTACCTTTACCAGCAGGTGTGCAACGACCGGTGGCTCGTGGAAGCCAGGGAGATTCTCGCTGCTGCGTACCCGGACAAGGAAACCGGCAAGAGCACGCGGATGCAGAGCCTGTTCAGCGCCAATGGCGCATGGAAGGACTACATCGTCAACCCTGAAAAGGGGCGGTACGGATTTCGACTGGATTGACCCCGCCACAAGCAGTACGGACAACCGCCTTCGGGCGGTTTTTTTGCTTTCTAGGACACGAATTTCCCCATCCAGCCGCGCCCGTACACCAGCCCGTACATGGCGGCGCTAGATGCCCGTACACCTCGACCCAAAAAATGACGGCACGTTTTCGCAATCACCAGAAAGGAGAAAAACGTGCCTGTCAAACACCTCAACCAAGGCCAACTGGCGGACCGATGGGACGTCAGCGAGGCCACCCTCGAACGCTGGCGAACCGCGGGCATCGGCCCCGTCTATCTGAAACTTCAAGGGCGCGTGCTGTACCGCGTCGAGGACGTCGAAGCGTTCGAAACCGCCAGTCTGCACCGTAGCACCAGCGAGCGCGTCGCCGCTGGAGGTGCCGCATGAGTTCCGGCTCCCTCCATCACCTCCTGGCTACCCCAGCCAGCCAACTCGCCGAGCAGCCCAGCCAGGCGCTGTTTCAGATCAAGAGCGACGCCGCCGATCTGCTCGCAGCCGCCAAGACCATCGTCGAGCACGTCGACCGGGCCGTGGAGTTGAAGTACGTCCACCGCGCCCGGCAGCTGCGCCTCGCCGCCGGCAAGGACAGCGGCGTCGTGCACTTCGACGACGACCAGGTGCGCATCACCGCAGACCTACCGAAGAAAGTCGAGTGGGACCAGAAGCAACTGGCCGACATCACCCGCCGTATCGCCGCCAGTGGTGACGACCCGTCCCAATACGTCGAGGTCACCTACCGCGTCTCCGAAGCCAAATTCAACGCCTGGCCGGAGTCGCTCAAGAGCGCCGTCGCCCCGGCACGCGCCCTCAGAACCGGCAAGCCGGGATTCCGTCTCGCCCTGCTCAAAGGAGCAACCGAATGAGCCTCCCCATCATCAGCGCCGATCAGCGCCTCGCAGAAAAGCGCGGCGTCAAGGGCGTCCTCGTCGGCAAGAGCGGCATCGGCAAGACGTCGCAACTGTGGACCCTCAATCCGACGGCGACGCTGTTCTTCGACCTCGAGGCCGGCGACCTGGCGGTCGAGGGCTGGGCCGGAGACACCCTCCGCCCACGCACCTGGCAGGAATGCCGCGATTTCGCGGTGTACATCGGCGGACCGAATCCAGCTCTGCGCGAAGATCAACCGTACAGCCAGGCGCACTTCGACGCGGTCTGCGCTCGCTTTGGCGAACCGTCGGTCCTCGACCGCTACGACACGGTGTTCGTCGACTCGATCACCGTCGCCGGCCGGCTCTGCCTGCAATGGTGCAAAGGCCAGCCGCAGGCTTTTTCGGACAAGACCGGCAAACCCTACAGCCGCGGCGCCTACGGTTTGATGGGCCAGGAAATGATCGCTTGGCTCACTCACCTCCAGCACACGCGTGGCAAGAACGTCTGGTTCGTCGGCATCCTCGACGAGAAGCTCGATGACTTCAATCGCCGTGTGTTCTCGCTGCAAATCGACGGTTCCAAGACCGGCCTCGAACTGCCCGGCATCGTCGATGAGGTCATCACTCTCGCCGAACTGAAAGCCGACGACGGCACGAGCTACCGCGCGCTCGTCTGCCACACGCTGAACGCCTGGGGCTACCCGGCCAAGGACCGCTCCGGGCGACTCGATCCGATCGAGGAACCTCATCTCGGCCGCCTGATGGCAAAGATCGCCGGCCCGGCCAAGCCCGCAACCGAGCGACTCGACTTCGCTCGCCCCGCTGCCACTCCACCCCTTCCGACGCAGGAGTCCTGATCATGAGCTATTTCGATTTCAACTCGGCTTCCGAGCAAGCCAGCTTCGACCTGATTCCGAAGGGCACCCTCGTCCACGTCCGGATGACCGTTCGGCCCGGAGGCTTCGATGATCCCGCGCAGGGTTGGACCGGGGGCTACGCGACGCGCAACGCACAGACCGGATCGGTCTATCTCAACTGCGAGTTCGTCGTCCTGGAAGGTGAGTTCGCCCGGCGCAAGCTGTGGTCGCTGATCGGACTCTCCAGCCCCAAAGGTCCAGAGTGGGCGAACATGGGCCGCAGCTTCATGAAGGCGATCCTCAACTCGGCACGCGGCATTCATCCCGCCGACAACAGTCCCGCGGCGCAGAACGCCCGCCGCATCGCTGGATTCGCCGAACTCGACGGCATCGAGTTCCTGGGCAAGGTGGACTGGGAGAAGGATCAGCACGGGCAGGACAAGAGCGTCATCAAGTCGGCCGTCACGCCGGATCACAGGGACTATGCCGCGCTGATGGGTGCTGCCCCACGCGCACCCGCGGCGTCGGGCGGCTTCGGCAGCGGTGCGCCGGCCACGCCGATGGCACCCGCAGCCTCCACCCCGCCAGCGGCGTTCCGCGTTCCCACGCGTCCCGCCTGGGCACAGTGAGGAGGCACGGCCATGATGCTCCGACCGCGCCAGCGCGAATTCGTCACCCGTTCCATCGAAGCCCTGCGACTCCACGGCAACACCCTCGGGGTCGCTCCGACAGGCAGCGGCAAGACGATATGCCTCTCCGGCACCGCCGGTGAGTTCCTCACTCATCCCGACGCCAAGGCCTGCGTGCTGGCCCACCGCGACGAACTCACCGCACAGAACCGGAGCAAGTTCTCGCGGGTAAATCCTGGCATCGCGACGTCGGTGTTCGATTCCCACCAAAAATCCTGGGCCGGCCAGGCCACCTTCGCGATGGTCCAGACGCTGGTGCGCAATCTGGATCAGATGCCGACCCTGGACCTGCTGGTCATCGACGAGGCCCACCATTGCGCCGCGCCGACCTATCGGCAGGTCATCGACAAGACGCTCGCCAGAAATCCCAAGGCGCTGATCTACGGCGTCACGGCAACGCCCAATCGCGGCGATGGCAAAGGCCTGCGCGAGGTGTTCTCGAACGTCGCTGACCAGATCCGCCTCGGAGAACTCATCCGTTCCGGCCACTTGGTGTCACCCCGCACCTTCGTCATCGACGTAGGCACCCGCGAGGCACTCGACTGGGTGAAGAAACTCGCCGAGGACTACGACATGAACGCTGTGGCCTCGATCATGAACAACGCCCCGGTCAATGAAGCCGTCGTGCGGCACTGGAAGGACAAGGCCGCCGGTCGCAAGACCATCGCTTTCGGCGCCACCGTTGCCCATGCCGAAGCCGTTCGCGACGCCTTCCTCGCCGGCGGCGTGGCAGCGGCCGTCGTGCATGGCGAGATGTCCGAGGCAGATCGCAAGGCGACGCTCGCCGTCTTCGAGACCGGGACTACCACGGTCCTCGTCAATGTCGCGGTGTTGACCGAAGGCTACGACTACACACCAACCGCCTGCATCGTCCTCTTGCGCCCGAGTTCCTACAAATCGACGCTGATCCAGATGGTCGGACGCGGGCTGAGGGTTGTCGATCCCGCCGAGCATCCCGGCGTGGTCAAGACCGACTGCATCGTCCTCGACTTTGGGACGGCCTCGCTCAAGCACGGCAGCCTGGAGCAGGAAGTCGATCTCGATGGATTCGAGACCGGTGGCGAGGCCCCGACCAAGACCTGTCCCGCATGCGACGCCGAGATCCCGCAAGCGTCGCGCGAGTGTCCGCTGTGCGGGCACCTCTTCGAACGGGAAGAGACGGGCGACGAGAAAGCCGCTCTCGAAGACTTCGTGATGAGCGAGATCGATCTCCTGAAGCGCTCGAACTTCTCGTGGTGCGATCTCTTCGGGGACGACTGTGCCCTGCTCGCCGCGGGTTTCAAGGCCTGGGCCGGAGTGTTCTTCCTCGAAGGCCGCTGGTACGCGATCGGTGGCCACGGGACAGTGCCGGTTCGGCTCCTGGGTGTCGGCGAACGCACGGTGTGCCTGGCGCAGGCCAACGACTGGCTCAACGATCTGGAAACGGATGACGCCGCCCACAAATCCCGGCGCTGGCTGAGCGAGGTGCCGACCGAGAACCAGTTGCGCTATCTGCCACCAGCGCTGCGCGGCGATTTCGGCCTGACCCGCTACCAGGCGTCGGCACTGCTGACGTTCCGGTTCAACAAGCACGCGATTCAGCGGGTCGTTCATGCCGCCAATCAGCATCACCTGGAGGCCGCATGACATGTGCCCTCTGCTCTCGCGAAGCGCGCGGCTTCGGCATCTTCAACCCCGCGCTACAGCGCACCGATCCGCGGCGCTTCCTGGAGCGCTGGGTGTTCTGTTCGATGCGCTGCATGGAGGCGTTCTCCAAAGTCATGGAACGGCTGACCGGACTTCAGGAGGGCGCTGTGCTTGATCCCTCCGATCTGGAAATTGCCGCCATGCGCGCCGCACTGGCGCCCCTCGGCGACTACGTCGCTTCCATCGGCATGGAGCGACCCCTGGCCGACTACGGCAAGGGGGAAGTCCTGCGTCTGGTCGAGGTCGTGATCGACGCCTATCAGGCGCACATGCTCATCGAGCACGAACGCCTGGCGGCGACCGATCGCGCCTTTCTCGAACAGCGCCTTGCTGCCCAACCCTTGCCGGTGTCCGGCGCCAATTCAAGGATCCCGTTCTGATGATCGATCTGAACCATCAACCGAAGTTTCACGAGAAGGTCACCGCGCTCGTGGATGCCGCCCTGCAGGCGGAGAACGCCGCCCGAGAAAGGCGTCGCTACCTCGGCGCGTCCCGCTTGGGCATTGCCTGCGAGCGCGCCCTGCAGTTCGAGTATGCCGATGCCCCGGTGGATGCGGGCGCCGAGTTTGCCGGCCGCACGCTGCGCATCTTCGACGTCGGGCATGCCCTCGAAGAACTCGCCATTCGCTGGCTGCGGCTGGCCGGATTTGAACTCCACACCCGACGCAAGGAGGGTGGGCAGTTCGGTTTCTCCGTGGCCAACGGTCGCATCCAGGGGCACGTCGACGGCATCTTCAGTGACGGCCCGGCCGAGCTGGGCCTCTCGTATCCCATGTTGTTCGAGTGCAAGACGATGAACGATCGCAACTGGAAGGCGTGCGTCAAGTCCGGCGTGGCGGTCAGCAAGCCCGTCTATGCGGCGCAGATCGCCGTCTATCAGGCTTATCTGGAGTCGTCGATTCCCGGCATCTCTGCCCACCCGGCGCTGTTCACCGCGATCAACAAGGATACCCAGGAACTGTGGTGCGAGCTCGTGCCGTTCGATGGCGGCTTGGCACAGCGCATGTCAGACCGCGCGGTGCGGGTGATCCAGGCCACCGAAGCGGGAGAACAACTGCCACGTATCGCCATCGAGCCCGGCTACTACGAGTGCAAGTACTGCGCCTGGGCCCATCGCTGCTGGAGGTCGTCATGAATACCGCGACCCCTGAGTTTGACGTGCGCTCGATCCATCGCCGCCAGAAACCTCTGGTCGGGACTCCATCCATCGAGCGTCTGCTGCTGCGCCAGGTGAGCCTCGTCTGTCCGGAATCACGCCTGTGCGTGAGCGTCATCAAGCAGGCCTTCGTCGACCTGTGCAGTTCATCCTGGGGCATCCGTCGTGACGCTCGGCGCTTCTTCCACGACGGTCGCCTGACGTTCTGGTGCGACCTGGTCGACCTCAACCCGGAATTCGTGCGCGAGATCGCCTTGAAGACCGGCTATCTCCCCGCACAAGAAACGCTGAAGAAGGAAGCCTCATGATTGATCTGAACGACCCCCTCGACACCTGCGCCTCGCCCCAAAAGCTGCAGGAATCCGACCGCGACGAACTCCGCGCCGGCTTGCTGGCCCGCCTGGAGAGCGTGTTGTTGGTCCTGTTTCCGGCAGGCGTCGTGCGCCACGGCAGGTTTCTCATCGGCGACGTGTTCGGCAATCCCGGTGAGAGCCTGGAAGTCGTCCTTACCGGCGAGAAGGCAGGGCTCTGGACCGATCGTGCCACCGGCGACGGCGGCGACCTCTTTGCGTTGATTGCGGCCCATCGTGGGATTGACGCCCGCACCCACTTTCCGAGGGTGCTCGAAACCGCCCGTGAATTGCTCGGGCGCGCGCCCGCCGCTCTGCCGACCAGGCGGCGGAAGGAAGCGCCGGTCGACGATCTCGGCCCGCACACGGCCAAGTGGGACTATTTCACGGCTGAGGGCCAACTCATCGCCTGTGTCTATCGCTACGACCCACCGGGCCGGAAGAAGGAGTTCCGGCCGTGGGACGCGCAGCGCCAGAAGATGGCCCCGCCCGATCCCAGGCCACTCTACAACCAGCCGGGCCTGGCCAAAGCCGACAGCGTGGTGCTCGTCGAAGGCGAGAAATGCGCGCAGGCGCTGATCGACACCGGCGTCGTGGCGACGACCGCGATGCATGGCGCGAATGCTCCTGTGGAGAAGACTGACTGGACGCCGCTGAACTGCAAGCGTGTGCTGATCTGGCCCGACCTCGACAAAGCGGGGTGGGACTATGCCCTGGCCGCCGCCGATGCCGTGCTGATGGTCGGCGCACGGTCTTGCGAAGTCTTGATGCCGCCCGACGACAAAGCACAGGGCTGGGATGCGGCCGATGCGCTGGCGGACGGGTTCGATGTGCCGACCTTTCTGGCCAGTGGTCCCCGCATCACCATTCAACCACCGTTCCAGGAGTGCGCCGAGGAACCCGACGAGAATGCGGTCTGGGCAACCGACGATGCGCTGGCTCTGTCCTTCACCCGGCGTTATGCCAAGGACTGGCGCTACTGCGCCCAGTGGGGCAAGTGGCTGGTGTGGACGGGCAACCGCTGGCAGCCGGACGACACACTGCTGGTCACGCACCTCATGCGGCACATCTGTCGCGAAGCGGCCATCAAGGCGAGTTCGCACCGGCTGGCCGCGAAGCTGGCTTCCAGTAGCACGGTGAACGGCGTGGAGCGTCTCGCCCGCAGCGAACGTCGGCACGCCTCGACATCGGACGAATGGGACAGCGATCCCTGGCTCGCCAATGCACCCGGTGCTGTCATCGACCTGCGCACGGGCAAACTGCGGCCGCACGACCGTGCCGACCGGATGACCAAGATCACCACCGCCACGCCGAACGGCGCTTGTCCGCGGTGGCTCTCGTTCCTGTCCGACATCACCCGCGGCGACGCGGATCTGATGACCTATCTGCAACGGGTTGTCGGCTACTGTCTGACCGGCGTCACGTCCGCGCACGCCTTGTTCTTCCTCTACGGCACCGGGGCCAATGGCAAGTCGGTGTTCGTGAACGTGATCACCACCATCCTCGGGGACTACGCCGCCAACGCGCCGATGGATACGTTCATGGAAGCACGCACTGACCGGCATCCGACCGACCTCGCGGGGCTTCGCGGCGCCCGTTTCGTCTCCTCAATCGAAACCGAGCAAGGGCGGCGCTGGAACGAGTCGAAGGTGAAAGCGATCACCGGCGGTGACAAGGTGTCCGCGCGCTTCATGCGGCAGGACTTCTTCGAGTATCTGCCGCAGTTCAAGCTGGTGATCGCGGGCAACCATAACCCGTCGATTCGCAACGTGGATGAGGCGATGAAGCGCCGGCTGCACCTGATCCCCTTCACCGTGACGATTCCGCCGGAACGTCGCGACGGACAGCTCACCGAGAAACTGCTCCGGGAGCGCGACGGCATTTTGGCGTGGGGCGTTGAGGGATGTCTCCTGTGGCAACAGCACGGGTTGAAGCCGCCAAAGGTCGTCGTCGACGCCACCGACGAGTATTTCGATGAAGAGGACGCCATCGGCGAATTCATTGAGGAGGAATGCCAGCGCTCCCGAGAAGCGCGCGTATCCGTCGCAGACATCTTTCGGCGCTGGCAGGAATGGGCCAATCGGCGCGGCGAATACATCGGCACCAGTCGCTGGTTGATGCAGCAACTCTGCAATCGAGGCTTCGAGCGCAGGCGGCTGACTGGCGGAGTGAAGGGCGTCTCCGGCCTGTCGCTCAAGCCGAAAGACTATGGCGAGCGACTCCCTTACCGAGACGATTGATGCCCCGGGTGACCAGAGGAGACCCTCCTGCACTATGACTCTGTTTACACATGCTGACGTGCAGTTTACAGGGTTAATGATTGAGAGGTCACCTTCGGTCACAACCATAATATTCAATGAGATACGTCACATGACCGAAACGATTCTGGCCCTGGATCTGGGCACACATACCGGGTGGGCACTGCACCACCGGGACGGCACGATTACCAGCGGCACCGCGCATTTCCAGCCCCATCGCTTCGAGGGTGGCGGCATGCGCTACCTGCGATTCAAGCGCTGGCTCAGCGAATTGCTGACCAGCGGTGACATCAGCGAAGTCTACTTCGAGGAGGTGCGTCGTCACGCCGGGGTGGATGCGGCACACGCCTACGGTGGATTCCTGGCGCACCTGACCGCCTGGTGCGAACACCGCAACATTCCTTACCAGGGCGTACCGGTGGGGACGATCAAGAAGCACGCCACCGGCAAGGGCAACGCCGGCAAGGCCGAGATGATCGCCGCTGCCAGAGCCCGCGGGCTTGATCCACAGGACGCCAACGAAGCCGATGCGCTGGCCCTGCTGGCGTGGGCGGTGGATCAGGAGGGTGTGACATGAAGATTCCTCCGCAACGCTACCGCTGCCCGCTGGGGCGGCTGCAACCGGACGTCACCGATCTCGAAGCGGTGAAGGAAACCGGCTGGCGCGAGCAGCGCATCCTGGTGGTGTCGGACGCCGACGAGCGGCTGGACTTCGTCGAACGCGAGTTCGTGCGGCGGCTGGGCGAACGGCTGTACGGTGCGGGAGGGCGACGTCGTGGCTGACTGGACGATCGAAGACGTCGCGGCACGATTTGCTGAAGCGGCCGAGACGGGCCGGCGACTGCCCCGCGTTCGGGTGCAGGGCTACTTCAACGTCTGGCCAACCTTTGCCCGGGAGGCTTGGGAAGCCTATCCGGAGGAGGACCGCGACTACCGGCCGTTGCCGCCAAGCCCGCAGGCCATCGACCGGATGCTGGAGACGATGCGCTGGGTGCAGTGGCTGGAGGTCGACCAGCGCCATGTCGTCTGGATGCGCGCCAAGCGCTACGGTTGGCGGGACATCTCAATTCGCGCGGCCTGCTGCACCAGGACGGCGCAACGTCACTGGCAACGGGCGATTGAGACCGTCACCGATCGGCTCAACCAGGCGATGGCAGTCGCACCGTGAAAGAATTTTGATAGAGCTTTCGGACATGTGCGCGCTGCTGCAAAAACCTGCGGAGCGTTGCCAAATTCAGGACTCCGAGGGGGTGTCGCATCTCGGGCCGTTTTGACCTACAGTCACGGCTATGGTTGGGAAGGGTGCGAGAGCAGCGACGCGGCCCTCACACACGAGAATTCCTTCCTTCCAGCCGCACCAGCGACCCGCCCCTGTGGCGGGTTTTTGCTTTCAGCGCCCCGTGATCCTTTACCTTGCCCACCACCGCCTTTGCGGAAGAGGCTGACGATGCTCTGGACAATGCAATGGCGCGGCTGCAGAAAAGACCGCACAATGCCAAGAGTCGCGTCAACAACTACTGAAGACTCCTGCCTGACACCCTTTTGGCATCATTGCTGGCAACACTTGAAGAACCTTCGGTCATTCGGTTTTGCTTCCCGGTGGCGAATCGGCACAATGCTCCTGTGGCTGGTTCTCGCCTGCCTGCTGCCGGGAATACTGGGCGTGGTGGTTTTGTTCTCGCGGGAATATCTGAACGGCCGAGCCCAACTAGAAAGGGACATGATCGCAACGGCGCGTGCGATGGTTCAGTCGGTTGATAGCCAACTGTTCAGAGCCAAGACCGTTGGCCAAGTACTGGTCACGTCGAGTGCGCTTATCCCCCACGACTTGGCGGGATTCCATCGACGGGCGCGTGACGTCATCGCCACGGCAAACGTGGGTATGAACGTCGTGCTCAGCGATGAGAACGGCCAGCAATTGGTCAACACGCTGCGGGAATTTGGCGAACCTCTGCCGCAGCACGGCCGTCCGGAAATTCTCCGTCGTGTCTTCGAGACCGGACAACCGGTCATTTCTGAGATCTACGTCGGTGGGGTACTGCGTAAGCCCGTGCTGAGCATCGACCTACCGGTGACTCTTGCCGGTAAGGTGGCCTATGTCCTGAGCATCGGCCTGTTGCCGAACGATTTCAACGCGATCCTCGCTGCGCAAAGCTTCCCACCCGGTTGGGTCTCAGCAATATTCGACCCCACGGGCACCATCGCCGCGCGCACTCACGCTTCGGAAGAGTTCGTCGGCCAGAAGGGAACGGCCGAGTACATCCAGCGCATCAGCGAATCCCCGGAAGGCTCAATGAAGACCATTACCCGTGAGGGAATTCCGACGTTGTCGGTCTGGAGCCGCTCATCGGTCACTGGCTGGAGTGTCGGTATCGGAATTCCTCGTGCAATCCTCGAACGCGATCTAATGCACACCATGACCTGGCTGGCTGCGGGCCTGGTCACCTTGCTCTTCGTTGGGCTCTGTTTGGCGTGGTTAGCCGGACGGAGAATCGCCGGCTCGGTCCGTGCACTGACCGCGCCGGCAATCGCCTTGGGACACGGGCAGTCCGTGCCAATTCCCGGTGTGTCTATCCACGAAGCGGCTGAGGTCGCTGTCGCGCTTCGTCAGACCGGAGAATTGTTGGCTGCACGCACTGCCGCCTTGGAGGCTGCCAATCGGGAGCTTGAGCAACTTGCTCGGGTGGACACACTCACCGGGCTGCAAAACCGCAAGTCAGCCAACGAGAGGCTGCACCTGGAATTCCTACGCTTCAAGCGGTCAGGCCGCCCCTATTGCGTGCTGTTCATGGATATTGATTGCTTCAAGGAGATTAACGATACCCTTGGCCACGAAGCAGGCGATCAAGTGCTGCGGCAAATGGCGACTGTGCTCAAAGATTCATTGCGGGAAACCGATTTCGTCGCGCGTTATGGCGGGGAGGAATTCCTCGCGATCCTCTCGGAGACGACTGTCCAAGGAGCCTTGGCGACTGCCGAGATCGTCAGACGCACGGTCGCCGAGCAATCTTTCCTCCTGGTAGGACAAGTGACAGTGAGTATTGGGGTCGCGACGGCGCTCGATGAGGACAAGAATGAGGAGGGGGCGGTACGCCGGGCAGATACCGTCCTCTACCAGGCCAAGGCATGTGGCCGCAACGCGGTTCGCTCTTGCTGACCGCATTGGATATGCCCACGAAATGAACAATCTGGCGTCAAGCCGCAAGACGGAACTCGCTTTGTTGACCGGTTAGCAGCGCAGTTTCCTCCGGTAGGCTTCACCCGCACCATCGAACCCGCCCCTGTGGCGGGTTTTTGCTTTCAGCGCCGCTACGGCCCGTGACCTCATCCGTCCGGGCCGTTCCCATTTGTCAGAGGTGAAACGTGGCCCCATCCGACTTGACGCTGGAGCAATGGCCGGTCGAGCGATTGATTGACTACGCCCGAAATCCACGCAAGAACGACCACGCCGTCGCGCAGATGGCGGCGGTGATCACCGAGTTCGGGTTTCGGATTCCCGTGGTTGCCAGGAGCACAGGGGAAATTGTTGACGGTCATCTTCGGCTCAAGGCGGCGCGCAGGCTTGGTCTGACCTCGGTACCCGTGGTCCTGGCCGACGAACTGACGGATGCCCAGATCAAGGCGTTCCGCCTCCTGGCCAACCGCTCTGCCACCTGGGCGGAGTGGGACCAGGCCATGCTGGCGCTGGAACTCGAAGACCTGAAGCTGGCCGACTTCGATCTGTCATTGACAGGTTTCGACGCCGACGAGATCGAGGCCTTGCTGGCCGACGATCACACCGACGCAGAGCAGCCGGGCGATGGCAACCCGCCCGATGCCGGCGACGACGTACCCGATGTCCCGAGCAATCCCGTCTCTCGCACCGGCGATGTCTGGACCTTGGGCCCTCACCGGCTGATCTGCGGTGACGCCGCTGACTCTGCCGTGATCACGCCGCTGATGGCCGGCGATCGGGCGCGGGTCTGCTTCACCTCACCGCCCTACGGCAACCAGCGCGACTACACCAGCGGCGGCATCACCGATTGGGACGGATTGATGCGCGGCGTCTTCGTAGATCTCCCGATGACCGACGACGGCCAGGTGCTGGTCAACCTCGGCCTGATCCACCGCGACAGCGAAGTGATCCCGTACTGGGACAACTGGCTGGCATGGATGCGCACCCAGGGCTGGCGGCGGTTCGCGTGGTATATCTGGGACCAGGGGCCCGGGATGCCTGGCGACTGGGCCGGACGTTTCGCCCCGAGCTTCGAGTTCGTCTTCCACTTCAACCACCAGAGCCGCAAGCCGAACAAGATCGTTCGCTGCAAGCACGCTGGCCAGGACTCGCACCTGCGCGCCGACGGATCATCGACAGCGATGCGCGGCAGGAATGGCGAGGTCGGCGGCTGGACGGCAGCGGGCCAACCGACGCAGGACAACCGGATCCCCGACTCGGTGATCCGGGTGATGCGCCACAAGGGTAAGATCGGGCAGGACATCGACCACCCCGCCGTCTTCCCGATCGCCCTGCCGGAGTTCATCCTCGAGGCCTACTCCGACACCGGCGACCTCGTGTTCGAACCCTTCTGCGGTTCAGGAACGACGATGCTCGCGGCACAGCGTACCGGCCGCATCGCCCGCTCGGTCGAGATTGCCCCCGAGTACGTCGATGTGGCGATCAAGCGCTTCCAGCAGAATTTTGCCGGCGTGCCGGTGACGCTCGTGGCCACCGGCCAGACGTTTGACGAGGTCGCCGACGAGCGCCTGGGGAGCGACGATGCTGACCGTTGAGCAGTGGCCGATCGACCGCCTGATCGAGTACGCGCGCAACCCGCGCAAGAACGATCATGCCGTCGACCAAATGGCCGCCGCGATCCAGGAGTTCGGTTTTCGGATCCCTTGTGTCGCCCAGTCCGATGGGCGCCTGGTCGACGGCCACCTGCGTCTGAAGGCGGCGCGCAAGCTCGGGCTCGACACGGTCCCGGTGATCCTGGCCGACGACCTGACGCCGACGCAGATCAAAGCCTTTCGTCTGCTGGCCAACCGCTCGGCCACCTGGGCCGAATGGGATGATGATCTGCTGCGCCTCGAACTCGATGAACTGAAGCTCGACGACTTCGATCTGGCACTGACCGGTTTCGATGCCGACCAGTTGCTGGAGATCATGGCCGGCGAGGAGAGCAGCACCGAAGGCCAGACCGACGACGACGCCGTGCCGGACGTTCCGGAAACGCCGGTGTCGCGACTGGGCGACGTGTGGGTGCTCGGCAAGCACCGGCTGCTGTGCGGGGACGCTACCCAAGAGGCCAGCTACCAAACGCTGCTCGGCACCGATCATGTGTCGATGCTCTGGCAAGACCCGCCGTACGGCGTGAACTACGCCAACAGCGCCAAGGACAAGCTGCGCGGCAAGAACCGGCCAATCCTCAACGACAACCTGGGCGATGACTTCGGTCCCTTCCTGCAAGCGGCGCTCACCCCGGCACTGGCACGTTGCGATGGCGCGGTCTACATCGCCATGTCCTCCAGTGAACTCGACGTGCTGCAGTCCGCATTCCGCGCCGCCGGTGGCCACTGGTCGACGTTCATCATCTGGGCCAAAAACACCTTCACGCTCGGCCGCGCCGACTACCAGCGCCAGTACGAGCCGATGCTCTACGGCTGGCCCGAAGGCGGCAAGCGCCACTGGTGCGGCGACCGTGACCAGGGCGACGTGTGGCAGATCAAGAAGCCGGTCAAAAACGATCTGCATCCGACGATGAAGCCAGTAGAACTGGTCGAGCGGGCGATCCGCAATTCGAGTCGGCCGGGTGACTTGGTGCTCGATTGCTTCGGCGGCTCCGGTACCACGTTGATCGCCGCCGAGAAGTCGGGCCGGTTCGCAAGGTTGATGGAACTGGATCCGAAGTACGTCGATACCATCGTTCGCCGCTGGCAGGAGTACACCGGCAACAACGCCACCCGAGAGTCGGATGGCGTTGAGTTTGATGCGATGTTCGGTCAGGCTGAGGTGGTTGGTGATGTCACTTGCGACCCGTAACTGCGGTCAGTTTGCTGCGCGCGGGCCCCGTCCAGAAGCAGGGGCCCTTGCCACTTTTGGCTTCGTCGTCCCAACGCTCAAGGATCTCGGCGTCGGTCCAGCCTTTGGCGGCGAGGTAGGCGTAGTCGTCGCTGTTGAAGTTGCTGTGCTTGCGGAGGGTCTCGTTGGTGGCCATGGTGTTTCTCCCGTTTGCGTTGATGACAGAGACATGATTGCTCTACCACGAACACAAGCCAAGTGCTTTCTCAATCATTTTGGCAACGCTTTCAGTCTTCCCAAATAGACGTTGCATCGCGCGCAATCCAGATGCGCGCCCGGTCGTCGTCGCTTGCTGCTTCGACCACCGCGCTGCCTGTTTTCGTGTTGACGCCCGCTTTGCCGGTGGCACAGAAAGTCTTGCCGTCGTGGATGATGATGCTCGGCGCCGCCTTGCTGAACTCGATCTGGATGCTCATCATGCCGCGGTTGCGACCGTTGGTATCGGTCACGTTGGTCTGGAGGGTGGTCTTGGCGGTCATGGCATGCTCCTCGGGGTAGTTGGCTGCGACACCCGTATGAACGCGCTGTTTGATTGACAAGGCAAGCGCGTTCTCAATCATTGTGGACGCATGGCGCCTTGGCTTGCACAGACGCGCCGTGTGGCGTCGTCGTGTCGCCGGCGAGTCCTTGCTTGGCGACGCCGATTCAGCACCACGTCACGCCAGACCGCAGTTCGTGGGCAACCGCCAGCAGGTGAAAGACTTCCTTGAGGCGCCGGACGACACCCTCCTGGTCGATGCCCGGGTCGATGACGCGAACGCCCCGCTGGATGGTCGGCTGGCCGTCGATCTCAACGATGCGGGTCGGCCCGCTCTCGTCGGTCGGTGCGACGGTCTGGATACCCCAGGCCTGATGCAACGCCCGGATGGCCCGTTGACGCAGGCGCGGTAGTTCGGCGAAGTCGATCTCGCCGTAACCCTCGGAGGTGTCGATGCCCAGCGCGCCCAGCACGATGGCCGCATTGCGATTGGAGTAGTTGACCTCCGTTTCGGGCTGCTGGTCGATGCGGATGGTAATGCTCATGGTGTGGCTCCCTGGCGTGGTTGGTGGCGACACCCCGATGAACGCGCTGTTTGATTGAGAAGCCAAGCGCCACGACGATCATTCGCGTGACCCGACGTCTCGTTCGAGATGGCCTCAACCCTGGCTGTCGAGTTGGAAACTTCCCGGGCCGTTGCCTTCGTCGTCGGCGAGGAAGATGAGGGTTCGCTTCTGCCCGTTGGGCAAGGTAATGACCAGACCGAAGAATTCGTCGCCGTACTCGTCGACGCCGGTCCGGGCAAGGTTGGTGATGGTGCCGCCCAACAGCGGGCGCAGTTGCTGGAGATGGAAGTCGACGACGGAGGGTGGGGTGCTGGTGGTCATGACAGACTCCTTTGGTGTACTAGTGGACGACGGGTGCTGGTCATCGGTTCTAAACGTCCCGCAGGACAGTGATGCCGGCCTGCGCCAGGGTCAACGCGGCGCTGGCGAAGATCGCCTCGGCCATCCCCGGACACGCCTGGGTGTCGTCGAGTAATTCGTCGACGACTTCGCGAGACCGAGCGCGCATCGCCACGAGTGCCGCCTCGCGCAGTTCGTGGCTGGCGGTCCTGATCTCCGGGCAGAGCCGGATCAGCGTGGTGAGGGCGGCGGTGGCGAGTTGGTTGCCGAGGGTATCCAGGTTGCTGGTTTGGGTCGGGGTCATGGCGGGCTCCTGCGGTGGTTGATGACGATCGTATGAACGCGCTGTTCGCTGCTGAAGCCAAGCGGAATCACAATCTTCGTCGGCTGGCCCCTGGCGTCGTGACGCTCGCCACCTCCTCGGCGTTGGCCCTGCGGGTTGCACGGCCGCGCCGTGTGGCGCTTCGACGCCGCCGGTTGACTACTTGGTGCACCGCGCCAGTTACGGCGCCCAGACGCCAAAACGCCCGGTGGCCCGGGCGTCTGGCGAGATGGTTGGCGGCTAGGCCACCAATTTCTCCGCCAGCTGGTACGCGTGATCCTTGAACCGGGCGCCCGAGCCAAACCAGGCGGCGTTCAACCGGTTGTCCTGGAGGCGGCCCTTCTCGTGGTCGATGTACTCGGTGGTGGCGTTGAGCAGACCCCACAGGGTCTGGTCGGTCGCGTCCTGGTGGCCGCCGATCATCTCGCCGGCAAAGAGTTCGACGATGCGGCGGTAGCCCTTGGACTTCCTGACCTGCTCAGGCGTGTAACTCTGCCCGTAGGGCATGAAGGGCTGGAACAAGTCCTGCAGCCAGCCATCGGTTTCGAGATCGGTCAGTTTCCGGCCGGCCATCAGCCCGGCCTTCTGCTGGAACTCGTCCCAGGCGTCCAGCGCGATGCCCAGGTCCGCCCGGACCGCTTTGGCATCGAAGATCGCCTGGTGCGAGATCGTCACCTGACGCTGCGCATCCCGGTTGCGCAGGGAGGCCTGCAGCGTGTTGTTGCACACGACCCGGATCGTCGTGAACCGCGCCACGGTCGCCATCGTGCCGTCGTAGGAGGTCGCCAGCAGCAGGTAGGGGGCGACTTCGTCGTCCAGGATGCGGGCGTTCTTGCCAACGCGCCCCAGTGCCCAGATGCGCCGGCCATTCATCAGCGCGCCGACGGTCTCGATGCGGAACTGCTTGGCCTCGGCCAACGCACCGAAGAAGTTGAGAATGTCCGCCGGCTGGACCACCTGGTAGTCGGACGAGACGACCGACAAGGGTGCGCCACAGTCGCTGCGGTACAGCACGTGCTTGTCGGCAAAGGACTCGCGCTGGTTCGTGACGGTGCTGTCGAACTGGACCTCGGCCTTGAGGGCGCGCCATTCGAGCTGCGCGGCCTTCTGCCAGACCTCGACGCTGGCCTCGGGATCGACCGTTTGCCCGAGCCCGTGCCAGGGGACATCGGTGTCCGTGGCGTAGGCGATGGCGGCTTGGCCGGTGGTGAAGTCGATCTGGTGTGCCATGGTGTTTCTCCTTCGTGGTGTGGTTGATGACGATCATATGAACGCGCTGTGCCCAACACAAGCCAAGCGATTTTTTAGTCCTCTGTCGTTTATCTTCGCCGTGGCTCCAAACGCAAGAACGCCCGGTGGCCCGGGCGTCTGGTGATGCTGTGGCGACTCACACCATGTGGCGTGGGTCGCCGGTCAGGATTTCGAGCCAGTCCATGACGTAGTGCTCGCCGGAGACGCCTTGGGTGCGCACCTGGCGCACGCGCTTCATGGTGAGATTCCACTCCTCGGCAATGCCGCGGATCGTCTTGTGATGCTTGCGCATCAGGTGCTGGATGGTTTGGGCGCTGAGGGTGTTCATGGTGGTCTCCTGCTGGCGTTGATGACGATCGTATGAACGCGCTGTCTGGCGCCGAAGCCAAGCGCCTTCTCAATCTTTTTCGGGGCGGCTGGATGTTTCCAACCACCCCTTCGGTGACTACCCAATGTGGTAGATGCGCTCACCACCCTGGGGTTTCTCCGAGGTGATGGTCAGCCCGAGTTTCTTCTTGAACGCGCCGGCAAACGCGCCTCGCACGGTGTGCGACTGCCAGCCGGTGGATGCGCAAATTTGCGCAATTGTCGCGCCCTCGGGCCGCTTGAGCAGGGCGATCACCGCCGCCTGCTTGCTGTTCGCGCGGGTGCGGGGCTTCGCCGTCGTCGCTTGCTTCTCGGCCACCCATTGCGCCTCGGTGACCACCAGGGCGGCTTCCACCTCCGGGTCGGGATGCGTGGTCGGCAGTGCCGGCGGGGTGCGCCCCAGTGCGTCGTAGCCACCCGGCGAGATGAACCAGTCAGCGTCGCTGCCGGTGATCAGGGCTTTGTTGCAGAGGCCCTCGATCACCTTCTTGCGGGCGCCGCCCTTGACGTTGTCGGGGAACCAATTGACACGGCCATCGGGTTGCTCGGCAGCCTGTTCGAGGACCAGGCGCTGGGTGTCGGTGAGTGCGGTGCGGGTCATGGCGATCTCCTTGATCGGGGTTGATGACGAGCACATGAACGCGCTGTTCAATCACGAAGCCAAGTCCTGCCAACCAGAAAGACGCGAATGCCCTTGCGTGCCCCGACTCCCTGCCGACACCCGGGTTGCGGTGCGGTGCTGACCACACCCGGCTATTGCGACGCGCACCGTGCCGATCACCGGCAGTGGGACAGCAATACGGGGAAGAGGCAGCGACAAGAGAAACGTGCCCTGCCCACAAACAGCGCCGCGTGGCGAGGCCTGCGCGCTCGGCTTCTGCGTGAGGCACCGCTATGTCAGGAGTGCCTGCGGCTCGGTGTCTTGTGCGCCGCCAGCGTCGTCGATCACATCGATGGCGATAGCCACAATAACGACCGATCGAATCTGCAGTCGCTCTGCAGTCGCTGCCACGCCAGAGTCACGGCGAGGCACGACGGCGGCTTTGGCAACCCGAACCGGCGTCGCCAAGCGGACCGAGACTGCTGAGCGGTGTCAGCGTCGGTCGATGGCCACTCGATGTCCGGCTGCGCACGCACGAAGCAAGGCCAGATCATTCGCTCATC